>DAIQBS010000006.1:30153-95630 GCA_036781025.1 Sphingobacterium sp. | reverse complement strand
AAACACTCCTTATGATTTTAAAATAACGTGTCCACTTTTTGCTGACGATTTACATATTCAACTTGCATTAACTAACCAACAGACTATAAAATAAATTTGAAAGATTAAGAGAAGAATTCAATAGTAAAATTGCTTGGCTATTTACTAAATAATTTAAGTTAATTTGACGATTCCAATTCCATGCTAACAGGAAGCGTAATAGAAAATGTGGATCCTTTATTAATTTCACTTTGAATACTAATAGAACCATGATTCCGCTCTATCAAATCTCTACAAAGTAATAAACCGAATCCGGTACCTGGTTCGTTATTCGTTCCTATAGATTTATCCTTTCTTATTTTAAACAATTGCAGTTTATCATGTTCTTTAATCCCAACCCCATAATCCTTAATGTGTAAAGTCAAATTCGAATTTAAATGAGTTGCGTAAATATCAATACCACTCGAAAAATAACTGAATTTTATCGCATTAGTAATGATATTTCTAAAAACAATGATTAATTGTTCCCTATTTCCAACTACTACATAATCACCGGAAAGTTCCACATTGATATGAATCTCTTTTTTAGAAATTTGAGTTTGTAATTGACTAATTACATCTTCGATAAGGTAAAATAAATTTACGCTGCTTGTCACATTAGAAATTCCTTGCAAACTACTGCTTCCCCATTGCAGCAAATCATCCAAAACTTGATTTTGGTTCTGAATATTTTGATAAATTTCATTGATATATTGAATAGAATCTTGATTATTCAAAACACGCTCCCTTAATCCATATACCAAACTTTCCATATTCGCGAAAGGAGCTTTAATATCATGAGCAATGATGGAGAAAACTTTTTCTTTATCCGCATTAATAACCTTCAACTTCTCATTTTGAAGTTCAATTTCTTTCGAATTCCTATAGATAATCAGTAAGAAATAATTAACGACTAACACAATAAATCCAATTGCGGTCATCATGTTGTATACCGCCCTAAATTTAGGAACATCTGCTCCTAAGGATAATTCGTCCTGAAATAAAGTTATAGATCCTATTGAAATAGCTACGAAAATTCCAAAAATTAAATGAATGACTTTTTTATCATACAGTAACATGGAGCAAATAAGAATACTAAGCAAAAAATATTCTCCTCCATTTTTGTATAGCATAGCACCTGCCAAATAAAAAAAGAAATTACAGGTAAGCAATACTGCTTTTGCAGAATTAAATTTTCTATTAAATTGTAGTATTAAAACAGAGATTCCACATAACGTATTACTAAAATTAATACTCGCCAATAAATATCTTCCCTCAATTATATTCAATATGGTAAAAATAAATGTTGGAACAGTACACATGATCGCTATGAAATAAACCATTTCTATCCGTTTCAATTCCAGAAAGGGTATATTCGATTTCGTTTTAGAATCTAACAATAAATTCCAAAAATTTTGAAAGCAGTTCATAAAATAGATTTCAGTGCGCAAAAATAACAATATCTTCTACCATGCAACGAAATATTTGTGTAAACATCAATTTAATTTATAGATATTTTTAGATGCTTTCTATTTAGGTATTAAATTAAGACATGTTATAAATGTAGTTATTAGAAAACCTGGGTTACTAACTCTCCCTATTTAAATAAAAAATCACATTATGTGATATTCCCACTATTCCATTTTTATCAAATCCCAAAAAATTTATGTAATTCCTTAAAATCAATACTGAATTATGGCATCTTTAAACCTTTCCTATTTGGATTAATGAATTTCCTATGCTAATATTGTACTAATATAATATCGCTTAATAAAAATGTTTTGAGTTTAAATCTTGGTAGGCCTGAAAAAATACTAACTATTACACCAATTATTTTTACTTAATCCGCAAACATCTTAGATTCTTAATTTGTCCACTATTAGGACAGGTAATTTAATGTTCGAAGGAGATAGTAAAATTAAAAATTATGGAAGGCTTAATTTTGATTTTATCATACCGATAGTAAATTTTATATTTGGAAACATGTCTAAACATCTATTCGTTTTAGAAATAGCTTAGATATTTTTCTACCAGAAACAAAAACAAAAGAGTGTCATTAATCATAAATAACAACCGACCTACTGTACGGCTCAGGGCCTTTCGAGCAATTGACGATGCCGAAACGTGCAGAAGGTTTATCAAAGGACATGAACATGTCCTTACTTCCATAGGTGTCAAAAAAGTAACTTCTTCCAAAGATGATTGGATGTTTAATCCAGCAGCCTTCGTTCTCATTGTAGAATCATTGGACGGATCCGCCGTGTATGGAGGCGCACGCATTCATGTGGCAGGAGGAACACAACCCCTCCCAATAGAAGAAGCAACCGGATTAATGGATCCAAAAATCCTAGACCTGGTCTGGTCATTTGCTCAGACTGGCACAGGAGAAGGCTGTGGCCTTTGGAATTCGCGAGAAATTGCAGGTTATGGTATAGGCAGTATCTTCCTAACCCGCGCTGCCATTGCTATTGCTCCTAAAATCGGTCTTCATTCACTTTTTGCCCTTTGTGCTCCATATACCATCAACCTTACTAAAGCCGTAGGTTACAGGCAAGAAACTGGGGTAGGAAATAATGGAACATTTTACTATCCAAAATTAGATTTACTTGCTACGACCATGATTTTAGATGATGTTATTAATTTACCATTAGCTTCTGAGGAAGATAAAAAAGCCATTTTAGATCTTAGAGAAATGAGTGTAGGTTCGAGAATTGAAACCTTAAGAAATAAGGAAATCGAAATTCATTACGATTTAGGATTAAATGACCTTAAAGATTGGAATCTTGAAGAAATTGTTAAAATGGCCAATGGTCCTCGAAATATTACTGTTGAAAATAACCCTGAGAATATTATGATTTTATAAGCAACTAAAACCGATGTCTTCTACAATTACAAGCCTTTATGAAACTACAATTTATCAAATGGCTTTTCCCGATCATGTTCATGATTTGGTGAAATTCAAATTTGATAATCCGCAATTACTCATCATAGATTATTTTGAGAGGCAGCTTATTGATCTTTACAAATGCAGATACCCTCAAGATATCAACTTAAAGAATTACAAGCAATTTTACAAAGAATATACACTAGATAAACCCTTCGAATCTTTAGGCTCTTGGGTGTTCTACCCTTGGAAAAACTCCCTGGTACATTTACTTCCTGAATTAGAATTTATTGAAGTTCGAACAAATCGCAATCAGCTAAAATTAGAACCTCAGGAACAAGCACTCCTTGCTACGAAAACAGTTGGTATTATTGGTCTTTCCATCGGACAATCAATTGCTGTTACATTGGCTATGGAAAGAATTGCTGGCAGCTTAAAATTAGCAGATTTTGATAGTCTAGACTTAAGTAATCTTAACCGACTTAGATCTTCAGTTTTCAATTTAGGAGAAAATAAAGCCATTCTTGCTGCGAGGGAAATTGCAGAAATTGACCCTTATATCCATGTTGAAGTTTTCGACCAAGGATTAACTTCTGATAATATGTCATCTTTTTTTGAAGGTTCTAAACCGTTGGATATACTTCTTGAAGTGTGTGATGGGTTTGAAATGAAAGTACAAAGTAGATTACAAGCTAGAAATTATAACATTCCCGTGATTATGGAAACTAATGATCGATGTATGCTTGATATTGAACGATTTGATTTAGAACCTGAAAGACCTTTATTTCATGGATTAATCAATGATGATGAAATTAATCAGATGACTGAATGGACTCCACAGCAAAAAATGGAGGTCCTATTTAAAATCGTAAACTTCCAAGAGCTATCCACAGGTATGAAAAAGTCTCTACCTGAAATTGGTAAAACATTGAAATCTTGGCCACAACTAGCATCAGAAGTCATGTTAGGTGCAGGTGTTTCTTCTTGGGCAGCTAGAAAAGTATTACTCGGTCATTCAATTCAATCAGGAAGACATTATATCGATCTGGAAAAACAAATTTTAAATTC
Source organism: Sphingobacterium sp. (assembly GCA_036781025.1). GTDB lineage: Bacteria > Bacteroidota > Bacteroidia > Sphingobacteriales > Sphingobacteriaceae > Sphingobacterium. The sequence goes on along the minus strand of DAIQBS010000006.1, from coordinate 91,660 downwards.
CAATAGTTAAGGTAACATGAAATATATCTTTTGCTTATTATGGGTATACTTAATAACCATACCTATTTTATTAGCAGAAATTCCTAAAGAAAAAATTATCAAATTCGAAGGAAATTCAAAATTATTTATTGGAAAAAACCTCCAGATTTTTACCGATGAATCTGAATCAATGACGTTTGAGGAAGTCAGAAATAAACCAGATTTATTTATCTATAGCGATATTGACGTCCCTAATTTAGGTATTGATGGAAAAACTCATTGGGTGAAATTTGATATTGAAAAGGCCCCAAATGTTGGAAATTTATTTATAAGTCTTTCTTTACCTAATATTGATCAAGTCTCTTATTATGCTGTTCATAAAGATAAAATCGATAGTATAAAATATACAGTTGGGGATGCGATTAATGACAGGCAATTCAATCATCAATATTACCTATATGAACTTAAGTTCCACGAAGGAGAACGTGTCACCTGTTATTTTAAATTATCAAACCAAACCCAATTAACTGTACCTATCTCCATCACCAGTACATTAGGATTATTCTGGTTTCTACAGAAAGAAGATGTTATATCGGCCATATACTTCGGATTAATGCTTTCGCTTATTTTTTACAATGGTTTTATCTACATATCGACTAGAGATAAAAACTACGCGAGCTATGTGAATTATATTTTTTGGGTCATGGTGGCTCAATTAGCAATTTTGGGATTATTTGAAAGGGTATTTTCTATTAAAAACGAATGGTTTACTTCTCGAATTTTAACTTTCTCAGGTGCGATGTCGGGAATTGCGACCATCATCTTTGTCAAAACATTTCTGCAAACAGCTTTAAGTTCTGTAAGATTCAATAAATTACTAAATATTTTCTTGGCAGGCTACATTCTAGCAATTATATTATTGATTTTTGGATTTATTTCCTATTCCTACAAACTAGTGAATATCGTCGCTGGTGGAGGTGCAATAGTCGTATTAGTATTAGCCTTCAATTTATCCAAAACAAGTTATAAGCAATCCAAACTATTCCTCTTTGCTTGGTACATTTTTATGGTTAGTGTACTTGTTTTTGTTCTTAAAGACTATCAAGTATTACCCAACAATATTCTAACCAACAGAGCTATCCAAATAGGCTCTATTATCGAAGCACTAATCCTATCATTTGCTCTTGCTGATAAAATAAATAATTACAGAAAAGAAGTGATGGATTTGCAGGTCCGTGAATTAGCGATTTCTCAGGAAAATGAACGCCTCATAAAAGAACAAAACATCATCCTCGAAAGGAAAGTGGAAGAAAGAACGCTTGATTTACAAGAATCTAATAATTCCTTAAATCTGACTTTAGCGAATCTTCGTGAAACACAATCACAATTAGTTGAATCCGAAAAAATGGCTTCCTTAGGACAACTAACAGCTGGTGTTGCACATGAAATAAATAACCCGATAAATTTTGTGACTGCTAGTATCTCTCCCTTAAAAAGAGATATTCAAGTCATTTGGGATGTCATGGATAATCTAGAAGATATCGCTTTAAATGAAACCCTTGATCGTACTGAAAAACAAAAACAAATTAACTTCAGTAAAAATGAACATGAAGTCGATTACCTCAAGGATGAGATAAACTACTTATTAAAAGGGGTTCAAGATGGAGCAGAAAGAACTGCTGAAATTGTTCGTAGCCTTCGCATTTTTTCTCGAGTCGATGAAGACACCTTAAAATATGCCGATGTTAATGAGGGTATCGAATCTACCCTTGTCATCCTGAATACCATGTTAAGAGAAAAAATTGATGTGGTTCGCCAATACGAAGAACTTCCAGAAATAGAATGTTACCCTGGAAAATTGAACCAGGTTTTTATGAACATTCTAACCAATGGAATTTACGCCGTTACTAAAAAATTTGAAGACTCTCCTGGTGGAAAAATATCCATCGCTACAAATCATTTGCCTCAATATAATTGTATAGAAATTAAGATTTCAGATAATGGTATAGGTATTCCTGTTGAATTACAAAAAAGAATATTTGAACCATTTTTCACCACTAAAGATGTAGGTGAAGGAACTGGCCTGGGTATGTCTATCGCCTTCAAAACGATTGAAAGACATGAAGGCAAAATAATATTGGATTCAACCGTCGGTTTAGGAACGACATTTACAATCACGCTTCCTATTCAACAACAAACACAAAACAATTAACAGGATTTACAGCTAACTGTCATTTATCTCATGGAAAAAAATATTGAAATATTATATATTGATGATGAAAAGAATAATCTAATAGCTTTCAAAGCCATGCTTCGGAAACGCTATACAGTACATACAGTAAGCAATACGATTGAAGCCGTTAACATTTTATTGACAAATGCGCAAATACGGATGATTTTCTGTGATCAACGAATGGAAGGTGAACAGGGAGTCGACTTTTTTGAACGGATCAAAAAAGAATTTCCTAGACCAGTTCGAATCTTGCTCACGGCATTGCCCGATCCTGAAATTGTATTGGACGCCATCAATCGAGGAAATGTGTTCAGGTTTATGCGTAAACCTTGGGATGAAGCGGATATGATTTCCTGTATTGAAGAAGCGAATCGATATTACCTCACCCACTCTATGTTAGATCTTAAAAATCGTGAACTTGTCAAAGCTTATGAGGAACTAGATAAGTTTGCTTACAGCGTAAGTCACGACTTGAAAGACCCATTATCTGGGATTGTCGGAGCCATCAAAATCGCTATGGATTTCGATAGTGTAGAACAGTTCCATGAAATTCTAGAGTTAATGAAAAAGTCTGTTGTCAGACTAGAAGAATATATTGACAATTTAGGAGAATATTACTTAGTAAGAAGAGGCGATTTAAATCTTTCCATCATCGATTTTGAAGCTATCTTCGAAAATGTATTAGATTTCTATAATGTTTTCTTAAAAAGTAGAGGTGTTACTATTAATACTTTTGCTGATCAAAGTTTCCCTTTTATTAGTGATAAATCCATTATTGAACTCATCTTACACAACCTAATTTCCAATGCTATTAAATACCAGAAAAAAGATGAATTTCACAAAACTATCAATATAACAGTAAGGACAGAACCAAATCAGGTAATTATTATAGTGGAAGATAACGGAATAGGAATCCCAATTGAAAGTCAAGATGTTATCTTTAATTTATTCCATCGCGCAAGCGACCAAGCTGAAGGAATGGGCTTTGGACTTTACAATGTGAAAAATGCTGTACAGAAATTAAATGGTGAAATTATTTTGACATCCAATGAAGGTATTGGCGCAACTTTTAAAGTTATAATTCCATCAAAAGGTTAATTTAAATTGAAATAATAACTAGGATAGTAATTTTTGACGTAGTAAAAATTCGAACTGTTCATTAGATAGTTCCAATCTTGAATTCTGTTCAATAATCTCCTGCTTATTTAAATAAATCTCATAAGCCTTCGCGATGATATCATCAATCTCTTTTTCGCTCCAAGGTTTATTTAGATAATAAAATATCTTTCCTTTGTTTACAGCTTCAACAACTGCGGACATATCTGTGTAACCAGTCAATAAGATACGCATAGGATTTGGATGTGTTTCTATTACCTTTTCAAGAAACTCCACGCCAGTCATACCAGGCATACGTTGGTCAGTTATGATAATTTGGATATCATTATTATTGATAATGTCCATAGCATCATTCCCATTAATTGCAGTAAAAACCTTGTATTTTAATCGAAAAGTCGCCTTAAAAGAAAACAAATTATTTTCTTCATCGTCTACATACAGAACATTAATTTTTGGTTTTGATTCCATTTTATTATCCCTTATTATAACAAAAATAACAATTTTATACTATAAATTTCTACATATCAAAATCAAGAAAATCTTTTTCTAGAACCTATTCGCCAAAAAACTTCATTTATTTTCGTTTATTAACATCAATTTAATTGTGATAACTCATTTTTTTTAACTGGCTTTCTATTTTAAAGATATGGTTAATTAATTCAGCTATTATTTTTATGAAAAAAAATAAAAAAATTTACTCTTCAAAAATCATCTAAACATATATTTACTTTTATTACTCAGAAACATTGTAATTTATAATAATTTACTAATAGCCAGCCCATTAAATGTTTCAAATAAAAAAATATTTTTATTCCAATCCTGATACCTTTTCCTAATTTTAATATGTTCAATAAAAAAATTATATAAAAAATTAATTTCTAGCTGGACTTGCTGCTAATGGTTTAATATATGGAGGTTGCATCTCTAGCAAGTGCAATAAACTCTTAAAATCCTCATTATTCAAATCTGCAGTATTTTTATATTCTAACAAATCATCAGCATATGTATAAAATTCATAGTTAGGCTGTTGATTAGGATTTTGAATATTACGCCATTCCACTAATCTAAATTCATCCGTTCTGATCGCTCTTCCCATCCATCCATCTCGAGGATAGCAATGATAGGCATAATCAACCTGGTGTTTTGTATTGGTAAGTGACTGTAAAACACTGCTTCCATCAAAGGTAAAAGATTTATTTTTAGGCATTAGTAAACCCGCCAATTCCATGAGTGTTGGGTAAATATCTACAGTTTCCACAACCCTTTTGCTCGTATGATTTTTTAATGTTTTCTTAGGGTAGGATATCACCAATGGAATACGATTCGCCTGTTCGTAATTAACATGTTTGGTCCACATACCCATATCCCCTAATAAATATCCATGATCACCCCATAGTACTACAATCGTATTTTCTGCTAACCCTGATTCCCTCAATTTTGTAAGCACCTTCCCTATTTGCGCATCTACATAACTGACTCCTGCATAATAACCATGAATCAGCTTCCTTTTTAAGCTATCAGGATACCGCTTGTCTTTTTGATAATTGGGGATATTTTGGTATTGTTCAATTTCACCAAATTTCTTTATAGCCATTGGTGGGGCTCCGATGGGGTGATTTTCTGTAATCGGCATTGGCACTTCTTCTTCTTTATATAAATCCCAGTATTTTTTAGGTACTGAAAAAGGCAAATGTGGTCTAGCGAAACCCACTGCCAAGAAAAAGGGTTGTTGTTTGTTTATTAAGGAATCCAATACATGGGTTGCTTGCCTAGCCACCCGACCATCTCCATAAGCTTCATCCGCTACATCTGGAGCCTCCCAAGCTAAACCCTTGATTTGTTTTAAAGCATATTCCCAACTTTCGTTTTCAAAAAGAGCTTCTTCAATCGTCTTCTCCGACTTTGATTTATCCATGGTTAAATACTCAATGATTTTTTCATGAAAATGAGGAACAGACCATGAAATCGTATCATTGTAGGTGTTGTGTCCAATGTGAAATACTTTCCCAATAGCTTGTGTATGATATCCCTCATTTTTAAATGCTTGAGGCAAGGTGATGGCATCCGGATAATACTGTCTAAAATCCCGACCAAAATCATATAATCCTGTGGAAGTAGATCGGCTACCTAATAACAAACTGTTCCTAGAAGCTACACACACAGCTTGATTACTGTACGCACGATCAAATCGAACCCCCTGCTTTATTAATTGGTCTATATGAGGAGTTTTAGCAAATAAATCTCCATACCCATGAATAGCAGGTTTCAAATCATCTACTAATAGTAGCAACACATTTGGTTGGTTTTTTTTATGCTGAGCTTCTAAAAGGACTGGAGAAATACATAAAAAAAGTAAAATAGAACAGTTTACAATTAATTTCCACATATGTTATAACAATAAAAAGTAGATGTTAGGTGGTTTAAAATTTCCAGATTAAGCAGATTATTAAATGCTACAATATAAAATCCTCTTCCAAGAGAAATATTCAAAATACGTTAAATTCAATTAATATACAATTAATACGTACATTTAATTATGTGTTACCATGTAGGAGCCCCAAACAAAGCAAGCCTCAAAACGAAAATCCCTAAGAAGATAATCAAATATGAGGCAGACGAAATATTCCATGTATCTGGTTTTACTCGTCCTATGCTACCTGTCACATTAAATCATCAGGCAGATATTATCCAAGCAGCTCGGTGGAAATTAATTCCTTATTGGGTAAAAACCGAAGAGGATGCAAATAAATATGCCAATACATTAAATGCTGAATCGGAATCTATATTTACGAAAGCATCTTATAAACCTTATATTGAAAGCCAACGCGGCTTACTTTATGTCACAGGTTTTTACGAACCGCATCGTGCTTTAGATAAAAAAGAAACAGAAAATTACTTTATCTACGCCCCAAATCAAGATTTGTTAACTTTAGGTATCGTTTACAGCCTTTGGACAGATCAAAATACTGGAGACCATTACCCAACATTCTCCATCATCACTACGGCAGCTAATCCCCTTCTTGAAGAAATACATAATGAAAAAAAACGAATGCCATTAATTATTGGAGAAAAAGATCGTGAGTCATGGTTGTTTACTGAGGACAGAAAAGAAATTGAACAACTCATGATCCCATATCCTCATGAATTAATGAGTCATCAGACAGAACGCGTAACCGGTATGAAAAGCAGAAAAAGTAATAAGGATATCAATCATAATCTCGGTAATATAAACCCTCCAACCTTATTTGATTAATATTTCCCATAGCAATCCAACGAAAAGACTTTCCCTCATCTTATTTAGAACTGTACCTGCGAAAACAAACAATAGCTATAAATTCAATCGTTCCAACATTTTAATTCTTACATCAGTTTGGTGATTTATTAAGCGGTCGTAATCTGAAGTTGTTTCAGAAAGTTTTATACTGACGACAAATAACTCTATGGCAAGAAAAAAGAAAAGGAAAAGTAAATAGACAAATAAACCTATTTTTGAACTGGTGATTACTTCATGTAATATTTTCAATTCATCAATAAAACCCGAAGATTTACGTAAATCTTTTTCCTTATTTGCTTTTATAGAATCCAACGAGCTTAATGTTTTAAACTTTTGGCCATTAAGAATATTGATCTGATCATGTATCTGTTCCAATTCACGCTTTTTGGGGTTTTCATTTACCATTTTATTTGTTGAATTGGTACTATTAATGCGATTACCTTCATTATCTGTGGTTACAGATGTATTGGTGTAAGAAGTAACAATCACTGGATTTTTTTGTAACTCTTCTGATAATTTTTGCGACCGCTGTTCCAATTGAAAAATACTGCTATCCATATTGCGTACTTGTTCATTTACTTCTTTCTCTGATATCTTTATGGCAGTTTTTACCCGTTCCTCCATTATTTGTGTCTTTCTAAGTTCAATATCGTCCTTAAAAAGAATTTGATCCAAAATAAAAGAACCTAATAAAGCCATCCCTACAGCAAGTACAACTCGGAAACCAATTGACCATTTATTGACTTTAGTAGATAGAATGATAATTCGTTCAATTTGAATAACTACAAATGCGGCAATAATCGACGCAAATACTCCACCCAATACACCAACATGAAGATATGTAGTTGCAAATGAATAAGCTATAAATATCCAAACCAATACAATTAACATAATAGCAGAAGTAAATTTCTTCACTGTTTTTGAGCTCTGCTCACTCGAATGTTGAACCAGGTAATAATTGTATCCCGTGAGTAAACAACCAAACCTAAGCCATAGATTTTTTTTCATATCAAAACTCTTTAGATAGTAAGGTTCTTTGTGTTATAGAAGCTAATCCCTTAGTAAAACCTCGATTATAGGCCAAGATTGCTCGTTCAAATAGTCCAGAATCCGTCTTGAGGGATTCCTCTATCAGAACAACTTTTTGAATATGATTTTCAAGATCCTCCTTTTTTGAGCGAAGCTCTTCGACCAAATCAATTAAGCCAGATCGCTTTCTGGAATTGATATGAAATTCCAGCTCTTTTAGGAATGAATCATGATAAGTCTTCACTTTGGAAATAATAATTTCAAGATCAAATTTGATCAATCGCAAATTATCTTCCTTATATTTCTCATCAGGACTTGTGAGTGCATCATTGAAACCTTTCGATTCAAAATCTGATTGTAGATAGGAAAATATGGCATTAATCCCCGTAAACGAATTAACTGGAGCAGTCAAATCCTGTTGGACATCTTTTTCTACAAAAATATCTTCCGGTATTGGAGGAAGATAGCCATTAATTAAGGCTTCTTCTGTCGAGCTTCCGTTTTGCTTTTTCTTAAAAAAGTTAAATAGACTCATTGGGTTAAATGTATTTGGTTGGTATTTTATATTTGCGATGTCCCCTTTTATGACATTCAGTGCATAAGGTGATCAACAATTCGTTCGGATAATCCCAAGGTTCCTTAAAACAGTTCAAGCGATTTATAAAATGATATTGCCGATGATGAACTTGAAGAATATGAGGCTTCTGGCAAATTACACACCTATTCTTATCACGTTCTAAGATTGCTTGTCGCTTTTGCTTCCAACGGATATCAAAAAGCGAAGCACCATAAGTACCATGTGTTTCCGGAGCTTTCATGGAAAGTGGATTAATAATTTATTTGTTAATAGTTAGTGAGTCTAAATTAAGAAGAGTCTGTTAATTATTTATAATCATGGTATATTATTGAAGCCCAAATCCAATATAAAATATTTTTTGTAGCGAATTGATTATTATTTAGGCACTTGCTTTGAGAAAGCAAAAGATCAATAGCGATTGTTACGCTAGGTACATCCAAAATTTAGCTGCGCGATTTAACACGGCACAGCTACTTTTCAAATTACTATAAATCCATCCTTTATTTACCTCAACAACTAAACGAATGCAAGGAATAAAGCAGTAAAAGCAGCGATGTCTTCGATTCAGTAAATTAAATTAAGTCAAGACTATATGGCTAATAATGTTCCTGCGATGATACGCATTCCATCGGGTTTAGTCATGTAATATACGACCAATGCTTTATTTTTATCTATCACCACTGGCCAAGAATATCCAACATCAGTTCCTGGTCCATTATCATCCCTTAATATGATTTCCTCTGCGGTAGCAAAATCAGTACATTCCGGATTAAGAATTCTTGCACGAATACCACAAGGTTTTTGGCGATACCCGTAGGTTAATAAAACCCGTTGATCTGGTAATCGAACAGCCGCTAATGGATGTCCGTAAAAACCCATAGACTGCCAATTAAATGTCTTTCCTCCATCTTTAGATCGTGCTATACAGGCTTGTGTTTCCTTATTTTCTGTTCGAATAAAAGCGACAATATCTCCCTTAGGTGTTTCATAAACCGAGGCTTCATTAAATACAATTTTAGGATCCGAAGCAACTACTGCTGAATACGACCAGGTTAAGCCTTTATCATCCGAATACAGCAAATGATTCGATGTTTTGGTTAATGGATAATCATCCATTGCAGCAACAACCCAGAATATTCTTCCACTTTTACTTTCAAACAAGGCTCCCCTATTGTATGCCGGCATTGGATTCCCCAACGCATCATAATAAATACCCCCTTTAACTTGAGGCGGATAAATAGGATCCGACCACGTCTTTCCATCATCAAATGATCGTACGATATAGCCTCCCATGGCGACAAATCCGCCTTCACTATAGACTGGTTTCTTCATAGTTGCAACTGCTTCACTCTTCACAGGTGCCCAAGAATAACTTGTGCATAGCAACGTTCCATCTTTCAAACGTAATAAACAGGGATCCTGAGATCCACCAAAAGGATTCGCATAAATCGTTTCTGGGTTTTTAGGCCATTGCTCTCCATCTTTTGACCGCAGCATCACCAAATAACTATTAGGATCCGTATGTGTATTGTATTTTTCGCCTAAGGCTATTCGATTCGGAGCTCGCCTGAAAGCGATAAGAAACTCATTCTTAGTTTTTACAATGGATGGAAAAGCCACATAAAACTGAGGATCTTCATATATCAGAATATCTTTAATTTTTTTAACCTGCGAATATTCATTTTGTCTATTAGTTGTTGGATGTTGCGCAGATAAATTCAAAACCGAAAGTATCCAAATCAACAGTAGAAAGAGATTAATTTTAAGCATAGGTTTAGTTCAGTTTTTAGGTTATGCTAAGTTGATTTTATTTTACATAAATTTAATCATTCTTTTGCTCGGAACAAAAAACTAAATAAAAGAGAAGAGGTACATTGCCTTGTACCTCTTACAGTTAAACTCCGGAGAGGAGACGCTACTTAATAAAAACAATTTTGAACATTGATTTTAAATATTAATTGGGGATAATTTTATCGATAGAACTCAATATTCTTTGTATATAAATAATTCTTTTTTCAGCTATTTCAAGAGAAACATTCAAAAAATCAGCTATTTCAATAGGACTAAATCCAGCTAAATACAACATGAAAGTCTGATACAACTCTTCTGAAAACTCTCTTAATGGGATAGTATAATTATCAATCTGATTATTATTCATGGTCATTTAGATTATTGAGTTAAAAATGGATCAAGATTTTATATAAATTTTTCAATTTCATTAGCACCTATATAATTCATTATTGCATTATCGAATATGTCAAATTGCCAGAGATTAGATTGTTTTTTTAATTATTGGAATAGTTTCAGCTCTTTTCATAACATAGCCCATTTACTTACTAGTAAATGATGCTTAATGTGAAAACTATTTATTTTGAAACAAAACCTCCTTAAATGATTCTTTAGAAGAAATTAATAGTTAGTGTGGAAATTTTTTATTTCAATTTTAAAGATCAATACAAATAATTTATACGCAATACCAACAATGCAACACAACCTAGTACCACAATTTCTCTTCTTCAATCACACCGGTACCATCCCAACTTTCCATGGTTGGATTATCTCCAGCTCCAATCACAATTGATCCTGCTGAAATATTATCCTCCATCTCCACGATAAATAAACTTATCACAGGCTTTTCATATTTTTTTTTAACAGCTTCTTCATCCAATGCCATATTTTGGTCTACATCTTCATTAATATACATGACAACTATTTTTTAATTAAAATTTAATATAAAACTATTTTAATAATTAAATATTGTTACAAATATTCAATACTTAAATCATAAACAAAATGACATAAGTCACTTTATTAAAATTTTCATTATAAATTTATATTTTATCTTAAAAATCTATATAAAGTTATTGTAACACTAAATCTTTTTACTTTATATAATGAATAATAGCACATCGAACCGTAACGATAAAAATGATTAAACCTGATTTTATTTTATACACCATTAAGAATAATATTTCAAAAAATATCACAATTAAAGAAATTGATAACTATTATTTTAAATATGATTTAAATCATTTTTTTTAGAATAACATTATTTCATATTTGCATAAATTAAAAACTATAATTTAACAAAAAATAATATTAGCATATAATTTTTGTTTGAATATAATCACACTACAATTTTTACTATCACAAAATGAACACACTTTACAAGAAGTCTTATTATTTACTTTTACTTATTGGATTGACAATAACCTATGTAGCTTGCAAAAAAGATATATCACTAGGAGAAACTACAGAAATACAAATTTCCATGCAAGGAACAGAATTTATTGTGGAAGATTTAAAAAATGGTTCTACTAGATTAAATAGCTTGGCCAAAAATCAAGAAAAGATAATTCCTATAAGCGAAAATCAAGTCCTTCATGCAGAACTAATTAATGAATCACTAAAAGTTCCAATGAATCGAGCTGCAACAGTCACCACAACACCTGGCTTAATCATAAATCCATTAAAAAAAGGAGTTAAATACAGAGTCGCTATTTACCAAAAAAATGGAAATTTTGTTTCACAAGACTTATTCATTGTAGGAAGTGAGCATTTGAACAATCCTATAAAATTAACCGTAGGTACAGAATATGTTTTTGTGGCATATTCTCTGGGCAATACTGCAGATCCTGGAATTGCACCAAATACAAATTTAAACTCAGCTGTGATTAATTCCACCAGTACCAATGGAAATGGATGGTTACATTTCACTAAAAACATGGTGATAACTGGAAGTAACAATGTGATTCCAATCGTATTGAAAAACAAACTAAGTCAAATTAAAGTAACTATCAATAGTGTAGATGTTGGTAATATTTCGGCCATAACTAGCTATATAACGAACCATAGAAACATGATTTACACACTAAAGCTTATTGATGGATCGTTTACTATCCTGGATGTACCTAATAGTGCAAATATTACATTTCCTGAATTAAACAAACCTGTTATTGAAAGTGCATTGCGTTATGTCTGTCCCAACACTACCGAAGAAAATATCTATAATATCAGTTCAATAACAATAGATGGACTCACTAAATACAATATTAGCGTCACAGGATTTAAATTGATTCCTGGATATAAATACACCTTAAACCTGACGTTCAAAGGGGCTGGTGGAGTAGTTGTGGGCGACCTAATTTGGGCAACAGGAAATTTAACCTATCAAAATGGCATTTATTATAATAGAAAATATCCAGAAGAAACAGGTTTTGACTACGGATATACCGATTATTGGAATTTTGGCTCTCCAGAGCCTGAACTTCTACCTGCCATGAACATATCTTCTCCTGATCCTAAAACACCAAAAATTGAATACCCCATTGCAGATCCTTGCAAAAAAATAGCTGGAAGTAAATGGAGAATGCCAACCCTAAAAGATTTTGAATCTTTAGGACCTCCTGTTGTTATTAATACTGATGGGGATGTTGGATATTTTACAGGTCTTCAGGCCAATGGTGTAGGAAATTCTCCTACAGGAACAAAAAACAAAGCTGGATATATTTATTTCACTGGTAAGAATGAAAATGGTGGTGCTTCCACCAAACTGAAGTTTTTTGCTGGCGGAGGACTTAGAGGTCTTGTGTTCAACAATATTCCTGTATCCATTATTCCAAATATTGAAGGAGGTGATGTAACGATACGTAATTTTGATGCAGTATACTTGGCAAGTGATAGTCAAGATCCTACTCCTTCAACGGGAAGACATGGTGTCCCCGCCGAATTGAAAGATTATGTATTTGCTCCCCCAACATTTTTGGCACTCAATGAAAATCCAAATAAATATTTTAATTTCTTATCCCATAGAACTGTTTATTTAGATGGAGCAAATCTAGAGATACAACCACGCAGAGATCATCGATATCCAATACGTTGTGTTAAAGATAAATTGTAATGGTTATAATGAGTTGGTGTGAATGAGTTGCCCCGAAAGGGGCAGCTTTTTAAAATTCGGAACCTATGTTAAGTTCAAAAGCTAAAGTTCCTTTCCATATATGAATACTACTTCCTTCTGAAAACCATAAGAAAGGGCTTAATAAATTACATTAAGCCCTTAAAATATTTAATTCTTTTAACCGTATAGAATGATTAATACGGCACTAGATAAATCCAGTTTTGAAAAACTTAATTCAATTTAGTCATCTTCACATTAGAGATATACACCTCACCTGCATTATCCTCATTCTCCAAAGCCAAATAAAAATATTTTCTAGTCATTGGATCAATCATTTCAGTGTCTAATATTTTAAAATTGTTTACATAAGCATGCATACGATTACCAGATATCATTAATTTCACTTTCATGACATCGTTAATAAAATAAGACATATTTGCTTCTATTTCACTTTTCTTTTTAGGCTGAACCTCTGAACTATTAAATTCAAAGCGATTAAATCGAAAAGAAGCGTTCACATTCACTGGATTTTGGTAAGCTAAAAAGTAATGTTCTCCAACTCCCTTATTATAATCGAAACCAAAGTTCAATTGAATCTTATCATTGCTTTCAGCCAATGTCAAAACATCAAATTCTAAAGTGAAATTTTCCGGAATACGAAATAAATCCTTGATTTTATAGGTGTTGAAATGATTTAATTGCAACCAATTTCCTTCAAATCCTTCGACTTCTTTCACAGATCCAGTCCCATTACTTGTCCAATGAGCTCCCATTTTCCCTAATACATCCTTTGAAAAATCATCAAAAAATATCACCTCCTCCCCTCTCACAAAATCATTAGGTAATGCTGCAATATTCTTAAAAGGCCCTTGTTGTTTATTTTTAGCACTTCCTGAAACTTCAGGATTAGAAGTATTGCTCGTTGTTTTTTCAGCAGTCGCTTTATCAAGGCTACGATCAATAACCTCTTCTGCTTTTTTCTCTAACTTTTTACCTATGTTTTTTAATATTTGAGCTTCTGCATTTGAACTTAAAAGGCAACCAAAAAATAAACCTAATAATGCAACTCGCGTGTTTTTAATCATGATATAGTTCTTTGTGTGAATACCCAAAAATAAGAATATTCAAATGAAAGCACATTATTTTTCAATCAAATTAAATATTATTGTTTTGTTCCTTCAAAATTAAATTTAATATCTGTTTCTTGTTGTTTAGAAGTCGAAACATAAATTGATTTGGCTAAACCATCATAATGAAATAATCCTTCCGGTGATATACTTAATGAAGCAAGATCAATTGGATCCACATTAAAATAATCACCCACTTCTACTGTAAAAATCTTTGAAGTAACATTGGAATAAGGTTGTCCAACTTTTGCTTTTACACTCAACTTTTGATCCCCTACTTTAGTCACCTCGATAATTGCATCGTAATAATCCTCACTACCAACTTCGAGTACACCTTTATAAGTTCCTACCGCATCTTCCACCTTACCTTTTTTTACCTGAGGCTCATTTTCTTCTTTACTACAAGAGTAATTCAACCCTATAAAAACTATTAAACACAGAAATAAGGATAATTTTTTAAATGATGTTAATCTTTCCATTCGTTTTATTTTCAATTAATATTCACAAATATCCAGTTTATAATAACGATGAACAATCACCACTTACCATGATATTTTTCTAATGGTATACTATGAATTTTAATAAATCTTCATGATAACATATAATAATTAACATATTTGCATAAATCACCCCTATGAAAATAAAACTTATGCTCCTTTTGAGCATGCTAGGTATATATCACCATGTCTTAATCGCTCAGGCATTAATTCCTTTAGATGAGGAAAATTATATCCATCAATTAGCTAGTTTGACATCTTTAGATGAACATTCCGAAATCAAACTAATCAACTTATTGAAAACTTCAGAATTCTATGTTCAACGAGATAGTACCAAAAGCTTATTTGCACTTCAACAGGCTAAAAAAGTGTTGAACGAACACCTTCAATTAGCACCTACCTACCATTATTATGTTGGTTTGTATGAGGGAAATCGTGGCAATAAAAAAGAAGCTATTCGCAATTTGCAACTTAGCATCCAACAATTAAACCATTCAAAAGATAGTTCGAATCAAGAGGTTTTAGCGTTAGCGCATTACCAAAACACCATCTTGCAAGTGGGCGACAAAGGCTATGACAGCATGGTTCAAACACTGATAAACACCTGTATACCAATCGCACAACAAATAAAAAACACAGAATTATTAACCTATTTCTATACGCAATTGGGCATGGTTTTTATGTCTGTTGGAGAATTTCAAAAAGGAATTGAACAGCACGAAAAAGCAATTAAAACATTTCAAAATGCGAGCAAGCCAAGTCCTGCTCAATTAATTACCTACCTCAATCTTATCAGTAATTATTGTTATATCCCTGATTCTAAATCGGCAAAAATATACCTCGATTTAGCTGAACCTATTATAAAAAAGTATCCTAAATCGCAACATTTGGCGAACTACTATTACCAGGTAGGTTTATACCATACGACTAAAACAAATTATAATGAAGCATTAATTGCTTTAAAAAAAGGCATTCAATATGCCCATGAATACCAACAAATTCAATTGTTGCAAATCCTGCATTTTCGACTATATAATGTCTATTTAATGCAAAAAGATTACTTGACAGCCAAACAAATTTTAGAGAATTTAATTCATGATAATCAATTAACCAAAGACCCTGTTAATCGGAGAGTAACCTTTGCTCAATTGGCTCAAGTCAATGAATTATTAGGAGATTTCAAGACCTCACTAACTTGGTTAAAAAAATCTAATCAACTGACGGATAGTTTACAATCCGCAAAAATGAAAGAAAAAATGCTGGAGCTGGAATCTTTACACCAGCATTTTGAAAAAAACAAAACTATCGAAAAACTGCAAGTAGAAAACCAAGCACACGAATTATCATCAAAAGATAAAAGCGACCGGATATTTATACTCGTGATTGGTATATTACTGTTTTTCACCATTTCTCTATTGATCTATAAAAACTACCTTAAACAGCGAAAACTTAATGAACAAATCCAAATCAACCATCAGAAAGATTTAGATAAGATTGACCAGATTCGAAAACAAGAAGCTGTTGAAGGTATACTTAAAGGTGAAGAACAAGAACGACAACGAATAGCGAAAGATTTACACGATAGTATTGGTGGTATGTTGGCAAGTATTCGTATGTCGCTAAACCCGGCTTTAAATACTAATGAGATTTCAAAAATAGATATGGCCATCGTAGAAATGAGACGAATATCTAGAAATCTAATGCCCGAAACCCTTAACAAATTAGGATTGGATGTAGCTTTAAAAGAACTTTGCGAAACCTTTTCCACACCAAATCTTACTATACAATATGAAAGTTATAATTTACAAGCTCAATTTCCATTCGCTTTGCAAATAAACTTATACCGTAGTGTGCAAGAATGCTTAAGTAATGCGATAAAGTATGCTCAAGCCTCTTCCATCATTGTACAATTAAGTCAGTCCAATAATTTATTACAGCTCACCATTGAGGATAATGGTATTGGTTTCGATATGAATGAAGTAAAGCACGGCTTAGGATTATCCAATATCCGTCATAGAATCAAATTAATTAATGGAAATCTGGAAATACTATCTACAAAATCCGAAGGCACCACGATAAATATGGAATGCTATGTCAACTAATGCAACGATAAAAATTGCCATCGTGGATGATCATCCGATGGTATTGGAAGGATTAAAATCAATTCTGTCTAAGGAATCTTACGACGTCTACGCTTTCACTAAAGGTGCCGCCTTATTAGATTTTATCCAGTCCAACTCCGTTCAACTTATCCTTTTAGACATGGTTTTAAACGACACTAATGGGATTGATATATGTAAAAAACTTAGAGAAAGAGCTCCTGACAGCATCATCGTAGGCATCAGCAATCAAGCTGAGAAAAGTATAATTTTGGAGTTTATTCAGGCAGGTGGAAATGGCTATATTTTGAAAAACTCAGACAATACGGAAATAGTTGCTTGTATCCAACAAGCACTTCATGGAAACTTAGCCCTATCCCAAGAAGCTCAACGAATTATCCTACAAGCGCCCAACAACAGCTTGGCTCTGCCAAAAATAACCAAAAGAGAAAAACAAATTTTACAGGCCGTGGCTAAAGGCCATACCTCTGCCCAAATTGCTGATCAACTGTTTATTAGTTTAATTACCGTAGAAACACATCGTCGAAATTTAATGCAGAAATTTAAAGTCAAGAATATGATTGAATTGATTCATATAGCAACGGAAAATAAGTTGTTTGAATAGATTATTAAATAGGATAGAATAGAGTTTTTAGACTTTTATATCAAATTTTCTTGACGACATTCCATATAACTCGATTCAAAGTTTTTGGGAAATAGGTTTTCTTCTTCCATATCTCTTGTTTTTTTTTACTCGTTATTTTTAATCAAGTTAAATCAATAATATTCTTCATATATATTATTTTCACCTCCTAAATACAACCTCAAACTGTTTTCCTCAAATAGTATTTTTCAATAAATCTTTAGATTCTCCACTTGAATTTTAAAAAGACATTGTGAAAAAACAGCACTCTCCTTCGGATCTTATATGGACATTAAGCGGAACTCCTGCGGATTACCTATGAGAAAAGTCGAATAAGATCCAGTTGAGATCCATCAGAAATTCAAGAAAATTATAGTCTGAATCTAGACTCTGTAGTAATGGTTAAGGAAATAATAGGAACTTAAATTCTTAAAAAATGTGAAATTATTATTTAGGCCTTGACAATTAGCTATTGGATTTTTAGATTCGTCACAAATTATTAAAACTAGGAATTTCCATTTCATTTGACATTATTTTCCAAGCTATCAATATATAATAGTTTAATAGATCATGTTACGAGAAACAAAAATTACCAAAAACCAAATCAAACTTTTGATTACCCTGGTTAGCAGTTTTATTTTTCAGACCGGGTATGTATTTAGCCAAATTAACCAAAGTGCTAAGCAAGCTGATTTAGCTCCATTCAGGAGTAGACTCATGAATGTAGAAGCTTCCAGAAATGAAACATTCAGGTACCAAGCAACCTTAGAAAACAGAAAAAGCAGTACCCTAGTTTATCAGCTACAAGCTGATTTGCCAGAGGGTTGGCAAGCAAATTTTTTAGTGGAAGGTACACCTGTTCGTTCTTTGGAAATGTCAGCTGGTAAAAGCTATGAGATGAACATTGAGGTGAATCCATCCTTGCTAGCTGATCCAGGCAAAAAAACAATTCAAATTTTGGCGATCTCCAATTCAGACACGCTGAATCTGACCCTAGAAGCGGTAGTAAAAGGATCCTTTAGCTTAGAGTTAACAACACCAACAGGAAAATTAAACGATGAGTTAGTGGCAGGATCCAAAAAGGAATTGCTTTTCAACCTCAAAAACAACGGTACCTTAGCATTAAAAGATATTGAATTAGCTAGTCAAGTACCCAAGAACTGGACGCTAACCTTTGACAATAGCCAGATTAAAGAATTAAGTCCGGGAAAGTCTTTAACGGTAAAAGGATATTTGGAAGTCCCTAAAAAAAGCATTGCAGGAGATTATCTGGTAAAAGTATCGGCAAAAAATGCAAATAGTAATGCCGATAGCACCATGCGCATTCAGGTGAAAACTTCCATATGGACGGGTTTATGGGGAATGATCATTATTGCTGTATCTGTTGCCATCATTTTCCTATTGATTCGAAAATTCGGAAGACGTTAATCAATTAGTATTAGATCAACATTGTTTATCCCAATAGTTTATTGGGGATTAACTTCCAATGAAATGAACGAGCCAATCATAGTCTTAGAAAAACTTAGTAAATCCTATGCTAAGAAAAAGGTAGTTGATAACTTAAGCCTTCAAATACACGAAGGAGAAATATATGGGTTATTAGGACCAAATGGTGCAGGAAAAACAACCAGTATATTAATGATGATGGGTCTTACGGAACCTACATCAGGTAATGCCTATATTGCTGGATTACAAGCAAACAAGCATCCTATCGAAGTAAAAAAAATGGTAGGATATCTCCCAGATTCTGTTGGGTTTTATGATGATATGAGTGCGTTGGATAATTTAAAGTTAATTGCGAAACTTAATCAACTCACGGAGATAGAAATCGAAGAAAAATCAACGCTCCTTTTGGAACAAGTCGGATTAAAAAATGATCAAAACAAATTGGTTGGAACTTATTCCAGAGGGATGAAACAACGGTTAGGTTTGGCGGAGGTACTGATTAAAAATCCTAAAATAATTATTCTTGATGAACCTACATTAGGATTAGATCCGCAAGGGATTCAAGAATTTTTAGAATTAATAAAGGAATTAAGCAAAAGCAAAAAGCTCACTGTATTATTGTCTTCTCATCACCTCCACCATGTTCAGCAAGTATGTGACCGTGTTGGAATTTTTGTGCAAGGAGAATTAATCATTAGTGGTAATATTGCTGAATTAGGTAATTCCTTAACTAAAAAAGAAGGCTATATTACCACGATTGAGATGGAAAATGAATCCTTAGATATCTCCAACCTAAAGGCTCAATTATCCAATTTACCCATCATCCGTATAGAATTAATGTCAACAAACATTGTCGAAATAAAAACATCTACAGAATGTACGGCTGCACTTGTTAAAACGTTGGCTTTAACTGGATATGCTATTGTTTCAGTACAAAGAAATAACCTAACATTAGAACATATCTATCAACAATATTTTCTTGAAAACTCAAAATTCCAGACACGATGAAGAAGCAAATTAAAGGCTGGAATACAATGCCATTTAATCATTATTTTACTAGTCCATTTTGGGTATTAACCAAAAAGGAAATGACTGATATCATTAGAAGTTGGAGATTTCGAATATTAATCATCCTGATACTCTTTATTTTTATAAGTTCAATTATTCATGTTGCCCAACAAATTCCAATATGGATAAAAAATAACGATATTCTAGATGCTGATTTTCCATTTCTAAAGATATTCACATCCTCAGGTGCAACACCTTCTTATTATGTTTTGATCAGTTTTGTAGCCCCTTTGTTAGGTATAAGTTTAGGATTTGACAGCATCAATGCAGAACTGAGTAATCGAACAATGACAAGAATCATGGCGCAACCACTGTATAGGGATAATATTTTATTAGCTAAATTTTTGGCTCCAATATTCGTCATTAGCTTGTTGTTCCTTAGTTTGACAGGATTAGTAATTGCAGGTGGAATGTTTTGGACAGGATTAGGCATACAATGGACAGAAATCTTACGTATCCTTGCTTTTACTGGATTATTAATTGTTTATATCGCATTTTGGTTAGCATTTTCCATTTTAATGTCTATCATTTATAAACAACCCGCTACCGCAGCATTAACTTCGCTAGCTTTATGGTTATTTCTAACGATTTTTTTCCCGATGTTGGCCGAGCTTATTGTTCAACAATTTATGCCTGCCCGCTCCTTGTTGAGTGTTGATGAGCAAATTTTTAGGGAAGAATTGATGTTAGATATTCTTAGATTAAGCCCAAGCCAATTGTTTTTAGATGGCAGCACATCGTTATTAATGCCGGCAGTAAGAAGTTTAGGACCATTGAATATGGAAGAAATGGCTGCTGCTATACCTACACCATTGCCGATTTTAGATAGCATCCTTTTGGTGTGGTCTCAATGGACTGGCTTAATCGCTGGTTCGATGATTTGTTTTGCCATATCCTATTATTTATTTATGCGAAGGGAAATTAGAAATTAATTCAATTCCTTCTATACAATTAATATCTCCTTTAGTAATGGACGGAAAACTATCCGTCCATTTTTTTTAGAGAATTAAATCATAGAAAAATTGCATTTCTTGGATATGATATTCTCTTCTGGTATTATAAAGAAATGCTTAAAACTTCTGTCTTAAAAATATTACTATTCTAGCCGATTTATCAAAAAATTAATTCTTAATTTAATTCTTAATAAGGCTTGTTCTTCCGTATAATTGATCAGAACACGTTTGACTTAGACATTAAACCTACTACAGCATTCATCAACCTAATGAATACAACAAAATGGATAATAGAAGAGAATTTTTAAGGAAAGTTATCATGCTTTCTGGAGCTACTGGAATGGTCAATGTAATACCTACTGCCATTCAAAAAGCGATGGCCATAGATCCAGCACCTGGAAGTACCTTTTTGGATGCTGAACATGTGGTTATATTAATGCAAGAGAATCGATCTTTCGACCATGCTTTTGGTTCTCTTTCGGGAGTTCGTGGATTTAATGACCCTCGAGCAATAAACCTCCCTAACAACAAACCTGTTTGGTTTCAAACCGATTCTTCCAACAAAACCTTTGCTCCTTTTCGTTTAAATATGAAAGAAAGCAAAAGTACCTGGATGGGCGACCTTCCTCATTCCAGAGCAAGCCAAGTAGACGCCTATAATCAAGGGAAATACGACTATTGGCTTCCATCTAAGAAATCGGGAAATAAAAATTATGCCCATATGCCTCTGACCTTAGGTCACTATGTAAGAGAAGATTTGCCTTTTAATTATGCCTTCGCCGATGCCTTCACCATTTGCGATCAGAATTTCTGTTCTGCCATGACCAGTACCACGCCAAATCGCTCTTACTTTTGGACAGGTAACATCATGAATACCATGAATAATTTGCCGAAAGCAAATATCCGTAATGAGGATTATTCTTATGCGAAACATGTTTGGAAAACATTCCCTGAATTATTAGAGGATAATGGCATAAGCTGGGGATTCTATCAAAATGAATTAAGCTGTGGCGGAGGATTTCAAGCGGAAGAAAGATCTTGGCTGAGTAATTTTGGGTGTAATTTATTGGAATTTTTTGAAGTTTATCAAGTAAAATTCAGAGATCGCTATATCGCCAGCTTACAAACTCGATTGGATACACTTCCCGATGAAATCAATAAATTACAAGAAGAGAGTCCTTCTTCGGAAGAAAGAGCAAAAAAAGTACAGGCCAGTATAAGGGATAAACAAAAAGTTCTTGAGGACACTCAAAAGGAACTTGCAAAATGGAATAAAAAGAATTACGAAAATCTGAGTCCCAAACAGAAAAGTTTATATAAACGTGCCTTTATTACCAATGAAGGAGATCCGAATTATAGAAAGTTAGATAAATTATCTTATCAAGATAAACAGACTCCTCGGGAACTCGCTGTACCCATGGGGAATTTATTCCACCAGTTCCAGGAAGATGTGACTAAAGGTCAATTGCCTACCGTTTCCTGGTTGTCTGCGCCACAGAATTTTTCAGATCATCCTAGCGCTCCTTGGTATGGTGCTTGGTACATATCTGAAATCCTAGATATCTTAACAAAAAATCCAGAGGTATGGAAGAAAACCATTTTTATTGTCACTTATGACGAGAATGATGGTTATTATGACCATGTCCCTCCATTTGCGGTTCCTGACTTGACTAAAAAAGATACAGGGAAAGTTTCCTCTGGAATAGATACCGAGGTTGAATTTGTACGATTAACCAATGAAGTAGCTCAAGGGATTCCGGAAAAACAGGCGAGAGAAGGTGCTATTGGTTTGGGGTTTAGGGTGCCGATGATTATAGCTTCTCCATGGAGCCGAGGTGGGAAAGTTTGTTCTCAGGTATTTGATCACACCTCTACCCTGCAATTTTTAGAGACATTTATCAATAAAAAATACCAAAAGAACATTCATTTAGAAAATATCAGTGCTTGGCGAAGAGCCATTTGCGGTGATTTAACTTCAGCATTTTCTCCTTTCGATCCGAAAGAAAAGAAAATAAACTTTATTGAACGCAATACTTTCTTAGAATCGATTTATAACGCAAAATTCAAGGAAGAGCCTGGAAAGTTTAGAGAAATTTCTGATCAAGAGATTATGGAAGCAAAGAAAACAGGCAATTATTCGCATCTCATGTCTCAACAAGAATCAGGAAAACGTGCTTCCAAAGCATTGCCTTATGAACTGAGCACCAGTGGATATTTAGTGGATTCAGCTTTTCAAATAAACATGAAAGCAGACAATCAATTGTTTGGAAAACAAGCCGTAGGATCTCCATTTACAGTTTATGCTCCTGGTTCTTACAAAAGTGTAGATAATCAGGTAGAGTCGTATAAAAACTGGTCCTTTGCGGTAAAGGCTGGTGATCGTATTTCTTATGAATGGCCATTATCTTCTTTTCAACAGGAAAATTATGAATTGCATTTGTATGGTCCAAACGGGTTTTACAGTGAATTTGCAGGCTCTAAAAGCGATCCTAAGCTGAGAATATTAGTGAGTCCGGAATTGAAAAAATTGACAAAGGTACCTACTGGAAAACTACTAATTGAATTGGAAAATGTAGGGATTGAGCCAATAAATCTAAAAATTGAAGATTTAAGTTATAAAAAAGGAGAACTTGCTCAATTGAAATTGAAAGGCAACAGTAAAGCTCAACAATTGCTGGATGTAGAAAAGAGTTTTAATTGGTATGATTTAAAAATTACAGCGGTTAATTTTCCATCTTTTTATCAACGCTTTGCCGGAAAATTGGAAATAGGTAAAGATAGCTTCACTGATCCATTAATTAATCGAGAGGCTTAATTCTTTCTACCGGTATCAAAAAATACTATAATTCATCGGGTTTCTGCCAAATACAAAATTGACAACTGATGAATTATAGTATTTCTAGTTTGTCGACCAATTGGAACTAAGCTTCTTGAAGCTCTTTTTGTTCCATAAAGGCATAACAAATCATGTGGCAAATATGCATGTGGCAATCTTCAACTCGACCATAATGGTCGGATGCAATGGGAATCACTAAATCCGCCAATTCTTTTAATTTTCCTCCAGTACGTCCCGTCAGCGCAATGCTATAAACTTCATTATTATTTGCCCATTCTGTCGCTTTAACTAAGTTTGGTGAATTACCGCTCACACTCATCATCAAGATGAGATCATTGGGCTTTGCATAGTTTTCTAATTGCCTTAAGAAGATATCTTCATAAGCATAATCGTTACCTATAGCGGTAATCCAACTTACATTATCATTGATAGAAAGGCAACGAAACCTTCTATAGGTTTTATCAGACGCTCCCTTTCCTAAATCAGTTATAAAGTGAGATGCATTGGCTGCACTTCCTCCATTCCCAAACACAAAGATTTGTCGATCTTCTTTTAAGGCGGTTTGAAATAATTGAATGATTTTATCTACGGATTCAACATCAATTGAATCTAGTGCTTGATGATGTTCTTGAATATAATTTCTTAAAAAATTTGATGACATGTTTTTTATTCAGGTTTTTGATGTATATAATTATAAAATTGAGTTTTTAGCAAGTTCCAAAGTACCAATTGGAACGACCTCCTCTCCTAATGCAGATATGGTAACTTGTGGGATAGGTTTAAAAGCATCCATGACATAATGTGGAAGTCTCTCTTGAATAGGTAGTAACAGTAGATCTCCTAATAAGGATACTCCTCCTCCAATGATGATAATCTCAGGGTGCAACAAATGAACAACATGGGATAATGCAAATGCAATATTATCAGCAATATCTAACATTATTTTTTCTGCATCTGGATCGTTTAATTCTAATGCTTGACCTAAAAGAATAGACTCTGCTACAGTTTCCTGACTTCCTAACTGGCCTAATAGACTAGTTGGATTTTCCAACATAAATTTTCGCACTTGACCATTTATTGCCCAGCCAGAACATGCAGATTCTAAAGTCTCTCCTGCTTTATTTAAGCGTATATGTCCTATTTCAACCTCTCCAGGCAATTGTCCATGGTAAATTTGCTGGTTTATAATATATCCACCTCCAATACCACTTCCAATGGTCATATAAAACACTCGATTACGGGCTCTTCCCGCTCCATGAATAGCTTCACCTAATGCAGCAACATTCGCATCATTTTCAATAATAACTGGTTTAGCTGTCAATTGCTCCAACCAAGATTTTAAATCAAATTGATCCCATCCATCAACTTGATGCGATAATTGTATGGTGCCATCCATCCAATTGACTGGGCCTCCGAAGCCTACGGCAATGGCAGCTACGTCAGGAAGAATCAGTTTCCAATCATTCAAACATTGTTCTATAGTAGATTGAATTCCTTTAGCACCTTCCTTGGAATTAATCTTAAATCGAATGGATTGTTGTATATTTCCATTTTCATCGCCTAAAACCAATTGAAGTTTAGTTCCTCCAATTTCAATTCCAATATATTTTTTCTCCATTTTGAGCATGTTATTCCCTAATTCCTATTTAGTTTATTGCTTAAGGTAGTTGATTTAATACTTCCTGATAATAGGCTATACTTTTGCCTATTTCAGGAACATTGCCATGCAAATCTCCTTCGCATTCTAAAGATAAAATCCCTTTAAAATGATTTTGCTTCAGCACTTCTAATAAGGATGCGATTTGTAAATCTCCAGTACCCATCACCGCATCTTTACCATCCTTAGCAATATCTTTAAAATGCAATTCGAATAGTTTGCTACTTACTTTCTGAAGACTTACTACAGGATCTAATTGTGATCTGTACCAATGACCTACATCGGCACAAACACCCATCAATTCACTCTTACCTTCTAAGCTTTTCATTACGGTATCGGGATGCCAATATATAGAAGGTGAAGCATGATTATGGATTGCTACACGAATCTGATATTGATCACATAGACTCGAAATGTGCTCAAGTAGTTCTTTATCAGGCTCAGAAACTATATTCTGAATACCCATGGCTTTGGCAAAATCAAATAGCTTAACCCACTCTTCTTGAGTTTTTGGACTGATGACTCCGAAATCCACTAACTTCATATCGTTAGAAGTTAAAAGGTCAAGAACTTTTTTACGGGTTGTACTATCCATTTCAAAAGACATACTTCCTTCAATACCTCCACCAATAGCTTGTCCAGGAAATCCCCCTATACGATCTATTCCCAATTCTTTTGCTTTATCTATGGCTTCTGCGAACGTGTTATCTTTAAACGTGTAGGCTAAAATGGCAAGATCCCAATCTACCTCTTTACTTTTGTCGGTTGATTTATTTTGTCCCTGATTGCAGGAGATCAATGCAACTAAAATAAAAAAGGTAATGGCTAATTTGAATACTGATGTTTTCATATAAGATTTAATTTGAATTTATGGTGCTACAGCATATTTTAATAAAACGGAACTGCGTGGTTGATCTAAGGTTAGTGTGTATCCGTTCATTAATTCCTGACCAGATTTCAGCACTTCTTCTTGTGTATCGTAATTTTTGATTTTGTATTGTTTATTAGGTTGTAAACCCGATAGTTTAACTTGAATGGATTTTTCTGCTGCTTTCTCCCTACGGAAAGCAACGATGAAACCTGAATTGTCGCTTGGTTTATTGAGTTGGTAACCTAACCAAATTTCATCAATAGTCATATCCGGATAAGATGTAAGCGGATAGTAGTCTTCGTAGAAATAAGGTCTCACTTCCTTAAATTCATTCATGCAATTTTGCATTTCAATAATATTAGAAGATTTATCTGTTATTTTCCAATTGAACACGACTGAAGTACCTAAACTTGATCTAAATGTAAACTTATCACTTTTCTCTACCCCTGTACCTGTCTGATTCAAAAAGAAATTAAGGCCATAAGTATGTGTTTGATAACCAATAGGCTCTCCATAATGGTAATCGGTACGCCACATAGGTGCACTACGTTTCATTGTTTCAAAGTCTATGCGTCTACCACCGCTGGCACAATTATCTACGATAGATTCCGGAAATCTCTCTAGTAAATGATCCCAAAAGGCATATAATCCTTCGATATGACGGATTTCCTGAATACCTTTTCTTCCCTCTTCATCATTTTGTTCCCAGAAATTATCGACAGACATATTGAAATCTTGACGATAATAATCGATTCCATTTTCTTCCATAAAATCGCCAATATATTGACATAACCATTTTAAGGCTTCTGGATTTCCTAGGTTGAATAGATGAGCATCTGCACCCTTGGCATCCAGCATAAATTCAGGATGTTCTACACTCCATTTTGTTCCTTTAATCACTCGCTCAGGTTCAAACCAAACCATAAATTTAGAACCTACTTTATGTGCGGCATCTGCGATAGGCTTCAATCCATCTGGAAATCGAACTGTGTCAATCTCCCAATTTCCAACTGTATTTGCCCAGTTTTTATTGTTGGCAACATCTGCTGAATGGGTGTACCAACCTGCATCTAACCAAAATACTTCTGGCAACAAATTAAATTGCTTGTATCGATTGATTAAAGCTATGGCATAATCCGCCGTTAAACAGGTGTATTCATTACATGGAAATGGATCTCCATAATTAAAGCTATTGGACATAGGATATTCAGCTGGTTTTCCATTGATTTGACGGGTCTGGTTTTCCAGCATAAACCTTCTAAATTTATTATGTCCAATCATGCGATCTTCCCCTTGCCAGAAAAGCAAACAAATGCTCGCAGTACGAATAGATTCTTTGCTTTTTAGATAGCTATCTAAATTTTTAATACCAGATTTAAGTTGGAAAGATTGATTGCTCACACGGTCGAAATTTGCTTGCCAGGTGCCTGTCCATCCTACCGCAACCATAACACCTTCAGTATTGGTAGAAGCGATATTGAAAAATGGAAAAGCATTATCGGAAGATCGACCACTTTCGGGAACTATTTTATGTGTTTCTCCGATTGCAAATGTTTTTTCACGAGGATTAAAATCTGCTTTTGAAACGTGCGTTCCATCGGCAAAATGTAATTTTATCTCTTTTGGATTTTTAAATTGGAAGGAGGCATCAATGGTTTGAACATCACTAATTTGTAAGGAATTCGAATTACTTAAATTATCGAAATGTAAGACCCATTCTACAGCCTGGTATTTTGGAAAAATCTTCACCTCGCACCTTACTTGAAGAGCTGTTTTTGGATCCGTCCAAGTATACTGAAAACCTTTCTCACCCTCCCTTACACTGGTTAAAGGAGTTTTCTTAAATTTCCATTTTTTTAAAAAGGTTTTTGAAGCCTGCCCATTGTATTGGAATGAAAATGGTGGAATTGTTTTATTGTTAAATTGCTGTTCCATCCAGCTGAGCATATTTTGCTCTGTGCCATTAGTCACAATATTGGATTGCGCATTTAACATTACAGGAATAACAAATAGACAGCATAAGAATACTATTATTCTTGGAAATCTTATCAATTTTCTCATCATATTTGATTTATTAGGTATTATAAATGATCAGGTAGACAATCATTTAAATTTGTTTTTATTTTTCGATTAGGTTTAGAGCTTTAATTTAATAAATTTTTTACAGCTTAGGTATTTTAGGATGAATTGTTTTTATCCATATGTTTCATTTTACCAGCAATTACTAAAATATATTACTACAAGAGATGCTGTATGACCTTGATGCAATTTGTGATTGAACGAAATCGGTTGCGAATGCAAATAAGCTGATCATATCTTATCTTTTATTTTCCTCCTAGATTGATTAATCTATAGACTAAACCCTTGAAATTAATCTTGTTTAATTAATAGCATAGAATTCTTAGGAAGGTTCAATTTAATTTTTCCATCTTTCGCATGACTACTTTCAGTTGAACTTATCAATTCATCTGTTTTTGGCAATTTATTTTCCTCATATCGGAATATGGAAAATTTCCCAGTACTTTGATCATTGAATATGGATAGGGATCGATCCTCTTTAGAACCATTGGATAAAACATATACCCATTTGCCATCCACATTTTTGAAAGCAGTACCTATTGCAAAATCATCTTTTAAGTCCAATGGATAGATTTCAGCATCAGGTTTTAAATACTTGGTTAATAAGGAATATGCATAATATTGAGGCCTTAATTCGTAATCTTCCTTGATTCGGTTATAGGTAGAATCACCTTTATAGGCTTCTTTCACATATTTCCATAATCCCAATTGCTGCATTTGTTCGTAACTGGCATCTCTTCCGTAATACTGATCGATCAAACTCCAATAACTAACTCCAGAAGCTCCTGCATTAAAAAAGTTCAATACCAATCGAGTCATTAACACTCCTCTTTCATACAAATCAATATCCTTTTGCCTAGTTGCTCCTACCGTTTGATTGGATCCAAATTCACCTACCAAATGTCTTTTACCTGCCTTTTTTGAGATGTTCACATTATTATGCTCCCATTTAAAGATGGTATCGTTTGGGGTATCGTATCCAAAAATATAGGTATGGGAATTAAAAATATCTGCTTCTTCAGTCAGGTTTGCGGCGCAATCTTCTAAATAAAAGGTTCTGGTATCGGTATTGTCAGACAAATTAAATCTAATTTTATCCCTTAGTCCATCTTTCTTGAATCGAGCATCTAGCACCTTCGCCATTTTGATATATTCTGTAGAAGTAAGTAAAGGGCCTCCATCGGGTTCATTCATTGGAGTAATCTCATTCACACAGGTATATTTACGATCTTCTACTAAATGCTTGATTAAAGCCGAATAGTTTTCTGCCCACTCATCATAATCTGTTGGACCGGTAATCCACACGTCTTTTTTTGAAGGATCTGCCATGAATGAGGTTTTCACATGGCTGTAATTGGGATCTAATGGAGCTACATGAACAGGACATCCCCAAATCACTATACAGACTGCCATCCCGTTTTCTTGAGCAATATCCAGCACCTTATAGAGGGATTTCATTTCTGGAGAATCAAAGGTGAACTTTGAAAAGTCAGTTTGATGAGGATTAGTATTATCATTGACCGGTTCAAACCATTGGGGTTGAACCATGACTCGAAACTTCTGCAGTTCCATTAGTTTCACTCGCTTTTCTACCAACTTCCAATCCTCTTCCTTAGCACCATCATTTCTCGTTAGGTTTTGAGAGAAGAAATGAGGATCCAATTCTGCACCCATCGCTTCCAATTTGGCGCCTGTTGCTTTCCCAATTTGTACTTCTTGATAAGTTGCTCCAGTTTTACAACTACTGATCGCCACTAAGGCTAATGCTATTAAACTTGGTATTGATTTCTTTTTCATAGGTATCAATCTGATGTTATTTCTCATTAATTAAATACTCAATTGCTTCAATGAGTGTATGAATAATTTTTATGTGAATTTCTTGTATGCGATCTGAATACATGGATTTTGGACTTCCTAAGACTAAGTGTGATTCTAAGGCTAATTCATTAGGCTGGTCGTGCGTTAAACCAATGACTTTTATCCCCATTTCATTGGCTTTTCTCGCCGCACGTAAAACATTTTCCGATTTCCCACTGGTACTTATCGCCAGTAATACATCTCCAGGTTTTCCAACAGCCTCAACATATCGAGCAAAAACATCTTCAAAACTGAAATCATTTGCTGTGCATGTTATATACGCAGGATCATTAATGGCAATGGCAGGAAAAGGATTACGATTGTGTCGGTATCTACCTGTTAGTTCTTCTGCGAAATGGCTGGCATCACACAGTGAACCTCCATTTCCGCAGGAAATGACTTTTCCACCAGTTTGTAGCGTAGTAACAATTAGCTTCGCAGCTTCTTCAATTCTCTGTGCTGGATTATTGGAAAGAAAAGTATCTAATGTATCTTTCGCTTCTAATAAACTATGTGTTATTTTTTTTTGAACCATAATTTTAACTTTTTAATTTAAATTCGCCGCTACAGATAATGCAGAATAGGCTCCAATTTGCTCGCCTAACAAGGCTGGAAGAACCTTACACACTCTTGCCGAATTTATTAAAGACTCCTGATTAATAACTTGATTCACGATAGGCTCCATCAAGGATCTACATCGGGTGTAAATCCCTCCAATGACAATGACCTCTGGGTTAAGTATATCAATAAGTATGGATAATCCTTTGCCTAATTCTCGAGCAGAAGTTTCAAAAATCTGAATAGCTAATGGATCTCCGCGATGGGCTTCTTCGGCGATTTGCTTCGCCGTAATTTGATCCATTTCTGAGAAAGAACACCAGGAAATGGTCGATCCCATTTGATATTTCTCCATGATAAACGTTTTGGCAATTTGTACTAATCCACCACCACTACAAAATCCTTCAAACGATCCTGATTTACCATAACCCACAGGTCCAAAATTTGCTAATCGAATATGACCGACTTCACCGGCATTATCGTTGGTACCTGTATATAATTGGTTGTTAAGTATTAAACCTGCCCCTAAACCTGTTCCAAATGTAAGAAAAACCATGTTTCTAGATCCTTTACCTGATCCAAACTTCCATTCCGCTAAAGCGCATGCATTGGCATCATTTTGTAAGCCTGTTTTAATGTTAAAATGTGATTCGATCATGTTAACTATAGGAATCTCATCCCATCCAATTAAATTAGGAGGTGACAAGATAATCCCTTCATAGCTATTTAATGGACCGCCACAACTGATCCCTATAGCTTGAATATCTGCAGATTTTAATTGATATTTCTCTAATAACTTCGTAATTGCTGTTATGATTTTTTGAATAGTTTGATTGACTTCAATTGTGGCAAATATGATTTCATCCACAATGGTTAATTCATCTTGCTTTTTGATGCCATAAGTCACAACACATTTTGTTCCTCCTATATCAATTCCGAAAATCTTTTCTTCCATAATGTTGTACTAATTCTGTTTTCTGTTTATAAGTTTGGTTTCATAGGATTTTTTTCGTTTCCTATTATTATCATTTAGGGATTCATTCTGGCATTAACCTTCATAATTTCTGTCAACATGTATTCTCTCGGACCATTATCCGGAGACACATTGATTCCTTCTTCGGTATCATGCGGAGGATAATCGAATACCCACATCGCAGAAATTGGCACCTTATTTTTTTCAATGGCTTGAAGAATTTCTAAATAGATGTTTTTTGTATCATCTCCATATTTGTTTTGTTGCGCACCCCATTCACCTAAAAAGAAAGGCTTCTTTTTGTTTTTTGCGACTTCCATACTGCTTGCTATCATCCCATCAATATCTGTTTCCCCATCTGCAAAATATCCTTCGGTAGAACTGGCTTTATAGATATGGCTAGATAACACATTGATTGGATTAGGATTTTGTAAACTCAACATTTCTTGAAATTGCGCTTTGCTGTCTTTAGTCCAATTTTTTTGTTGATGTAAATGATAAGCTGAAGCTCTCGCAATAGCATTTCCAGAAATAATTATTCTAGAGCTATCGTATTTTCGTACAGTATTCCCAAAAGCTTTCATCATCACCAATAAATCATTAGTGGACAATTTATCGGCTTTTGAACGGGTTGTAGGTGTTCCTAATGAAGGGACAATTGCAGGCAAATTACTATCGTCTCCTGGTAAATCTATTAGTAGGTTGACTTCATTACCTTGCTCCCAACCCCAAATAGCTGGAGACTCACGGTATCGAAGAACTACCTCTTCAATAAATTTATTCATAAAAGCATGGGTTTTGCTGTTCGCATTTCCCCATTGATTTACAGGTTCACCTACCAAATCAGGTACTGTAGGCGTATGCCAAAAAAAAGATGGAATCAAACCTATTCCTCGGTCTTCTGCTGCTTTTACAAAAGCATCTAAATTTTTAAAATAAGCCTCTTTATTATTGCGGTATAAATCCCAGTTTTTAGGCCAATACCCATTGATGGCGAATCGGATAAATGGAATTTTCCGTTCTTTCAAATAATCCAAACCTTTTATATAGGTTTGGTTATTGGTTTGTCCTTCATCCAATGTTCTAATAAAAGCATTGAAATAATTAACCCCTATTCCTTGAAATGGTTTACCATTTAGTTGGAGTTCTCCGGAAGCAGAGACCGATAATCCTGGATAGCTTTTAGTTTCTTCCTTAGGCGTTTCTTCTTGATTGACTGTTTTTTCATCGGAACAAGATATGCCAATTGTAATTAATAAAATTAAATGCAGTGTAAAAAGTTTCTTAATCATGATCTATGTTTATTATAAAATTTCGTTCATTTCCAACCTTAGGGACCTGTAAAATCCCTAAGGTTTTATTAAGTAAAACTTAATATAGAAATGAAACACAACAACTAATTATCCATTAATATCCAGGGTTTTCAACCAATTGCGGATTGGCAGCAATGCGCGATTGCCCTATTGGAAAATAATAGTTCTTTGCAGGGAATGTCGGCTTTTTAGCACGACCATCAATATCATCCACAAAATCTACACGATATTTCCCTGTAGCAGCATCATAAATGTATCGAATCCCGGAATAGGTTCTTGTTAAAGAAGCTTCAGCAGTTCTCCAACGACGTAAATCCCAATAACGATGATTCTCAAAGGCTAGTTCTACTTTACGTTCATGTCTTATTTTTCCTTGATCGATTGAACTAAGTGCTTTGATGCCCGCACGTTCTCTAATTTGATTCACAGCATTTAATGCTTCTGAAGCTTTTCCTAATTCAAAGGCTGCCTCAGCAAAATTCAACAAAATCTCCCCATATCGAAAAATCAAATAATCGGTAGTTGATTCACTAAACCAATTGAAATTATTCGCATTAGGATCCAAGTACTTCATCACACCAAAGCCTGTATTCGGTGTGTTTCCTTCTTTAAAACGAACCAATTGATCCCCAACAGCGGATAAGCCTTCATAAGAATCATAACGTCCATCAATCAATCGATTCTCCCTAGACATAATTCCATTGTGCATATCAATTTTGTTAGCACCTAATGGTCCTCCAACGGCATCTTTCCAACTGGTGCCATGAGTCCAGACAGTTGCAAAAAAGCGCGGATCTTTATTTCCCCAAAGCTCCTCCATAGTCCATACCCTGCTCTTTGCATAGGCACGATCTATTTTACCGCTAGAACCATCTTTTAACTCAAATTCTTCTACAAAGTCCAAGTAAGGTCCATGGTAATTTCCCACTCCCCACACATTAGGTCGTGGACATTCCACCATATCCCAAGACCAACGATTTGATCCTCCATCTAAAAACCCATTCCCAGAATGTTGTTTGACCATGATGGCTTCCACATTTCCTTTCTTAAGGAAGATGTTTTTAAAGTTTTGAACTTTATCAGCATCTGCATTGTATAAAGCGAATGGTCCTTCTTGAATTATTTTATTACTCGCTTCATAGCTTTTCTGATAGTATTGGTTCTTTTCCGAATTCTCAAACCCCAATATTCCATCTAATTGTTTGGTACCGAATTGAGCAATACTTCCTGCAAATAAGGCTGCGCGACTTTGAAGTGCTAAAGCAGCCCATTTTGATGCTCTACCTTTTTCAGCCGTTCCAGGTAAAATTGCAGAGATTTCTTCCATCTCTTTAATGATAAAATCATAAAGTTCTTTCTCAGAATTACGCTTTGGATACAATTCTTCTTCAGCGTCTGTCAATTCTTGAACCTTAGTAATTAATGGAACTCCACCATATCTTTTCACCATCGCGAAATAGCAAAATGCTCGTAGAAACCTTGCCTCTGCTATCCGAACTTGTATATTCTCTATAGTCGATTGACCTGCCTTATCTATAAAATTATTTAAATTTCTAATGGAATAGTACGCATTTCCCCACCATTGTAAGGCAGTTCCATTTGCTTGAATTCCATTTTCCTTCATATCTAATAAATGAGCCTGTCCACCAAAGTTATATTTAGCTTCATCCGCAATTTCATTGGTTCTGACGGTACCTTCCATCTGTGCACTAAAGCCCATAATGGTTGCAAAATCATTTCCATCCCTATTCATCGGAGCTCCATCCCAGGTATTCATTAAACAAATAGCATCGTTTACCATCACTGGAACATTCGAATACAATTGAGACAGATGCGCATCCAATAAATAAGGATCTGACCATACTATCGCATCGGTATATCGATCAGTAGGAACCTGGTCTAATACTTTATAACAAGAACTCATGGCTGTAGTCGCCAACATAATTAAGGCTATATTAAATCTTCTTTTCATGACTCTTCGGTTTAAAAGGTTAAATTAATTCCTGCACTCAAGGTATATTGTTGTGGGTAGTATACCCCAACTCCAAAACCTTCAGGCATTTCCGGATCTACTCCAAATTTATTCAAAGAACTTAAGGTCAATAGATTTGTTCCTGCAACAAAAATCCTGAATCTATTAATACCTACTTTCTCCAGTACCGGGTTTGGCAATTCATAACCCAATGCTAAATTTTTTAAACGCACATAACTGGTATTATGGTTTCTATAATCCGAATAAAATCCATTGGTCGAAGAACCAGAAGGTCTTGGTTGTAAAGCATCTGCCTTATTATTATCCCTATCGTTCCAGTAAGTGGTATAATTCAATTGAGTTGGGCCTCCATCAAAATTGATGTTCGTCGTATAATCAAAAGCTCCTTGAAGCAATGCCGATAAATCGAATTGCTTATATTTCAAATTGATATTAGCGCCAAAATTCCAATGTGGTTCCGCTCCTTTACCAATTTCTTTCATATCTCTCCAGTTGATGATTCCATCCCCATTCAAATCTTTATATTTCACATCCCCTGGTCTTAAGGAACTGTTATCATTATTCAATGCTTCAAAAGTATTGGTCCATTGATTAACTTCTTCCTGACTGGTAAACAAGCCATCGAAAACATAACCCATTCTTCTATCCACATATTGACCACTGCGTTTATATAATCTAATCTCATCGGCATCGGTGTAGATTGGTTCATCGATATAAATCCAAGATGATCTGGATCTGGAAATATTTCCGGAAATATCGTAAGTAAATTCACCTACCTTTCCAGTTGTTCCTAACCTAAATTCAAAACCTTGTGTACTTTGATCATTCAAATTTTCTACAGGAAGTTCAGCCCCAAAAGAAGAAGGCAATGACATGGAACGATTGCCTGGAATTCCTGAACGCTCACGGTAGAAGTATTCCAACTCTCCATACAATTTTCTGTTCCAAAGCGAATAGTCCAATCCTACGTTATAAATCTTCATTTGTTCCCAAGTTAAATTTGCATTTGCCAATCCCGCAGGAACTAATCCTGTAATCAATTTATCATTGATGGTATAGGTACCGTCAAATTTAAAACCCGTTAAATAAGCGAAATTTGCTACTGCATCATAACCTGATGTACCATAACTAGCTCTTAGTTTTAAGTTATCAAATGCTGGCAAACTTGCCATAAAGTCTTCCTTTGCAATATTCCATCCCGCAGATACACTTGGAAAATATCCCCAACGATTTTGTTTCGAAAATCTAGAAGAAGCATCAGCTCTCAATATGGTTTCAATCATATACTTATCGGCATAATTGTAATTTAACCTACCGATCCAGGAAATACGACCATTATTAAAGCTGGAAGAATTATTGGCAGCTGTCGTAGGATCGCCTGCAAATAATTCCTCTAAGGCCATCGATTGAAAACCTCCTCTAGAAGTATCAAAAGACCTGCCCTTTTCATTGATGTATTCGTACATGAATAATCCTGTCACATTATGAACCGATTGAAAGGAATTACTGTAGTTTAAGGAATATTGTTGTACAATCTCTGAATCCATGGTACTTGCTCTATTCAAGAACAATGGATCTTGAGAACTCCTTACAAAAGTATATTGATCTGTATCGGCATTATAGGTATAAAATCTTTCTTGATTCTTAACCACCTTTTGATCATAACTGTTATTCCGGTATATCACATTTCCTTTGATGTTCAATCCAGGAATTTGAGCAATATCATATTTTAATTCACCACGGAATTGGGTCGTACTGTTCACACGATCTTGATAGCCACTGCGCTCAGAATCCGTTGCCCAAATTGGATTTCCATATGTTATACCAGCATAAGCGATGTAATTTGGATCTGGTAGCGTCAATGGAAATGAAGGGTCTGCCGCATATATTAAATCTCTCCAAAAGTTATTGTTCGTCCCAACACCATCTGCTCCTGAAGGGTAATAACGTTGTTCTTTAAAATATTGAGCATCCATCAGTGCCGTCAATTGGCTAGTCACCTTAGCTTCCAAGTTGGTTTGAAAATTATAGCGATTATAATTTCCTCCATTGGTTTTTAATATCGTTTCTTGACGATTTGCTCCAAAATAACCGTAATATTTAATATTTTCTGTACCTCCAGATAAGGAAAGATTATGATTTTGCTGTGGAGCATATTTCCGAATGGTTTCATCAAACCAATTGGTATTTAAATATTTAGGATCCGTTCCATCTTTAAATTTTTGTATTTCATCTGCAGAAAAAGGAACCTGATCAGCAGGTTTTTCCGAATAGATCCATTTATCTACTTCAAACTGCGCCCGTTCAGCAGAAGTAGCCGGTCTAAACACCTTAGTGGATCCCTGCAAAGTCAAGGAAGTATTTACCGCTATTGTTGGTTTCCCAGCCTTACCTCTTTTGGTTGTTACCAAGATTACGCCATTACCTGCTCTAGCTCCATAGATGGAAGCAGCTCCATCTTTCAAAATGGAAACTGACTCAATTTGGTTGGCATCCAGGTTATTGATGTTGGTTTCTATTCCATCAACAATCACCAAGGGACTTCCAAATCCACGAATATTTAAACTCGCATCATCTGCTCCTGGAATCCCTGAAGTTTGTTTGGAAATTAAGCCTGGCAGTTGCCCTGCCAAAGTTTGTGTCACATTGACTTGTGGGGCAACGGTAATTTTGTCGGTTTTAATCTGTGAAACTGATCCTGATACCGTTGCTGCCTTTTGTTCTCCATAACCAACAACCAATACTTCGTCTATGACTTCCTCATCTTGACGTAAGGTGATAACTTGGTTTTGACCAAACAAAGCCTTCACAGTCAATGACTGATAGCCTAAATAGTTTACCGTAATTTCCGCATTTCGCTTTACGGTCAATCGAAACTCCCCTTGGTTATTAGAACTCGTAACATTGCTTGTAGAACCTACTTCAGAAATTGTAGCTCCTATTACTGGTTCATTTTTGCTATTTACAATGCGACCAGTTACTAAGGCTGACTCTCCCGTATTTTGACCAAAAACTAGGCCAATACAGAGCAGCCACACGCCAATTAGCGTGATAATTTTTTGCAAATTTTTCATCATTATATGTATAAGTTTATAGTAGTATTTTTCTGTATGGCTAACTGGTTATATTAGCAATACTGCATAGGTTGATTAAAGATATTTAAGATGAATCCATATTCGTTCTACTAAAAAATTTAAAAAATAAATTCATGTCTTCCACTTCCAACTTGTTCTTCACGATCCGTGTAAACAGTGGCTTTGCTATTTGCAGGTATTTCTACAATTAATTTGATTTTTCCAGCCTCCCTTTTCCATTCCGAAGAGATTAATCCCTTAACCGATTGGTATGACCCTTTTGCGAATTGTAAATCTTTAATGTAATCAGGCTTAATGATGATGTGCTCAAATCCTGGACGCTTTTCATCGTAATTAATTCCTGCAAGAGTATTCACCATCCAAGCACTTACATCTCCTAAAAAGACATGGTTTATGGAAGCATCCCTGAAATCTGGAGACAATACCCAAGTCTCACCCAAAGTATTGAGCCCTTGTTTTATCCAATGTCCCCAAGATGGTGCAGTTTCTTTAGAAGCCATTTTGTAAGCCGTTTCTGCGTGTCCATATTTTGAAAGCATACGCAAAACATATTTGCTGCCTAATACTCCAAAATCCAAATGGTAATCATTCGCGGCAACTACTTTCTCCAAATTCTCAGCAACTTTCACTTCTAAATCCTGAGGAACAATTCCTAATGCCAACGGAACAGCAAATGAGGTTTGTGTACCATTCGCATAAACAGCTTTCTCTTTGTCAAGGTATTTCCTATTGATAAGATCCTTCAACATAGCCGCTTTACGCTCGTAAGGAGAAGAATCCTTCCCTAGCCTTTTACTAAACTTCGCCATTAAGACATGGTCATAGTAATAAAAACAGGTGGTTGTAAAATCGGTAGGCGTTTGTGCTTTATAAAACACCCAATCGCCGATACCCCAAGTGACTGTTCCTTCCTCATTTTCACGACCTTTCAAGTATTGCAAATAACGTTCGCAACTCGCATAAACTTTCTCAATAGCTGTTGGATCATCATAATAGCGATCTAATGCATCTGGAAGAATAAACATGGCCGCATCCCAAACTGGACCAATCCAATCGTCATATCCCCAACCGGAACTTGGAATAATGCCAGAAATATTGCCTTCAGGTCTTTGGTTATCCACAAAATCATCCAACCATTTTTCATAAAATTTCAATGCATCAAAATTTAGGAGTGCAATATCAATAGCTAAATAACCATCCGCTGTCCAGCCATTTTTTTCCCTTTGAGGACAATCGGTTGGAATACTTTGTACATTATTCAAATACGTCTGCTTGGTCGCTGACCATACTTTATTAAGTAAATCGTTAGAACAACTAAATTCACCAACATCCTTAAGATCCGTATGGATAAATTTGCCTTTTATGGTTCCTTGATCTATTTTTAAAGGTTTACTTGTTTTTAATTCCACATACCTAAATCCATGATATGTAAATGAAGGAGTAAAGTATTCCTTACCTTCACCTTTTAAAATATAGGTATCTGTTTGAAACTCAATATCCTTCATCGGCTTATAATAGATATCCAGATTCCTCATCTCAATCCTGCCAGATGGTTTGATGAGCTCCCCATGCGTTAACGTAATTTTAGTCCCTTTTTCTCCTTCTACCATAAGCTCACACACGCCTGTGAAATTGACCCCCATATCAAAAACATAAACGGAATCACCAAATGATTTTACAGATACAGGCTCATAGGTTTGAGTTACTTTCATAGCAGGCATAGACTGCGCAATCAATAAGTCCGAAGGGGCATCTACTACAGTAGCTTTTTCCCAAGATTCATCATCAAAGGAAGCCTGATCCCATCCTTTAAATTCCAAATTCGCATCATACCACTCACCACTATAAATGTTATTATAAACATGGGGGCCAGTATTCGTTTTCCAACTATCATCTGTTGCAATTACTTCCTTACTGCCATCGGCATATTCTACTTGTAATTCCATAATCCATTGTGCACGCTTTCTCCATCTTGCTTTTTCAAAATCCCAGGTAGCAACGGGTGCGTCTTCATTGAAAAAACCATTCCCTATCACTGAAGTAAGTACATTATCTCCTTGATTTAAGAGTTTAGACACGTCTTTAACACTGTATAAATTCCGTTTATCGTAATGCGTATATCCCGGATCCAACATTTCAGGACCTGAGGGCTTTCCGTTTACATATAAGTTATAATATGCCGCCGCACTAACATATACGTAAGCTGCTTTTATAGGCTTATTAATCGAAAATTTCTTTCTAAACATCGGTGCTGGACCAAATGATTTATCATGTTTATCACTTATCCACTTAGCTTTCCAATCTGTTTGATTGATTTTTGCGGTACGAAAACTATCTATTTTAGAGAGCTGATCTTTCCCTTCAGCATCCCAAATTCTTACTCTCCAATAGTACCAATGTTCAGATTCCAACCGTTCTGAATGGGTAAACTTCGCTAAAGACTGATTTTGCTCAATTTTTTCAGATTTCCAAAACAGCGTATTTGACTCCAAATCCTCTTTTGATTTCGCCAATTCCAATTGGTAATAGCGCTGTTCAAAACCTGCAGCTGTTTCTGTCGCATACTGCCAGCTGAACCGTGGTGTTGAAGTATCTACATTAATGGGAGATGACTGATATTCTACAAGCAAACCATCCACAACCACCTGTTTACTGGAACAGGAAAATTGCAGAAAGAGAATTAAACAAAAAACTAAATTCAAACAAATTTTCATAGGTTTTATACTTACATATTAATATGATAACAGCATAACTTAACTAGTTAAATAACTATTCAAAATATACTGTTCTGGTGATTTTTATTGTTGATAAATTATATATTATTGATAATGTTTTAGCTTCTATATTCAATGCTGGTTGACAGCATCAATTGTTTTAACTCCAATTCTTCAGGTAATAGTTTTGAAGAAGAATTTCTTCTTTTTTTCATTTGATTAATTAATAAATCAACAGCGTTTTTAGCTATGTCATCGATAGGCATTCTAGCCACATTGAGTTTTGGTGATAATACTTTAAATATAGGTTCTTCATGAATACTAGCCATTTCAAACGCAGGTGTAATTCCTTTATCAAAAAAATATTGAAATGCCTCTAATGCCAAAATATGAGTACTGAATAAAAATGCGTCAATCTTTGGTTCCTTATGAAATAGCTCATCCAAAACGGAATACAAATTCTTTTCGTAACCTTTAAAATTGACCTCTCCTATCAATTCCGATCTCAAGGTTAAATTGGACTCTCGAATTGCAGATTCATAACCCTCCTTTCTTAAAGACATCGTCGTTAAATAGGAGTTCGTCGTTATGAAAGCGATCTGTTTACTCCCCTTATTAATTAAATGCTTGGTTAACAAATAACAACTTTCATAATTATTAATCACAATAGAATTGCTTTGCAGTTCTGGAAAATACCGATCGATAGTAACCAAAGGATATTGCTCCTCAATCAACTTGCAAATTTCTACTTTTGATCGTTTTGTCGGAGCGATGATGATTCCATCAACACTTTTAGATTTAAACAAACGGATTATTTCATCTTCCCGATCAATATCCGATTCCGAACTGCTTATCATCAATGAGTAACCCTTTTTCCGTGCATTACTTTCTATTTCTTTCGCTATAGCCGAATAGAAACTATCAGAAATTGAAGGTAATATTAAGCCTATAGTATTCGTTTCGCCCGTATTCAAACTTCTTGCTATCAAATTTGGTTCATAGCCTATGGCTTGTGCATATTCCATCACCTTTTTAGCCGTAGATTCACTTATATTTTTCTCGACAGCCTTTCCCGATAACACCCAGGATACGGTTGTTTTCGATAAGTTAAGCGCTTTTGCGATGTCTTTAAGTGATAGTCCCATTTAATTTAACTGGTTAAGTAACTATTGATTTCGCTATTTTTCAAAACTATACTGAACAAACTAACCTATGTATTTAAATAATTTACCTTATTTACTGTCTAATTGTAATTTACTTAATCGGTTAAGTTGCTCAATCTTAAATTGTTCAAGCTTCTTTATTAGTTGCCTGTAGGAGTTATTTATAAATATTGTAAATATGATTTTCGGTTTATTAAGGCAAGTTATTAAATAAATATCTATTTATCAAAAAAATAGTTTAAATAACTTATTGAATCTACAGGATTAGGACTAATATAACTAAAAAAAGGCAGCTGCGATATTCGCACCTGCCTTCCTTTTGTAAATCTATATTCTTATAAAGAAAGAATCCAATCTACCATTTCTTTCACTTCCTCTTCTTTCATTCCTGGATGAGCCGGCATCGCTACCTCACCCCATACTCCACTACCACCATTAAGAATCTTATTTATTAATAGTGCAGAAGCATCCTTATTATCTTTATATTTCTTAGCTACATCCTGGTAAGTAGGTCCTACCGATTTCTTATCCAAGGTATGGCAAGATTTACAATCTGACGCTGCAATCAAGCTTTCACCTTTTGGAGTAGATCCTTCTTGATGTCCCATAGGGCCGTCTGGTTCGTCTTTCCCATCCGTTTTTGTATTTGCAGGAACTTGTTTACTTCCTGACTTTGGATTATAATCCACTCTAGAAATTCCAGAATCTGGATTTTTACTAAACCAACCACTGCCATATTCCAAAACATACAATTTACCATCCGGACCAACTTCCATATCAATAGGATTAGCAAATTTTGTAGAACCCATAAATGGTTCCATTTTATCAAAATCACCGTTTGGCAACATAGTAACAGCCTTTACCCAACCACGAATCCAGTCGTAAATGAACAATTTACCTTCATAATATTCAGGATATCTTGTTTCTTTTGGAAACAACTCTGCATAATAAATAGGGCCTGTCATTGCATTACGGCCTCCAGATCCTACTTGAGGGAAATCTGGCGATGCCGCATAAGGATACCATATAAAAGCTGGTTGAGCAGCTGGTAACTCTCTTAAACCTGTATTATTTCTAGAATCATTAATTGGTTTTTCCGGATTATACGCTTCACCACTTTCTCCTGTCTCATAATTATAGGCTATATAAGCATAATTATTCCCTACAAAATACGGCCATCCGAAATATCCCGCTTGACGAGCTTGATTGACTTCATCATAGCCTCTTGGTCCTCTCGCAGGGTTATCCTCATTGGCATCGGGACCAACTTCGCCCCAATATAAAAATCCATTTTTCTGATCTACAGAGATGCGGTAAGGGTTTCTATTACCCATTACATAAATTTCTGGTTTTGCTTTCGCTTCATCTTTCTTGAATAAATTTCCGTCAGGAATATCGTAAGTACCATCATTTTTCATGATGATTCTCAAAATTTTACCACGTAAGTCATTTGTATTACCAGAGGTTCTTTGAACATCATATTGTTCATGACCTTCACGAGAATCTCGTGGTGAGTATCCATTACTTACAAATTTTTGACCTCCTTCATCGAAAGGTGTAGAGTTATCACCTGTTGATATAAACAATGTTCTATCCTTTCCAAATGCTAGTGAACCTCCTGTATGACAACAGATATTACGTTGTGAATAAAATTGAAGTACAATTTTCTCAGAAGCTAAATCCAATTTATTGTCTTTAAACTCAAATCTCGACAAACGATTTACTGAGGTATCTTTTGGACTATAGTAAGCATAGATGAAATTATTTTTTTCAAACTCAGGGTCTAGTACTAAACCCATGAATCCTTCTTCTGCATTCACATTAGGAACCGTAGTTTGATGGTAAACGTCTAATAAGCCTACTTGTGTTACTGCTTTGGTCTCTTGGTTAAATAACATCAACTCACCGCGACGCTGTGCCACTAAAATATTTAAGTTTGGTAATATGGCCATTTCTGTAGGTTCAGAAAACTCCCCATATCCCATAGTCACTTTTTCAAAATCTTCCTCTGCTGGAACTCTCAACGTTTTTGCTTTCTTATAATCTAGCTCATAGTTTTTACCAATTGCGTATTGGATCCCTCCTAATAACTGATTTAAGAATTGAGCATCTGAAAAACTCGCGTCTTGATGACCCACTGCCGTATAAAATGAACGACCACCATCATAGTCATGATACCAAGATATTGGACTATCTTCTTTTACCTCAGGATTATTAAAAACATCTTTATTCGCTTTTACTAATACTTTGATCGATGGATTAAGGTTCTTAAACGTAGGCCATTCGTCGGTTATTTCCCAAGTTTCATTCAATTCTTTAGATGAGGCATGAGATTTATCTACTACGCTTAGTTTTGCTGATTTCACTTCCGTATTGGATGCAATATAACCTCCCACTAAACGACGATACCATCCCCAATCAATTTCTGTCTC
This sequence comes from Sphingobacterium sp., assembly GCA_036781025.1. Classification (GTDB taxonomy): domain Bacteria; phylum Bacteroidota; class Bacteroidia; order Sphingobacteriales; family Sphingobacteriaceae; genus Sphingobacterium. The sequence continues at coordinate 47,178 of DAIQBS010000006.1, read as the reverse complement.
CGCAGCCGTATGAATCCCTACGAATCCTCCACCTGCTTGAATATAACGCTCAAAATCCGCTTCTTGATAATTATTCAATACATCCCCAGAAGTATTCAAAAATACAACTGCCGAATAATTCTTTAATGAATCTTCATTGAAAATATCCGCATTGCTCGTAGTATCTACCTCCATATTATTTTCCTGACCTAATTTCAATAGGGCAGTATTTCCAGCGGAAATAGAAGAATGGTGAAATCCAGTAGTCTTGCTAAATACTAATATTTTTGGATTTCCAGAACGCTTTTGCTGACAGGAACTTACCAAAACTACTAAGCATAGTAATATGGAAGCTTTAGTCAATAATTGTTTAATCATACGATGATAAATTATATTTGATTAGGTTTGGTTAATCTGAAATTATCAAATTAACAACAGTTTAAAATTTGCGAAACAAATATGCAATAATAATTTTAGTTAAAGCTATTCCATTCAAAAATTTTACAAGAAATTCCTGTCAATTAAATTTGTCTCAAAATATTATTAGAAAAATTAAAAATACTATAATTACTTCCTGAAGAAATTCGGCTTAAATAACACTCATTATCAAGATATTGAATAATCTGCTAATTCAATCTCTACGGTTTTATCAATTCCTTTAAGGTTGTTAAATCATCTATTTCAGTTATATCCTTATCCTTTCTCCAACGAGCAATTCTAGGAAATCGCAGCGCTACTCCAGCTTTATGTCGATTACTCCAAGAAATTCCCTCAAAAGCAATTTCAAAAACTAAGCTTGGTTTTACTGTACGTACCGGTCCAAATTTCTCTATACTATTCGCGTTCACAAAACGACTAACCTCTTTTATTTCTACATCTGTTAATCCGGAATAGGCTTTCGCAATCGTAACCAATTGATCACCATCCTTTACGGCAAAAGTATAATCGGTATAAAAACTACTTCGTCTACCGCTCCCTTTTTGGGCATAAATTAACACCGCATCGATACTATAAGGGTCAACCTTCCACTTCCACCAATCTCCCCTTTTCCTTCCTACATGATATTTGGAACTTTTATTCTTTAACATCAATCCTTCACTATTTATGGCTCTAGAACCCAAACGTATTTGTTTTAAGTCTTCTAAATTTTGAAATGATACTAGTTCAGACAATCGGATATTTGGAACCGGAATTTGCTGCTGATACAAATGTGTTAAAGCTGCTCTTCGTTCTATAAATGTTTGATCCCTCCAATCAACGGTATCCAATTCCAATAAATCATAAAGAAATATACCCACAGGAACTTCCTCCAAAATACCTTGGCTTAACACTTTCCTATTCAACCGCTTTTGAAGCATTGAAAAATTAAGAATTTGACCGTCTTTCCATGCTAATATTTCTCCATCCAGCACAAAGTCGCCTTCCCATTGCAAAAATGCATCTAGTAATTCTGGGAATTGCTTACTTACCAACTCCTCTCCCCTAGACCATATAAATACTTCGCCTTTCCGCTTGATAATTTGACCTCGAATACCATCCCATTTATATTCCGCACTCCACTGGCTCAAATCCGTTAAAGTTTCTTCTATCGAACCAATGGGATGTACCAAGCAAAAAGGATAGGGTTTAGACAAACTACTATCACTATATTCCCCCTGAATAAGTTTGTCGAAGGAGGTATTTTCCATGGTCCATTCTCCCATAATGCTATGAGAAACAGCACTTGGTTCCAATTGGTAAAAACTGGCAATGGCATTTATTAAGCTTTGACTAGATATACCGACACGAAAACTGCCTCCAAGCAATTTGTTGAAAATAAATCGTTCTATATGAGGCAACGAATCCCAAGATTGCATAACAAACGCTTTCTTTTCATCATCTGTTTTATTTTTTAAATCTAAAATTTTTTCCATCCACTCCGAAAGAGAATAATCTACATAAGTAGATGGTGCAGGTAACATGAGTGAAATTGTCTCGCTTAAATCGCCTACCGAAGCATAACTCTCTAAAAATAGCCATTCAGGAAGATTAACCAAGTCCAACAACCAAGACCTCATTAATGTGGTATTCAGCACTCTTTTGGGTCGTTTACCTGTAAATAAAGCTAGAAACCAAAGTTTATCCTGGTCATCACCATCTTTTAAAAACTCCTGAATGGCTTCTAATTTTTGATTTGTTTTATTGGTACTATCTAAACGATTTATTAAGGTGGCAAATGCTCTCATTCTTCTCCTCCTTCCATCATATCTATATCTTCATCATCATTCGAAAAAGCAGTTTTTACTTCTTCCGCTTCCACACCTAGTTCATTTAAATATTTAGCAAAAACAGCCGTCTTCCCATGGGTCACATACACTTTTTCAGCTTCACTATAACGTACTGCTTGCAATAAATCATTCCAATCGGCATGGTCACTCATCCCAAAACCAGCATCCGCACTTCGCCAACGGCGAGCACCTCGTACTGCCATCCAGCCAGAGCAAATCGCATAAGCCATATTGGGTATTTTTTTTATAATATTGGTATCTAATAGGGATGGGGGAAGAATGACAACCTGTTGATCCAAAAATTTTACATCCTCTCTAAAATCAACTAATTGATAATCCGCTAATGGTATCCCAGCATCAAAATAGGCTTGATTCATTTTATGAATTGAATAATGAACGTAGGTTGTAGACACTTCGGCCACGGCTTGAAGAATTCGCTGTGCTTTTCCTAACGAATAACCTATAAAAACGGAGGTCTTCCCATAGCGTTTATTCTGCATTATCCACTGTTTTAATTGATTATTCAATACGTCGATTGAGGACCACTGATAAATAGGCAACCCGAATGTACTTTCAGTTACAAATTCATGGCATCTCACAGGTTCAAATGCAGTAGATAATTGATCATCCTGCAATTTATAATCACCAGATACGACGACAATTTTACCTTTATATTCCATCCTAATTTGTGCAGATCCCAGAATATGTCCTGCCGGATGAAACGAAACCTTTACTTCATTGATATTAATTACTTCTCCATAGGATACCGATTGAATTTGGATGCCTAGCCCTATACGACTTTTTAAAATGGGAACTGAATGATGATGGCATAAGTAGTTTTTCATTCCAGCTCTAGCATGGTCCGAATGCCCATGAGTTATCAAAGCATAATCCACTGGGAGCCATGGATCAATATAAAACTTCCCAGGGATACAATATATTCCTTCTTTTCTAAACGATATAACTTCCATTTGAAAAATAACTTTATATAAAAGAAAAAGTTTTATCAAATTTCAACAATCATTAATCCATGCTAATATTTGAAACAAAATCAAGGAAAAATTGTTAAAACAATACAATAATTTGCCACAACTCATTAAAGTAAATGCAAAAACTAAAATTGGAAAATGTGATCTTTCCTGTTATTAAAAATTATTAAAAAGTATGAAGATCATAAACAGTCTTCCATTGCAGTAAAGTATCTAACACACTAACCTTAATTTAATATGGCTTTTTCATCAAAATCCTGTGAAGAAATAGCAATTTCTTTTCTTGGAGAAGTTCAAGATATTGGCTTTCTAATTATTACCGATTTCAACTATATCATAGAATCGCATAGCGATAATACTCATGAACATTTAGGAGAGGAATGGTTATATGCGCTTCAAAAACATTTTATAAATGAAATTTCCAACCAATCAATAATTTCCAATGACCAAATAGAACGCATACTTAACGCAATTCAAAAAAATGACTTTTTAGAGTCTTTTGACCTGTTGATCAACAATGAAAAATTTCATTTAACCATTCATGCTACTGATGATAATTTATTTTTTGAATTTGAACTTCACGCGAATGAGCCTATCATGAATATGCATCGAATTAATGCAAAGGTTTTGGGTATACAGCAAGCAGAAAACGATGTATGGCAATTACTTTGTCAATATTTACAAGATATTGTTAATATGGATCGTGTTATGATTTATCAATTCAATGAGGATCAAAGTGGAATGGTCATCGCGGAAAGTTTAACTGATTCCTCCCTTGATTCGTATTTAGGATTTAATTATCCTGAGTTTGATATACCTGCACAAGCCAGAGCGCTATATGTAAAAAAACATTGCAGATTTGTCACTGATATACATAACAAGACCTCAAAATTAATAAGCACAAATAAATCTATCGATTTATCTGTAGTTAATATAAGAGCATTAGCTGCCATACATCTAGAATACTTAAACAATGCAGGATTTCAATCGTCTATCAGTTTTTCCATAATCATTAACGACATGCTTTGGGGTATGGTATGTTGCCAATCTTCAAGACCTAGGCATATAGATCTTGCCAATCGAAATCTAGCTTTGGCTTTAACGTATTCGGCTGCAGCTAAGTATCAAGAACAAAGAAATATTAAATTACACCTATTTAAAACCCATGTTCAAGAGTTTGAACTACTATTGAAAGAAAAGCTATTGCTTAAGATTGATCCCATTGAAGAATTAATTCATGTAGCCCAAGATTTAATAAAATTTATGCGAAGTGATGGATTGGCACTCGTATCAAAAGATCATAATTATATTCATGGATATACGCCAAACGTAGGAGATATAAAAACCTTATTGGATACCATTATTGCCAAAAATAAAGGTAACAATTTGTTGGTAACACAGCATATCCAAGAGCTGATGCCTGCTATACCCGAATCCTGTAAAGCATTTCCAGGTGTTGCCACATTTATTATCGACTCCGGGGAATATATTTCTATTATTTGGTTTCGTAAAGAATTATCTCTAGAGCGTAAATGGGCTGGAATACCCGAAAAAATCGCTACTCAACAGCATGATAGCCAAGGTCCAATCAGACCCAGAAAATCATTCGCTTTATGGATGGAAAGTGTTCAAGGGCATGCAATCCCTTGGAATGAAAGACAAAAATATTTTTTAACCAGAATAAAACAGGTCGTTTACAATGCGCTCATTCAAAAATCACAAGAAATTGAACAGCTCAATAGAAAACTTATAGAACGTAATAATGCATTAGATACCTACGCCTACACAGTAAGTCATGATTTAAAGAACCCGCTTACTGCGATCAAATTATCTGCTCAATTTCTGCAACAACGGCACGATTTTGATTCTGAAACATCTAAAAAAATGATGACCAGAATTACAGATTCGGTGGATCAAATCAGTTCAATGCTCGATCGTATTCATGAATTAGCAACAGCTAATGCTATAACTTTCCAAAAAGAACGGATTGAGTTAAGCCATATGATAGAGGAAATCATCTTTCAATGTAAAGCTCGTTTTGCAAATTCAAAAACAATTGTAAAAACAAACAATATCATTCCTATTTATGGTGAAAAAACACTGATCTATCAACTATTTTTAAATATTATCGGAAATGCTATAAAATATTCATCCAAACAAGAAAATCCTCAAGTCACGATATATGCTGAAATGGATCAGGCTTTTGACACCTATTACATCGAAGATAATGGTATTGGGATGGAAGAATCGGATATAACTGATATTTTCCAAATTTTTAAGCGAATGGATAATGCAAAGTCTTATGAAGGTTATGGAATTGGAATGTCTATTGTAAAAAGAATTATTGATAAGTTAGATATTCAAATGAAAATAAGTAGTGTTATCAACCAAGGTACTGTGATAAGTCTCACTTTTCCTCATGCATCGTAATGTAAATTTCTATTCCACAAGAAACAATTTTCTGTACTTCCTGTTAACCTTACAAACACTAATGATTATTTACTAAAAAATCCAATCATGAGCACTACAAATTTAAATGAGCAGGAAGCCATCGAAAAATTACAAAATATCGTTAATAGCATTGATATAGGTATGTTAAGTACATTCAATAATAAATCAACATATCCTTACGTTGTTCCGATGAGCAGGCAAGAAGTGGATGATCAAGGCAACATATGGATTATGTTTTCTGCTGAATGCCAATCCTATAAGAATCTTCAAGAAGACAAAAAATTAGTTATTACCTATTCCGATAGTAAAAACTATACTTTTTTAACGATAAGTGGACTAGGCGAATTGTCAAGAGATCAAGATCGCATTGATAAGTATTGGAATAAAATGATGGAAGCTTGGTTTCAGGAAGGTAAGGATGATCCCAACATACAATTGTTATGCATCGTGCCTAAAGATGTTTATTATTGGGATTCCAAGTCCAATAAATTAATTACCTTATTTAAGGTAGCTGCCAATGCTATTGCCGGGCAACAATTTGAAATTGGAAGAGATGGAAACATTTCCATTTAATAGAGCTAAAAGTAGAAATTCATTTTAAACCAACATCTTATTTCTCGATAAATAAACTAATTTTTTAAGTAAATAAATGTTAAAAATACATTTAATTAAACTGCTTTACTAATATTATTAGTATTTTTACGATGTATATCGAAAAACTATTAATAATGATTACATTTTCAGAAAAACTAAACATTCTTGCTGATGCGGCCAAATATGATGTAAGTTGTAGTTCAAGTGGAGGCAGTAGAAAAAACAAAGGTGGTATAGGTGATTCCTCAAAATCAGGCATTTGCCACACCTATACAGAAGATGGTCGATGTGTTTCTTTATTGAAAATTCTATTAACAAATTACTGCATTTACGATTGTGCCTTTTGTGTGAGTCGACGTAGTAATGATATACAACGGACAGCATTTTCAGTTAATGAAGTGGTTGAATTAACTATGAATTTTTATAGAAGGAACTATATTGAAGGTCTTTTTCTAAGTTCAGGCATCTTCAAATCGGCAGATTTCACAATGGAAAGGTTGATGCGTATCGTAAAGAAATTACGAACCGAGGAACGCTTTTATGGCTATATTCATTTAAAAACTATTCCGGGAGCAAGCGAAGAACTAATAAAAGAGGCAGGTCTTTATGTAGATCGTATGAGTGTCAACTTAGAAATACCAACAGAAGAAGGTTTAAAGTTAGTGGCTCCAGAAAAAGATCATGATTCGGTTCGTAAACCATTAGCTTATGTAGATAGCCAAAAGAACATGTTTAAAGAAGAAAAAGCCATCTTAAAACATGTTCCTACCTTTGTACCTGCGGGACAAAGCACACAAATGGTGGTTGGAGCTACTCCAGAAAATGATTATGAAATCATGAAGATTTCTACCGAATTTTATCAAAAATACCATTTAAAAAGAGTGTATTATAGTGGCTACGTACCTATCCATGCGAATCATTCCTTATTACCACAAATTGGCACTGCTCCCCCACTAATTCGTGAAAACAGGCTTTATCAAACAGATTGGTTATTGCGATTTTATAATTTCGAATTGGAAGAAATTCTAAATCCTTCTTTTCAGAAATTAGACCTGGATATTGACCCTAAATTAAGTTGGGCATTACGAAATCCGCAATTTTTTCCTATTGATATCAATACCGCAGAATATCAACAAATTCTTCGCATTCCTGGTGTTGGACGAAATTCAGCGAGAAAAATTGTGCATGCCAGAAAATTCGGAAGAATATATGAATATCAAGTAAAAAAAATGGGCATCGCTTATAACCGAGCCAGGTTTTTCATGCGATGCGCAGACAGCAAGAGTCCTTGGGGAGATCTTCCAATGCCAAAAGTTAAAGAATCCATATTATCGCTTGGAAATAGCAAATTCATTAACAATAAAAGCATCAACCAACTTAGCTTATTTTAATGAATTATTATATTTTCGACGGTTCATACTACGGGTATTTGACTGCCTTTTTCAATATGTACGAAGCTAAAGAGTTTGCTGCTATTCCAATTCTTGAAAAAGACCTGAGCCATGAATTATTTATTAATAAAACAACGATAGAAACTGACCCGGTTAAGGCAGAACGAATTCTTAAAGCCCTACATAAAATCTTAGGAAAAAATGCGACTGCTCAATTTTTTCAAAGCTTCTTGTCTGAAGATCGAAAAGCTTGGTTAGTAAATTTTAGATTACTCGTTCAAATTTTTAAAGGAAATCATCAACTTTTAAAAAATTACGGTAATCAGGATAGCCTGTATTTTTCAGACATTTTAAAAAAGGTAAGTCGAGAAAGGCATAGAATGAAAGCTTTCATTCGTTTTCAAAAAGATGATCAAGATGTATATTCAGCAATTATTGACCCTGATTTCAATGTCTTACCTTTAATTACTTCCTTTTTTCAGAACAGGTATGCCGATCAACAATGGATCATATTCGATGTTAGAAGAAATTATGGTTATCACTATGACCTGCAGAAAGTTCATGAAATCATACCAACCATAGCAACTGAACAAAATGAGGCCCTCACCCTTCCCATAAATTTGGATGTCAAAGAGCCATTTTTTCAATTGCTATGGAAAACATATTTTCAATCCACCAATATTGAATCTAGAAAAAACCTAAAGTTACATATTCAACATGTTCCAAAACGGTATTGGAAATATTTAGTGGAAAAACAAAATTAACTTTACATCAACTGATGATGCCGGAATCATAAAAATGCTTCTGCATTAAATAATTATGGACTATTTAATTTGTAACGTATTGCCCAAATCTTGAATTGGAAAAAATTGAGCACGCTCTTTTCCTCCTGGAGAATTTGGACCGTGTAAGACTAAAAATAAATTACCTATTAAATCTTTAAAAATCATTCCATGGCCACCATTTTTTTCGAATATAGGTTTATCTTCCTGTTTCCATGGCCCATGAATTCTACCAGTTGTAGATCTCGCAACGCCAACAGCATAATTACCATTCATAAAACTTGACCAAATCATCAGTAAATCTCCTGTTTTGCTTTTGTATACATAACATCCGTCTGTCACATAACTTTTTACTTGATCCTTGTGCAAAGTCCCCGTAGACCATTTTGCTTCCGATGCTTTAAACAAGGTTTTGGACTTTCCTTTAGTTTTAGACAAATCTTTCTCCAAAGCAATCAATTCCATCGTCCCATCATTTATTTGCACCCATTCATGGCAATAAATCATATATGGAGTTCCTTTTTCAACCCATAATGTACCATCCAAAGTCATTTCCTTCATATCCAAATGCGGATCCTTGCTAAAGGATTTAAATGGCCCTAAGGGGTTATCAGCTTTAAATATTTGTACAGATCGATACTGATACGGAGGCCATTCCGGCTTTTGTTCTTTCCAAGTTTTATCCGTATTTATTGTCGCAAATATGTAGTAATTACCTTTGTATTCATGCACTTCTGGCGCCCATATCCCTCCATTCAACGTGTTTTCTTCCGGGATTTGCAGAACTTGAATTGGTCCTTTCCAATTTTTCAGATCTGTACTTTCATAGGCTGCAACGCCGCCAACTGTCTTTCCATTCGTTAATTTAACAGATTGTGATTTATACAAAAGATACCTGTTATTCTTTTTATCGGTGACAACAAATGGATCTCTGATATGCAAATCTTCCGTTGTAACCAAATGTTGACTATGTGCAGCATTTGAAAACGAAACAAGCATCATGACGAATGTAAGAAAAGTTAAACTAAAGGGTTTCATAGGTTGATTTGAGGTCTAGGGTTAAAAAAACTAATATACATGTATTTTGGAAAATTAATAAATCAAACTCAGCATTATTGTTTAGAAAATTAAAGTTTAATCTGAATCTTTTACGGATCTCCTTCGGACATCCATCGGAACTCCCCTGCTCATCATTCGAAAAATTCCGAACAAGGTCCAAACAAAATCCATGTGATTTACGCATTTTGTCCAATACAGCATTAAACACTTATCCTATTTGATAAACATTAAAAAGCAATCAACAAGCAAATACTATAGCTAAACTTAAATTGATTAAAAAGAAAGCATATAAATTGAATAATAAAAAAGAGGCAATAACCTGCAATTTCTTTTATTAGAAAAGACAAGCTCATTCAGAATTATGAACCTGATAACCAAGCAAATAATTATAGAAACCGGTTTGAAAATCGGCTAATTTTAGAGAATTAAATCAAAAGAAATCCTCTAAATTTTTACCAAGACTATCCAAATTCAGCATCACTTATAAGAATTCTGTGAGCGAATAAATGGACTTTTTGTTTGAAAAACATCGTTTAAACCTAAAAATAAACTACTTTTGTAAAATAATTAATCTCAAAACAACACTTTTTGTTTATAAATTAATTAGGGGAAAGATAATCTAGACATTAAAGTAATAGGCAATCATGCAGTATTATAAAAAAGAAAGTAAATTACTAGTTGCAGTAGATTGCATAATTTTTGGATTTAACGGTGAATCGATTGACATCTTGTTAATTAAGAGAGGATTTGAGCCGGAAATTGGTAAATGGAGTTTAATGGGAGGATTTGTTCAACCGGATGAATCTCCTGAGCTGTCTGCCGCACGCGTGTTAAAGGACTTAACAGGCATAGAGCATGTGTTTATGGATCAATGCGGAGTATTTGGAAATCCTGCTAGAGAAACTGAAGAAAGGGTGATCAGCATCGTATATTATGCTTTAGTGGATAAACAAAAATATCAGAACAATCCAAACGATCAGTACGAATCTCAATGGTTTGCTTTGAAAGAGATACCAAACCTTATTTTTGATCATCATGATATGATCGATCAAGCAATCAGAGAATTGCAAACAAAAGCCGCCCTCTATCCTATCTTATTTAAACTATTACCTGAAAAATTCACCATTCCCCAAATCGCAATTATTTATGAAAATGTTTACCAAATCACTTTTGATAAACGCAATTTCAGTAGAAAATTGAATGCCTCTGGGATATTAATAAAATTGAACGAAAAGGATAAAGAAAACTCTAAAAGAGGGGCATTCTATTACCGCATAAATAAGGATTTATATAAGGAAAAGATCATGTCGTTCATTCGCCACCTTCCAAGTTGGACCATCGATTAATATCACGATTAAATACTTCCAAAAATTTATTGCACCCAAATTTCGTCAATTGCCAAATTGGGTTTCTTTTTAGGATGAAACCTCCATTCAGGAAGTTGATCAAAAGGTTCTGCAAGTACTCGAATAGATTTTACCCATTGCTTTTCTAAACTAATCTTCACCGTAAACTTTGCTTTTTCATAATCTTCTTCCAATTCAGGGATGGATTGATTTAGCACTTCTTCAAAATTGACTCCATCTTTGGAGATAAAAAAACGAACACGTTCAGGCTTAAATATCCAATGGCGCGCATCGTCTAAAAATTGAGTTTCCAAATATTGGATTTCTTGACCTATCCCAAAATCTATAGTAGCCTCCAATGGTTGTCCATTAAATATTAACCAGTTATAACTAAAGTCCAAATATCCGGGAGATTGATCCGTTAACGTTTTTACACCTTTAGCAGGAAAATCGGAGACATAGGGATAAGTTAAATTAACTTTTGCTTTCGAAGCTAAATTAGGTCTAACTTCATGTTGTAAAATACTCATCCATTCATTAGCATAAACCGAAACCGTCTTACCATCTTCAGTTAATTCAGAAATTTCTGAGGTATCTAAATTTTGAATAAAATTTTGAAGTTTTGATTCAAATTTCGGCTTTACTTGCCATTGACCATCGATAAACTCGTAAATTCCATGTTTATCTATTCCAAAAAATTTAGCTTGTTGAAAGACAACATAGTCAAAGGATAACCTAATTCTGGCCACTCTCTTTGCAAGCAAAGGATTTTCCTCCACCAATTCTTCCGCACGATCCAACATACTGCTGTATAAATCGATGGCCTCTGGAGATAGGTAGTCCCGATGATTATCGATAGGATTGCCGTAGATATCCAATCTTACGTTTTTTTGTGCTAAATCTTCACGAATAGTTTTAATATACAACAGAATTTCACTTGCGGCTTTTCCATAATAGCCTTTAACAAATTCATTGATCAAATCCTCCTCTTTTAGGGTAGGATTCCATAGTAATTTAGCCAATAAATAAGCCTTTAATTCAGCAAAGTCTGAATAGGTTTGTCCGCTCCCTTGAGCAAATACTCCTTGAACTTGGTTATTTTTAAAATATTGTATATTATCTGCAATGGTTCCCCATTGAGGAAATGGAGCAAGATAATTGGTGAATTGCGTATAATAGTCCCAAATAAATATATGTTCAGCCTTTTCTTTCCATCGGTTAAGCTGTGATCGAAAAGCTTGCGCGCTTGGCTCTATGCTTAAAGGCTTAGCACGATAAGCGTCAATACTACTCAACATAACATATACATTGGATAAGGCTTTTTCTTTTAAAGGTGGATTTGCACTATAGGTATATGCTAATGTGGTAAATTTTTGATGTGGAAATTCATATGCTACGGCATTAACGAATTTCATTAATGAACCTTGAGGACCTCCTTCTTCATGATCTATCTTTTTACAGTCATCACATTCACAATACCCAAGATCATCGTTGGGACTAATAGACCAATAAGTAGCATCTGGTTGTTCTGCAATCAAATGCCTAAACTTATCTTTTACCAATTGCAGAACTTCAGGATTCGATAAACATAATTGATTGGGTTGATGCTTGCCCCGGTAAAAGGAAAAGTATTCAGGATGTTCTTGAAAGTATTCAGAAGCAGGGATAAGCTTATTAAAGCTATGTCCCCATAATCCCCATAAATTCTCTAAATTGTGTAAACCATGCCAATCTAAATATTCTTCATCGGACTCGATTGGAAAATAAACCTCTCGAAAATCAAAAGTAGGTTTTAGAGACCATTCAAAATCTCTTGCCAAACTGAGTTGTTGATGTTTGGGAATATAAGTCCCCTCTTCACCAGTATACCATTTCCTTGCCCCTAAAAGGTGCTCAATAAACTGGTATGTGGCAAATACGATCCCTTGACCATATCCCTTGACTTGAATATTGTTTCCTTGAACAGCCATATGAATGGCTTCGGTATTAGCAATTTTCTCTGAATTAGTAAGAATTATGCTTGGTTTTTTACTATTCTTCTCGTAAACAACTGGCAATTCTATTTTGGTAGACTTCTTTATATAACTTTGTAATATGCCGGCAGCTTTTTCTGAATACTTATCTTTTGACGGCACTAAAATGACATATTCACTCTTACCATTTTTTAATAATTGAATATTTTTTTGTGCAAAAGAATTCGATAATAACAAATTCATACAGATAATCATCAATAGCCTTAACATATTAAAAATATCGTTTAAGACTCAAATTTAAATTAAATTGATTCAAATAATTAATATCTGTGATTTTATAAATCGACCAATTACCGTTTGAACCAAGAATATATTTTCCAAATTTATGTTGTATCCCCATTCCTATGGAATAGGATTTAAAAACAGAAGGATTATTGTAGAATAAATATCGTTCACGATCGTCAGGAGAAGTCCCTAAATTACCGATTATGGTAAAAAAGGTTTCAGGTTTATTTTCATTGTAATAATATCTCCAAGAACCTGCAAAAGAAGTTTCCACACGGTCTTGATCTAAGGTTACAAAACTTCTCAAGTAGAAAAAGTTTGCCCCAATGTATTTACCAACAGAGGCAACTGCCGAATAATTACCATCACCTATTTGCGGTTTCATATACCTCAATCCAAGATCTACCAGCCAAGTTGGAAATTCTTTGTATATAGTGTAAGCTGCACGCCATGTGGGAAATGCAAGACTATTCGAATAACCTACACTATTGTAAGAATAGATTGTTTTGGAATAGTTCATCCAAGATTCTAACAAATATTGAAAACCTTCTCCATTTCTCAAATTCGCCCAGTTTACTTGTCCCGATAAGGAAATGTATGGGTTCAACTTTGCTCCCAGACCAATACCACTCATAAAATAGGTGCCAACTGGTCGATCATAGGTCACAAAAGATTGATCCAATGTCAAATAATAGGTATAGGCCTTATTATCTTCATAAATAGCCTTCAAATCTGAATAGCTTGTTTCTCTGGGATTAAGTATTATTAATGAATCCATAATTTCAGCCGCTCGATGATATTCTTTTTTAGAAGCATACCAAGAAGCTACTTTATTTAAATTAGGTTCTATTTCATATTTTTTGTTGATAAGTTCTTTATAAAGAGGGATGGATTGATCAGTATTAGTAGCATGCAACAGGTTAGCTTTTAACTGCAATACATCCAATCGGTCTGGATTTATTAATAATATAGAATCTAAAAGAAGGATATCCTTTGCAGAAGTATGTTGAGCAATACCTTTGATGGTTTGTTCTAATTTCAACGCATTCCTATGTTCTAGCGTCTCCAAATCATACTCATGCTTCAGTTGATTCCTATATTGCAAATCCTTCCCTTCAAACCCTTGAACAGACCAGATACCATCCGCTTCTTGATATTTACCCTGTTTCCAAAGCGCTCTTGCTAACCCACTATAAGCATCTAAATAATTCGGATGTTCGGCAATAATTTGCTTAAAACTTTGCTCTGCCCAGTCGAATTTGTTCATCTTTAAATAACTGCTGGCTAAGATGTAAGAGAAATCAGTGTAAGAAGGATATTTTTCTAGAACTGTCTTTGCTAAGTTTATTGCCTCATTCAATTGATTTTGCTCGACATATTTCAATCCGATTTTGACTAAATCATCTGGATTTTCAGCTTTTCCTTGCCATTGCACCTGCGCATAGGTCTTTGAAAAAGAAAAAAACAATAAAAAAATATATAAAGTATAAAATGTTTTCATGTTAATCAATTAATTCCGTTTTTTTAACAGTGCCCTTTCTTACCATATCACCCCAAACATGTTTTTTACCACGAATTTCTTGTACATAACCTTTTAAGCTACAAAACACAATGATCGGATGATAGATGAATGGTTCGAAAAAAGCAATCATACACAATCGACCGACCTCATACCAGTTATCATAGTATTTACTGATTAGATGATCCAGTAAAATGGAATAGGTCGTCATGAATACGGAGAAACTATAAACCATGAGCAGAATTAATGCAGCCATATCCCAGTTTATTGCTCCGATAAAAGCCATAAAAATGAAAAATATAAGCCCTAATAGTTCTACGATAGGTGCAAAAAATTCGAAAAACAGGTTATACGGCATGACGATCTTTCCTAATCGATTATATTTCCCATTAAATATTAATGATCTGTGATCCTTAATAATTTGAAATAAGCCCCTAGACCAACGAATACGTTGTCTTACAAAGGTTTTAAGATTATCAGGCCCTTCTGTCCAACACAGCGTTTTAGGAATATACTTGACTGCATAATCGATATCTTGTTCGCAGCAATAGGCACACATACGAATTAAAATCTCCATATCTTCTCCTAATGATTTGACATCGTATCCTCCAGTTTTTAACAAAATATCTTTATCAAACAAACCTAATCCACCAGAAACATTCGATATGGCATTGAAGCTAGACCAGCCCATTTTTCCAAATAAATAAGCTCGTATATATTCCATTTCTTGAAATCGAACAACATAATTGGAAGGCAAATTTATCTTTTCAATTTTCCCCGATTCTACGACACAAGAATTGGACATACGAAGTGTAGCTCCAACAGCAATGACACGTTTTCTGGAGGAAAGAACTGGCTGAATTAAATCACTTAAAGTATGGCTCGCTAAAACGGAGTCTACATCGGTATTTAGAATATAAGGAAAGACGGCTACATTTAATCCCGCATTAACGGCATCTGCTTTGCAACCACCATTAATTTTGGTGATAATGGTTAATTTCCGAAATGATACGTTTGTGGATCTATACACCCTTAAAATAGGCGAAGAGACCACTTTATATTCAATATAATATTCTGGAATTTCGACCAATTCAAATTCTTTGATCAGTTTTTCTAAGGTATTGTCTGTACTTCCATCATCCACAACAATAATTTCATATCGCGAATAATGAAGCGTGAGTAAGGATCTTACATTATCTATGATGGTGACTGATTCATTATACGCTGCTGCAATGATGCTTATTCCTGGTGCATTATCCGATTGCCTTAACTTCGAATCACTCCAAAATTTACCAATTGAAATAAACTTTAAAATAGCAAACAATGAACTGACAAACAGAACAATATACACAATAAATAAAGCCAGGGAATATGACCCAAAAAAATATTCTAATGCATGAATCACAACTATATATATTTAATTAATGGGTTTTTAATAAATTTTATCAACTTCAAATTCTCATCCTGGGCATGTCGCTCCAATTCCTCCATAATACCAGGAGCTGTTTTTCTCAAGGAATAGATGGATCTTAAACTATGCTTACGAAAGGAAATAGGTAGTTCCAAATTTTCAAATTGACTTTTTAAGAAAGGAACTGCATTACCTAACGATAAACGACCTAAAGCTTTTAATATTTCTAATTTTACTTCCTCGGATTCCTGTCCATATTTTTCGATTAAAAATGATTCTTCCTCATATAGCATTAGTTTACCTATACTATTGACAACTTTTTCTTTTAGCTGATTATCCCCTTCCTCAAAAAGTTTTAAAAGACTTGCTTTTGCATCATATTCTTGATAATTAACTATTAAATCCATCAAAATGGAATTGAAGTTAAAATGATTAGTGGTATTTAAGAAAGGATGAAATTTAAAATTTTTTGAATTTTTTATTTTACGGATACTCTCATATAGTTCGATGACATCAAATTTATTGAGTACAGTAATTTTATCAAATATCAATGGTAAAGCTTCTAATCCATTTAATTTGATGAGATGATCACGAGTAGAGCGGACAACCTGTCCATTTTTTGAAGTTAAATATTTGGATGCCATTTCATTTGAAATGGGTTCCTGCATAATGGTCAAATCATTCAGTGTGGCAATGATTTCGTTATTACTTAATAAAGGTTTACTTAGTTTTTTTAAAGAAAGTTTGTTTAAATGATTGTCACGGAATATTCGAACGATGAAGGCTCTGTACTCACCTGCCAATAATTGATAATATTGTTTTAATATAAATCTTAACGCTCTTCGATCCGAAGAAACATGCATATGTACACCACGTGGTGCCAAGCGTACATCTTGATTGAAATCCGCATCCTCCATATACAGAGTTCCTTCAACCAATTCACTTAATATTGGTTCAATTTTTTCTAAAGACTTTTCCA
>DAIQBS010000006.1:0-30143 GCA_036781025.1 Sphingobacterium sp. | reverse complement strand
GTAGGTTCGGTATTGAAATGATCCAATGATGAAAACAACAATTATCCAGACTAAAATCCAAAAGAAAATAGCCAAATAAACGATAATCCGCCAGATTTCGCTATCGAATAAATTAAACTCAATATTCATTAAGAATAAACTTCATTCAAATGATGACGAACCCTAGTTACCAATTCAGCTGGAGAGACAGGCTTTTTCAAAAAATCATTAGCGCCTAACTCAAATCCTTCCTGTACATAATTTTCATCAGAAAAATCGGAAATGATGATAATGCGAGCATTTAAATTTTGAGGACTTTTTCTAATTTGATCAATCACCTCCATACCATTTAAATAAGGAAGCATAATATCGACAATAAACAAATCAAATTGTCCTTTTTGAACGGAATCAACAGCTTCCTTCCCCGATCGGCAAATGAAAACTTGATAACCTTCACGTTCTAAAAAGACCCTCATCATATTCAAAAGGATTTCATTATCCTCAGTGATCAAAATTTTTTTCATAGTTGGCAGATGTTCTATTTAAGTAGCTATAACTTACACCTTTAACCAGTACTTACCTAGTTTCCTATAGTGCAAATTATATCATACAAAGTAAATCAATTAATTTGCGCATTTGTGCGCGTTTCTTATCAATTATCGGTAGTTGTAATTATTCATCTACAAGAATTACGCATTAAATCAATTTACTAAATCTTCTAAATATTATTCAATGTGCAAACATATATTTTTTAAACTTTACAAGTAAATGGAATTTCAAAAGATTAAAAAAAGCTGCACTAAATACTATTTGAGCTTGATTTTATACCATTATAAAGAATAAAAATGAGTTAAAATTAATGTGATTATATGACTTTTATTGATGGATTCTACTAATTCCTAAAGCTGCTACAAAGCAAAACCTATATGTAAAAGGTTAAATTCATTTTTATGACAGAATTCATTTAATAATTAAATGAAAAAGCATAGCTCACTTCTGTTAAATGGATGGAATTAATTTTTCTTTTTTCAAAATGATGTAATTTTTCACACCATAAAATTCATAATAATATAATAAAGATTTGATTTTATAACGCCAAATTAGAACGTATAAATTATTACTAAAACTATTATTAACTGTATTAAAGTTCTGGTATTAACACAGGAACATTACAAAAGAAACAAATCGTCATTTTACTAGGGATTTAATTATTATATCTATACATAATCAAGAGGAATATTAAATTTAATAAAATAAAAACCAGTTAAGTATTGTTAATTATAAATGTAAATGAGGAAATGTTTGCAAATATTTAAATTTTAAACACAGGATAGAGCAGGTTGCCGGCCTGTATCTGGTTTTTTACATTTGTACAAAGGATATTATTTTTCTACTGAGATTAACATCCCTATTAGACCAAATAAAACTTAGGATGGTTATATACACTATCTAACCGAATAAACTTAAAACAATAGTTGAATTAAACGATTAGAAAAAAACATTTGTATTGAACCTATTGCACTAATTTCTGCGAAGATTTAAATAGATGTTTGTTATTGAAATGTAATAAACCTCAATGCTTATATAGTAATTGAATAGAACTTTTTATGTCGTAACCTGAAGAGAAACATTAATCACCTATAAACTAAATTTATGATAAAAGCGAAATACCTCTGTTTAAAAACCGCTTTCCTTGTATCATTTATCTTCTTAGGACATCACCTATTAATTGCGCAAGACTTGCGGTTAACGGGAAATGTCAAAGATAAGGATGGCAATTTATCTGGAGTAACAGTCCAAGTCAAAGGAATTCAAAGACTAGGAACACAAACAGATCAAAATGGTAATTACATTATTGATTTAAATGCAAGACCCGCAACCATTGTATTCAGTAATGTTGGTTATTTAACCAAAGAAGTTGTAGTCAACAACGAAAAAGAATTAAATATCACCCTATTAGTCGACTCAAGCACCTTAGAAGAAGTCGTAGTCGTAGGATTTGGTACACAACGTAAAACGGAAGTCGTAGGTTCAGTGACTTCGGTAAGACCTAAAGATTTAAAAATCCCAGCAAGTAACTTGACCGCGGCATTCGCCGGAAATGTGGCTGGTATGATTGCTTACCAACGAAGTGGTGAACCTGGCGCCGATAACGCTGATTTCTTCGTACGTGGTATTACTACTTTTGGAGCGAATACAAGACCGCTGATTCTTATTGATAACATTGAGCTAACAACCACAGATTTAGCAAGATTACAACCCGATGATATCGAAAGTTTCTCCATTATGAAGGATGCAACAGCAACAGCTTTGTATGGAGCTCGTGGAGCGAATGGGGTTATTTTGGTTACTACAAAAAGAGGTGCTGAAGGACCTGCAAAGATTTCTTTCCGTAGTGAATATTCTATGAATAGGCCAACTAGTAATATTGAGTTAGCAGATCCAATAACATATATGAAACTTGAAAATGAAGCTATTTTAACAAGAAATCCTTTAGCTGATTTACAATATACTCAGGATAAAATAGAAAACACCCTTAAACCTGGGTCAAGCCAATATATCTATCCTGCCAACGATTGGCATAAAATGCTTTTCAATGATTATGCAACTTCACAACGTGGAAACTTGAGTGTAACTGGAGGTGGTAAGGTCGCCAGATACTTTGTTTCCACAGCATTTATGAAAGACAATGGTGTCTTGAAAGTCGATAAACGTAACAGTTTCAATAATAACATTGATTTCAAAAACTATAACTTAAGAGCGAACGTTGATATTAATATCACGCCGATTACGCAATTAGCGGTAAGATTAGCAGGTAACTTTGACGATTATACCGGACCACATAGTTCTGGTCAAGCCATGTATTATATGGTGATGCACAGTAATCCTGTTCAATTTGCACCATATTATCCTATTGATGAAGATTTCAAATTCACCAAACACATCATGTTCGGAAATGCAAGAAATAATGCATACCGTAACCCATACGCAGAAATGGTGAGAGGCTATAAAGATCGTTCAAGATCACAAATTCTAGCTTCCGTAGAAGTGAATCAAGATTTGGCATTTATCACAAAAGGGTTAAAATTGATGAGCATGCTGAATTTATCACGCCTATCTGAGTTCAGTGTATACCGTTTATACAATCCTTATTTTTACCAACTTAGAGGTGGATATGATAGTTTTACGGGAGAATACCATTTGGAACGCACCAATGAAAACTCAGGTACGGAATATTTAGGTTATTCAGAAAGTGGTAAAGATGTGGAGGCAACCACATATTCAGAAACTAGATTAAATTACAACAACACCTTTAACAAACACGGAATAAGCGCATTAGCTGTATTTACAACCAGGCAGTGGATCGCAGCGAATCAAGGAAATTTACAACTTTCACTTCCTTCAAGAAATGTGGGATTAGCGGGTAGAGCAACCTATAATTATGATCAAAAATATTTCTTTGAATTCAACTTTGGTTATAATGGTTCTGAACGTTTTGCCGCTAATAATCGTTGGGGATTCTTCCCATCAGCTGGTGCTGCATGGACGATTTCAAACGAGAATTTCTGGGAGAATTACCGCAGTACAATTAGCAACTTAAAATTACGCTATACTTATGGATTAGTTGGTAATGACCAAATTGGAGACCGATGGGATCGTTTCTTCTATCTCTCTCAAGTGAATATGAATGATGCAGCCAGAGGAGCTACATTTGGTGAAAATTTAGAAAACTGGAGAAATGGTATACGAATAAACAGATACGCTAATTCTGCAATTACTTGGGAAACCTCAACAAAACAGAATTTCGCTATGGATATCGGCCTTTTTAATAAAGGTAAAATCACGTTGGAATACTTTAATGAAACTCGTAAAAATATTTTAATGACACGTGCTGCGATTCCATCTACTATGGGTTTGCAAGCACAAGTTAGAGCAAATATTGGAGAAGCAGCTGCTCGAGGATTTGAGGTTCAATCGGATTTTCAACATTCATGGAATGAACATTTCTGGACATCAGCCCGTGCAAATTTCACCTATGCAACAAGTGAATTTAAAGTATTTGAAGAACCTGAATACAAAGAATCTTACAGAAGCAGAGTTGGTCATTCTTTACAGCAAAACTGGGGATATATTGCCGAACGCTTGTTCATGGATGATTCAGAAGCAAACAACTCCCCAGCTCAATTATTTGGTAGTGAGTATGGTGGCGGTGATATTAAATATTTAGATGTTAATAAGGATGGACAAATTACAGGTGCAGATCAAGTTCCTATCGGAAATCCTACCTCACCAGAAATTATTTATGGATTTGGTGTTTCTGTAGGTTTTAAAGGTTTTGATGCATCAGTGTTTTTCCAAGGATTAGCAAATGAATCGTTCTGGATTGACCCAAGAGAAACTTCACCATTTCAAAATCAAACGCAACTTCTCAAAGCCTATGCCGATAGCCATTGGTCCGAAGATAATCAAAACATGCACGCTTTATGGCCTAGGTTAAGTAACACATTAAACATGAACAACTTGCAATCAAGCACTTGGTTCATGCGCGATGGTTCTTTTTTAAGATTGAAACAAGCTGAATTTGGTTATACCGTTCCTGGAAAATGGAAGGATAAGTTCAAGTTAAATAACCTCCGCTTTTATTTAAGTGGAACTAACCTTTTGCTATTTAGCAATTTCAAATTATGGGATGTAGAAATGGGTGGAAATGGTTTAGGATATCCTTTACAAAAAGTGTTTAATCTCGGACTAAACATGTCGTTTAATTAAATTAATTGAAGCAGCTATGAAATTATTTTTGAAAAATATACGAATTAAATTTTTATTGCTAATTACCTTCACATCTTTCTCTATGTCCTGTAATAAATATTTGGATATAGTTCCTGATGATGGTTTAGCAACATTGGAAAGTGCTTTTAGTATGCGGGCAACTGCAATACGGTATTTATATACATGTTACGGATTTCTTACCTCTGAAGGAAATTTAGATGGAGATCATGGACTCATGTCTGGTGATGAACTTTGGTCTATTATTGATCGTAGAGAAAGTGGTGGATATTGGGGTGGTGGAATTTTCAATATTGCTAGAGGATTACAAAATGCATCTGGACCAATAGGAAATGATTGGGGAGGAATATATGAGGGTATACGTGCCTGTAATATTTTATTAGAAAACATAGATAAGGTTCCCGATTTACCAGAATGGGAAAAATTGCAATGGATATCTGAAACAAAATTTTTAAAGGCATTTTTTCATTTTCATTTAATGAAAAAATGGGGACCAATACCAATCATTCGTGAAAACTTAGATATCAATGCTAGTGTAGAACAAGTACGTGTGTTTCGCGATCCTATGGAAGAATGTTTCGATTACGTAATTGAACTTCTAAATGAATCTTTAGCTGATCTACCGATGAAAGTTCAATCTCGTGAGGAATTAGGAAGAATTACTAAACCAATTGCTGCAGCTGTAAAAGCGAAAATAATGGTTTATGCTGCAAGCCCACTTTTTAACAATAATCTAGATCAGGCAACACTTACTGATAAAAGAGGTACGAAATTATTTAAGACAGATAAGACGCCTGAAGAAGTAAGAAAAAGATGGGAAGATGCTGCAATTGCATGTAAAGAGGCTATAGATTTAGCTCATGAAGCTGATCATGCACTCTATTATCATCAAAGCAGGGTTAGAATTAGCGATACGCTAATGAAAGAACTAGACTTAAGAAATGCAATTACAGAGAAATGGAACGAAGAAGTGATTTGGGCAAACACACATACTTCTTTAGGCGCAAACAGAAATCTTCAAATGGCATCCTCTCCAAACTTACAATGGATTCAATACCCAGATATGCCTGGATTATATAACCATATTCAAGCTCCATTAAAAGTAGCTGAAATGTTTTATACAAATAAAGGTTTACCAATTGAAAATGATGTGGAATGGGGCAATGTTTACAAATACGATTTAAGGTCAGGAACAGATGATGAGAAATGGTATATCAGAAAAGACTATATCACCGCAGCAGTTAACTTCAATAGAGAACCTCGTTTTTACGCTTGGTTAGGTTTTGATGGAGGACAATGGTATGGTCAAAAAGTAGAAGTTAACAATCCACTACCTGCAGATTTGTTTTGGGTGGCTTCACGAGCTGGAGGAAATCAACAAAAGAAAGGTTATGACTGGGGTCCTGTAACAGGTTACTACTTGAAAAAAGTTATTCATTATCAAAGTAGACAAACGTCTGCAACAGGATATGATGCCATAGTTTATCCATGGCCTATGATTCGCTTAGCTGATTTATATTTATTGTATGCTGAAGCAATCAATGAGGCTGAAGGTCCAAATGGAGCTAATAGTGAAGACATGTTTTTCTATTTAGATGAGATTAGGGAAAGAGCAGGAGTTCCAGAAATAAGAGAAGCTTGGGACGCATATAGCAATAGTCCAGGGAAATATAATACGCAATTAGGTATGCGAGATATCATACATAGAGAGCGTATGATAGAATTATCGTTTGAAGGACAACGTTTTTGGGATTTGAGAAGATGGAAAAAAGCTCCTGTAGAATATGATAAAGGTATTTATGGCTATAAAATAACTGCAAGTAAGCCCGAAGAATATTATCAAAGAGTCTTAATTGCAAATCAACGTTTTTCTCAAAAGGATTATTTCTGGCCATTGAGTATTGGCTCGATAGAACAAAATCCTAATCTAGTTCAAAATTTAGGATGGTAAAATAGCACTAAGAATATGAAAAAATTAATATTATATATAGCTGTTCTATTCTTTATCATAGGATGTAAAGAATTAGGCAGGATTGAACATGTAGATCAAAGTGCTCCTGCTCCAAAACCTGTATCTGTTAAAGAAGTAATCAATACTTCAGGAGGAGCGATTATTAAATTCCAAGTTCCTGATGACGAAAACTTACTTGGAGTTAAAGCAGTATATGAAAGAAATGGTGAAATTGTAGAAACTAAAGCATCGTTATTTATTGATACATTAGTAGTAGAGGGATTTGGTTCTACAAATTCCCAAGAAATTAAACTATACAGTATAGGTAGAAATGAAAAATTATCTGATGCAATAGATGTATTAATCAATCCATTAGCTCCACCAGTTCAAACAGTAGAGTTTAATGTAGAATCAGGGTTTGGTGGTGTTATAGTGAATTTAAAGAAAAACCTAACTGAAGCTGATTTAGCTATGGTTCTTATGGCGGATACAGTGGGTGATGGAAAGTATGCTGACGTTCAAACATTTCATACGAAGTCAAAAGAAATAAAATTCCCTAGACGAGGATTGAAAATAAGACCTACCAAATTTGGGATATACTTAAGAGATCGTTGGAACAATAAATCGGATACTATATTCAAAGAATTGACACCTGTTGAAGAAATAAAAATAAAAAGTGATCTCTTTAGAAATGCTAGTCTGCCAACCGATTATTTTATACCGGCAGAAAATTCTACAGGATATAGGTTAGAACAACTATGGTTAGGCGCAGATGCTCCTGACGGAAATTTCTATGCGACCTCCCACTCTGCTCCTATGCCACAATGGTTTACCATAGAATTAGGACGAAAAGTTAAACTAAGTCGTATACAAAAATGGCCTAGACCAGATTATGAGTTGTATTCTAGTACTGCACCACGTGTTATCCAAGTTTGGGGTAGTGAAAATCCAAACCCATCTGGAGCTTGGGATGACAGTTGGTTTTTGATAGGTGAATTTGAGCAATTTAAACCTTCTGGATATGGAGAAGGAAGGGAGGTAGGTCCAATTTCTGCAGAAGACAGAGATTATTGGTACAATAAAACGGAGTTTGATGTAGTTCCAACAGTAAAAGCACCAGATCCTTACCGTCCGGCAACACATATTAGGGTTCGTGTTTTATCTACATTCCAAACCTACGGAACAGAAGCAGATAAAAGTCAGGTTATTATCGGTCAATTAGTTTTCTGGGGTCAAGAGGTTGATTAAACATTCAAAATATTATAACATGAAAAAATATCTTTTATATATATTTATTTCAATCCTAGCTTTCTCAGCTTGTAAAGAAATGGATTCGGAATATAAAGAATTTATTATCTCTAATGGAGAAGTTTATCCCCAAAGAGCGGATTCTTTAAAAACTTTCCCAGGAAATAATAGACTAAGATTAAAATGGTTAAAACCGAAATCACCGAGAGTAGTACACTCTTGGATTTATTGGAACAATTATCAAGATTCTATGAAAGTTGATTATTCGCAAGATATAGACACGGTTGTAGTTGACATTTTAAATCTTCAAGAGATAACCTATACCTTCTACATAAAAAATTTTGATGTAGATGGAAATGTTTCAATTCCTACAGAGGGAGTAGGTACTCCTTATGGGGATAACTACTTTATTTCTGCGAACGACAGATCGTATACTGCGGCCACTCGAAGTACAGATATGATTGGTACTATCAATTGGGGACCAAAAACTTCGGACTTAGTCTATTCAGAAGTTAGGTATTTAAATTCTGCAGGGGAAACGAAAACCTTAAGAATTCTTCCAACAGAAAATACCACAATCATTCCTGACATTAAACCTGGTGTTAAATTTGAATATCGCTCAATATTTATACCTAGTAAAGGAATTGATACGATTAGAAGGGATTGGAAAACTTCCGATATGCCTTTTATGGTCAAATTTGCAAGAGATACTTGGACTGCGGTAGCAAAAGGAGGAAACCATAACTGGGGTGATGGAGGCGGTGGACAGCCAAGTCTATTGTTTGATGGTAATAGAAATACGGGTTGGCATTCGACTGTTGGAGTTGCGCTTCCTCAATGTGTCGTTATTGATATGAAATCTCCACATGTATTGGATAACCTTTTAATCTATCCGCCAGCGCCTACAAATTGGAGGTATATTAAAGATGTAGAAATCTATATATCTGACGAACCTATGGATCCTAACGCTGCTGGAATTCCGTTATCAAGTTGGGGAACAGCGGCCGCAAAAGTTCAGTATACTGGAGGAGAATCTTTGAAAATAGAATTTCCGACCCCTCAAACTGGGCAATATGTAGCTATATTATTTAAAAACACCAGTACTGCAAACCCATATGTTAGTTTTATGGAATTTGAAGCCTATGGATTTTAAATCAATATGTTGAACGACTAATTACCTGGGGATTTATGCAAATAAATCCCCAGATTTTTTAGTAGTAATAAACAAATTTATACGCCTAACAAAATTGCTAACTGTGAAGTCTTGCAATTAATCACTAATTTCGTTGTATTAAAACAAACTAAACCTTTAAATACCGTATTCACAATGAATATTATGGCTAAACTATCTATTTTATTTTTCTATTTCCTTATCCTCACAACTACGTACATTTTCGCACAAGACAATTTAAGTATCCCTCCTACCTTTGAATCCAAAGTTTTAAAACCCAATAAAATAATCGATAAAGGAAATGGTCGGTATTTAATAGATTTTGGGAAGGATGCATTCGGAACGTTATCATTTCTTTTAAAATCAAATCAAAGAGATTCCATTGTAGTGCATGTAGGCGAAAAATTAAATAATCAGAATACTATAGATCGCAAACCTGGAGGATCAATTACCTATCAACAATTTACATTCAAAGAAATTGCTGCTAATCAAAAGTTAGATGTCATATTCAAACCGAATAAACGCAATGAAAATCCACCTGCTATATTACTACCAGACACTTTTGGTCGCGTATTGCCATTTAGATACGTGGAAATTGAAAATTTAAAAGCGCCAATTGCTGATTTACAGATTAATCAAAAGGTATTCAATTATAAATTTAACGATGAAGCCAGCAGTTTTAATAGCTCGGATACGGTTTTAAATCAATTGTGGGATATGTTTAAACACACCATCAAGGCGACCAGTTTTACTGGGCTATATATTGATGGTGACCGAGAACGTATTCCTTATGAAGGCGATGCTTATATCAATCAGTTAAGTCATTATGTCGTTGATAATGAATATACATTGGCTAGACGTACCAATGAATATTTTATGGAAACACCTACCTGGCCAACTGAATGGCTATTGCATACAGTCCTATTGTTTTACAACGATTACATGTATACAGGTGATAAAGCTGTTCTAGAAAAACATTACGACAAACTCAAAGATAAAACCTTATATTTCTTAAAGCGAGAAGATGGTCTTTTAGATACTCATAAAGATAGAATCACTCCTGAAATGATGAAGTCGGTCGGTTTCAAAAATGAAACAACTAAAATGGCAGACTTAGTCGACTGGCCTATTAATGAACGTGATGGGCATGAAATGTTGCGCGTAAATACGGTAGTAAATGCATTTTATTATCGCAACTTACAATTGATGGCAGAAATCGCGAAAGTCTTAAATAAAAGTGAAGATGCAACAAACTTCAGAAAGGAAGCTTTAAAAGTAAAACATGTTTTTAATCAAAAGCTTTTTGACGCCAATAAAGGGATCTATATCGATGGTGAACTTTCAAAGCATTCTTCGATACATTCTAATTTGTTTGCTTTAGCATTTGGATTAGTATCCGATGTTCATAAAAAATCAGTAATTGATTATATCAAATCCAGAGGAATGGCTTGTAGTGTTTATGCAGCCCAATTTTTATTAGAAGGATTATATGATAATGGAGAAGCGGACTATGCTTATAAGCTTATCGTAAATCAAGAAGGGGATCGAAATTGGTGGAATATGATTAAGCAAGGTTCTACCATGGCGTGGGAAGCTTGGGATATCAAGTACAAACCCAATCAAGATTGGAATCATGCTTGGGGAACAGCTCCATTGAATGTGATTGGCAGAAATATGTGGGGGATTACTCCTGCTAAACCAGGTTTTACAAAGGCTAGGATACATCCTCAATTGGGTTCTTTGACCTCTACTGAATTAAATCTTCCTACCATCAAAGGAACAATTTTAGCTACTTACAAAAAGAATGGGAATACGCACAACTACAGTATCACCCTTCCAAAAGAAATGGATGCCGATTTTGTGCTACCTAAAGTTTCATATTTAAAGATTAAGGTCAATGGTAAGATCGTCAATCATGAAGATTATGTGGTGACGCTAAAGCAAGGTAAAAAATACAACATAGAAATTGTGATGTAAATCCATTAAAAAAGCTCCTTAAAACAAGTGTTTAAGGAGCTTTTTTAATTAAACCTTCAATTCTCCTGGAGAAATGCCATAGTATTTTTTAAATGCACTGCTAAAGTTATTCTGATGGCCATATCCCGTTAGCAACGCTACTTCATAAACCGACATTTGATCTAACAATAAATGTGTTCGAGCTTTTTCCATCCGTATTCTAGTTAGGTAATCGTGAATAGTGATCGAAAAATATTCTTTAAAATCTTTCCTTAATTTACTCTCACTTGTTAACACTTCTGAAGCCAATTCTTTTTGAGTCGGTGGATTTCCTATACGTTTTTCCAATATAACCCTAGCCTTTTCCAAACGTTGAATATCTTCCTTGTTCAATAAAGGTTTAGACCCAAATAACTTTTCATTATATTGTTCAAACTGATACATCAATAATTCTACAATTCTCGATTCAGTATGTAACCTCCTTAACTCTCCTGCTTTTTTAGAATTTACTAATTCTAATATCGTTTGTTGCATTTCAAAAGTAGCCGATAAATCAATCTCCGAAAAGGAAATATACTCCCCTTTTTCAATATCAAATACGAATTGCTGATGTAATAACGAATCCCGTTTGATAAGGTTTAAATAATACTCTTTGGATATTACCGCTATGAAATAGCTGTATTCAATACCATCTTTTACCTCATGTACAGATTTGATAGAAGGAATATAGCGTATATTATGCCGACTCATTCCATACGGCTGTTCTTGATTCGCTTTCTTATAAAATATAAATTGACTACTAATTGCTTCTCCTTCAATTTCAGTTTGAATATGAACAGGTTTATTAAAGCACATCTTTGTATACAATAAAAACAAACCGCTCGTAGATAATTGAAAGTGATCCATCTTAATGGGACCTAAATTGATTTCTTGCCTATTTTCTTTTAATGGTTTATCAGCAACATAACCATCTGGTATTTCTTCTACAAACAACCATTCATTCAGCTCGACTATTTTACTCTTAACCAACATATTTTATTTAAAATAAAATTACAATCCGATTCAAAGATAAAATATTAATTATAGTTATGGAAATTATTTATAATCTTTCTAAATAAGAGTTAAAAAGAGCGTTATTAAACACTAATTAAGGTAACAACACTTCCATTTCATCAAATACGACAAATGGTTTTAATGTTTTTGAGGATATGCTAACCTGTGCTTCTACAGAAAATATTGTATAAATATGCTGCCTGGTTATGACCTCATAGGCAGGTCCATCAAACAATTTTCTTCCATTTTTTAACAGCAGTAACCTATCTGCATATTGGACTGCAGAATTCACATCGTGGACAATAAATAAAACCATAAACCCTTTTCTACTCATTGCTTTCGCAATGGCTAAGGTTCGGTGTTGGTATTGGATATCTAAAGCAGCTGTAGGTTCATCGAGCATCAGTAAGCCATTCGGACAATCCCATATTTGACTCAAAACCCTAGCCAGCTGAACACGTTGCTTTTCTCCTCCAGATAGTTGAAGATATGACCGTTTAGCTAGCTGATCAACTCCACATAAGGCCATAATTTCATCAACAATAGTATAATCCTCCTTTTTTGGTTTGGACTGAAAATGAGGATACCTACCCATCATCACAATTTCCTTCACCGAAAAATTTAAACTTAAATCAAATTCTTGACTTAACATCGCTCGGCATTTCGATAAGCTATGGATATTGAACTCATCTATTAATTGATGATTCAGATAGATCAACCCAGAGGAGGCTTGATACTGACCACTAATAACTTTTAACAAGGTAGACTTTCCTGCCCCATTAGCACCTAATATTGCCAGCATCTCTCCCTTTCGCATGTGAAAGCTTACATCCTTTAACAAGGATCTACCATTTAATTCATAATTCAATTTTTCAACGAGCAACATGAGATTCGAATAATACGTATTACTTTTCTTTCAATAAAATATACAGAAAAACTGGTGTGCCTAATAAGGCAGTTATGACACCTAAAGGCAATTCTATCGGTGCTATGATGACTCTTGAAATAACATCTGATAAGGTCAATACCAAAGCACCAAAAAACACGGATCCCCATAATACATATCGGTTATCTGCCCCAGCTATTAAACGAATCATATGTGGAACAATGAGTCCTACAAAACCAATTATTCCACAAAAAGCGACAGAAGAACCAACCGCAAGGGTTGACAACAGTATCACCAATCTTTTTAATGAGTCTATTTGAACTCCTAGCATATTTGCTTGATATTCACCAAGGGAAAATAAGTTTAAAGATTTACCAAAAAAAGGCAATATAACAATTGGCATAAGCATGAATGGAAATATAATCAGCACATTATCCCAGGTTGCAGAACCAAGACCTCCCAACATCCAAAAAGTGATCGTCCTTAGTTGTTGTTCTGATGACATATAGGTTAGTAAACCTGTCAATGCCCCAGCAAAAGCGTTGATGGCTATACCAGCCAATAACATCGTTTTCACCTGTGCTTGACCATTTTTCTTCGATAACTGAAAAACAAGCCATGCGGTTAGTGCAGCTCCAGTAAAAGCAGCAATGGCAAGCAAATAATCCCCTACAATTTCATTCAGTTGGTTGGCCAAAAAAGTTTCTAGCGCTATTACAAATACGGCAAATAATGATGCTCCAGAAGACATCCCTAACAAACCTGGATCTGCCAATGGATTACGAAATACCCCCTGAATAGCTGCTCCTGATACGCCTAATCCTGCTCCCACCAAGATTCCCATAATTACCCTTGGCAAACGAATCTGCAATAAAACATCCTGAGCTAAAACCTCATGGTCTAAATTTACTAAACCTAATTTATAGCCAATAATTTCCAATATATCTATTGGAGGAATATAAAAAGCCCCTAAACCTAAAGACATAAAGGTCACCAAGATTAATAATAACCCTAACAACCAGACTGTTTTTTGTTGTTTTGAATCCACCTATCCTTTTGCCCTTACTTTAACTTCATCAACTCTTGAAATCCCTTATGAAGCTCTGCAATAGCCTCTGGCAACCTGTTACTAAAATTTACCAATAAAGAAGAATTCATCAACAATAGACGCTTATGCTTTCCTGCATTGGTATTTTGCATACCAGGCATTTTCAAAATACGGTCTATACCCCCCAAACTGTTGGCTCCAAAATCAAACATCAGAATGATATCAGGATTTGCTTTTACCAAAGCTTCTGTCGTATACGGTTTAAAATCCGAAAACTCCTGAATAGCATTTTTTCCGCCAGCCAGTTTAATCATGGCATCCAAACTACTTCCTTTTCCTGCCACACTCATAGTTCCTGTACCCCTTGCATAGATAAAAAGTACAGAAGGTACTGAACCCTCGGCAGCATGTTGTTTTACGAATGTTAAAGTCTGTTCCAAACTCATTTCAGTTTGCTTCACTAAAACTTTACCCTTTTCCGTTTCCCCAATTCCATTAGCAATAGATTGTATATAATTCAATGCACCTTTTACACTGTAATTCGGCACAATTTCAATAAACTCTACGCCAGCATGTTTCAATTGTTTAATTATGGTTGGAGATACTTCCCCAGAATTGGCTAAGACTTTTTGAGGTTTGTAAGCTAGTATGCCTTCTACAGAAACCGATCTATTTTTACTTACCCTCGGCAATTCCGATGCTGCTTTGGGTGAAACACTCGTCACATCAGTAGCTACAATATTACTGCCCAATCCTAATGCAAACACTGTCTCCGTAATGGAACTATTTAAAGTAATTAATCGCATTTCTTGTCCAAATAGCATAGTACCAATACAGGTCAATAAACTTAAAATAATTGCTTTCTTCATAACCTCAAACTTGTAATTGAATTCATCTAGAGCACTTATGATCTCAAGATTTTCAAACAAAGCAAGTCAAATAAGCAGGGAATTTCAAATAGGTTAAATCACAAAAATCCTCATATACCATGCAAAAATAACATTACAACAAACTGACTAACAAACACATATACATCAAAACAAATTAAACACATACAAAATATATAACCGAAAACAATAGAACATTTACCATTTTGAATAGATTTAAAACCAAACCTATTCCCGTTTTTTGTGATATTATTTAGAATTATTACAAACAAGAAACAGAAGTGACATCATTTAAAAAAGTTATCCTAGTTATCGCTGCAATAATCTTCTCACTATATGCTTTTTCTCAGGATACTTATCAACTTACGGGTAAAGTTATTAGTCAAGATGGAAAGCCAATAATCGCTGCTACCCTAACCTTATTACCTGATAAAATCATAGAAAAAACAGATTCAAAAGGCACATATTCTTTCCAACTAACCTATTCCGGAACCTATACCATCCAAATTAATGCCTTAGGTTTTGTAGAATACATGGATACAGTCTTCATTAACTCTTCAAAAACATTAAAAAACTTCACATTACAAGAAAAAGAAAATACGATTGAAGAAGTACAAATTCAAGGCTTTCAATCAGCTGTTGATAATTTAATTAGTGCAAAAAATGCAGCAATGCCCGTTCAGGTAATAAGCAAAAGGGATATTGAACTCATGGGTAGTCGACGTTTGGATGAAGTTTTAAAAGAACAAACTGGAGTAGCTATTGTCAATGATGTATCTGCAGGATCAAGAGCAGTTGGAGTTCAAATCCAAGGCTTCAGTAGTAACTATGTCATGGTGCTCATCGATGGGCAACCGATTCTTGGAAGAAATAACGGCAACCTAGATCTCTCCAGGATTTCTATCAGTAATATTGAGCGAATCGAAATTATCAAAGGAGCTGCATCTTGCTTATATGGTAGCGATTCCCTTGGTGCTGCTATTAATATCATCAGCAAGCATGGAGCTATTACACCTCAATTCCACAGTTCGTTACTTTATGGAACATTGAACACCTTAGACGGAACATTAGAATTTGAAACACCTTTCAAGAACCAACGTGGTTCTTTGGTTTTATCCTCCAATTTTTATAGAACCGATGGATTCAATACCGATTCCAAATTCCTGAATAAAAATAGCACTACCTTTCCTCCATATCGAAACTTAAGCTTACAAGGTAGAGCGAGATACCGAATCACTAAAGATGCAACCCTTGGAATGACAATGAGGCTTGCGCATCGATATTCGGAAATGATTCATGCTTGGTCCAATGAACAACAACTGAAGGATAATCAGACGGACAAAGACTTGCAATTGGGGCTTACTTACGATTGGCATCTCAATCCTCATACCCGATCCATGAGTAGATATTACCTATCCGGCTTTCAGTCCAAATTAAATGCGCAATGGCTGAATCAAAACATGCTAGCTAACCTGGAAGAGTTTCAACAAACCATCCATCGGTTAGAACAGCAATTTAGTTATCAAGCTCATAATAACTTTAAACTTACTGGAGGTTTGGGAGGAAGTTTAGAAATCATGGATAATGAACAATTGGAGAAAAGACGTCCTTTACAAAGTCTTTTCTCTTACCTTCAATCCGAATGGAAACCTATCAGCACAGTATCGACTACCCTTGGACTTCGTTTTGATCTATCCAATATTTACCAAGCTAAACTCAGCCCAAGTATAGGATTTCAATATAATATCAATTCGAAATTGTCAGCAAAATTAGGTATAGGTGCAGGATTTAAAGCGCCAGATTATAAAATGCTTTATCAAGTATTTTATAACCCATCGGCAAATTACTTGGTAGTTGGAACTGATCGGATTCGAGAAATTATCGATTTAATGGACAGCAAATCAGAAATAAGCTATAAAAACTCCTACTTAATTAATTTGGTTTCCAATAACCTGAAAGCAGAATCCAGTTTATCTAAAAACTTAAGCATAAATTGGAATCCATCTTCGAATTTTCAAAATGAATTTACTATTTTCCATCATCAGATAAAAAACCAATTAAACACCGTAAACTTAGGTTCTGGTACTACCATAGAACAAATTTTCAGTTATAGAAACTTACCTAAAGCCATCAACAAAGGAATTGAAACCTCCATCACCTATCGTACTCCTTTCCACTTAGAATTAAGTTTCGGTTACCAATATTTAATTGCCAAAGACCTCAGTGTATTGGACAGCATATCAACAGGCAATTATCCATACCATCAAATTAATAATCCTAAAAATTCTGAATATAGAACTAGTCATCCTAATGACTACTGGGGCTTGGAAGATAGATCTAGACATATGTTCAATTTTAAAGCACTCTATTACCTCAAACCCTTAGATATGCATATCAATTTAAGAGCGAACATCCGAGGAAAGTATCCATTCCAAGAAATAAATGGCAATCAATTTATAGATCCGTATGACGCCTTTGTTCCTGCTCATACCCTTGTGAATCTCACCTTGGAGAAACACTTCCTTAAAGAACGACTTACCTGCAAAATAATCGCTGATAATTTAACAAACTACACCCACCGATTCATGTTAGGACAGCCAGGGCGGATGCTTATGGTTGGCCTCAACTACCGATGGATTAAATACAATTAATACTCATCAATATTAAGCAACATGAAAACATTAAAAATCATATTAACGGAAATTCAGCCCCTACTCTTCATCAATAGGAGCAATTCCTTCTGGATTTTAAGCTTGTCAATATTCGTTCTCTTGTCTTGTGGAAAAGAAGAGAATCCAACCATTTCCTTAGAGGATGGCTTAAGTACAGTCATCTTGGACCTTCCTGGAGATACTGAAGCATCTATGGGGCAACAAGTACCAGGAAAAGTTAAAAGAGAATTTCATAGTCTATTATTCAGATTCCGTGATAAGCGACAAATTTGGCTTAAAACCAAAGAAGATTCCACAAAGTGGTTTAAATCAAAAGATTGGGATATCGCTTTTACTGGTCCATACAATTCAGAAATCTACATCAACAATGCCAGTGACCCTAACAATCCTGCCTATCAAGGAGAATCCAAACAAGCTAGAATACTACTCATTAAGCAGGCGTACCAACATGTCCATACGGCTCCATCAGATCAGCAATTTGAAGCTAGTGAAGTTTCTAAAGTCGGTTGGGCAGGATCAGAAGGTTCCGATGGATGGTATACCTATAGTATAAAAAATCACCTGATGCAACCTTTACCGAATAGAACATATGTTATCCGATTACCGGATCAAAACTATGCAAAACTACAATTAATTAACGTTTACAAGGGAAATCCAAGTGCAGTAACCAATCTGGATTGGCCAAAACCCTACTTAACTTTTAAATATTATGTACAAATTGATGGCTCAAAAAATCTGAAAACAAATTAAACACCTGGATTTACATCGTATGGATTGAAATATTAATGTAAAATATACCTCCGAATTCGAATATTACTAAAGAAATTTATCGAAATTCATAGATGATTAAACAAAAGGAAGAAGTGGACTCCTTAAATAATTTAGAATCTTTGTGAAGATCAAATACTAATGATATGTTAAGTCAATTTATAAAAGAAAACACCCAAGATGCACATAAAAAAGTAGAAGGTACTATAGTACGTCAACTTAAAAATATTCGAAATGAGGAAGATTATGCTCAAGTACTTAAAGGCTTTTATTCTTACTTTCTGGCTGTAGAAACTGAAATCTCCAAATTTATTGACAGCTCTGTTCTGCCTGATCTTCATTTACGTAGAAACTCCAACTATATAAAAAAGGACATAGAAACATTAGGTGCTAATGTCCAAGAACTTCCATTTGCAAAAGCAGTAACCGTTCATTCTACCCTTCAAGCGCTTAGTTCATTGTATGTATTAGAAGGTTCCATTATGGGCGGACCATATATTGTTCAAATGCTTAAAAAATACGGCCTTACTAGAGGATTTTCCTTTTTTGAAGGTTACGGAGAGGATAGTGCTACGATGTGGTCCAAATTTAGCGATACCTTGAACCAGCATGCTCCAAGTACCGAACAATACCAAGAAGCTGTAGATATCGCGAATAAAACATTCTTCCGTTTTGAAGAAGTCTTTTTATCCAAAAATTAATAGTTAACAGTTAACTTTTAGTACAAGAAAAGAGCGTTAAATCAAGAATATTTAACGCTCTTTCTCTTATAAAATAGGCGCTATTATTTATTTTTTTATTCCTTTAATAATAATTTTCACTATAGATACGACAGCAAAAACTAGAATCCCCGCGATTAAGCCAAAACCAAATTCTTTAATTACGGCAGGTATATTTGGAAACAAATGATGGAAGTAATCAATATTATGTACAAATATACCTCCGGAAACTAACAACAATGCAATTGTTCCAATTACTGCTAAACTCTTGATGATGATAGGTAATAATTTGACTAAACCTTTACCAAGTAAATTTAGAAAGCCCTTACCATTCGAACGTTCAATCATGCTATAACCTGCATCATCCATTCTTACTATTAACGCTACAATTCCATAAACTCCTATCGTAGCAATTAATGCCACTACTGAAACGGTGAGAATTTGTATATATAAAGTCTTATCTAAAACAGTTCCTAAAGCAATAATTACAATTTCGACAGAAAGTATGAAATCTGTTGTGATGGCTGATTTAATTTTTGCATTCTCCGCAACTTCTCCAGTTTCTTCCTGTTCTTTAATGACTTCCTCCCCTTTCTTTGGGCTATGAAAAATATAATGAAGAATTTTCTCAGCTCCTTCATAAGCCAAATAGAATCCTCCCAAAATTAAAATATATTGAATAGCTACTGGAAAAAAAGAATTTAACAATAAGGCAATTGGAACAATTATTAATTTATTTAATAAGGAACCTTTAGTAATTGCCCACAAAACGGGAATTTCTCTAGTTGCTAAAAAACCAGTAGCTTTCTCCGCATTTACGGCTAAATCGTCGCCTAATATTCCTGCGGTCTTCTTTGTCGCTATTTTACTTGCCACAGCAACGTCGTCCATCAACGCCGCTATATCATCCAAAACTGCAAAAATGCCTGATGCCATATATAATTATCAAAATGAAGCCCTAAAGTAAAAATTTATTCCTCAAATATTAAAACAAATTGATTTCATAACATAACTTTCCTTTTGCTATTTCACTTATTTTCTATATTTTCATTATATCTATCATAATTTCTTAAACACCTAACCTATGATTCTTAAACTCATTCCCAAAAGATGGTTTATCTTTATTTTTTTCATTTGTTTTTCAACAATCAATTTATCTTACGCAAATGATTTTCCAAACCCATCCCCTATTTTAATCCCAAAAGACTACTTTAATGTAAAAGATTTTGGTGCAAAAGGTGACGCTAAAACCGATGACACCAACAGTATTCAAGCTGCCATCAATGCTGCTGCTGAAAAAGGGGGCGTGGTGTATTTTCCAAATGGGATTTACGCGATTGATGGTCCTGTGCACAAAGAAGTCGATGGAAGACCATGCAATGCACAACTTTATATTCCCTATTGCGACCCCAAAACCAATAAAAACATCGTTTTTCAAGGAGAAACAGCTCCTGAATTTGAATTGCAAGGGCTCATTGAAATTAACCCTTCCAATTTTGGGGCAATCATCCATTCAACCTTGATATCAAATGAACCTAACCAATTTGTCATCGCAATGGTTAAAGGTCCTGAAGGTCCTTGGAGCCAATGGAATTACAATACACCTAGTTTTAAAGATTTAGGTGTTCGTACGACCACACTAAAAAATGGCAAACCAATAGTTAATAGCTTAGGAGGTATCAACCTAAGATTTGCATCCAAATGTTATGTGGATAATTTGCTTATTGACACCAATTGTCCCTTAAATATTTCAAGCAATCCTCAAACAGGCCAAAGTATTGGATTGATTACCCCAGAAGTGAATAACCATGCGATGATAAGCGTAGGACTGGTTCGCATTGCAGGATATGCTACAGGGCTCATCTTTTCAGAACATTTTGTAGGAAAAGATATTCAACTGGTTTGCTGCAATGTTGGAGCCTTGGTAGAAAAAAGCCATCATAGTAGCTCAATTCAAACCTTAGAAGTAGAATGCTGTAATTATTCCTTATTATTTCATCCAGGTCATAACCTATTTGTAGCGAATTACAATACCGAACATTTCACGGACGACAAATGGTTTAAATATAAACAAGATATCCATTTTGAAGGGCAAAACTTTCACCATTCCAAGATAGTAATAGGCCTATGTCATCCTGTTGTTTCAAACATAGGGTATCAGTTTGAGCATTTTAGCACAAATGACACTAAACGTGTCGTTTTATTAGAAAATTTAGGAAAATAAGCCTTTTATTTTTTTAGGCTTACTACTTTCTTTTTGCTGGGAACGGCTTGGTCTACTAAATATAAACTGATTAATTCGACTTCCTCATCGGTCAATTCATAATTAGGGGGCATGCCCCCTTTTCCATTTTTAATAAAACCTGTTATTTCTGCTGCCTTATATTTCTTAGCCAATTTTAGCAATGGAGGATTGGTACCTATGCCTTTCTGATCTGTACCGTGGCAATTAATACAAGAACTAGACAAGAACAAGGCTTTGCCTGGATGTTCTTTCTTTTTCTTTTGCATAGGGGGTTGATGACTAACTAGAGCATGTCTCGAAGATTGTTCCTTTACAGCCCAATCATCTTGAATATCTGCAGTGCCTAATCCGAAAAACAGGTTTATTAACATCAAAAATGTAATTTTCATAAAGAATAGAATAGGTTCTTGTTTGGGGATTAAGTTATTTCTTTAACTCCAATTCTACATAAACCGGATAATGATCAGATATTACATGCGTCTTTTCATCTTTAATAATTACACTTTTCTTAAGCAATTTCGCTGCATATTCATTGCAAAATAAATAATCGATCCGCTTCCCTTTTCCAGAATTTGTCTTTTTAATTTTAGATTCTCCACTTTTATAAGTCGGTAACGAACTCTCAAAATTATTACCCAACCATTTAAATGAATCTTTAAACCCTGCATCTCTCAATTTATTGATTACAGAATAATCAATTTTCCCTTGATTCAAGTTCCGAATATGACTATGCTTTTTTTCTTGAGCGACCATCGCATCTACTACATCTTCGGAATATTGAGAGGCATCTTCCTCAGATAATGAGTTAAAATCTCCCATAATTAATATAGGTTCTTTTTTGGAAATTTCTTTCGTTTGCGCAATTATTAGTTCCACTTCTTCTAAACGCTTTTGAAAACTAAATGGGGAAAAATGAATAACAAAAACATGAATTCCCTTCACTTTCGCATAGATATAACTATGCCACATATTCTCTGTCACTTTTTTAAAATTAACCAATGGATATTTTGAAGTGATGGCAGTAGGAAATCCCTCTTCTTTCGATTGCAAGGCATACGGATGTCCATAGCGTTGCGCAAGACTTTCTAACGTTTTTTGTGTCCATCCATTCATCTCCTGGGTAGCTACGATATCTGGATCTAAGTCTTTTACGAATGAAACATATCGGTCAATATTGGCTAACGAATCTTTTTGCAATCCATATAACACATTATAAGACAAAATTTTAATCTTCTCTTGTCCTAACCCAAGTGTTACATTGCTTAGATAGATTATGAGGATGACAAAAATTTGGAATACTTTTCTTTCCATATTGGATTTTTATAATTTAGTTTTTCTTGAGGTTTAGCGAATAAATATATTAATATTTTATCTGTTTGAGGAAAGAAAGAATCTATTTTAATGGTTTATTAACACAATCGAAATGTATCCTTAGGTACAGGACGGTTATTTATATAAAATACAATATCTTCGGGATTAGCTATCACGTAAAACTTATGAAAATTGTATTGAAACTTGTTTCTATTGCATTGATTTTGTTCTATTCCAATCTACTACTTGCTCAAAACAAGCAACAAACGAATAGAAAACCTAATATTATATTCATCACTTCCGACAGCCATCGAGCGTCGGCGCTCAGCATTAATAAACATCCTGTGGTACAAACGCCTAATTTAGATAAGTTAGCTCAAGAAGGTGTTCAATTTAATCAAGCTTATGTAGCGACTGCCATTTGCGTAGTAAGTAGAGCAAGTATATTAACTGGTCAACATGTTGCCAAGCATAAAATAAACAGCTTTGGTGATAAATTTAGCGACGAGGCTTTCCAACGTACTTATCCAATGATTTTAAAGCAAAATGGTTATCGTATTGGACAAATTGGAACCTTGGGTGTGGGATTTAATAATCCTGACCAAAAATTCAACCATTGGGACACCAAAATCCCTTGGAAAAATGAAAAAGGTGTTCACCAAATTGATATCATTAGCGAGAAAGTAGCTAATTATTTATCCGAACAAAAAAGTGATCAGCCTTTTTATTTAGCAGTATCCTTTGAAGCAGCGCATGAAATTGATGGTAAAAATGGTAATCCAGCAACCTATTTAGTACAAGATCGATTCAAAGATTTGTATAAAGATCAAGAAATGCCTAGACCACAAAGTATTTCCGATGACGCTTTTAAATCACTGCCTCCATTTTTACAATCAGATCAAAATATACCTAGAACTCGTTGGCATGGATTTTTCTCCACGGATGAATTACATCAAGAAAATTCCAGAAATTATTACCGTTTGATTACCGGTATTGATGATGCGGTAGGCAACATAGTAAACAAATTAAAAAGCTTAGGTTTAGATGAAAATACGGTGGTAATTTACACCAGCGACCACGGATTTTCATTAGGTGAGCATGGTTTTATCGGTAAATGGACAGGATTTCAAGAAGCTATCCATGTACCTTTAATCATACGTGATTTTAGAGAGAACGCATCTAAAAAATCAAGAACTGATGCATTGGCCATTAATATTGATTTTGGACCAACCATGTTGGCATTGGCTGGAATACAAATCCCTAATTCAATGCAAGGAATCAGTTTATGGAATAATTCAAAAAAACAACGTCCTAAAACTAGTTTTTTCTTTTATGAGCACAGCACTCTTGGTTCACCTCAGCTCCCAAAAGTTGAAGGAATCGTATCCGCAGAATGGAAATACTTAAAATATCCAGAACATGATTTTGAATTTCTTTTTAATTGTAAAAAAGATCCTTTAGAGCTCACAAATTTAGCTAATCAGCCTAAGCATCAAAAAATACTGGATAGACTTAGAAAGTTATACGATATTGAAAAAGCGAATGCGCAGTTATAATAAACGAAGTTGAGCATAAACACCCATTAATAATAAAACCCCAAAGTACTATCCATTTGGATTTTAAGCGTACGATGGGGTTTTTATATTAAATAAAAGAGTAGTTATTTGATGATGACCTGATGATCTATTTTATCCAAATCCACACTTGGATATTGGGTATCATAATCAATAGATAAATCTAAAGAGTCAATTTGTCCATCTCCATTAGAATCCCATTCCAAACCCACATAATAAATTAAGCTATCTTGGTCTGAAACATGACCTTGAATTAAGCTTCTATGGCTTTTGGGAAATTCAAAAGTGACGGAAAAAGGCAATTCTTTCGTTTCAAAGGATACCTCTGCTAATTTTGATGCGGAACCATCCGCCATATTAGCTGGTACAACATACAATATGGCTTTACCATTTGAATTTACAATTTCTGCGTAATCCTCTTTGACTAAAGTAACTGTCACTGCTTTATTCGCATTTTCAGCATCTTTTTGAACTTTCTTACCTTTTAAATCCCAACTTTGAAGGACTAAAAGAATTCCAGTAAAAATTAATAATCTTATTTTCATAACCATTTCCTAATTAGTTATTAAATCTAAGAATATTAATTCATAATATAAAAAAATAAAATAAAAATTAATTTTTTTCATCATACAAACGCTAAAAATTACGCCCCACAAAAAACAGATAGCTAAATCTGTAAACGCGACATTGTTTAAGTGAAATATACGATAGCAGCTTTAAACAGAATATATGTCCGATTAGCGTATCTTTGCGGAATTACATCCATTATCATGTTAAAAAAATCATTTACTGATCTCAAAAATATAAATTACAAAACGGAAATTCTTGCAGGACTAACAGTTGCGATGACCATGATACCTGAATCTTTATCTTTCGCGATACTGGCAGGCCTCACCCCAATAACTGGACTTTATGCAGCATTTCTCATGGGCTTAGTGACCGCAATCATGGGTGGTAGGCCTGCCATGGTTTCAGGTGGTGCAGGTGCTACAGTCATCGTTTTGATCGCGTTAGCGGCTTCTCACGGTGTAAATTATTTATTCGCTGCCGTTATCTTAGCCGGAATAATTCAAATAACCGTTGGAGCATTTAAATTAGGAAAATTCGTCCGGCTAATCCCTCAACCCGTCATGTTTGGATTCTTAAACGGTCTAGCCATTATTATTTTTATGGCTCAATTGCAACAGTTTAAAACAACAATTAATGGGGTCGACACTTGGTTGACAGGCACAGAGCTATACAGCATGGTAGGCTTCACGGCACTTACTATCCTCATCATTCTATTGATACCTAAGTTTACAAAAGCCATTCCTGCATCTCTTTTAGCTATATTGATGGTATTCATTATTGTTCAATTGACTGGATTTGAAACCAAAAAAGTCATTGATATTGCCAGTGTGAGTGGTGAATTTCCAACATTTAAAATTCCTGAAGTTCCTCTGAATTTGGAAACGTTAATGGTTATTCTCCCCTATTCCCTTGTCATGGCTTCAGTAGGGCTTATTGAATCTTTACTAACCTTAAGCATGGTTGATGAAATCACCAATACCAAAGGCAGTTCTAACAAAGAAGCTATTGCACAAGGAACAGGAAATATGATTAATGGATTTTTCGCCGGTATGGGTGGATGTGCAATGGTTGCACAAACCCTAGTTAATGTCTCTGCTGGTGCTAGAACCAAATTATCAGCTATTATCGGTGCCTTAACGATCTTATTTGTCATATTAGTCGCGGCTCCATTTATTGAAAATATTCCAATGGCAGCTCTGGTTGGCGTTATGATGATGGTCGCTATAACAACATTCAAATGGAGTTCTTTAAAAATGATAAATAAAATGCCTAATTCAGACATCTTTGTAGGCATACTTGTTACCGCTATTACCGTCATACTCCATAATTTGGCATTAGCTGTTTTTGCTGGAGTGATTGTATCTGCCCTGGTTTTTGCTTGGGACAATGCTGTTCGTATCCGGGCACGAAAATCAGAGGATGAACACGGAAATAAGGTTTATGAAATATACGGCCCTTTATTTTTTGGATCAAGTAGCCATTTTTTAGAAAAATTTAATCCTACTGAAGATCCAGAGCGCATCATTATTGATTTCAAAGAATCTCGAGTAGTGGATATGTCTGCTATAGATACCCTTAACAAATTAACTCAACGCTATGCAAGTCTTCAAAAAACAGTAATTCTACGTCATTTAAGCGAAGACTCCATCAAATTACTTCAGAACGCTAAGGGTATAATAGAAGTCAACATTCAAGAAGATCCTACGTATAAAGTGATGCCTAAAAGTTAGGAATAAGGTGGTATTCCTAACCAAATTTACCGTTTACGTAGTTTGCGGTAACTTCATTCTTCGGATTATTAAAAATCTGATCGGTAAGTCCTTCTTCTTTCACCTCTCCTAAGTACATGAATACCGTTTTATCTGCAATACGCTGTGCTTGTTGCATATTATGTGTCACAATTAGAATGGTATATTTCTCTTT
Source organism: Sphingobacterium sp. (assembly GCA_036781025.1). GTDB lineage: Bacteria > Bacteroidota > Bacteroidia > Sphingobacteriales > Sphingobacteriaceae > Sphingobacterium. The sequence continues at coordinate 3,394 of DAIQBS010000006.1, read as the reverse complement.
GAGATGGGTAATCAATTCCTCAATTTTTAAGGTACTTATCGGATCTAAGGCTGAACAAGGTTCATCCATCAAAATGACCTCAGGACGTAAAGCTACTGCTCTGGCAATACATAAACGTTGCTGCTGACCACCTGAAAGTCGCGTTGCAGGCATCTTCAAATCATTCTTCACTTCATCCCATAAAAATGCTTCCCTTAATGCTTTTTCAACCACCGCTTTATCATGGGGCAAATTATTAATCTTTAAACCGTAAGTGATATTATCATATATGCTTTTTGGAAAAGGATTCGCTTTCTGAAAAACCATACCTATACGTTTTCGTATTTCAGTCACGGGAAATCTTTTATCGTACAAATCCAACCCTTCTAATTTTATGGCTCCATCAATTTTTGCATCTGGTGATAAATCATGCATTCTATTGAATGATCTTAACAAGGTACTCTTGCCACAACCCGAAGGACCAATGAGGGCAGTAATCTCGTTTTCTTGAAAGGAAACGTTAATATTTTTTAAAACATGCTTCGTTCCAAAACTAATATTCAAATGCTCTGCTGATAACTTAATTTTCATTCTTTCTATACTTATAACGAATATAAAATGCGGTAAGATTTAAAAGGAAAACTACCGTAATTAATACTAAAGCCGTACCATAGGCTATTGGACGAACCTCATCAATGGATTGATGCTGTGTAGACAACATATACAAATGATATGGTAAGGCCATAAATTCTTGATTGAGGTAACCGGATGTTCCGTTGATATAAAATGCGGCTCCTGTAAATAAGATCGGGGCAGTTTCACCTGCCGCTCTAGATAAGGTCAAAACCACACCGGTTAATATTCCAGACATGGCAGAAGGCAATAATACATCTTTGATGGTTTCAAATTTCGTAGCTCCAACGGCCAATGCCGCTTCTCGCATACTGTTTGGAATACGCATCAAAGCTTCTTCTGTCGTGGTAATGATATAGGGTAAGGATAACAAACCTAATGTTAATCCTGCCGCTACTAAAGAGGTTCCAAACTGCAATGCTTGTACGAACAAGGCTAATCCAAATAAACCATAAATAATGGAAGGTACCCCAGATAGATTACGGATCGATGCACGTATAATTCGTGTTAACCAATTATTGCCAGCATATTCCTGCAAATAGATCGCACAACAAACACCAAAAGGAATGGAAAATAAGGCTGTAATCATGGTTAATAAAACAGTGCCAATAATGGGGGTAAGAATTCCACCTTGAGTCATCCCATTTTTAGGCACATCTACGATAAAATTCCAACTAATAACCCCAGCACCCTTGGAAATAATTTCCCATAAGACAACCACCAAAAAGAAACAAACTAATAAGGTACTTATTAAGAGGGTTCCCCATTCAATAATACTACTTAATTTAAACGTCTTATGCCGCATGATATTTTCTAAATCGATTAATAAAATATTCCCCTAACATATTGGCCACCAAAGTCATGATAAACAATACCGTAGCGATGGCATATAATGCAAAATAATGTGTCGTTTGATATGGTACTTCACCCATTTCGATAGCAATGGTAGCTGTCATCGTTTTAACGGAATCAAACATCCCTGTTGGTAATATAGAAGCATTACCAGTAGCCATTAACACCGTCATGGTTTCTCCGATTGCACGACCCACACCCAGCATGACTGCAGCGATGATACCTGGAGCTGCGGCAGGAATAATTACCTTTATTAAGGTTTGCCATTTTGTGGCTCCCACGGCATAACTCGCTTCTTTATACGTTTTTGGAACGGCATGAATAGCATCTTCTGCAATCGTAATAATCGTTGGCAATGCCATAACAGCCAATAGAATGGCTCCGTTTAATGCATTTAATCCATTGGATAAATCCGCAAGATTGGCTATTCCAGGACTGACTAAAACAATACCTAAAAACCCGATTACAACTGAAGGTATAGCTGCCAACATCTCAATGGTCGGTTTTAGTATATTCTTCCATTTTGGACTGGCGTACTCGGATATAAATGCAGCGGTACCTATACCTAAAGGAATGGCGATGACCATCGCTCCGAATGTGACAATGCTTGTACTAATAATCAACGGTACCATACCATACTTAGGATCTTTACCAGTAGGATTCCATTCTAATCCGGTTATAAAATCCAATGGCTTGACATCCAAGAAAAAAGAAAAAGAATTATAAATTAACATGGCTAGAATACCACCTAATAAGGCCAGAACCAAGAGTCCGGTCCCCATAAAAAGATATTTAAAAACAATATCTAAACTAAGTCTTGTTTTATATTTCATGCTGATGCGTTTCTAAAATATAGTAACCATGATCTTGAATTAATGTTTTACCTCGCTCGCTGCGTTCAAAATTGATGAACGGTCGAACTTTGTCCCATGATTTTTCCAATACAAATTGGTATAAAGGTCTTTGAAAAAAATAAGTTCCAGCATTGATGGCTGACTGATCCATTGGAGAGATGAACCCCAAAGAGTCATCCGCTTTGATTTTAAGCACTTTTACTCCTTGACTCGCTGATGGATCATGAGCAACATAACCTGCACCGACATAGCCAATTCCTGTTTTATCAGCTTTTACACCTTCTAGGATTTGCGCATTTCCCGTCATCTCTTTTGCCGCATTCGTAAATTCTATTTTTAATTTTTTCTTCACAAAGGAATGTGTACCTGAACTACTCTGACGTCCATATATATTGATTGGCAAGTCCATTTCCGTAACTTCAGACCAATTTTTAATCTCTCCTTTCATGATTTTTGAAAGAGTCTTCACATCAATTTCATCAATTGGCAGGGACTTATGAACGATAAAAGCAGTGGCGTCTTCAGCGAATACGATGGTCTTTATGGCAATACCCAAATTTGCAAATTGCTGTTTTTCTTCATCAGACAAAGGTCTTGATGAATTGGCAATATCTGCCTGTCCATTCATCAGGGAAGTTATTCCCAATCCAGATCCTCCACCAGAAATCGCAATGTTAAAACCTGGGTCCAACCTGGTAAAATGCTCTGCTAAATTAACCGCTAAATTCACTTCCGTATCCGAGCCCTTCATCTTTATCGAGCTGTTATTACTACTACAAGAGCTGAAGAGTAATGTCATTAGAATACTAAGTGTACATGATAGTATAAATATGCTCTTTGCCATATCGACAAAAATCATCAAACAATATTAACCCAATGTTAACTCATTATTAACTCAATATTCATTAGGAGATTATTACATTAATATTACATCAAATTAATGTTAACTATGAATTATAGTAATATTTATAGAGTTGGGTATTGTAAGGTCTAAAAATAATTTTATGTATATCCTAAACAAATCTATATCAAATTTTGAACGATTTATTTTAATTCGTTAACCTAAAATTTCAAAA
>DAIQBS010000005.1:0-99695 GCA_036781025.1 Sphingobacterium sp. | reverse complement strand
TGGATTGCAAGCTGTACGACCATTGACGTTGGTTGATGCGTTCCTGATTAAATTCCCCGAAGTAATAATTTTCAAAAAGAACTGCATTGTTGATACTAGTCCAAAACTTGGTAACCGCATAAGCATGATTGATAGATAATCCCTTATTTTGGAAACCTGCAATATTGGCTACCGAGCGAATGGTGGTATTGCGATCTGGAATTTGAGTTAATACATTGGTCATGACATCGCTGACCTCGGTGTAAAATACCGAAAGATTCAAGTTCTTACCAAAGCTATAATTCAATTCAAAAGCATTTGCTAGCTCGGGTTGCAAAGTAGGATTCCCTTCAAAAAACACAAAGGCATCTACATAAAACCGGAAAGGATTCAAATCTTCGTAATCGGGCCGATTAATTCGGCGGCTATAAGACAATTGCAGGTTGTTTTTATCGCTGAATTTATGGCTTAAGGAAGCGCTTGGGAACCAATTGGTGTATTGACGAGTAAAGCGTTGCTGGGTGGTCAATTGATTGCCTACAGCATTCGTATGCTCCGCTCGCAATCCCATGACCAGATTCCATTTTCCCTTTTCCAATTGGTAGTTAAGATATCCTGCATGAATCTGTTCCTGATACTTGAAATGATTACTATTGCCTACATCATGTAGCCATTGCTGATTTTTAAGGGTATCGTTGATGGAATTATTATCCGCCTCAATCGAACTACTCTTCCAACCAATCTCGAAGACCTGTCCTTCCGAGATATGCTTCGTATAATCTATTTTACCGATGTATAACTTACTAATAGAAGGCGTTAAGTTTCTTCTGCTGGAAGTATAGGCGTTTTGGAAAGTCGTTTTTTGATAGTCTGAGATCAATAATTGATTTGCATCGTAATCCGCATACATATAATCCAAGTCGGCACGAAGTTCATCTCCTTGCTCATTGAAAGTCTGGGTAAAATTGACATTGAAGTTATGCGTATTCCATTGACTAAGGATCGCATTATTGGTGAGGGTATTGGAAATCATTTGCTGGTCCGAATACAAGATATTATTATACCCTTGATTGAAATTTTTATAAGTACCAAAATCTGTGGACCAGAGGACACCTATCGAAGTGCGTTCTGTTGGTAAGAAATCTACCGCTAGCTTTGCGCTGTTGGTTTCCAGCGGTTCTGATGTTAAGGAGTATTGATTGGACATTCGAGCAAGATTTTCTTGCGGTCTTTTCTCAAAATATCGGTTGAAATTACGGTACTCTTCCTCACCACGATAGGCTTTGTTGAAGCTTGCCATCATATTCCATCGGTTTACATTCGCATTCAGCTGCGCTGCTAAACCATACCGTTCTTTCCTTCCTCCACCTCCAAAAACATTGACACTTCCATTGAATCCAGATTTCATCTCCCGTTTCATCACAATATTAATTAAACCACCCATGCCTTGTGCATCGTATTTGGAAGAAGGATTGGTAATCAATTCTACCCGCTGAATATTGGAAGAGGCTGGTCCTTTTAACAAGGTTGCCAATTCACTGCTGGATAAATAGGATAGTTTTCCGTTGATTAGCACACCCACATCAGCCTTTCCACGCATTTGAATTTTACCATCGTCATCTACTTTGACGCCAGGTGCTCTTTGTAAAATCTCTAAAGCGTTCATACCATCAGCCAATATGCTGTTAGCGACATTTAGGATCATCCGATCGGACTTTTGCTCAATTAATCGCCTCTCCCCTTTGATATGGATCGCTTCAATAAATTGTTCGTCAGTCTTTAATTGTATTTTTCCCAGCTGAAGATCCTGATCAGTTATTGCTATTGGTGATTTGAAAAAATCTTGAAAGCCTAAACAAGTGACCTTTAACTGATAGGAACCATTGGGAATTTGGAAAATAAAGAAACCCTGATCATCACTCACTGCCGACCAAGATGATGAGCTTGTGGAATGATTCAGGGTTACCGTTGCATCGCTGACTTGTTGCCCAGTGGAATCAACAAGTTGCCCTCGTAAGGTATGTTGGCCGTAAGCTGTATGAATAGACAAAAAGAGGATCAGGATAATAAAAAATTTGAGCTGCATATGTATATAAATTGATTTCGTGTAAACAGGCCTGAATGGAGTGCCTAGGTTTGAAGTTTAGGTGATTTTTTCTTTTTCTTTCTTCGACCCCACCAGATTAAGAATCCAGTAATGGGTAAGGAAGTGGCGATAACACCTGCTAAGAACGTAGAGAATTTTCCAAATTGACCCCACCACTGCCCCATGTGTAATTGCCAAATGCTGTTTTCTACTTGTTCATGAATGATATAAGGTTTCTCAATCAGCAATTCCTCTCCCGTATACTTATCGAATACCATAACCGCTAATTCCTCCGTGCTTTTCAATCCAGCGACTCCCAGGTTGAAGACATAGGCACCTGCTTTGTTTTGCCTCATCACCCAGATGCTTGCATTTGGAAGTGTGGGATTTTTATCCAAAGCGGTATAAGCAAATTGTGCGAAATCTAAAGCAGGAACTCCTTCTTTAGGCTTCGGCAATACAGCCTCCAAATGCTCTTCGGAACCTCCAAAGGATTTACTGATGGCCTCGCTTAGGGAATGGAAAAAAATGAAAATGCCCGTTAGGCTTAAGATGAAACAAAGCAACAGGGAGTAAAAGCCATATACATTATGTAAGTCGTAGTTGAATCGTTTGAATTTCGCTTTCCATTTGATGGTAAAACTATCTTGCCGGGTTTTCTTGGTCCATCTTTTTGGCCACCAAAGCACTAATCCGGTAATACAGCTTATTAAAAAGATAACCGTGGAAACCAAAACAATCCAACCACCAAACTTACCTGCTAACAGGTGGGAATGAATATGCGCCATAACGAAGAAAAAATGGATCGTAAAGTCCACTTTCAACACTTCTGCGGTATATGGATTGACATAGATTTGATTAAGCTTCTCTAGCCCTTTATGGTAAGCACGCACCCTGACGCTTCGGTTCTCCTCCTGAAAAAACACCATTTCGGAAATTTGAAAAGCGGTATCTCTTTCTTTTATGGAAGCTAGGATAGCTTCTGCAGATACCGGTTTTGCATCAGCAGGGACGGTCACCAGTTTTGCCTCTCCGGCAGTATAATTCATTATTTCATCGCAGTAAACGATGATTGTTCCTGAAAGACAGACGATGATTACAATAATACCTGAAATGATACTTGGCCAAAGATGTAACCAAGCATTCAGACGTAAAAGCCAATTTTTATTCTTCTTTTTTGCAGGAGCCGAATCTATGGCTTTCTTAGGTTTTGTTTGCATGGTAAATCCTGTCATAGTAGTTCAGTAAAGTAATTTGCCAAGGGGACGAGCCCCTCGGCAAATGTAGAGAGAGATATGTATTAGAATTTGAAGGATAAGTTCGCTAAGAACTCAAATGGTTTTTGAGGTCTAGCAAATACATCCCAATATTGTACATTCGTAAAGTTGTTGAATTTAAGACCTACACGATATTTTGGTTGATCATAGAATAACGTCGCATTGAAAATGGTAGAAGATGGAACTTTGAAATCATCTTGCATATTCATCAATACTTCGTCAACATAATTCAAACCGATACCAGCTCCGAATCCTTTTAATTTGCTGTCTAAGAATTTGTAAGAGGTCCACAGGTTCGCCACATGCTTTGGCGTCCAAGCTTCTCTTAAACCTACCAATGCATCGGCCGCCACTATGTACTCGTTTTCATTAAATCCATAACCTAAGATCACATTCCATCCTTTTAAAGGATTAGCAATAAAATCTATTTCAAAACCTTTACTATTGAATTTTCCATCTTGGGCATTCACCGCATCATTAAGTTGTCTGACTTTATCGTTCACCGTGATATCGTAATAACTGATGTTGGAATTTATCAATCCATTTAATAATTCGAATTTGGCACCTGCCTCAAACTGATAAGCTTGTTCAGGCTTCCAATTGGTTAATACCGGAGCAGATTGCGGATCGCTAGGATTGGACAATCCCATTGAAGCAGCATTATTCGTAAAACTATTCATGTAATTGACAAAAATCGAGACCTGATCTTTAATTGGTTGGTATACCAGTCCGATTTTTGGGGAAATGTTCGCCTGGGTATATCCTTCTTTTTCTGTATAAGATGGAGCCGCTGCACGTTGCTCTACCTTCCCGTTTTCATCACGTACTTCCGGTTGCCCAGGGCTATAGGAAGTAATTTTTCCTTGGTAAAATTTATTCAGACGAGCACTCAACATGATGAATAATCGATCTGAAATATTGGTTACATTGGAAATATAACCGCTTAGCACCTGGTATTTACTATTATCAATTCCATCACCGAAACTTCTTTTTTCCCTGGAGTTGATCACTTCCGAACGGGTTAATGGTTTCCAAATCGGATCGTTCACATTGACGGTATCCATGATCGCAAAATACGGCACCATGTATAAGTTCTTGCTCGTGAACAATGTAGCATCTACCCCAATTAAGACTTGATTCTTTACTGCGCCAATTTGATAAGAACCATTAAAATTCTGCTGAATAACGGAATAGTTCAAATTAAAATCATCAAATATCCGGTACCTACGCTCGATACGCTGATCATCCACTATCATGGGTACCATGAAGATGGAACCCTTATCTCCACTATTGTTATATAGGTAAGAAGTTCTTGAAGTCCATGAATCTGAAATCTGATGTTCTAACTCGGCACCTATATTGATGTTGGTCCGGTTGGTTGCTACATCATTAGACGTATACGATCGATCAAAAGGAGCTTTAAAGTCTTTCATACTGGATACTGAAAGCTTATTCGTATTTCTGATGAAGGCAACTAAGGGTTTCGTGGTGTTATACACATCGGCATCTAAGCGAACAATGGTTTTTTCACCCGCTTTGAAATGCAAACTGGTCGCAAATCCTAATGCGGTATTCTTTCCTTCATTTTGGAAACCATCGTTATTCATTCCCAGGATATTAAATCGACCAAGAGCCGTTCTGTCCTTATTCAAAGGCGCATTGATATCAGCGGTTAATCGGTTCATTCCAAAACTTCCGGTCAAGTAACTTACCTCCCCACGGAAGGATTCGAATGGTCTTTTGGTTACATTATTAATAACACCCCCATAGGAAGTTACCTGCGCGCCGAAAAGCGTTGCAGAAGGGCCTTTTAATACCTCTACCTTTTCCAAATTAAATATTTCGGATATCGCACGGGAGTTTATGGGCAAACCATTTCTTACCATATTGGAGTTTCCACTTCCACTATTGGAGAAACCGCGTAAATAAACGCCGTTTCCATTATCGTTGACTCCGGTGGAAACAACCGTCCCCGGAACTTGAGCTAGCGCTGAATTGTAATCAGAAGCGGCTAATTCCAGCATTAAATCTTTGTTGATGACACTATAAGCTTGTGGGTTTCTAAGATTGGATAAAGGCATCCTCGCAATATCATCCGTTTCCTTTCTGGCAAATTTATTTCGTTGAATATCCGATACAATCACTTCTCTCAATTGTGTAGAATTGGACTGCACGACGATTCTTTCGAGAACGACCTCTTTACCTGCTCCTACTTTTATTTCTGCCTGGTAAACGGCATAATTCGCATAAGTGACCTCTAAATTATAATCTCCTTGAGGAACCTGTAATGAAAAGGTGCCATCCTCAGTAACGGAACTGTTGTATTTTGTTCCTTTTAACCTGATGGATGCGTATGGTAATGGCTTACCATCAATGGTATAGACCTCCCCTTTTATCTGTCCAGCGCTTTGTGAAAATACCGAATCGGGTATTCCGAAGACTAGACAAATAAGTAATGAAAACATGTACGTATATATTTTTTTCATAAGAATTATTTAGATTGATTTTAAATAACAGGGCAAAAGTATTATTTTTGATACGCTAATAATAACAGATTAAGGATAAACTGTAACACATGAGGGATAAAATATCTTACTTAACACTACAAGAAATTTACGGAAATGACTGTTTGGAATCTTTACTCAAGGAAAAGTTAACCGAGAATTTAGGAAGTGGATTTCATAAAAAGAAGATTAGTAATCCTTTTGTAGAAGGCTATTTGATCTCAGCAGACTTGCAAGATATCCGATTGACTTATCAAGAATGGAAGGTTCATTCTCCATTCAAACTTAGAGTAGATCATGAAACTCCATTAATCAAGTTGCAGTTTGAACTAGCGGGTCAATCAGACTTTGCAGGTGATGATCAAGAACAGATTCGAATTCCAAGCAATCATTACCAATTTATATATAATGAGTCCACCCATGGCTTTCTGCATTATGCGACGGACAGAAAGGTGTTGGACATTCATTTGAAATATGCGTATTTGCAAGATTTACTCATCTCTCAGGGTTTTTCAAAAGATGCTGTCCAAGCCTTAATTAACAAATCGAATACGACACTATTCAAATCACCGCTCATTATCAACGCCAATCAAGAGCTGCTTATTCAGCAATTGACTGCTCATAAGTATAAATCCAATTTTGCCTTTGACTTCCTAAGATGCAAAGCCAATGAATTAATATTATCTGCTTTCATAGGTGCAAATGATGTTCTCCAACAAAGCAACTGGAACAATCAAGATATCGCCATTCTAAATGCGATTCGAAATTACCTCAAGAATCATTACCAGCAGGAATTTCATTTACAGGATTTGGTAAAGATGTTCGGTATCAATGAATATAAACTGAAAAACGGCTTTAAAGCCTTATTCGGTGATACGGTATTTGCCTACATCCGAAAATTAAGACTGCAAGCGGCCCATCAAATGTTGTTGGAATCGCCTTTAGAAATCAAGGAAATTGCTTATCTAACCGGTTTTAAATATTCTCATCATTTTACAAAAGTATATTTTGACCATTTTAATAAATTACCGAAGGAAAGTAGAAAAGCTATTCATCTTAAATAAAGCATCTTCCTTTACCTTAAATTGTTATTTATGACAACTTACTTATAAAAAAATGGCAATTAAGCCCTACCTTTGTAGGCATAGATAAAACCAAATGAATATTAAGCTCCATACGATTGAAGAAGCAATCGAAGATATAAAAGCAGGCAAAGTGATCATAGTGGTAGATGATGAAGACCGCGAAAATGAAGGTGATTTTGTTACTGCTGCGAGAAATGCTACGCCAGAAGTGATTAATTTCATGGCTACGCATGGTAGAGGATTGGTATGTGCTCCTTTAACTGAAGAACGTTGCCGTGAACTTAATTTAGGTTTAATGGTGAATCAGAATACCGCCGTATATGAAACTAACTTTACAGTATCTGTGGATTTGCAAGGTTATGGATGTACGACTGGTATTTCGGCCTCCGACCGTTCAAAAACGATTAAAGCGTTAATCGATCCCAACATCAGACCGGAAGAATTAGGAAGGCCTGGACATATTTTCCCGTTGATTGCCAAGGATGGCGGTGTATTAAGAAGAACCGGCCACACCGAAGCTTCCGTAGATTTAGCCAGACTTGCTGGTTTTGAACCTGCCGGGGTGTTGGTAGAAATACTAAAAGATGATGGTGAAATGGCAAGATTACCGGATTTAATTAAGGTAGCGGAGCGATTTGATTTAAAAATCATCAGTATCGAAGATCTTATCGAATACCGTTTAAAACACGACACCTTAATTGAAGAAGAGGTTTCTGTCGAAATGCCTACGCAATGGGGTAATTTCAAAATGAAAGCCTTCACTCAAAAGAATACAGGAGAACAACATCTTGCATTATACAAAGGGGAATGGAAAGAAGACGAACCTATCCTGGTACGTGTACACAGCTCTTGTGTGACTGGTGACATCTTTGGTTCTTGCAGATGTGATTGTGGACCACAATTGCATAAATCCATGGAAATCATCGAAAATGAAGGTAAGGGAATCATCGTTTACATGAACCAAGAGGGTCGCGGTATCGGACTAATCAATAAATTGCATGCTTATAAATTGCAAGAGCAAGGTGTGGATACTGTCGATGCTAACCTTCAATTAGGTTTCAAACCTGATTTAAGGGATTATGGAGTAGGTGCTCAAATACTACGCTATATGGGGGTAACTAAAATGCGTTTGCTGTCTAATAATCCAACAAAGAGAGCTGGTTTAATCGGTTATGGTTTAGAGATCATCGAAAACCTTCCGATAGAAATTCATCCAAATGAACATAATGAAGAATATTTAAAGACCAAAAGAGATCGAATGGGTCATACGTTAAATAATCTGTAAATAACATAAAAAAGAGACTCATTGGTCTCTTTTTTGTTTATGATTAGTGCACAACTATTTTTCCAAATCTACTCTACAAGATGAAAAATTCCTTATTCTTAGAACAAGCCTATCACAATGGCTCCTTCATATCAAGCGAGAAAACCTTCGAAATCATTAATCCTGCAACGCAACAAGCCATTGGTCAATTGCCTGATCTGACTGTTAAAGATTGCGAACAGTTTATTCAATCTGCTGAAGCAGCTTGGCATCTATGGAGGAAGGAATCTGTGGGGTTTCGATCTAAACTGATCCGAAAGCTATTCAACTTAATTGAAGAACATAAAAGAGAATTGGCTGAAATCATGACTTGGGAGAGTGGGAAACCCATTCGGGAGTCTTTGACGGAAGTTGACTATGCAAATTCCTTTTTAGATTGGTTTGCTGAAGAAGGAAAACGTGCTTATGGAGAAACAATACCGGCTGGGAGTGGAACTAATCAGTTGATGACGATTAAACAGTCTGTTGGCGTGGTTGCGGCCATTACGCCTTGGAATTTCCCTTTAGCGATGATCACGAGAAAGATGGCGCCCTCATTAGTTGCTGGCTGTACCTTGGTATTAAAACCAGCTTCTCAGACGCCCTTTACTGCTATAGCCTTAGCCAAACTAGTTGACATGGCAGGTATTCCTAAAGGGGTATTTAATGTGATTACATCGACTGATAGCCAAGGTATTGGACATACCTTGGCTACCAGTGATTTGGTTCGCAAGATTACATTTACAGGATCGACTTCAGTGGGCAAAACATTGATGGAGCAAGCAGCAAGTACCATCAAACGTATTTCCTTAGAATTAGGAGGTAATGCACCGATGATTATTTTTCAAGATGCAAATATTGATCAAGCGGTAAAAGGTGCTATTGCTGGCAAATTTAGAAATACGGGGCAAACTTGTGTTTCCATCAACAGATTTTACGTACACACTGAAATTTATGAAGAATTTACAGATAAACTTACTCAGGCTGTTAACAAGCTAATTGTTGCTGATGGCATCAAGCCTGAGAGCCAAGTAGGACCATTAATCAATAATAAGGGTCTTGAAAAAGTTAAAGCGCATGTTGCCGATGCCATCGCTCATGGCGCTAAAGTAGAAACAGGGGGAGAATCGTTGGAAGGCTTGTTTTATAAACCTACGGTATTATCCGATGTACATCGCGATAGTATCATTGCAAAGGAAGAAACATTCGGCCCTATCTGTGCACTGTTTAAATTTGATAGCGAAGAAGAGGTTATTGCTCTTGCAAACGATACAGACTTTGGATTGGCGGCCTACTTTTATTCGGATAATGTTAATCGGTGTTTCCGTGTTTCTCAAGCCATCGAAGCAGGAATGATAGGCATCAATACCGGATTAATATCCAATGCCTCTGCCCCATTTGGAGGGCTTAAGCAATCCGGACTCGGTAGAGAAGGCTCTAAATACGGTTTGGATGAATACTTGGAAATTAAATACCTGTGTTTTGGTAATTCTGATTAAGAATTACCAAAGATGGTACCTTAATCCTAAGGTCAAATAGTTGGCATCTAATACATCGCCTTTAAACTGATACTTAGTTTTAAAGCCTCCATATATGGACAACCCTACTGTTGGAAAATATTGACTAATTCCAATTTGTCCAATGGCTTTACTGAAATTTTCCCTCACCTTCGTTGGGTTTGTATTGGGTTCCTCGGTTGCCAAGTCATACGTAAAAAACTCTTGACTCAAACCTAGACCTAGAAACACATTGAAATTGGATTTCTCTTTATTCAGGAATTGAATAATGTAATCTGCACCTGCACCTATAAATTCACCTCTGCCATAAACCTGAGCTTGTAGAGATTGATGAGCATCAAAATCATATCTTCCTTGCAACCCATAACTCGCGTAAGCGGAGGATGCTTTAAATTGAATATCGGTTAAAAATCCCAATGCCCATTGATTTTCCTGTGCTTTGGATGTTTGCATAAACAACACCCCAATAATTACGGCTAAAATATATCTCATATTAATCAACTTGTTCACCTTTACTTTTTCTATACTTCTTATATAACTTCACTAATACCATTAAGAGAATGGCTAATGATACTAATCCTACCACGCCAAACACCCAACCTATGGTTGATTTTAAAATCACTAAAAAAACAATAGCAAATAAAATTAGGGTAGATACTTCGTTCCAAAGCCTCAATTGTGTAGATGTCCAGGTCATTTGTTCCTTACGTAATTGAAACATCATTTTTTGCGATCTAAAATGATAGATAACTAACAGCCCAACAAATACCAGCTTTATCTGCATCCAACCAGTTAACAAAAGAGCAGGGTTTAGATGTAACATGACTAAGGCAGACAGCAGAACGATATACATGGAGGGTGTTGTTATGACCCACCAAAGTTTTCGTTCCATGACCATAAATTGCTCATGCAATACGCGATATTCCTCTTTATTTTTTTGTCGAGCTTCTTGATGGTAAATAAATAAACGAGGCATATAAAATAATCCCGCCATCCAGCAAACAACGAATATAATATGAATAGCTTTTGCGTATAAATAGAGCATTCTAGATTTCTTATCGTATCAAAATTAACAATTATCTCTTAATCAGGAAGAGCAAGGCTCATAATTTGAAGAATCTACAGCCGTAACAGACTCGAACATTAAACTATGTAAGGAAAACCAAAAAATAAAGGAAGGAACAATTCTTTGCTCCTTCCTTTATAATATAATATTATCGATTAATATCGATATTCTTTAATGACTTCGATTGCATATTTTACATTATCGAACGGAATATCTGGCATAATTCCATGTCCTAGATTGAAAATAAAGCCTTCCTCTCCACGCATTCTTTCAAATAATTCCAAAATTTTCTTTTTGATTACTGCCTTATCAGCATAAAGAACAAAAGGATCAAGATTACCTTGAACAGCAATTCCCTGAGGTAATGCTTGTTTAATATGTAATAAATCAGCATTCCAGTCAACCGATATTACATCCGGTTTTGTCTCTGCCATTAAAGGAGCAAATACGGAAGATCCTTTACAGAAGGAAATCACAGGTACATCTTTTCTATTCAATCTAGAAATGATATAATTATTATAGTGATGACTAAACTCCTTATAATCGTTCCAAGATAAAGCCAATGCCCAGCTATCAAATAATTGAACGGCATTTACTCCAGCTTCAATTTGCATATTTAAATAGGCTACCGTAACATCCGCAATCTTTTGCAAAATAGCATGAGCTAAGTCCGGTTGATTATTCAATAAGGTTTTAGTCAATTTAAAGTCTTTGGAAGAGCCTCCTTCGACCAAGTAACTTAAAATAGTAAACGGAGCTCCAGCAAAACCTATTAATGGAACTTGATTATCTAAACGTTGCTGAATGACACGAATAGCATCACCTACATATTGCAATTTATCCAAACAATCTGTTGAAAGGTAGGCTGCATCTTGCGCTGAACGGATAGGGTTCGAAAACCGAGGGCCTACTCCTTGCTCGAAGGATAAATCTCCTCCCATAGCTTCTGCGGTAACTAAAATATCAGAAAATAAAATCGCTGCATCCACACCTAATAAGTCGATAGGTAACATGGTTACATCAGCAGCTATTTCTGGTGTTTTACACATTTCCAAGAAGGTATATTTGTTTTTAATATCCCAATATTCCTTCATAAATCTACCTGCTTGACGCATCATCCATACTGGCGGTCTTTCTGTCGCCTGGGAAAATGCAGCACGTATTAAAAGATCATTTTTTAAATTATTCACTATATATGTTTATTTACTTCGTTTCTTATTTTACTTATTATTTCCTGCTGACGAGCCGTTAATCTCAATTTCTCCGCCAATTCGATATAAGTACTCACTCGAGCATACTCTTTCTTACGGAGATTTATATTAGCCAGATTTATCAACACCATCCCCTTTTCATTATCTCGCTTCCAAGGCAATCTGGAAGCCATTTGAAAGTGGTATTCCGCTTCTTCTATCCGCTCCTCTTTTAAGGCTATATTGCCCATCATAAATTCATAAAAATTCCGCCTTCCTTTGCGCAATTGATTGGGATTTTTTATTTCAGCTAAAAGTGATTTTGTCTTTTCATAATCTTGCTTATGAAAAGCCTGAGTCGCTAAATATACCGTACCTTCTCGAAGATAACTCCATACCAAATAGGCAATTCCTCCGAAAATATAAATCGCAATATTATAATGCTTTGCGAACAAGGCATACACTAGGAAACCAATCGCTATTGCGATTACTATTTTACGTGCAGTAGTGTTCATGAAAACCTATCCCTGGTTATCTGTAAATTTATACCCAACGCCTCGAATAGAGTGAAAATAAATAGGGTGTTTTTGATCAGGCTCAAAATATTTCCTAAAGGTCAGGATGAAATTATCGATGGTTCTGGTTGATGGGTACACATCATAGTTCCAAACTGTCTCTAAGATTTGCTCCCTGGAAACCGCTTCATTACGACGCTCAATTAACAATTTTAAAAGCATGGTTTCTTTCTTGGTCAATGAAGAAATACTTCCGTCAGCATAATGCAATTCAAAGGAGTTAAAATAAATCGTCTTATCGCCTATACTGTAAGAATTCAATTCTTTCAAATCATCGCCTTTCATACCGCGACGAATTAAATTACTCACCCTCAATATCAATTCTTCCAAATTGAAAGGCTTAACAAGGTAATCGTCAGCCCCTTTTTTCAACCCGGTAATACGATCTTCAGAACTATTTTTAGCGGTTAAAAACATAATTGGCACCTCAGAGTTATGAAGTCGAATGGTATCAGCCACCTGAAATCCATCAATCTCCGGAATCATCACATCAAGGATGATCAGGTTGAATCGTTCTTCTTTAAATAATTTCAGCGCTTTCTTGCCATCACTTGCCGTAGTGACACGATAACCTTCTAATTCTAAATTTAATTTGATAGCTTCCAAAAGATGTTCTTCATCTTCAACCAATAAGATTCTTTGCTTAGTTTGCATAATTTTCAAATGTTACTTCAAAAATACTCCCAGTAGGTGTGTTATCTTTTACCTTAATGGTAGCATCATGTTTTTGTAAAACTGTTTTTACGATATATAACCCCAAACCTGTACCTTTAGTTTTACGGGTCGCTTCACTACCTACTCGGTAAAATTTATTAAAGATAAGTTTTTTTTCCTCAGCCGGGATTCCTTCACCATGGTCAGCCACAGAAAATATTAAATCTGTCCCTCGAACTACTAAATCCACCTGCACTGTTGCACAAGGAGGGGAGTATTTGACTGCATTTTCTATAAGATTAGTAATCACATTGATGATCGCAAATTTATCTGCCCGTAAATTTACTCCTGAGGCTAAATCAAATTTTATAACCTGAGATTTGCAAGCATTTTTTTGCAACCTATCGATTACCTCTCCTACTAAAGCACTCATATCGATTTGCTCTTTGGGAAGTTGATAAGCCCGATTCTCCAATTTAGTAGTCAACAATACATTCTCCACCAAATCATCCAATCGTTCAATATCCTTCAAAGAATTGTTTAAAAATTCCTTTTGCTTCTCCCGTTCTAATTCCCTTTTTAATATCGTTTGAATATACAATTTAACCGAAGCCAATGGTGATTTCAATTCATGAGTGATAGCTAGTAAGAAATTTTGTTGTTGTTGATTAATCTCATGTTCTCTATTCACATGCTTTTTTAAACGGAAAGCGCCCCATACAAATATGAATAAAAAGATCAATCCTTCCCCTACAATCATCCCTTTGCGGTCTGGCTCAAATTTAATTAAGATAAACCCCCACCATAATAACTGGGCAATTGCATAAAAAAACAAAAAGTAAAATAGAAATAAGGCTTTTTTCATACGTATTTTCTCCTCACAAAGGTACTTAAATACCCATGGATAAGAAAACAACAAAAACTTTATGACAGTAAACTTAGAATCTGTATTTGCCAACCCGATGGTATAAAACTATCTTTGTCTATGTTTCGGGATAAAAAGCACTTATTTTTCGACTTAGATCATACCATTTGGGATTTTGATAAAAATGCAGAAGAGACCTTGCATGAGCTTTATCAAAAATATAATTTTCATGATTTATTCAACGCTACCTCAGCAGATCAATTCATTGAAACGTACACCCTCAATAACCACCGGCTTTGGAATCTATACCATCATGGTAAAATTGATAAAGCGACCCTAAGACACCTCCGTTTCGCAGATACCTTCTCTCAACTAGGCGTAAATCCTGATTTATTTCCTACAGACTTTGAAATCGACTATCTAGCGATTTGCCCTACCAAAACCAATCTTTTCCCAAATGCACATGAAACTTTATCCTACTTAAAAGGAAAATATCAAATGCATTTAATCTCCAATGGATTTAAGGAAGCCTGTGAAAAAAAATTAGAACATAGCAATCTTAACCAATATTTTGAGAACATCGTTATTTCCGAACTAATTGGCATCAATAAGCCTGACCCACGCATATTCAAACACGCTTTAGACCTTGGTATTGCAAAGCAAGAGCAAAGTATTATGATTGGTGATAATATAGATGCAGATGTTCGAGGAGCAATGAATGCTGGAATTGATGCAATTTACTTCAACCCCAATCAGACTGAAAAACCAGCGGATATCCATTATATGATTATCGATCTTGCTGAACTCCAGGAAATTTTATAAATCTGAATCTATTTTAAAATTCTTTTTAATAGCTTTTCATAGGCTTCGGCTATTTTCTTCATCCCAATATCATTCGGATGAGCATAGTCTACCGTAGAATTAACATCCAATTGTATACTGTTTGAACTTAACCAAAACAACTTTTTAACTCCTTGTTTCTGCAAGACTTTTACTGTATTTTCTGCAACCTTTGTACTTTCCGTATATTCACTTTCCGTACCTCGATTCAATACGCCATTCACATTTGATGAGCTATGGGCTGTCAAGACGATGGGAACGAGTGGATGTTCTTTACGAAGCATCATCACAGCTTCCTCAATCAATTGACTAAGCTCTTCCGCAGACCTACCCCCTCTCAATGATAGATTAGGAATGCAGTCCAAAATATAAACCTCAGCATCGATGTTATTAATCAGGTTAAGTATAGGTTTTTCCAAACGCCCATTTCCAGAGAAAGCTAAGTTCACGACCGGTTTTTGAAGAGATCTTCCTAAATTATTCGTCCATCCTAAACCTGGACGACTTGCACATGCACCTTGTGCAATTGAAGTTCCATACACCACGATAGGCTTATTGCTGTCTTTTTTAAATGTCAAGCTGAACTTGGATGAAGTACCAATTTCCAACCATTTTACTTGATTGTATAATGGCAGATACAAACGATAGGTTTTATTCCCATGATGTCCCAAATTCTCAAAATTGTAGAGGATGGTATCTTTAAATTGATACCTGCCATGAGCCCAATGCCATTGCTTATCTTGTGGATCCAAAGCATACAAATCAAGCCCACTGACACCAGTGCTAGGCATGTGGGGCATATTTAAACCTCCACTAACCTGGTACCGCACAAAAATACTATCCGCTTCGGTACTAAAATCCACATAAACACCTGCAGCTTGTAAACCCAAATTCCAAACTGGCCCTCGCACTTGCGTTTCATATGCTGCTGGGAGTCGACCATATCCATCTTCCAAGCGAAGTTCAGCAGAGCGACCAGAGACCATATTTGCCTGCAACGGATTCTGCCAAATCTTTTCTTGTGCCTGAATCAGCATCACGAGCATACAAAAAAGAGAGCTCAAAAAGCTCTCTTTCCAAAAATTGAAGGTATTCTTCATTATAATACTTTAACGGTTACATTTTTCAACCAAATATCATCTCCATGATCTTGGAATCCAATAACTCCCGATTTTGTTTTGCCGCCTACATTATTCAGTAATTCAAATGCTAAAGGCCATTTATCTTTACTGAATTTACTGGATTGCAATAACTGAGTCCATTCTGGTGTCCAAAATTCGTACTCCACAACTTTCTCATCATTTTGATAATGCGTTACTTTTCCTTTATTCACCACAATTTTCGCTCTGTTCCATTCTCCAGCTGGAAATGAATTTTGAGGTTTTGCAGGAATCATATCGTATAAAGACGCTGATTTACGGTTACCATCTACTCCTTGTTTAGCATCTGGATGAGCCACGTTATCTAACAATTGGTATTCTGGACTTGAAATATAGATTGGTTGCCCTTTCACTTCTTTAGCTAAAAAGAAAACACCTGAATTTCCTGCTTGCGAGATTTTCCATTCAAATTCTAATTCGAAATTTTTAAAATCGTGAGCAAAAATGATATCTCCTCCTTCAGCATTTTGAACCCCCGCAGGATTTTTAGAAAATTTCAATGTACCCTTATCGATACTCCATTTACTTGGAACGTGATTTTTATTGTATCCTCTCCATCCGTTCAATGAAGAACCATCAAATATCACGTATGCTCCAGCTGAGTTCTTTTTAAAGTCTTTGATATTTACTTTTGGCAGGTCTAATAATTCATACTTTGGAGCATTAGGATCTACTGTTACCGCATTATTCTTAGTCGCACATGAACTTAATGCTAAACCGATAGTGCTAATCATCACAAAAACAAAATTTCTTTTCATATGTATAGTTGATTATTTTAAAAGTCTAAATTAATTGAAAGAATTTGCATTAACAAGTATTAATATGGCTGACCTCCCATATCGCCCATATCCATGTTTTCTTCCCTTGGTTTTTTACCTTTTTCTTGTATTCCAAAGCGGTAAGTGAAGCTTAAATTAATCATTCTTTTCATCCAACGATGAGAAAAATTAACTTGTCTGTCCGGCAAAATATTCTGCATTTCAAATTTACGGGTGTTAAATACATCACGAACATTTAAGGTCAAGTTCGCTTTATTCTGAAACAAATCTTTTTTCAATGCCACATCCATACCCATCATTGGGTTCATCTTACCTTGTAATGTACGCATCCCTGAACGATAATCACCTCGCACTTGTGCTGAAAAAGTTGGCGTAAATTTCACATTGCTGTTTAAATTTCCATTCCAATTAAAATTGGAAACGGATTCCACATCAAAATTAGCTTTAGGGTTCATTTGATTATAGAACAAATTTGCATTTGCTGTTACATCCCACCATTTGAACAGGTTTACCTTGGAAATTAACTCAAAACCCATTGCATTATTATCCGCAACATTTTCCCATTTCGAATAGGTAATATTACTACGATCTCCTACAATATCTGAAATCAACGAATCCGGATAAATAAAAGGCATGGCTACATCATTGGATCGACGATAATAAGCCGAACTTACGAAGTTCCAAGTATCGTAAAACTTAGAAAAACTTAATTCCATTGCATGAATATCCTGAGGCATTAAGTTTGGATTTCCCTGCATATAGCTCTGCTCATTAGACATATCTATGAAAGGATTCACTTGCCATCCCCTAGGTCTTTCCACTCTTCGGGTATAACTTAACTGAACTTTATCTCCTCTACCTTGACCTACATCATAACTCAAAAACAAACTAGGATAAACTCTAAAATAGTCTAACTTTCCATCTGTTTTACTTGGATTAGCTGGATTCAGCCCATAATATGTTGAATTTAAATTCGCTTGCTCGGCACGCAATCCAAATTGCATACCAAACTTATCCGTAAGTTTTCGCTGGTAATTTGCGTACAATGCATGCACCAAACTCTCCATATCAAAATTATTACTCACGTTATAATCGGGGTTCAATGTTCCTCCTATGGAATCCAACATAGAAAACTGTGTATCTTCAGATCGGCGAATAATACTTCGGTAACCTGCTTCAAACTTATGGTCTTCAGCAAATGGCAAAGTATAATCCAACTGGAAATTCCAATTCGTTCCTGCCTCAGAAGTCGTGTTTTTACGAATCAAATTAGGTCTGTTACTCGCATATTCCTGAAAGAAATTATTCGTACCATCCTCACTATCATTTCCATAAGAAATGTTCGCCATGATTTCCTCTCCTTCACGCTTAAAGCCTTGTTTAAAATCAAACTGAACATCGATTCCCAAATCATCTTCCAGTTGTGCTGAATTACGTAATCCATTAGCACCATAACCTGGCAAATTCCAATAAAAGTAATTGAAATCTTGCGTTCTGTTATTATCACGTATGCTCAAATTCCCTGCTAAACTTAGCGTGGTTTTCTCCGATGCATAATAATCCGTTCCTAATCGTATAGTGTGGTTATTCCCTTTTCTGCTGCTTTCCTCCTCGTTTCGAGTTCTTGGACTAGTCGATTGAACGATTCCGTTGATAAAGTCTGTATTATCGGTATATCCTTCTCCTACCATATTACGCTTAGCAAAATTATAGCTAGCAAAATAATTTACCTTTCCAGGTCTGTAATTTAAGGTCACACCTGTCTGCGCATTTTCATAAGAACCTCCTGAAACATTAACGGATCCATTTAAACCTGTACGGATATTTTTCTTTAAAATAATATTGACAATACCAGATTGCCCCGCCGCGTCGTGCTTGGCAGAAGGATTCGTCATAATCTCTACTTTAGAAATCGCATCTCCAGGAAGGGATTGTAGAAAGGCATTAATATCAGATCCAGCCATCGCAGATTCTTTGCCATCGATTAATATACGAACATTGGTTGATCCTCTTAAACTGATGGAACCATCTGATTCTAGTTGAAGTGTAGGCACATTTGCCAAAACATCCTGTGCGGATCCTCCGGCACTCACCAAACTTTGAGAAACATCAAAAACTTTTTTATCAATTCCTATTTGTAGATCAGGAAGTTTTCCTTGAACCACAATTTCAGACAATTTTTCTCCTTGTTCTTCTAATATGATTTTACCCAAATTCAACTGTTCATTGCCTTTTATTTGCAAAGAAGATTGACTATAAGTTTGATGTCCCAATGAACTTACCCGAAGCGTATATGTTCCGACAGGCACGTCATTCAATATAAACAATCCTTGCTCATTAGATTGTTGGCTGCGTACAATACGGTTATTCGAACTAGACAATAGGGAAATACTAGCCCCAGCGATAACAGTAACACTGTCTTGTTTTAAAACGGTTCCTGAAAGCTTTGCTTGTTGTGAAAATGAAAGAAATGGAATAGTTAGTAATAAAATTAACGTAAGATTTTTAATGAACATAGGATATTAAAGCTGTTATGATATCCGTAAAGTTGCATATAAAATCCTTAATAAGCAGGCAAGTAACCTTAATATTACTTATAAATTTACTCTACAGAAACAGTTAATCCTTCGGTTTTTAAAATTTTGCGATAAACCTCTAATTCAGTAACAGAACCTTCTAATACGATGCATTTACCATCATTATGAACTTTAAATGCTATTCGAGCGGCCTCTTCTGCAGAATATTGCAAATAATGCATCAGACAAAATATGACATGATCAAAAGTATTGACATCATCATTCCATAATATAAGTTTATGCGGATCCTTGATAGATGCAAGGATTTCTTCCAACGTAAATGTTTCTTGTTCAACCTCAACACTCATAGGGCAAAAATATACTTATTTTTCAAAAATTCTGTATTTTCGCTCAATAGATTATTTAAATTATCCTATGTTACATTCGAAAATTGCTGGTATAGGCTACTATGTGCCCAAAAATATATATACAAATAATGATCTGACCCGTTTCATGGACACCAATGATGAATGGATTCAGGAACGTACAGGTATCAAAGAACGTCGATATGCAGACCGTATAGGAGAAACAACGACTAGTATGGCAGTCGAAGCATCTAAAGTAGCTATGGAACGTGCTAACACAACTGCTGAAGAAATTGACTTTATCATATTTGCTACCCTTTCTCCTGACTATTACTTCCCAGGCTGTGCTGTATTATTACAACGTGAAATGGGCATGAAAGAAGTTGGTGCATTAGACATCAGAAACCAATGTTCTGGATTTATTTATGCACTATCCATTGCAGACCAATTCATAAAAACAGGCATGTACAAAAACATTTTGGTAGTTGGATCTGAAAAACAATCCTTTGCCCTAGATTTTTCTACACGTGGAAGAGCGGTTTCCGTTATATTTGGTGATGGTGCTGGAGCAGTAGTATTACAACCTACGCAAGAAGAAGGTAAAGGAATTTTAAGCACACACTTACATGCAGATGGTTCTGAAGCTGAAAAGCTAGCCATGTATTACCCTGGAGCTTCGGCAGGTTGCTATTTAGAGAACCCTCCAAAATGGCCCGACGTCGAACTAGGACAAATGCTGATGACGAAAGAAATGCTGGATGATGGATCTGCTTTCCCTTATATGGATGGCCAAGCGGTATTCAAAAAAGCAGTGGTCAAGTTTCCAGAGGTAATTGTAGAGGCACTTGCTAAAAACAACTTAACGCCTGCAGACATGAACTTGTTAGTTCCTCATCAAGCAAATTTAAGAATATCTCAATTCGTACAAAAAACTTTAGGATTACGCGATGACCAAGTATTCAATAACATACAAAAGTATGGTAATACTACTGCAGCTTCCGTTCCTATCGCTTTATGCGAGGCTTGGGAAGAAGGAAAAATTAAGGATGGAGATCTCATTTGCTTAGCAGCATTTGGTGCTGGATTCACCTGGGGCTCGGCATTAATCCGCTGGTAAAACCTAAAAAATAAAAAGTCTCCAAAAATTTTGGAGACTTTTTTTATACTGATTGTTTTAATTGTTGCGAATTCTTATTCTTTTCTTTTTTTTCAACTTTCTTCTTTCCATAACCTGATTGAAATATTTTGTCCCAAAAAGGTGAACTTACCCCAAATCCTTTCTCCGGTTCCGAATAATGATGAAGCATGTGATGATCCTTTATTTTCTTAAACCAACCTGATTTAAAATTTGCGTGATGCATCGCATAATGGCATTCATCATAAATTAAATATCCAACCAAAAATCCAGCAAAAAATCCCGCTAATGTATAGGTGTTAAAAAACACACTAAATATTAAATAAATGATGCTTGCCATCGGAATACTCGCAGATAAGGGCATAACCAATCTCAATCTATCCTTTGGAAAATCATGATGAACACCATGGAATATAAAATGAATACGTTGTCCAAATTTTGAAGTTGGGTGATAATGAAACACAAATCGATGTAATAAATATTCAGCAAGAGTCCAGAAAGCTAAACCATAAACAGCATACAAAGCGACTGTTCCTACAGATAAACCTCCTAATTCCAATGCCCTCCATATAAAAAATCCAATGACTGGAACCCAAAATATTAAAGGTACAGACCAATGTACTTTAGTCAGCGACTCTAAAAAATCATTTTTAAACATCCTGGAAGATTCCGTAGAATTTGAAACATATAACTTCTTTGCCATGACTTCAATTTTTTATACCCCTTTTTAAATAGCTAATTTTAACTTATTTGCTATGGTAACATTTACCAAAAGTTAAATCAAAAATAATAAATTGTTAACAAACAACAATCATAAAAGCTATAATTTTGACATTCCAAGGATAATGTTCAAAAATTAAGTAAACAAAAGAAAATCTCAATAAACAATTAACCTCTAAAAACCAATCAATTACAACAAAAAGGAATAAGCCGACTAAAATTCTAAATCCAGCTGCATCATGCAACACATAACAAATAAACCTTCTTGCTGAATATTTCCATACACAACAAATTAACCCAAAGAAAACCTAAACTTATAAATCTAAAATATCGAATAGCAGAAAGAAAGAGTCTACCCGATCAGAAGAGAAAGAGTATAAAATGAAAAAAGAGCTACCAATGCTGGCAGCTCTTCCTTATACGTTTTTTTAAATTTATTAGCCGTTTGACAAAGCAGCAGCTCCAGATACAATTTCTGTTAATTCAGTTGTAATGGCAGCTTGACGAGCTTGGTTATACGACAATTTCAATTGCTTCAATAGATCACCAGCATTTTCTGTGGCTTTGTCCATCGCAGTCATACGGGCTCCATGCTCTGAAGCATTGGAATCCAATACAGCTTTAAACAATTGTATTTTAATAGCTTTTGGAATTAATTCTTCAATAATCTTTTCCTTTGAAGGTTCTATGATATAATCCAATTCAGCAACATCTTCTTGTTTTTCTTCTGGCAAAAGAGGTAATATTTGCTCAGTAGTCAACACTTGAACAGCGGCATTTCTAAATTGATTATATACTACTTCAACGCGGTCAATGTTTCCTTCTTTAAACTGATCCATCACATATTCAGTAACACTAGAAACATTCTCAAAACTTAAATTGTTGAAAAGTTCATTATGGTTACCAATCACTTGGAAGTTACGTTTACTGAAGAAATCATGGCCTCTCTTACCAATGGCGATTAAACTTACATCACCACGAGCAAATTGATCTGCATATTTATTAGCGATTAAATTATTGGTAGCCTTAATCGCATTAGCATTAAATGCACCCGCCAAACCTCTATTCGAAGTCACTACAATAATCAATACCTTCGTAGGTACACGATCTTGAGTAAAAGGTGAATTATTTCCCTCTACAGATGCTGAAACCTGAGCCAATATCTCCCTCAATTTAGTCGCATAAGGACGCAATTGAATGATGGCATTGGTAGCACGCTTCAATTTCGCAGCAGAAACCATTTTCATTGCTTTGGTAATCTGTTGCGTAGAGGATACGGAGGTAATCCGATTTCTAACTTCTTTTAAGTTTGCCATATGATTTCTCTAGAACAAAGATATTAGACAATAAACCTTAATTGCTATTGTCTAATACCTAATATCTAATTAATATTTTGACGCTAATTCTTTAGCAACTTTTTCTAACACATCAGTCAACTCATCACTGAATTTACCCGCTTTAAGAGCTGATAATACTTCTGGATGACGTTGTTCTAATTGATTCAAATATTCTTCTTCGAATTGTCTTACTTTATCAACAGGAACATTACGTAATAAACCTTTAGTACCTGCATAAACAATAGCAACTTGTTTTTCAACCGAAACTGGAGAATATTGACCTTGTTTAAGAATTTGAACGTTACGAATACCTTTGTCTAATACCGCTTTAGTCGCTGCATCTAAATCTGAACCAAATTTAGCGAATGCCTCTAATTCACGGTATTGAGCTTGATCCAATTTCAATGTACCCGCTACCTTTTTCATCGACTTAATTTGCGCATTACCACCCACACGTGATACGGAAATACCTACGTTGATTGCTGGACGAATACCTGCGTTAAATAAATTCGATTCTAAGAAGATCTGACCATCTGTAATGGAAATTACGTTGGTAGGGATATAAGCAGATACGTCACCAGCTTGAGTCTCAATAATAGGAAGTGCTGTTAATGAACCACCACCTTTTACCTTATGTTTGATAGACTCAGGAAGGTCATTCATGTTACGTGCGATCTCATCAGAAGAGTTAATTTTAGCAGCACGCTCTAATAAACGAGAGTGAAGATAAAATACGTCTCCTGGATAAGCTTCACGGCCTGGAGGACGTTTTAACAATAAAGACACCTCACGATAAGCAACCGCTTGTTTAGATAAATCATCATAAACAATTAATGCAGGACGACCTGTATCACGGAAGTACTCACCGATTGCAGCTCCAGCCATAGGTGCGTAGAATTGCATTGGCGCTGGTTCAGCAGCAGAAGCTGAAACAATAACCGTGTAAGGCATTGCTCCTTTTTCTTCTAATACACGAACAATATTCGCTACTGTTGAGTTCTTTTGACCTACAGCAACATAGATACAAAATACTGGCTCACCAGCATCGTAAAATTCTTTTTGATTTAAAATGGTATCGATACATACCGCTGTTTTACCCGTTTGACGGTCTCCAATAACCAACTCACGTTGTCCACGACCTACAGGAATCATCGCATCAATAGACTTGATACCTGTTTGTAATGGTTCAGTTACTGGTTGACGATAGATAACTCCAGGTGCTTTACGCTCAATAGGCATTTCGAAAGTCTCTCCAACAATAGGACCTTTACCATCAATTGGTTGTCCTAATGTGTTTACCACACGGCCTAACATACCTTCACCTACCTTAATAGATGCAATACGGTTAGTACGTCTGATGGTATCACCTTCTTTGATTTCGTCTGACGGGCCTAAAAGTACAACACCCACGTTGTCTTCTTCTAAGTTTAATACAATACCTTGTAATCCGTTTGCAAACTCAACCAACTCTCCTGATTGAACTTTTGTTAAGCCGTAAATACGTGCAATACCGTCACCTACTTGTAGTACAGTACCCACTTCTTCTAATTCGGCCGCTGACTTAAAGCCTGACAATTGCTCTCTTAGAATTG
Organism: Sphingobacterium sp.; assembly: GCA_036781025.1. GTDB lineage: Bacteria > Bacteroidota > Bacteroidia > Sphingobacteriales > Sphingobacteriaceae > Sphingobacterium. The sequence goes on along the minus strand of DAIQBS010000005.1, from coordinate 75,150 downwards.
CAGAAACTTCATCTGGTCTTACCTCTATCATTGTTAAATTCGTATAAGGGGTTTTTTATTCTATTTTTTATCTATTTACCTATCTTCAGATTAAACACCTAAAGTCTGGAAATGTCTTTCTAATTTATTCAATTTTCCTTGGATACTCGCATCTAATTGCTTATCTCCAACATTGATCACAAAGCCTCCAATTAAAGCAGGATTTACCTTATTACTAAGGATGACCTCTGCATTTATTTCTTTGGCTATTTGTGCAGTCAAGGCCTGTAAATTTTGCTCCGATAATGCAGCCGCAGAAACAACTTCCGCTTTTACTATACCTTTCACTTCATTATACTCGCGTACAAATTCTTGAGCTGTTGCATAAATTAATTCTGCACGACCTTTTCTCACCATTATATTAAAAAAAGCTAATATCTCTGGTTTTACTTTTTGTTGAAATAAAGCCTCCAAAATCGCCAATTTACGATCCGTTTTTATAACCGGATTGTTCAATACAGCTTGAAGTTCCGTATTAGATTTAATCACTGATACTACTCCATCGATATCTGCTTTCACATCATCTAAGTTGTGGTGTTCAGTTGCCAAATCAATTAATGATTTTGCATATCTAGAAGCTACTTTAAAAATTGACATACGTTCTTTTTTTCTTGTTAACCAATTAGTTTAATTTAACATCTTTCAACAAGTCTGCAACTAATGCCTCTTGTTTATTTTGGTCTTCAAATTCTTTTGTCAATACTTTACGAGCAATATCCAAAGACAAAGCAGAAACTTGGTTTTTAACCTCTGCTAAAGCTTTTAACTTTTGATCTTCAATCTCACGTTTTGCTTGCTCAATAATTTTGCTACCTTCTGTTTGCGCATTTGCTTTTGCTTCAGCAACAATTTTATCTTTTAAGTCCTTTGCTTCTTTTAAAATTAAATCGCGTTCTTCACGAGCTTCTTTTAATAATTGCTCATTTTCATTCGTTAAACGTGCCATTTCTAACTTCGCTTTCTCTGCAGAAGCTAATGCATCTGAAATACCTTTCTCACGCTCTTCTAAGGCATCTACGATAGGTCTCCAAGCAAATTTTCCAAGAATGAAAATAACAACTAATAAAATAATAGCTTGCCAAAAAACTAAGCCTAAGGAAAACTGATTAATTAATGCGTCCATTTATGTCTTTAATAATAGATTACGAATGATTTAATTTAATTTTTTGTCAAAACATAACTTGCAACCAACCGTTACAAGTTATGTTAAGTTTTTTTAATTCATCTAGAATTATGCACCTAAGATTAAAGCACCGAATGCTAAACCTTCTACTAGTGCACCGATGATGATCATCGCAGTTTGAATTTTTGATGCTGCTTCTGGTTGACGAGCAATTGCTTCCATTGCAGAACCACCAATTTTACCTAAACCAATACCAGCTCCGATAACGATCAAACCTGCTCCTACTAAATTTGGAATCATAAAAATTTATAGTTTAATATTTAACAAAAAATTCTAATTAATGATGTGCATGTTCTTCCACAGCCATGCCTATAAATAAGGATGACAACATTGTGAAAATAAATGCCTGTAAAAAAGCAACCAATAATTCTAAGAAGAATAATATCAACGTTAAGAACATGGAAACTCCAATACTTCCGCCAACTGTCAATTGATTTTGAAATAAATAGACAATGGCAATTAATCCCATCACCACAGAGTGACCTGCAGTAATGTTCGCAAATAAACGAAGCATTAATGAAAAAGGTTTTGTAAACATACCTAACACTTCAATTGGCGCTAAGATAAATTTGAATGGAACTGGTACCCCAGGCATCCAAAATATATGCTTCCAATAATCTTTATTTGCTTTAAAGTTTGTAATTAAGAAGGTAAATACCGCTAAACATAAGGTTACAGAAATATTACCAGTAACGTTAAATCCTAGTGGGGTTAAACCTAATAAGTTTAAAAGGAAAATTAAAAAGAAAACTGACAATAAATAAGGCATGAATTCTTTATAACGATGACCAATATTTGGAACAGCCATTTCATCACGTACATAAAGTACTAATGGCTCTAAAACACGACCTATTCCTTTTGGTATGGCATTAGCGCCATTTTTGTATGTTTTTGCTAAGCTGATAAACCCTATAAACAACAATAGTGCAGCCAATAATAATCCGACAACATTCTTAGTAATTGAAAAATCTAATGGTTTTGCATTCGTAGGGTGATGATGCTCATCATATGTTAATGTACCTGCAGCATCTGTTTTATAGATTTTGCCATGGTAAAGTTTATAGTAATTTCCATTTTTCTCTACCACTGTTTCACCATGGTGAAATTCAGCTGATGAAAATACATGCAATCCATTATCAATTAAAATGACAGGCAAAGGAAATCCATAATGTTTTCCAGCTTTCTTGTCTAAAGCTAATGAAAAATAATGGTCATCTTGTAAGTGGTGTTGGGTATATTCTTTAATCTCATTCTTTTGAGAATCAGCTCCCTGTTCACCGACTACTTCCCCCGCAAATAATCGAGCTGGAGCAAATAAAACCATTAAAAACGTCAATAATAAAAGTACTTTCCTAGGACTCACCATTTTAACAGATGTTGAATTATAACAAATTTTGCGCAAAATTACAATTTTATTTGGCATTAAATCACTTTTGTTTAAACTTTTTAAAATTTTAATTCCCTTTTGGATTATGCTGCTGATCTATCAGTCTAAAGGCCACATAAATATCATAAAGTAGGAATAGAAAAAACACGCCTAAAAAATTTAACTCTAAAAAATTATTCTCTAAAAGACCTAAGCCTTCCTGAATATAAATATAGGCAGCAACCATTTTCAGCAATACGCCTCCAAGGAATACAAAGCCAAATTGCTTTTCCATAGAAAATATCGCTCCTCCCAATGCAAATAACATTACCAATGAGCTGATGGAGTTGAATGCATACACGCCTAGCAAACTATATCCTGAGCCAATCCACCAATGATCTTGACCAAAAGCAGATAACAGTAAATAATGTACCGAAAACCCTGCAATAGCCACAATCAATAGAATTATAAAAAACGTAATGTATTTATTCATGCTTATTGATATAATTTACTTGTTTTATGAATTGATATATGGAAACAAATACGCCTAACAGGGTCATTCCCTTCATCCACCACGCTCCTGTCACCGCATATCGGGTATCCAACCAAGTTCCAAGCCAATAAAATGCATAGATGGTTATTCCCATCTGAAAAGGCATGGAAACAAAAACCATCCATTTATTCGCTTTTTTATTTGATTTAGTATCCCTCAAAAATATTTACAAATCAATTACTCGCAAATATAAGGATTAATACGAGGTATTGGCATCCTGCACCTTCCTTAATTCCAAATGTTTTTGGGCAATTCTGATTGCAGGATAATCTACTCGGGAACCCATCAGGTTTTTAATCTCCGTAGCGGAGGCTTCGGGATGTTCTTCCAAATGAGATACAATTTCATTTAAAAGTTCCTCAGAAACTAAATCCTTAGCTTCCAAATCCACCCCTATAAATGGGATTAAATGCCCATATATGGTACCTTCAACCATGGATCTTTTTTCTGCTATTTCAGCGATATCAAGCCCATCCAGGTACATTTCTAAGGTTATTTGCTTCGTGTCCTTTTCCTTTTCTTCATCAGTGGATTTTGCCAAATCATCCTTGGGTTTATTCCACTTAAGTAATTCCTCACTTAACGTATCACTAGACTTGGTTAATGCCTCAGAAATCGTTAAACTATGCTTCAATTGTTCAAATTTTCGTTTAAAATCTAACAATATACTTCGCAAAGTTTCTATATATTTTTTTGTTCTTTTTTTAACTTTCCAAACTTCAATATGTGCCTGAAGCGGATTTAAACATTCTTTTTCAAAATTTGGAATAAACCAATTGACCGCAGCTTTCGAACGTTCACAAATTTTATCGTAATCGGTATCAACCTTAACAGATAGCAATTGGTAAAGTTGCGTAATGAATTTATTTGCCACTTGTTCTTGGTTTTTCAACTGCGAAAAAATAGCATTCAACACAGCTAATGCCTCTTCTTTACCTTCAATCTTCTTACCCTCCTGTTCTTTAATCAATGTTTCCAATTCCTCCGTCATATTGGACCACTTGAAACTTTGCAATAAGATCTGTCCTAAATACCGACGTTGGCTTTCTTGCAAAATAGGTGTCAAATCTCCCATTGCCTCCATTTGCTGCATGAAATTGACTACCTGAAAATCAGTTCGAATGGCATAACTAGGTATTTTCGAACGAAGCACCAAACCTTTCAAACCAGTTAATCGAGATAATGCCACATAAACCTGACCCGCAGCAAAGGATGTTCCCGCATCAATTATAGCTTTATCAAAGGTTAAACCCTGACTTTTATGTATGGTGATTGCCCATGCTAAGCGTAAAGGAAATTGGGAAAAAGTCCCTAAAATTTCTTCCTCAATTTTATCATCTCCTTTATTATAGGAATATCGAATATTTTCCCAGGTTTCTCTTTTAACGGTCACGTCTTCTTCCTCATTCGGAAAAGAGACAATAACCTGATGCTTATCTAAATTGATTTCCTTTACTGTCCCAATCTTACCATTAAAATAACGTCTTTCCTCTCCAACATCATTTTTTATGAACATAACTTGCGCCCCTACACGCAAGCTCAAGGTATCGTCCGCAGGAAAACTATTGGACTGAAAATCATCTTTGATGATGGATTTAATCTGATGCAAGGAACTCGTCAGGCTATCCAATTTCTCTTGATTGATCTGATCAGCTAGACGATTATGCGAAGTCAAGGTAATGTACTGTTCCCCCTCTTCCGGCACGAAATCAGGTTGAAAATGAACATTTAGTTCTTCCAGATCTTCCTGGCTGGTATTGTTATTCCTGATTTTATTTAAGATTCGTATAAAAGACTCATCCTGTTGCCGGTAAATTTTCTGCAATTCAATTAAAACTGGCGGCTGTTGTTTAAAGACTTTGGCATCGAAGAAAAAGGCGCTCTGATAATAATCCCTCAAGACCTGCCATTCCCGATCTTGCACCACTGGAGGTAATTGATACAAGTCTCCTATAAACAAGAGTTGTACTCCTCCAAATGGACGCATATCCCTACGTACACTTTTTAAAATGACATCTATAGCATCTAAAGTATCCGCACGAACCATAGAAACCTCATCTATGACCAATAATTCCAATTCCTGAAGTATAGCACGTCGGTTCTTGGTTAATTTAATCGTACTAAATAAACGATGTTTATTGTATATAAATTGATCTTTATCTTCCCATTTCAAAGGATAGTCCTCTATAAACACCCCAAAAGGCAACCAAAACAACGCATGTAAAGTTGTACCTCCCGCGTTCATAGCTGCCACCCCAGTGGGGGCAGTAATTGCCATCTTCTTATAACTATGGTCTCGGATATATTTTAAAAACGTGGTCTTACCCGTTCCCGCTTTTCCGGTAAGAAAAATAGGTTGTTGCGTCTGGTTGACAAAGGCGACGCCCTGGGCAAAAATATCGTTTTGTTGATCTACAGCTATTGACATGTCCTTATTTATATAACTGCAAATATAGGTTTATTTACAAGATTGACTTTTGAGAAAGGTTTGTTTTAATACAAAACTTATATTATCTTCACATGAGTAAACTTAGTAACCATGACATATATTGATAAAAGCGAGTTATTTCAGGAAATTGAAACTAAATTGACTGAGAAAGGCTTTAAAATTGAAAGCACTGACCAAAATAGACCTTGGGGTGGTTTTTTTGTAATAAACGAAGATCAAGCACAAGAATTTGCCAACTCTTATTTTGAAGGCTTAGATGTTCAAGATTTAAAAATATCCGGAAAATTGAGCCCTAAAGTGTTGGTGGTAGGACCTAACAAACGTTTATCATGGCAATATCACCACCGCAGAGCTGAAATATGGCGAGTAATCCGTGGTGAAGTTGGTGTGGTGACGAGTCCTACAGATGAAGAACACGAATTAAAAATCTTGAAAGAAGGAGAAACTATTCGCTTAATTCAAGGTGAAAGACATCGTTTAGTAGGTTTAGGTACTTTTGGTGTAGTCGCTGAAATTTGGCAACATACCGATGCTGCAAACCCTTCTGATGAAGATGATATCGTCCGCGTACAGGATGATTTTGGTAGAGGAATCTAATAACCTTAATAAGTATTTAAGCGTGAAATTTAATTATTTCACGCTTTTTTTTTGCTTGGAACATCTCATTAATATCCATAAAATTGGTAAACAGAAACAAAAAAAGCACCTTTTCAGGTGCTTTCTAGAAAAATTAATTTGAATTTATGAAACACTTGTTTTAGTGTGCGAACTATAGACAGATTATAATTTTAGTGCTACACCAACATTCAAAAGAGAAATCCCATACCCAAGTTCTCCAAATGCACCTAGTTTATCGGAAAACCAATACCTGGACCCTAAATGAATTCCCCACAAAAATCCTCCCGCGGAGGATGAAATTGGCTCTGCTCCTGACCCTTCCCATTTTACCGATGCGATATTATAACCTAATGATAATCCTGCATAAGGATCCAATTTCTCCCCTTTTACAGCAAAATGATAAGAGCCTTTGGCTGTCGCAAGAATATAGTTGTACCTCCAGCCAATTCCCGTTCCATAGGATTCTTTTTCGGTAGCAAATGCGGCGTAGGCACCAATGCCTATTCGATCTGAGATTGCCTTTTCATAACCCAGTCCAATGGGCAAGCCTATTCCCCCACCAAGTCCTATCCCTCCATGGATGGTTTGTTGATCTTTCTTAAAAGATTGTGCTTGTAAATTGCTATTCACTGTTAGAGCCACAAACAGAAAAATCGTTAATAAATGTATCCTTTTCATTCTATTTTATTTTTGATATGGACAAAGGTATACCTCATTAAAAGATTTCTTTTACGTATTAGTACGGATTAAGTATTCTAGTAATCAATACTTAATTTTAGAATTTAGGATGAGTCAATATTTAATGGATTGCCACTATAGGATTTAATTTTAGGAACATGTATGATACCTGGAGGTACTATCTTCGTTTTATTCCAAAACGCTTCCATGTTTAGCCATTGGAATATAAACAGCAAATTTTTAGCTGTATTTTTTTATAATAAATATTTCAACAACTTGCTGGTTCGCGCATGTTTAATAAAGAAATTGGATACTATTTGTACTACTTTTATGGTATAGGCAATGAATCTGTTTTGATTTAGTAATCATTAAGGATTAATGACAATTCTAAAACCAACGTTGTCTACCAAATCGTTCTTTTCCCTAAATATTCTCGCATAGGCAGAAGAAAAATAAGCACTATTTAAAAAGTCTCCGCCTCTTCGATAGGCTCTGATAGCTGAATCTTCAAATTCACCAGGATCTACAATTGGAAAAAGTTCATTTGGCGCTGAAGGATACGCTGTAATATAGTAGCCTACATTTACATCCAAACACCATTCTGTCACATTTCCTGCCATGTCGTAAAGGCCCCAAGGATTAGGTTTTTTTTGTCCTACAGGATGTGTATTTCCTCCTGAATTTTGAATGTACCAAGCATAATCCATCATTTCAGCATCTAGATTTCCTGCAAAGAATTTGTTCTTGGTTCCGGCACGGTATGCATACTCCCATTGGGCTTCCGTTGGCAGTGTTCCTCCTCTCCATTTGGCGTAGGCTAATGCACCATACCAAGTCACAATGCACATTGGATAATTTTCCCTTCCTGTTGGAGCTACCCATTTGTTGTTAATAAATTGAGGTGTGATGCCTACAATGGAATTGAAAAGATTCCTTATTGTACCATCAATAAGATGAGAAACTTGGGAGGAAGATCCTTTTTCAACATGGTTAGCATTTAAAAACTCAGCATATTGAGTCACCGTAATTTCATGCTTGCTCATAAAAAAACCCTTACTTATTTTCACCCAATGCTGAGGCTTGGCATTTGAATTTGCTGTTGTGGAAGAGTCTGGCGCACCCATTTGAAAGGTGCCGGGTGGGATATAGGCATATTCAATAGGATTGGAATCCAATCCTCCTTCTGTAGGAAGGGTAGAATCGAGAATCCATGGACTTATGGTTGTCAATTCTACGTCTACAGCATGAGCAGAAATTGTTATGGTGTAATCATATTTTTTTCCCGGTTCAAACGTGTCTCCTAAAGGTAAGTCATATATCCATTCAGATGCCCCAATATGGAATTTGAAACTCTTAGCAATAGGATCAGTATGGGGAATGACAATAGCCTCCCTGGATGTTCCAAGATTTATAGGCTGAGATGAACCTAATTTATCAAAGATTTCTCCAGAAGCGAGGTCAAATTTTGCAGTATTATAAAAACCCTGCAAAGCTATGCTAAACGATTCAAGACCTGCCACAGTCCCATCCTCCCGACGAAGGTTAAAAGTTAATTTACTGAGTTGCTGGTCGAAGGATAGGGATAACGAACCGTGATTTTTATTGATATTCTGGGCAGAATTGCTATACAATAATTCCAGCCCTTTTTGGTTTGCTTGATTTGAAATATCTATTGGTTAAATCGTAGTCAAATCTTCTTTGAAAGGTGTATAAGCAATGAGGTCTACATTTCCTGATAAAGGATAATAAATAGGATTACCAATTAATTGAAATACCGATAAATTAGCATTGTACATGTATTTCCGATTCAATTCCAGCAATTCTGTAAATCCAGCGGAACCTGTAGGTTTTAAAAAAAGACCAAAAGATTCATCCGCAGACCAAGAACTGTTCATCGTTGATCCTTTAAGCATTTTTGCTGCATTATTTATTAACAATGGTTGATCGCTCAATTCTAAAGTAATATCATCTCGTCTACAGGATGCAAACAAACATAAAATTAAAGCGAAAATTGCCAAGTTAGTAAATGGTATACATCTCATAAAAACAGATTAACTATCACATAAAACTTCAACAATCTTTCCATAAATAAGGATTATAAACATGCTAAGCCCTTTCCATTGTTAATATTAGAAATCAACAGGAAGGTGCTGGTATAGCTTATGTGATGATAGTACAAAAAGACAGTTATTTTAGGTAAATAAAAAATTACAAGGGTGGACAATAAGTGGACAAATTCTTAATAATGACGCTTAAATAAATTATTTTATATGAATATAGACTCCATGTACAGCAAAAAATTATTCATTAATTCATGAGATGATATTCTGCTTTAAAAAAAATAAGTACAACTACTTGAAATAAAAAAAGCCGTAGTGTTAGGGTTAAATTACGTCTGGAAAAGCAAGATTTTTGTCGAATGAAAAAAATAGCAATTTTTGCCATTCTCTTGCAAATATCATGTAATAATAATGAATTAGTTCCTCGAAATGCTTTTCTAGTAGGAGAAGTTAAAGATCGCTCAGGGAATTCATTATCCGATGTACAAATTATTGTGGACAATAGCCTTCTGTTTAATCATAATTTATCCGTAAAAACTGATGAAAATGGTCAATATTCTTTGGAAATTCCCGTAGGATCTTGGTTTGCATTTGCTAAACTTAGCAAATTTTACCACGGACAAACCTATCACTTTTATTTAAATCCGGAAAACAACAGTGGATTTGGACGTGAAGGTGGGAAACGTAATTTTACCTGGCACCTCACCGGTCCACGTCCAATACCTCTCTCAGGAAATTTTGGAGGACTAATTACTTTTGACAATTTTCCTGGAACCTATATTGATGAGCGAAAAATCCAAGTCCTATTAGATCCCATAACCCCTTTAATTGATGGTACTACAGGTCAAAAAATTCAAACTCATTTACAAGATAATGCTCAATTAGATGATGTTCCAATCGGTCGGTATCGATTACAACTAAACGTTGATAATCAACTTTTGAAATTAAGAAAATGGAACACACAAGAGGATTTTAAACAGGAGCTTATCATCGACTTTGCTCCATTAATTCCTGGTCAATGTGAGAATTGCTTCAAAATTGAATATCAGCTTTAGTTCAATAACATACTTTTTTTTACAAACAATAATCATTCTCTTCTATTCCTTACATTAGGTTTTTCCACGTTAATTAAGATTTGTCCGCCCTGGACAAATCTTTTTTATTTCAATACCAGAAAAATTCTCTATGCCATGATAAAATTATAACTTGCTGAAAGAATTTGATAAAAGTATAGTACCAGTTTAAGAGTTTAGAAAACCTTCAATTTCCCCTATAAAAAATCTGCAAACTATTATAAATAACTTTTGAAACTTCAATACGAATATAAGATGGCCTTATCTAAAGATTCACCTAACAAAAAAACCCAGTCAACCACGAGGGTCAACTAGGCTTATTATTCACATGGTTGTTAAACTAATTATTTGTAGGTAATTGTCATTTTGCTTTCTATTTCACTTTCCTCGTTCACTTCTTCAATCTGTGTCGGATAGGACTGTTCATTATATTGGTGAGCGTATTTCATGGTTATTGCTGCGATGTCTGGAATTGCTAAGGTGGATTCTAAAAGTTCATTTTCGCTATAAAGATCAAACATCAAATCTGGTAATAAGATATATTTTTGACGTGAGGCATAAAACGCAGATTTGCGATTCCCATATTTCGATGTAATGCTTACTGAACCACTACTATTAATTCCTTCTATTTTAACTAAATTATTCCCTTGATAGGATAAATTAAAATCAATAATTTCATCATCAGGTTGTACATACCTAATTCTACTCACGCGCCCTTGATTCATTTGGTAAGTAATCTGAGTGACCTCTTCTTCTTCCGGTTCTTCCTTAGGATGACTAGTTAATGTTGCTTGCTTTGGATCCCCATTAGTTTCATATGCTACCTCCAATTTATGAATTACTCCTTCCTCTTCTGACCTTATAGCTGTTAGTTGTCCGTTTGAAGCGTATTGAAACGTTGCTGATACAGCATCTTCTTCAGAGACATACCCCATTAATCGATTTTCATTTGAATAATTGAAAATATAGTCAATTTCATTGCCATCCTCAATCTTGACTATTTTTTGAACATATTTTAAAGTTTCTGGTTTCGGATCATTTGAATTATCCTTATTACAACCTAAAATGCTGCATGCGCAAGCTATTAAACATATGAATTGTTTCATTTTTAAAATTTTTAAATATGAAAACAAATCTACTGGAGTAAAACAAGTTCCTTTTACACGCTAACACGTAGTTTCTAGTTTGCGTAATTCTACTTACCAAATCAATTTTCCCAATTAACAAATCATTGGTTTTATTGAGGCCATAAACTTTCTACCAATACTCACTTCCAATTGATTTTTTAAAATAATCTTGCTTCGACCATCCTCTTTAAATAATTCCTGAACATGATCGATATTGATCAATATCGATCGATGGATTTGAAGAAACTTCAAAGGATTTAATTTGCATTTTAACTTTCCCAAACCCAAGCTACTTAAATAAACCTCATTATTAATCGTATGGATCCACGTATAATCACGATCGGATCGAAGGTGAGAAATTTGATCTACTTCAATTTTAACCAATTTTCTTCCTTTTCCTACCAATAAACTCTTTAAATACAGTGGATCCTGTATCATTTCCTCAGAAAGATGGTTCCATGAGTGAATTAATTTAGTTAACACTTGTTCTAAGCGTTCCGGTAGAATAGGCTTTAATAAAAAATCAAATAGACCATAGTCAAAAGCCTTCACAGCATGTTCCCCATTTTTGGAAATTAATACGACTAAGGACTGAAAATTGGCTTGATCTAATAATTCAAATGCAGAGATTCCTGGAATATCCACATCTAAAAACAAAACATCTGGTTCTTTCATTTTCAAACTCCGCATTCCATCCATCGCGTGTCTACATTCCAAAACAACTGCTAGCATTCCAAAATTCATTAAACAGTTAATGAGTTCTTCGCGCAAGGAGTCCTGCTGACTAATAATTAATATGGATAAATTTTTCATGACGCTTTAGTTCGAATAAGCATCAAAATTAATTCATCTTCCCTTTGAAAAACCTGACAATTGTCAGATAATGAGATATAAACAAATTTTATTACTTTTAAAAACAAACCTAATTTGAAATCATACCGTATGAAAAGTCAATTCGATCTTTTGTGTCGTTTTATACAGCCTTTTGGAATATCATTCAGCCCTGCTGAATTAGCTGTCATAAAAAGTCACAGCAAGATTATTCAGGTTCCAGCACATACCATATTAATGGAACAAGGAAAAACTGTTAAAAATTTATATTTCCTTTTCGAGGGCATTGTCAGGCTTTACCGTGTTGAAAATCAAACAGATTACACGTTAGGCATGACTTCTCTACCTTTTTTCCTTTCCACTCCGATTCATATTTTAAATAATCAAATTTCTACCTGTTCCTTAGAAAGTTTAACAGAAATGGAGTTGATGATTTGGGAAAAAGAAGATGTGCTCGCACTCAAAAGTAGCATCCCGAAAATGTACGATTTAGAATTAATCATTATGGACCTGCTTCTTAGATGGTTACAAAACAACCAAATTAATGCCATTTGCATGACAGCTGAAGAACAATATGTGCATTTAATGAAAACACAACCTCAAATTATTCAACAAGTTCCTCAAAAATATATTGCATCATTGCTAGGTATCCATCAAGATAGTTTAAGTAGAATAAGAAAGAATATCAGCCAGAAAAGTTAGATCAATCCCCTGATGTAGGCTTCCTTAATCAAACCAGCGCTAGTTTTAATATTTAATTTCTGATTTAAACTGTGCCGATGTGATTCAATCGTTCTCACGCTTAAAAACAACTTATCAGCAATTTCTATATTGGAAAACTCATTGGCAATCAAGGTAAGAATTTCTAATTCCCGCTTCGTTAGCCTGACATTAATCGAAGCATTTCTTCCAGCAATAGCTTGTTTTAAAATAATGTCCTTAATTTCATGATCTATATACTGCCCTCCTGCCATTACCGTTTGAATCGCATCAATTAACTCTTCTTGTTGTGTCCCTTTTAACACATATCCTTTAGCTCCACTACGAAACATTTTTCGAACAAAAACTGGCTCATCATGATTCGATAAGGAAATCACCTGAATTTCCGGATAATCCTTACTAAGCTCTTCACAAAGAATAATTCCATTACAATCCGGTAATTCAATGTCTAATAATAAAACGTCAGGAAAATTTCTTTCGCTCAATTCTTTCTTTAATTCTTGCCCTGAACCTGCTGTAAACACAATTTGGAATGGCATTTCCATTAACATTTGTAAGATTCCATGTATAATTAATGGATGATCATCTACGATTCCTATTTTAATCATATTTTAAAAAACTAGTTGGTTAAAAAATTTGGGTTTAAATTAGACTTGGCTCACTTCCTTCCATCGAAATTTACCAAAATAGGCTGTACTGAAAAATGAAAATCTTGGTTGTTCGATTTTCAATTCTTTATTTAATTCTATTTCAATGTTTAAGCTAGTACCTTCATTTTCTTTGGAAATAATGGCTAACGTACCCCCTAAGGATACCACCCGAGATTCCAGGTTCTTCAATCCCAAGCCTACTTGATGCCTACCTTCTAACGTAAAACCTTTCCCATTATCCTCAATACTTAAACATAATTGTCCTTGATGTAAAATGAGTTGCACAAGCCCTTCGCTTGCTGAAGCATGCTTAACTAAATTGCTTACAGCTTCTTGAATAATTCGATAAATATGGAGTTGTACCTCCTTTTCCAACGTGTTTATATCGCCTTGAATATAACACTGGATCGTTTGATTAGCACGACTCATCCGGCTACAATAGGATTTCAAAGCATAAGAGAGGCCTTCATTGAATATCATTTCAGGAGCAAGATTATGCGAAATACCCCGAATTTCTTGAATTGCAGCATCCATCAAATGCATAACTTCGGGCATCCCCTGATGAGGTAAACAACGTTTTGAATAACCTTCAATCTGCAGTTTCGTAGCTACTAATAAACTGGCAACACCATCATGAAGTTCTTTAGCAGTCCGCGAACGCTCTTTTTCTACCGCTAATAGTTCCGCCTCCAGTAATTGACGTTCTTGGCGCTCCTGTTTTGTTTTTTTTCCAAGTTCTCGCCGCATATTATACATGATAATAAGTAAACCAATAAATACCAGAAAAAAGATATGGATAGCTACCCATCTATTTTTCCGATCTAAATCCAATTGCTGTTCCATGATTTTAATATCACGTTGGCTTAATTCCTCTTTATTTTGAGCGACATTATGTTGCAACTCTAATTCATGAACCAATCGTTGAGTCTCTTGACTAGCAATGGAGTCCTTCAAGAGTTCATATTTTTTACGTAGCTGTAATGCATCAGAGTAATCTCCTAAGGCTTCTTTTATTTTAGCACCTGCGTGATAAAATTCCATTAATGCAGGGAGACCTAGCTCAGCCATTGACTTTCCCTTCGCTTGTTCAAAATAGGCATTTGCTTTAGCATAGTCTTTCATCTCCAAATAAACAGTAGAAAAACCGATTAATGTAAAGGTCTTGGAAATAGATGGATTATCTCCAAACAACATATTAGCCTTTGTATAATTGGTCAAGGCAGAGCCAAATTTCCCTTGACTTCTATATATTTCAGCCAGATTATTGTAAGCTTGTATCTGCAAAGGCAGACTTTTATTTCTTTTAGCAATTACTAACAATTCTTTCCCATGAACTTCAGCATCATTCATTCGATTTAGTAACATTTCAGAAACCATCATATTAACAAGACTATGTCCCATGCCCAAACTATCCTGTAATTTCTTGGCGATGTCATGAGATTTCTTCGCATAGGTTAATCCCTTTTTAAATTCCTTTAAATCCAAAAAGAAAGCACTTAAATTATTCAAGTATTTCCTACGATCCTCTAAATTCTTCTTGTCCTCTTGTTCAGATTTATACGATAAATCCAAGGCATTTAACAACAACTTAACTGCCTGAGACATATCACCTTGCGCATGAAATTGCAAAGCAATATTATTCAACAACATGGCTTCCTTTGAAGGATCTCCTACCAATTGACTGTCTTTAATCGCTTTTTGCAAGTAGTCTGAGGCTTCTAAATACCTCGATTGCTGATGTAAAAATTGACTGTATTTTTTTGAAATGGAACTACTAATCCATGAATCTTGAACATGCGTTGCTAATTTTTGAGCTTCTAGAAAATACTGTTCTGCTTCCTTTATATGATTTCTATTCCACATCAATTCTGCTGAATCAAGTTTTTTATAAATTTCATTTAGGCTGGACTCATTGCTGTGAGCAAAAGTGCATTCCAACAACATAAATGGAAATAATAAAAGGATGAAACTTATTCGAATGATTTTCATAATCATTTTTAACATTATGGATGTAAGTCAAGCTAACTTAAATAGCATCAAAAAAATCTAACAAAGGTTTATACAAGTATCTGCTTGGTTTCAGATCTATTATAATTTACGCTTAAGTTTGAGGGTAATGACATGATCTGATTTCGAGCTCTTATGATTGGAACTAAACACCAATTGATTTGAGGTTTTTTTAACTAGTTTGGCTTCCATCAATTTTCTAGAATGATCCTTTTTAATCGTTAATAGTTGTTTTTCGTTATTAAATTTCCAAGTCCCTGTTTCCGATATTTCTTCTTCTTCATCATCGCAAAGCATTTCTCCCCAATGGGTTAAAATGACGCCATCTTCTCTAAAGAAATCAGCGTCATCACGCTCACATGTTTCTTGCATAATCAATAAGTTCGTATCTGGAATGCCATCCATATCAACGTCTAAGGCAGGAACTATAGTTGAAGATTCCACTATCCAGTAATGCTTACCAAATACATGGTTATTAATTTTCGTCTCTGCGCGTTCATTGGCTTTGGTTATGAGTAGCAATTGGGATATTCCCAAGCTAATGATTAGTTTCATCATGTTCTTTTACTATTTATGGTGTATATTGAGTTAGTAATTAGCAGCAATTCAGCATCATCGAAAAACAATTCCTCGAAAACTAAGTTCCACTTCCTTTTGTTCTGTGAATCCACAAGCTTGGTCGGAATAATATAGGGTCCCCTTGAAAGTTCCTTCTCCCTGTTGCCCATCAAATTTGATAGTAGATTGGCCTGCATAATAAGGTTCAAAGGTTGTGCAACGAGTGTAACCATTAATCATGGAGTAAGGTAGACCTGGACCTGTTTTGGGTTGCATCCAAACCAAAATAGATTCCCCCGCATTATAGCCTCCATTATATGTGCCTGCCTGCGTACCATGATAGATCATAGAAATATTTTCTCCATTTGCCTTACCTGCTCGCAACGTTATTTTACCTTGCATCACTACAATATGATGAGGAGAATCATAATGGATAATATTATTGCCGACTTTTAATCGCACATAGGTATCAGGAATTAACAATAATTGTACATAAAGCAGCAACTTGCCAATCTTTCTCTTCTTGGAGGGAACTTGTGAATCACTAATTTCTGAAGAAGGGCTCTCTATTTCAACCTGAATATTTACTTCTGTTGGGTTACTTATATTTGCTGGAGCTTGGTATATCGCATCCCCCATGAGCATGGCAGAATTAACTTTTGGGGTTAATGTTCCAGGACCTTTAACAATTTTCCACTGCCCAATCTTCACATCTTTAGACCACACCCCCAAATCATCAAGGCTTCCTAAAGGTAAATCACTAATCCCATCATTCGGAACTAAAGCTGCTAATACCTGCTCTTGTAAGCTTAATCGAATTTGTTCCCCTTTTTCTACTGTCGTCTTCTCAACAAATAAGGTATATCGATCGAAAATTGCCCAATCGCTAAAATGTGCTGTATTAATTTGCAATTTATCCCCAACTATACTGGTCGGTACAGCGTTCCATATTTGATTCTTATCTTGGTAAGCAACCATTTTTCCATGCATAGAAAAACGCTGAGATTCTGGAATTTCAAATTGGACTTGAATGGGCTTTTTAAATGAAATATTTTCAGGTAGGAAACGAAAAGCTTGAAGACCTGATTTAGGACTTAAGGTATTTTCAATGGATTGAATACTAAAATCCGTTGGTTCCTGAACAGCACCTTCAGGAATATGTAAATGTACTCCTTCAGAACTTAATACACCACCATCCGAAGAAATAGTTTTAACAACAGCTTGTCCCAGGCTGTTACCCACCGGTTTTTTATGTGCTTGACCAATCCGTATACCTGGAACTTGTGGCTTTGGGGAATCCGAAGTTTCCCCTTTACAACTGACTAATAGGCAAGCAAGAAATAAATAGATATGTGATTTCATAATGATTTTAACTCGAAATTCGGATTCTCGAATTAAACTTTCAGGTCAAACTCCACGAACTACCTTATTTTTCGACAAACGGTCAAATTCAACTGACCAATAACAAAAGCCTAGGATATAAAAACTAAAATATGGAGGAATTTTAATTAAAAACCCTCACTCAGTAGAATCCCTTATTTTAAATATTAAGGTTTATTACGTTGATTTAACGGGAAATTAAGGGTTATTTTCGAGCGTTTTTTATAAATAACATTTGCTTTAAATATAACGGTTAGTACGATGAATAACATGCAGATTTACCCGATGTACATTTTCTTAAAAGAGGGCTTGATCCACAAAAAAATCATTCTTTTAGAAATACTATTTATTAGGGCAGCACGAGATTATAGTATCATTTACACCCGGCAAGGTGAACATTTAAGCTCCTACGGAATATCTGAATTAGAAAAATTACTTGATCCAACAAAATTCATCCGTATTCACCGATCCTTCATAGTGAATATGATTCACGTGGAAACACTCAAAAAGATAGACGGAAAATTATTTTTAAACCTTTTAAATGGTTGTCCCATACCCGTTGGCAAAACTTATATGGAAACCATTAAAAAACTGATAGCCTAAATTTCCAAAACTCCGCTATGTTGAAATTATTCAATAAATATCCATACTTCCTATTCGTGATGCTAATGACCCAAACTTCCTGTGCTGAAAAAGAGCACATCAATCCTATTCAAGATCAGGAGGAAAAGTCATTCCCCTTTATAAGAGAAGGACATGAATGGAAATATCAAATTCGATTACCCGATCGGATTTATGAGGGCACTTACCGTATACAAAAGAAATGGAACAATTATTATCAAGTAGATCATGATTTTGATATGAATTTCCAATTTCTACAATTTTCAAAATTTTGGTATTCCGATCAAAATTCCTTTGCCGTACACAGCCATTGGCCGGAGCAAGATGTTCATTATGACCTTATCCAACGGAACAAAAAAATTGGAGAATATTGGGAATACCCACCAACAGATTCTGAAATTAAAGAGGGAGAATTTCTTCCTGGAGTGGCTAGGTATAGGATTTTAGAAAAAAACAAAACAGTTCATATTGCAAATAAAACCTATCGTGACGTCATAAGAATTAGACAATCAATCTCTTCGCATTCACAATTTTATATAGATTACGATGTAAGTATGCACTATGGCCTGTTGAAAATGGAAGGAATTGCGTATGAATGGATTGACAATAAATTAACCTACGTACCTTTTATAGTCCAATTGATGGGTCATAATTTAGAAAATTAACCTTTCTAGACATTCCATTCTTCCAACTATGTTATCCCTATTTTTAAGGATTTATATCCTAAACTCAAGCGCATATTCATAGAATCTCCTTCGAAAATTTTCGTAGGTTATCCATCGGATTTCCGAAGAAGGTCCGAAGGAGATGCTTATCAGTTCAAATTTTGTCTGAATGGTCAGCCCAAAAAATTAGGAAAAAAAACAGCATTTCTTTTTGTATTAACTAGTCTGATACTAACCTGTGGAAGGGAAATTAAGGTTTAAAATTTGGTTCGAATGAAAGAGTAAATATCAACAATATTAACCTACATTTGAAGCAGATTTGGCTGAAGAGTTACCTTTCCTTTTCCTTCAATATTGGGATAATCCTACTCCTCCATTTTCCGATGAAAAGATTAAATGGGAACGATAATGAATTGAATTCCACGATATGTGCAAAAGTGTTGTGTAAAAATCGATTTTCTTTTTTATATTTTTGCGATGGTTCAACGAAAGCACAAAAAATATGACAGCATATAACGAAGATAGTATCCGATCACTCGACTGGAAAGAACATATTCGCCTAAGGCCTGGTATGTACATTGGTAAGTTGGGAGACGGTTCTGCTTATGATGATGGAATATACGTCTTATTAAAAGAAGTGGTAGATAACTCAATTGATGAGTTTGTGATGGGTGCTGGAAAAATAATTGATATTACGGTAAATGAAAACCGGGTCACCGTTCGGGATTATGGCCGTGGAATTCCTATTGGTTCCGTCGTAGATGTGGTATCAAAAATTAATACAGGTGGTAAATACGATAGTAAAGCTTTTCAAAAGTCTGTAGGTTTAAATGGGGTGGGTACCAAGGCGGTGAATGCCTTATCCAATCAATTTACAGTTCAATCCTATCGTCAGAATGTTACTCGTATCGCACAATTCAGTAAAGGAGAATTGGTTGCAGATGAACAAAAAGATACTACGCAACGGAATGGTACTTCGGTAACCTTCTATCCTGACGATAGCATATTCCGTAACTATAAATACCGTCAAGAGTTTGTCGAGAACATGATTTGGAATTATGTTTTCCTAAATTCTGGCTTAACCATCAATTTCAATGGTCAAAAATTCATTTCGGAGAATGGATTAAAGGATTTATTGGAGCGTAATGTGGATACCGAAAGCATGCGCTATCCCATCATTCATTTAAGAGGTGAAGATATTGAAATTGCGATGACCCATGGTCAACAATATGGGGAGGAATATTATTCCTTTGTCAATGGCCAACATACCACTCAGGGAGGAACCCACCAAGCTGCTTTTCGTGAAGCATTGGTAAAAACAATTCGTGAATTTTATAAGAAGGAATTTGACGCTTCTGATGTGCGTGCATCCATCATAGGTGCTATTGCCATCAAAGTTCAAGAGCCTGTTTTCGAATCGCAAACAAAAACTAAATTAGGTTCTCAATCGGTAGGTCCTGATGGCCCAACGGTTCGAACTTTCATCAATGACTTCGTTAAGAAAGCATTAGACGATTATTTGCATAAAAATCCAGCAACGGCAGAAGCTTTACAAAAACGAATCCTTCAATCGGAGCGGGAACGCAAAGATATCGCAGGTATTAAAAAGTTGGCAAATGAACGTGCGAAGAAAGCATCCTTACATAATCGTAAATTAAGGGATTGTAAAATTCATTTTTCGGATAAACATGAACGAAATTTAGAAACCACCTTATTCATTACGGAGGGAGATTCTGCCAGTGGATCGATCACGAAATCCCGTGATGTGCAAACGCAGGGAGTATTTAGTTTGAAGGGAAAACCGCTAAATTGTTATGGACTGACTAAAAAGATTGTCTATGAAAATGAGGAGTTTAATCTTTTGCAACACGCCTTAAATATTGAAGATGGCATTGAAGGTCTACGCTATAATAACATCGTGATTGCAACGGATGCCGATGTGGACGGTATGCACATCCGATTATTGATGATGACCTTCTTTCTACAGTTCTTTCCAGACTTGGTGAAAGCCGGCCATGTTTCCATTCTGCAAACTCCCTTATTTAGGGTACGAAATAAAAAGGAAACTATATATTGTTATTCCGATGAAGAACGCCAACAGGCGATACAAAAATTAGGAAATAAACCAGAAATCACTCGATTTAAAGGGTTAGGTGAAATTTCCCCGTCGGAATTTGGTTTGTTTATTGGTGAAAATATCCGTTTAGAACCTGTGATATTATCCAAAGACAATAGACTTCCTCAATTACTGGAATATTATATGGGGAAAAATACACCCGATAGACAACAACATATTGTTAATAACCTTCGTGTAGAATTGGACACCGAAGATCAATTAACCAAAGAAGCTGTATAATAATACATTGGGGATATGGTCCTAATTC
This sequence comes from Sphingobacterium sp., assembly GCA_036781025.1. Taxonomy (GTDB): domain Bacteria; phylum Bacteroidota; class Bacteroidia; order Sphingobacteriales; family Sphingobacteriaceae; genus Sphingobacterium. Next base: position 54,188 of record DAIQBS010000005.1, on the reverse strand, counting down.
ATATCCCCTATTTTACAACCTAAACCAAAATGAACAATCAAACGCTGATCTTAATACAGTGCCAAGACGCTGTAGGCCTTGTTGCTTTAATTTCAAATGTGTTAGCGCAACATCAATTGAACATCATCACGATGCGTGAATTTGTAGAAGAAACCGATCAAAAATTCTTTGTTCGTGTGGTGTGTACGGGTGATTTAAGAGATCAAGCCTTGCTAGAACAAGACCTTTTATCAAAGTTACCTGCCAATACGCATTTAACCATTAACCCTTCACGAAATAAACGACTTGTCGTATTGGTAACCAAGGAACATCATTGTCTTGCGGATATTTTAGTACGCCATTGTTTCAAAACCATGGAAGCAGAGGTACTAGCCGTGATTGGAAACTACCATGATTTGGCAGAGTTTACTCAAAAATTCAATATTCCATTCCATTGCATCTCGCATGAGAACAAAACGAAATTAGAATTTGAACAGGAATTGGCAGAGGTAGTCGCTGACTATCAAGCTGATTACATCATATTAGCTAAATTCATGCGCATCCTATCCCCTAGCTTTGTGTCGAAGTTCGCTGGAAAATTAATTAACATCCACCATTCCTTTTTACCTGCTTTTATAGGGGCGAACCCTTATCAACAAGCTTATGATCGTGGTGTAAAAATCATCGGAGCTACTGCACATTATGTGACGAATGATTTGGATGAAGGACCGATAATTGTCCAAAACACCAAATCTATAGACCATAGTTATGATGTTCCACAAATGCGGAAAGCGGGTAAAGAAATTGAAAAAGCCGTGTTAAGTAGGGCCATTCAGTTGTTGACAGAAGACCGGGTGATGTTGCATGGAAATAGAACGGTTGTATTTAAATAAGAAATAAACGATACAAAATTGTATTATCTAAGCAATCCTGAACCATATTTCCATCCAATAAACTAAACCTGCTTAAAACAAACGCTTATACTATTCCTGATAACAGGTTGATTATTGTAGCTATAAAAAGATGCTGGAAAAATCTTGTCTTTCAGAATTAGTGACTAAAATCACAATTCGCTAAGTCTTGTGATTACTTTTTTAACAAGACATTATTCCTTATTTGCGTCATCGAAAACTACATTTCATGACGCATACTTTTCATATCCCTGTCTTAGGCCTTGCATTTTCCATAGATACCGCTCTTAAAGTAGCTCAATATGGTATTTCTTCGGTTATTTCTTTGGTGGACGATGAATTACTGGAACGTATGCGTGCCTATTACAGCAAACTTTACGAACGTCCATACCAAACTATTATTAAACAGGAAGAAGATGCTCGTGCAAAACGAATTACCGCATACTTAGATTTAATACAGGAGATAGTTGAAGAGCAAATGCATCAACTTAAATACAGCGATTGGTTGGTCAACCCTTCTGTTCAGCAATATTTTACTTTATTAGCGAATGAACATCCACATAAACAATTGTTTTCCCAATGGATGGAAACGAAAAATGACGTAGAAAAGTTAAAATTAACGGAAGAGATTCGGGCCGCATTCCAGATGGGCAACATCGATGTTAATATCATGTCTAAAGTGGATAAAATCAACTTTAGCAAAAATGGAGAAGCCTTAGATGCACAATATTCGGATGCTAGTGCTGCTATTAGGGGCTTTGCCAAAAGCAAACTATCTTCATCTGTGGTACTATCAGCAGGAATGAACCCTCAGCTTTATGCCTATTTAAGTGAACTTGATGTTTTTCTACCCAATGCAGAAGGTCAGTTTACAAAAAAGATTACGTTAAAAGTTTCAGATTATCGATCATCATTAATACAAGCCAAATATTTAGCTAAAAGAGGGATTTGGGTTTCTGAATTCCGCATCGAATCGGGTCTTAATTGTGGAGGTCACGCGTTTGCCACAGAGGGCTCTTTGTTAGGCCCGATTCTCGATGAATTTGCTAAGAACAGACAAACACTTATAGCAGAAGTTTTTGCCATTTATCAAGAGAAATTAGCCGAAAAAAACATTTTTCTTCAGGCTCCGCCAGCTGTGCTTGTCACGGTACAAGGTGGTGTAGGAACAGCTGCAGAGCATCAGTTTCTATTGAAGCAGTATCAAGTGGATGCCGTTGGTTGGGGTAGTCCTTTCCTGTTAGTTCCTGAAGCGACCACAGTAGATGAGTTTACACTAGATGCACTGGTTCATGCTGCGAAAGATGATTTCTATTTATCCAATTCCTCTCCCCTAGGTGTACCTTTTCATAATTTCAAGAAAAGTACCGGAGAGCAGGATCGATTAAAACGAATTGCACAGGGAAGACCCGGTTATCCATGCAGTAAAAAATATTTAGTAAGCGACAGCACATATACCAAAGAACCCGTATGTACCGCATCCAGAGTATATCAAGTTCATAAAATCAAAGAATTGGAGGAAATGGAATTATCGAAGGAGGAGTTTAAAAATCGATATGAACAGGTGGTAGAAAAGCAATGTCTTTGCGAAGGTTTAGCTAGTGCTGCATATCTGAAATATGACCTATTGAAACCTAGAGAACGTCAAGCCGTAGCGATTTGTCCTGGTCCGAATATGGCTTATTTTAAAAAACTCTATTCGTTAAAAGAAATGGTCGACCATATTTACGGGCGTAGCAATGTGCTTCAAGATGTTGAACGTCCTTCTATGTTTATCAATGAGTTGGAACTTTATGTGCAATACTTGACGAAGTATATCCAAAGCAATCTGCAAGACATGGACAGCAAGAAAACGAAATACATTAATCGCTTTAATCAACAGCTATTAGAAGGAATCGGCTATTACAGAAATCTACATCAAAGAATTACACATAGCATCAATCAGACGAAAGATTCATTCTTAGAATCGCTCAATGAATATGAAAAAAAATTAATACCTCTTATTGTAAAAAATTAATATCCTATCCTACCTATGAAATGGAAGGCGGCCGTTTTAGTGACGGCTGCTTTCTAACATTTCAATGGATCCTCTTTTTTTAGGGATGAAAAGAATTCTACATTCGCATAAAAACCCGAGTAAAATTTATCTACTCGGGTTTTTACATAATTTTTACTATTTCGGATTTCCTAAATCTATTAGGAACCTATTTTTCTAAATTTTCCAAATACTCCTAATGGAAGTTTTGGTCCAGCAGTAGCTTGAAGGAATAATTCGCCAATTTCTAAATTCTCCACGCTAGGAAAGGAAGTTTTAATTAAATTCTCTACGATCACCGATGAAAAACCCAAGGAGTAGGTATTTAAGATTAAGAAATGTTCCTTTGGATCTAATAATTGAACAACGTCTTGCATCATTTCCATGATATGATCTTCCAGCTTCCACTTTTCACCCTTTGGACCATGTCCGTATGCTGGCGGATCTAAAATAATACCATGATAGGTATTTCCACGCTTTAATTCACGTTTCACAAACTTCAAGGCATCTTCCACCACCCAACGTATATCTGAAATACCTGAAAGCTCTTGGTTTTCATTGGCCCAAGTCACAACTTGCTTAATTGAATCCACATGGGTAGTATCTGCTCCAGCAGCTTTAGCGATTAGCGAAGCTCCACCTGTATAGGCAAACAAATTGAGTACTTTAGGTTTGGGAGTTTTAAAAGCTTTTACCGTCTCAGAAATATAATCCCAGTTTACGGCTTGTTCTGGAAAAATACCGACATGTTTGAATGATGTTAAGGCTAAGCGAAACTTTATCGCCACATCTTCATTTTTATATTGAATATGCCAACGATCCGGCATTTTAGGGTTCTTCTTGATCCAATCACCACTGGTTGCTGAACGTCCTTTAAATTTGATATGATGTCTTTTATTCCATTCCGCCTCACCTAATGTTTTAGGCCATACCGCTTGCGGCTCTGGGCGTATGAGAATGAATTCACCAAAACGCTCAAGTTTTTCAAAATCACCACAATCGATTAATTCATAATCTTTCCAGTGCTGAGGAGTAAGGAGTTGTATAGGAGATTGCTTATTCAATGTACTTTTTTTTTGCAAAGATAGCAAATTAACCTAAACTAAGATTAGAAGGGATTATCGTTTCATGGTATCTCTGGCAGCCTTCATTAATGGACTAGCAAAAACGAAATCATTCAACTCCTTATTATCGGATTTGAGCATATCCTGATTGGATCCTTCCCAGAACTTCTTTCCTTGATATAGAAATAATATATACGCACCAATACCCATCACCGAGTTCATATCGTGTGTTACGACGACTGTGGTTGAATTGTATTCTTCGGTAAGATCTTGGATTAATTCATCTATTAAAATAGAAGTAGCGGGATCTAAACCTGAATTGGGTTCATCGCAAAATAGATATTTTGGACTCATACTAATGGCACGAGCAATACCTACCCGCTTCTTCATACCTCCGGAGAGTTCAGCCGGATACAGTTTGTTCTTTCCTGCAAGATTAACACGTTCTAGACAGAAATTTGCACGGTCTATCTTTTCCCCTTTACTCATCTCGGTAAACATATCTAAGGTAAAGATGATGTTTTGTTCTACGGTCATGGAGTCGAATAAAGCGGAGTTTTGGAATAACATTCCAATTTCTTTCCGAATAGGTACGCGCTCTTCAAAAGACATCTTGGTAAATTCCTGTTTATCGAAATATACCTTACCCTCATTTGGTTGATGCAATCCTACAATGCATTTCAATAAGGTACTTTTTCCTGAACCGGATCCACCAATTATTAAACTCACCTTACCAGGTTCAAACTCGGCATCAATACCATCAAGGACTAAATTGCTACCAAAAGATTTATGGATATTTGTAACTTCAATCATTTCTTTTATAACATTAATGCGGTAATGATGTAATCAAATACTAATATGGCGATACAACCAATCACTACTGCTTTTGTTCCTGCTTGTCCCACTTCTAATGCACCACCACGAACGTAAAAGCCTTTATAAGCCGGAACAGTGGTAATAATAAATCCAAAAACCATGGCTTTAACCATGGCCACGGATACGGTAAATCCATTAAATCCACTTCGAATACCTTCGATATAATCGGACATGCTGACCGCCCCGGATAAGGCACCTCCAACTAATCCACCTACAAGCGCGCAGAAAATTGCCACAGTAACCAAAGCAGGCACCATAATCACGCCCGAAATAACCTTAGGTAATATCAGGTAACCGGCAGCATTGATCCCCATTATTTCCAAGGCATCAATTTGCTCCGTAACGCGCATGGATCCGATTTGAGAGGAAATGGCGGAGCCAACCTTACCCATCAGTACCAATGCGGATATGGTAGGACCTAATTCTAAAATATTTGAATCTCGATTGATTTGTCCAATGACGGAGGAAGGGATTAGATCAGAAACTAATTGAAAAGCAATCTGCATTGTCATTACAGCTCCTATAAACGTAGAAATAATGACAATTAAACCTAGAGATCCGACACCTACTTCGCTCATCTCATGCAAAACCTCTTTCCAATAGATTTTCCATTTTTCAGGTTTTCGAAAAACTTTCTTTAATAATAGTATATACTCACCGATATAGTAAAAAATCATATCTGTATGTTTGATTTTTAATAATTAACTGCATTCCGTATGAAAGACAGTGTTGTCAAATTAAAGAATTTGTTGAAGATAACAATTCTAATTCACTCTTTTTACCGACAAATCTAATTCATTTACCGAATAATTAAATGAGATAGCCTTTTTTACATTTATAAATTTGTATAATCGTAGTAGTTTTGATGAGAACAAAGGAACTAAACAATGAATAATAAAATAGCATCAGGAATTTGGCTCGTATTTTTTGGGATAATAATCCTGCTACATAATTTCCGTATTATAGATTTTAACTTCTATAGTTTATTCAATCTTTGGCCATTACTATTAATATCGGTTGGAATTACCCTATTGCTTCAAAATAGGCCGAATGGGAAATACATCATCATAGCGAGTAATCTATTGTTATGTGGATTCATTTTTTACAAGGGAATCACTTCAGACAAAAGCTTTTTCCCTTCTATCCAAATCACGAAAGATCATCAAGAAGATTTTGCACCTAATAATCGAGTAAGCCATGAATTGAATGAGGAGGTGGAAACAGCCAAAATGGAACTGAATGCAGGGGCAGCAAAATTTGTCATCGACAGTGATGTAGATCCGAATTTATTGATTGACGCTACTACTGCTTCTAAAAACTCTTCGCTAAAATTAACTTCGCTAGATGATCAATCCAATCAAGTTGAATTAACAACCCAGGTAAAAACATCTAAATCCAATGAGAACAATACCTTCGCTGTGCATTTAAATGAAAAACCCGTTTGGGATTTGGATTATAACTTAGGAGCGGCCAATATTCAAGCAGATTTTAAAAAGTTAAAACTGGGATCTTTAACTATAAATTCCGGAGCAACGAATCTATCAATTTACCTGCCTCCCCCATCTCAACAGACCAGCCAAATTGAGTTAAATACAGCCGCATCAAGTATTAAATTGTATTTACCGAAAGGTGCCGCCTGTAAAGTGGAAACAGAAACTATTTTTTCCAACAATAAATTTGAAGATGTATCTGTGCAGGAAGATAAAGTAAGAAAAACAAGTGATTATGATCAAGCCACTCATAAATATCACATTATCGTGGAAGGAGCCGCAAATTCATTGAGCATTTTGCGCTATTAAGTAGGGAAAATAGCTAACTTTGTCTTGACATGGAGACTAAGAAATCGAACCTGCTTCAGGCTGGCTATTGCAATTCAAAAACAAGGTATGAACGCTTCCTCACTCGGGAGGTAACGATTGGAGATATCCCTATGGGAGCTCATCATCCAATTCGGATTCAGAGTATGACCACCGTAGATACCATGGATACGATGGGTTCGGTGGAACAAACCATCAAAATGGTGGACGCCGGTTGTGAATATGTACGCATTACTGCTCCTAGCATCAAAGAGGCTGAAAACTTAGCCAACATCAAAAAAGAACTACGTTTACGCGGATATCAAGTTCCCTTAGTTGCTGATATACATTTTACGCCTAATGCAGCTGAAGTAGCCGCAAGAATAGTCGAAAAAGTACGTGTTAATCCAGGCAATTATGCCGATAAAAAGAAATTTGATCAAATAGATTATACCGACGCTGCTTACCAAGCCGAATTGGACCGTATTTATAAGAAATTCGCTCCATTAGTGGCTATTTGTAAGGAATATGGTACTGCCATGCGAATCGGTACAAACCATGGCTCCTTGTCTGATCGAATCATGAGCCGTTATGGAGATACTCCGGAAGGTATGGTGGAATCTGCTTTGGAATTTATGCGAATCTGCGAAGATTTAAATTATTACAACTTGGTGGTATCCATGAAATCTTCCAACCCACAAGTGATGGTTCAAGCATATAGACTTTTGGTGGAGAAAATGCAAGCCGAGGATATGAACTATCCTTTACACCTCGGAGTTACAGAAGCCGGGGATGGTGAAGATGGTCGTATTAAATCGGCAGTAGGTATCGGCACTTTATTGGAAGATGGATTAGGCGATACCGTTCGTGTTTCCCTAACTGAGGAACCTGAGAAGGAGGCTCCTGTAGCCATCGCATTAGTGAATAGATATACCAAACGCGCTAGGGAAATTCAAGAACCTGCTGTTCGAGAAATAATTCAACTATCCAATACTACGAAAACAGAACCTTATACTTCTCAAGAAGTCAATGCTTTCATTGGAGGTTCCTTGGTACCTCGTATTATTGTGGATATCTCCTCAAAAAATCTAAAAGATCCATTTATCCTGTCGGATGTTGGTTATAAATATGATGCTTTATTGGACAAATACCATATGGGTGACCAGTCGGTGGATTTTGTCTTTTTAGGGGATGAACTTCCTTCTTTCAATATGCCAGGTAATTTAAAACAATTGTATAATTACAAAACCTGGTTAACGCTAAGCAATAGAGCTAATATTCATCCTATCTATTCGTTGATTGAATTTAATCAAGCTACAGAAAAGGATGCAGCCATGAATCTCATTTATATTCAAAATGAGGATTTATTAACGGAAGATTTTGCACAATTGCAATTGGATAAGACTTGTGTTCTTATTCTGGAAACGAAGCATGTACATGGAATGGCGGATCAGCGTCAGTTCTTTACCAACCTGCAAGAGATCGGCATTAATTGTCCTGTCATTATCAAAAGATCGTATCCGGTAGCAGAGTTTTCTGGACCTTTGGGCGATATCATGAGTCCTGAGGAGCCAATTTCGAAAATTCAATTGTACGCCGCTACAGACTTTGGAGCTTTGCTGATAGATGGATTAGGTTCGGGCATATGGTTGGATTCAGCTGCTACACCAACAGCCAACCTGGCTTCTATCTCTTTCGGAATATTGCAGGCTACACGTTCGAGGATCTCCAAAACGGAATACATATCCTGCCCTAGCTGCGGAAGAACTTTATTCGACCTTCAAGAGACAACTCAAATGATCCGTAGCCGAACCAATCACCTGAAAGGTTTGAAAATCGCCATCATGGGATGTATCGTGAATGGCCCCGGAGAAATGGCCGATGCGGATTATGGTTATGTCGGCGCCGGCCCTGATAAGGTAACCTTGTACCGAAGTAAAGAAGTGGTAAAACGTAATGTTACCTCCGACCGAGCACTCGATGAATTGATCGAAATTATTAAGTCAGATGGCTTGTGGGTGGAGGAATAATTGAGATGTGAGACATGAGATATGAGATTTCAGACATGAGATGTGAGAAGTGAGAGTATTTCGCATAAGAAATGCTTCTATATTCTCAGAATTATGTTAATGTATGAAGTTATTTATGCGAAATACTCTCAAATCTCACGTCTATTGTCTCATGTCTATTGTCTAATCCAAAAGTTTCTTAAACCTCATCACTGCGATATCGCCAATAATCAGGGTTAGGGTATTTTCGTATTCGCTATGAATATTTACTTTTTCTAGTGTTTGTAAGAACAAAGGTTCTCCGTCGGTAGGGCACGCCATACGTGTAGTTGCTATGGCATTAAACTTAATTCTTCTACCGTTTAATTCAATACCTCCATTTAGTCGGTTACAGCCAGCGTTACCGCTCACTTTATTATTGGCTACATCAAACACAAGTGTTGGTTTTTTATTTGGGAATAGTTCATTAAAAGGCTTTTCAGATCCCGCAATATAATCAAGCTCCCAAGTTCCACTCAAGGATGTTTCATTGACCACTTCTTTAAATTTTGCTAAAGCAACACCTTTTTTACCTTTACTTAGGATAAGGTTCTCCCCTTCCAAACGGTAATGAGAACTTTGTTGAAAAACGTCTGCCAAGGCTTTGTCAGATTCCATATCCTCACAAGCCATCATGGTAGAAATACCACGAGTAAATGATATTTGATTTTTTCTGCCGAATTTAAATTCTCCATTCATGGTGTTACATCCTCCAGTTGCAGTATAACGTGCTTCTTCATCTAAGAATTGAAGGAATGGCATTTTACCATTGATTTTACCTGATATTTGTTTTCCTGCTAATTCAATAATCTGCCATTTCTTGCCAGTAACTGCAGCAATATTTATGCTTTCGTCTGCACTAACTTGCTTCTTATTAGCACATTGAGAAAATAATACAATGGACATGACCAGTAAACTATTCACGATTTGTTTCATATGTTATTTATTTATTAAAAATTATTCCTTTAAGAATACGACAATTGAGCAGCTTTCGCTACTCGTATCGTAATAATCAATAGGTCTATGACAAAAACTATGCTAATAGTTAGATTTATTTTAGTTTATAATTAGTGTCAAAAAGATATAATCTACTAATTTGGTATATTTTGCAAATTCTCTATCGAATTTGCGCTGTTTTGTTTATGTTTGTAGCTAATTAAGAATTATTCTAAAAGAGATTGGATTCCTATTTTACCTATATTTTAGTTCCCTTGGCAATATTTAGTTTTATTGCTTTGTTTACGCTTTTTGCGGTTTATGCAGAGCGTAAAATTGCCGGTTTCGTACAAGACCGCTTAGGACCTATGGAAACCGGGAAATTTGGTCTATTACAAACATTTGCAGATATTCTTAAATTACTTCAAAAAGAATTAATAAATCCGGCGGCTGCTGATAAGATACTTTTCGCTGTAGCACCTGTTCTCATCTTTATAGCTGTATTTATAGGATTTTCCGTCGTACCTTGGGCTCCGGATTTTGTACCAGCCAATACGCATACAGGGCTATTTTTTATTATGGCAGTCGTATCCATTGATGCTATCGGTATCTTAATGGCGGGTTGGGGCTCGAATAATAAATACTCCTTGTTGGGTTCGATACGTGCAATTGCGCAAATGGTATCCTATGAATTGCCTGTAGGCTTGTCGCTTATTGCAGCGGTAATGATTTCGCAGACCTTGAACTTAAATGAAATTGTCTACAGTCAAGGAATATTATCTCCAGAACCCATTTATTTTCTTGGATTTTGGAACGTTACTGATATAGGAGGCATTTTCGCCTGGAATATATTCCAAGCTCCTCATCTCATTGTGAGTTATGTCATCTTTTTTATCGCTTCATTAGCGGAATGTAATCGTGCACCTTTTGATATCCCTGAAGCCGAGAGCGAGCTGATTGGTGGATTTCATACGGAATATGGTGGAATACGCTTTGCCTTTATTTTTCTTGCCGAATATGCCATGATGTTTCTTGTTGCGATGTTAGGCGTAGTTATATTTTTAGGAGGCTGGAATACCCTGCTTCCAAATATAGGTTCTCTACGTTTGGCAGATTGGACGACAGGACTGTACTGGGGAATCGGATGGACTTTATTAAAATCACTGCTTATCGTAGCAGTTCAAATATGGATTCGTTGGACATTGCCACGTTTCCGTGCGGATCAATTAATGACATTATGTTGGAAAATTCTCATTCCCGTAGCTTTTTTATGCATGGCTATTTCAGGAATTTGGAGATTAATAGTAATGGTATAAGGTGCTAATAAAAACGACCATACAAGGATTAGTAACAGCGGTTAAAGGGCTTTCATTAACGATTGCTCACTTGTTTGCTGCCCGTCAGGGTCGTCAGGAATTGGATATTAAAAAAGACGATTACTTTCAGGAACAAGATGGTGTTACCACCGTTCAATTTCCTAAAGAAAAAATGCCTATTCCTGAAGTTGCCAGGTATCAGTTGGACGTGGAAATAGATGATTGCATCGTCTGTGACTTATGCGCAAAAGCTTGCCCTGTAGATTGCATAGCCATCGAAGCTATAAAATCACCGGAAGCTATTGGAAAGACATCCGATGGAAGTGTTAAAAGGCTTTATGCCGCTCAATTCGATATTGACATGGCTAAATGTATGTATTGTGGCCTTTGTACCGTCGTTTGTCCGACGGAATGTATCACTATGACTGATCAATATGACCGCAGCACATTCAATTTAGCTGACCTAACCTATACCTTCGCCGATATGACGGAGCTGGAAATAGAACAACGAAAAAAGGAATGGACCACACATCAAGCCGCTAAGGAGGCAGCTAAAAAACAATAATGGAGCTTATCATCTTTTATATATTCGCTTTTATTGCCCTTGCCTCTGCTGTGCTAGTGGTGAGTTTAAAAAACACAGCTCGATCCTTATTCCTCTTTTTCGTCGTGTTATTCGCAATGGCAGGTTTGTTTATTTTTGCATTAGCCGATTTTATAGCCATTACACAGATATTAGTTTATGTAGGCGGTGTACTCATATTGATGATCTTTGCATTTATGCTTTCCAACAAACAATTGTTGGAGGATCTGCAAAACACTTCTAAAAAGTTTCTTTCATTGCCCAATTGGCAATCTTTGCTAGTTGCTCTAGGATTTTTAGCTGTTATGCTGTTTGGAATTTTCGAATGGCAAGAGCATACCCCTCAATGGATTACGGAAAACATTAAACGTGATGCAATCATCAATCCAAGGGATAATAATATTGAAGAATTGGGAATTAAATTCATGACGAAGTATTTACTTCCTTTTGAAGTGATTTCTCTATTTCTTTTAGCAGCATTGATTGGAGCGGCGCACTTATCCAGAAAGGAGGATCATTCGTGATTACCTTAACTCATTTTTTAGTGGTATCGGCAGCATTATTTTGTATAGGCTTATATGCTATTCTTGCCAAACGAAATGCCATCATGATTTTGATTGGAATAGAATTTATCATCAATGCGGCTATTTTAAATTTAGTGGCTTTTGGGAAATACGATAAAATCAATTACGGAGGTCAAGTATTTGCTTTATTTGCCATTGTTCTTGCAGCGGCATCGGTAGCTGTTGGTTTAGCCATTATTTTAAACCTTTACCGCAAACACCAGACAATTAATCCTGAACAAACAACAGATTTACGCGACTAATGGGAGATTTTGGAAACATAACGATCAGTTGGTTGAGCATCAGTATTGTCTTGCTACCTTTCTTGGCGTTTATTATTCAAGCGCTGTTAGGTAATCGTTCTGTTTCTGGAAATATATCATTAATTGCTATTTTACTGAGCACCTTACTGAGTGTTTGTTTCGTATTTCCTGCTGTATGGCAAGAAAAATCTGTACAGCAAGACATGACTTGGTTTACGATTGGCACACAAAGCTTTCAAATCGGCATCATCCTTAATAATTTGACCGTATTGATGCAGTTGATTGTTTGCGTCATTGCCTTACCTGTTCATATCTATTCCAGAGCCTATATGAAAGGTGACCCGGGAATTCATCGCTATTGGATGTATTTAAGCCTGTTTTGCTTTGCCATGCTCGGATTAACCATTTCCAACAACCTCTTGATGATGTATATCTTTTGGGAATTGGTAGGTTTTGCATCCTATTTACTAATCGGTTTTTGGTTTACGAAAGATTCTGCGGTACAAGCAAATAAGAAGGCATTTATCATAAATCGAATTGGTGATCTCGGCTTCCTGTTAGGAATAGCAAGTATTTACAGCCTATTCGGAACCTTACATCTTGGAACATTGTTTTCTGAAGGTGGATTAATAGTTAGCCAAATACCTAACCAAGAAGGATTAATGACCTTTGCTGGTATTTGCTTTTTCATTGGTGCTATGGCTAAATCTGCACAGTTTCCATTGCATGTATGGTTACCTGATGCGATGGAAGGCCCTACTGCTGTTTCTTCATTAATTCATGCCGCTACGATGGTTGCTGCCGGTGTATTTTTATTAAGCACGGTTTTCCCATTGTTTAATGAGACTGTTTTAATAATCATCGCGATAATCGGTTGTATTACCGCATTTATCTCCGCCTATTTTGCATTAACCCAAAAGGATATTAAAAAAATATTGGCCTTTTCAACCATATCTCAACTAGGATTTATGATGGTTGCTATAGGTGTGGGTGCTTGGGATGCCGCCATGTTTCACTTGGTTACCCATGCATTCTTCAAATGTTTGTTGTTCTTAGGGGCAGGGGCAGTCATTCATGAAATGGCACATTTAAAGTCTGCTCAAGGTTTGGATATTGCCCCACAAGATATTAATCAAATGGGTGGCTTGAGAAAATGGATGCCGAAGACTTTTCTTTGCATGTCCATTGCATCCTTAGCCCTGGCAGGTTTTCCCCTTACTTCTGGTTTTCTTTCCAAAGACGCTATATTAATCTATTCTTTTGAATGGGCTTTCGATAAAGGAACTGGATATCTTATGATACCAATCATCCTTGTTTTAGTTAGCATATTAACGGCTTTTTATATAGGAAGACTATTATTTAAAGTGTTTTTTGGAGAATTTAAATTGGAGGTAGCAAATCCTCATTTGCATGAAGCCAATCGGGTAATGTTATTTCCTATGATTTTCTTGGCGATTTGTTCCCTATTTATCTTGTTTAGCTTTAATCCGCTATCTTATCCGCAAGCATTCATCCTATTGGGATTTCCAGCAGCACATGCGGCGCAAGAAATTTCTATACTTCATACCCTATTGCCTATTGGATTAACGTTAACGAGTGTAATCGGCTGGCTGATCGGTTGGAAATGGTATGTAAAACAACAATATCCACTGCAAGAAAATAACCTTCTGATGAAGTTATCGCTCAACCAAGGATATTTCAACGAAACCTATCAGCGATTATTTGTGAACAGTACTTTAGGGTTTAGTAGAGGACTTTATTGGATAGACATCCATATTGTAGACGGTTTTGTGAATTTTTTGGGGACTGCCATCAGAAGCTTAGCAAAGCTAAGTGATTGGGTAGATCGATATATAGTAGACGGGTTTGTGAACTTGATAGCAAACAGCACGTATTATGTGGGCCACCTATTACGATGGATTCAAAACGGTAGACTGCAAAACTATTTGGGATTTGCCTTTACTATTTTATTAATTGGAATTATTTATTTGATATTAACTTAAGATGGGACTATTATCCTTACTTATATTTTTACCATTAATAGCGACTGTCATCATACTGCTGCTACCAAAGCTATATGAACAAAGCTTTAAATATATCGCATTAGGAATTTGCCTAATCCAAACTGCACTTGCCGGATATTTGTATTTCAATGGCCAAGCTTCCTCAGGACTGATGTCTGATATCTCCAATTACCAATATGTGGAACAAATGCCTTGGATTCGGATGAACTTAGGCAGCTTAGGCAATTTGGAAATCGATTACTTCTTAGGGGTTGATGGGTTTTCATTACCGCTATTATTGTTGAGTGCTTTGGTGATGTTGATGGCTGTTGGCGCGTCTTGGAATATAGAAAAAGGTAGAAAAGGTTATTTCTCCTTACTGATGGTTCTTAATACCGCAGTCATGGGGATATTCTGTGCTTTAGATTTCTTTTTGTTTTATGTATTTTATGAGGTGATGCTTTTACCCTTGTACTTCCTGATCGGTATCTGGGGAGGAGCAAGACGAGAATATGCTGCCATCAAATTCTTCATATACACGTTATTTGGTTCTGTATTCATGTTGTTAGTGATTGTGGGATTATATTTCTCCGTTCAAAACCCTGAAACTGGAGCACATACCTTCAACATGTTGCACATGATGAATCCTGCAAATTATATCCCGGGAACCATCTTTGAATTTATTAACAACCCAAATGAAATATTCGGCATCTCTGCCCGATTGATCGGTTTCATTGTATTATTTGTTGCCTTTGCGATTAAAATTCCTATTGTTCCACTGCATACCTGGTTGCCTGATGCGCACGTGGAAGCCCCGACTCCGGTATCCATTATTCTGGCGGGTATATTATTAAAGATTGGTGGTTATGGGATCATCCGTGTATGTATTAGTATTTTTCCCGATGTATTTGCAGAAACCAATTGGTGGTTAGGATTGATAGGTATCATTTCTATTCTTTACGGTGCATTAAATGCCTTAGCTCAGACCGATTTAAAACGTCTGATCGCTTATTCATCGGTATCTCATATGGGGTTCGTACTACTAGGAATATCTTCTTCTACGGCCGAAGGTATATCTGGCGCTGTATTCCAAATGTTGAGTCATGGTTTCTTATCCGCAGCCCTATTCTTTTTAGTTGGTGTCATATACGATCGGGTACACGACCGATATATTTATCATTTTAGAGGCTTGGCTGGCATAATGCCTAAGTTTACGGCCTATGTTGCTATTGCATTCTTTGCCTCTTTGGGATTACCTGGATTTTCAGCTTTTATTGGGGAAGCCTTTGTGATCATTGGATCCTTCAATGCTGAAAGTATTGGTACGGGTATTCCTCGTTGGATGGCCATTTGTGGCTCTATCGGGATACTGTTGAGTGCAGCCTATTTTCTGTGGACATTACAACGTATGTTTTTTGGACAAACCAGACTTAAAGGTGGTGAAGATTGGGTATCGGCGCTACGAGATTTAACATTTCGTGAGCAACTGATTCTGTTTCCTACCTTAGCTTTAGCATTAGTACTTGGAGTTGTTCCCTCCTTGGTATTTGACACGTTAAATCCATCGGTATTAAGTTTACTTAACTTATTGAACCCTTATTTTTAAGGATAATTATGAATGATTTTGTATACTATATTACCGATCACCTCAATCAAATAATTGGTTCTGTCCATTTATTTATTGTTGAATTGGTTCTTGCTTTTGGATTTATTGCCTGCATTGCTGCCTCCCTATTTTTGGATAAGCGTTGGAAAAATAGTTCATTCATCGTGAGTATACTCAGCTTTGTTGCCGCATTACTGGTCTTAGGAACTCAATATCACTATTATACCATCGGATTCTTTGGGATGCTGACATTGGATGCATTAAGCTTTTACTCCAGGGCATTACTCTTAATAGGAATTATAATTACCAGCATTTACCTTCAACAGTATACTCAAAACAAACCTCATAAAAAACGTGTAGGCGATTTATATGCCATGCTAATTGCAGCTTGTATTGGCATGAACACCTTATGCTTAACAAGCAATTGGTTATTAGCGTTCATAGCACTGGAAATGGTATCCATCTGTTCTTATATCATGGTAGGATATTTTGCCGCCAATAAAAATCAAACCGAAGCCGCTATGAAATATGCGTTATTCGGTTCTGCTTGCTCGGCAGTGATGCTTTATGGTTTATCGTTAATCTATGGCTTTACAGGGAATTTAGACTTTAGCAGTCAGCGTCACATCCAAGGATTGATAGACGCTCCTGAGGTGATGTGCAGTATTGCTCTACTCTTCGTATTTACAGGAATAGGATTTAAATTAAGCTTTGTTCCATTCCATCTATGGACTCCCGATGTCTATCAGGGTGCTCCAACACCCATTACCGCATTTTTATCGACTATCCCTAAAATAGCAGCCGTAGCTCTTTTTGCTAGATTAGCAGAAGCCTGGATATCCACGCAATTTTATTTTAGTGACCTCAGCTTTTTGTTTATAAGCTTTGTCGCTATTGTTACCATGTTGGTAGGGAATTTAATTGCCTTGAGACAAACTGAAGTAAAACGAATGATGGCCTACTCTTCCATAGGGCATACTGGTTTTTTGATGATGGCTATTATTTCGTTCTCTAGCGGACAACAACAAATGCTTTTATTTTATTTGGTGGTTTATACCTTGATGAATTTGGCAAGTTTTGGTTTTATTGGGCTTATCGAACAACAGATAAAAAGTACAGAACTAAAGGATTACGCAGGCTTAGGAAAAAAATTCCCTATCCTATTTACTTGCTTTTCATTTGTCGGCATTGCCTTGATTGGCCTTCCTCCTACAGCAGGTTTTGTTGCTAAGCTACTCGTATTCAGTAGTATTTTTGATTTGTTCCAAAACAGTCAGGATACTATTTTTCTTTGGTTGCTGATAGTCGGGGCATTAACATCGGTGATATCTTTATTCTACTACTTTAAGATTCCATTATATGCATTCTTAAGGAATTCGAAGGATCATGCGGTAATTCCTCCATTACCTTTTTCCGTTAGTTATGTTATTGTCATTCTGTTGACTCTATCCATTTTAATTATCGGAATATTCCCATCCTTACTTCTTGAAATAATTCGCTAAACAAATTAAAATTGTCTTCCATTTAAACTACTATTTAATAAATACTGATAGGAAGCTACCTTTAATAATTATATTTGTACATGATTAGTACTACTGCAAACCATATTTTTCAGCAAGTAATCTCAGATTACCATATTTTCGATGAAATTGATCATGCTATCAATAATCCTTATGATCAAGCAAGCTTGGAGCATCTATTGTATCTTAAATGCTGGATAGATACTGCTCAATGGCACATGGAAGACGTAGTACGAAACCCGGAAATAGACCCTAAGGATGGTTTATACTGGAAAAGAAGAATTGACAAGCAGAATCAAGTACGTACCGATACCGTAGAATATATCGATAGTTATTACTTACAGCTATTTCAGGATGTTCAAGTTTCAGAACAGGCTACTGTAAATACAGAAAGTCCAGCTTGGGCTATTGATAGGCTTTCCATCTTAGCTCTTAAGATCTACCACATGGAACAAGAAACTTTACGTGAGGATGTTTCAGTTGAACATCGTACGGCTTGCCAAGAAAAACTTCAGATATTACTAGAGCAGCGTAAAGACTTGTCGAAAAGCATAGACGAATTATTAGGAGATATCCAATCTGGTCATAAATACATGAAAGTTTATAAACAGATGAAAATGTACAATGACCCTAATCTAAATCCTGTACTTTACGGATCCAAAAAATAAAATCCATGAACCGCATTATTGTAACGCGTTTTTCAGCAATGGGTGATGTAGCAATGGTTGCATCTGTATTGAAAGCCTTACAAAATCAACAGGAAGATTTGGAAATTATCCTAGTCTCCAGATCATTCTTTCAACCTTTCTTTGAAAAAATTCCGAGGGTTCGATTTCATGCAATAGAACCTAAAGGTAGACATCAAGGAGTGTTTGGATTAGTTCGATTGTACAAAGAACTCCAAAAATACCAACCTGATGCTGTAGCAGACCTGCATAATAACTTAAGATCTAGATTTCTAGATTTCCTGTTTAAAACCGCTGGAATAAAAACACAAATACTCGATAAAGGTAGAGCAGAAAAAAAAGCGTTAACAAGAAAGGAAAATAAAATCCTTAAACCTTTAAAAGCAACTACAGAGCGATATGCAGATGTCTTCCGATCATTAGGATATGCAGTAACACTAGATCATCAATTGCAGCAAGAATTTCGACTTATTCCCCAAGGAATGCAACAAATTCTTGCCAATAAAAAACTAAAAATAGGCATCTCAGCGTTTGCCCAGCATCCCTATAAAATCTTTCCCCTTCACAAAATGGAACAAGTAATCGAATTTCTTGCAACACAAGAGGTGGAAGTTTTATTATTTGGAGGTGGCGAAAAAGAAAAACAAATGACCGAGAAATGGGCCAAGCCTTACGCAAATGTAAGCACATTGGTAGGTAAATACAGTCTAAAAGAAGAATTGGATATTATTGCCCATTTGGATTTGATGATCAGCATGGATAGTGCAGGTATGCATATGGCTTCCTTAGTTGGGACTCGATGCATTTCCTTATGGGGAGCAACTCACCCTTATGCAGGGTTTTTAGGCTATGGTCAACACTTAGAAGATTGTATACAAGTGGATCATCCCAATCGTCCTAATTCCGTTTATGGAAATATCCCCTGCCCTTGTGATGAAGTGGAAGCTATAGACCTCATCAGCGCAGAAATGGTGATCAATAGATTAAAAGAGTTTATTGCAGAACACGATTAGCTTATTCTTTATAAAGTAGAATTTACACATTACCATGGCTAAACTAGGTTTAATAACAATCAGGTATGGAATAGAAATCAATGGCGGTGCCGAATACCATTGTAGGATGCTGGCAGAACGATTTGCGAAAAATCATGATGTTGATGTCCTGACCACGACTGTAAAACTATTAAACCAGCCGCAAGACGCTTTCCCCACAGGAGAAAGTGAATTAAATCAGGTAAAAATTCACAGATTTAACACGAATAATCCTAACCTTTCTTTGCGTAAGCAATTTGATAAAAAAAGTAAAATAGCACGTAAAATAAGGAGAACAATCTATAGGATAGGGTTAGCAAAATCTGTTTTTTCAAAATTCCCTGTGTGGAAATATAAATTGAAAGAAGAAATTGAACTCTTCAAACAGCATGAATTTTACTCCGATGATCTTTTGCAATTCTTAAAAAACAATCATCAATCCTATGATCTGTTGATGTTTTTCACCTACGAGAATCCATTAACTCAATTAGGATCCTTAATAGCTCCTCAAAAAACGATCCTCATCCCTACAGCACATCTGGAAAGTATGTTGTTCAAAAGCAGCACATCCGTTCTATTTAATAGCGTTAGGTACATAGCTTTCAACACGGAGGCAGAACAAAATATGTGTCTGGATATCTTCAGTAAACAGATGGCTGAACATGAAGTGATTGGTGTAGGTGTAGAAATAGCTAAATCTCCTCAATGGGAACATGTTCAAGGAAAATTCAAAGTAAATAAACCTTATTTATTGTATTGTGGAAGGATTACGCAAGTAAAGATTAATAATTTCTTGGAATATTTCATTCAATTTAAGAAAGAACATGCCAACGAATTACAATTGGTTCTAACAGGTCAAAACGAGTTAGAACCTACCCATCATGAGGATATCATCTATGCAGGTTTTGTATCAGAGAACGAAAAAATAGCATTGATTGAAAACTGTTTCGCGGTAGTGAACCCCTCCCTAGCAGAAAGTCTTTCTTTAATTGCATTAGAAGCTATGACCCTTGGAAAACCAGTAATAGGTAATCGACATTCGGAAGTAATGGTAGAACATGAACGAAGAAGTCAAGGAGCGGTTCAATGTTATCAGGATTATCAATCCTTTAAAAAGATAGTTCTAAACTTACTTCATCATCCAGAAGAGTTGAATCGAATAGAGGAAAATGCTAAAGGATATATACAAGCCAACTATAATTGGAATATTATTTTAGATAAATTTGAAACACTTTTTAAAAAGATTATTAAATAATTAACTATTCTATATGATGAGAATCGGGTTTGATGCTAAACGTTATTTCTTAAATCGTACAGGTCTTGGAAATTATAGCCGTGATTTAATCCGTATACTGGAAACTCATTACCCCGAAAACACTTATCTAAAATATAGCCCGAAATTAAACTCAGCTCTCCTTCCTCAAACAGCTAATGCCGAAGCTAACATCAAATTACCACAAGGATTTTGGGGTAAAAAATTACCGAGTCTTTGGAGAAGTCGTTGGATTGTACAAGACCTATTGCGAGATCAAATTGATCTATTTCATGGGCTCTCAGGAGAAATTCCTGTTGGCTTAGCCAAGTCTTCTATTAAATCGGTGGTCACTATTCATGACCTTATTTTTCTGCGTTATCCGGAATTATATAAGCCCCTAGATCGTTGGATTTACAACAAAAAAAGCTTACACGCAGTCCAAGCAGCTGATAAAATCATTGCTATAAGTCAACAGACGAAGCAAGATATTATGGAGTATTATTCCATTTCTCCAGATAAAATAGAAGTCATTTATCAAGGGTGCCATCCTGCATTTCAGGTGAAAAAATCAGCAGAAGAAAAGCAAAAGCTCCGAGAAAAATATAAGCTACCTGAACAATTTATCTTAAACGTAGGTTCAATTGAACCAAGAAAAAACGCACTACAAATAGTCAAAGCTATTGAACATTTGGATGTCCCATTACTTATAATTGGAAAATCCACTAGCTATGCGGAAGAAATTAAAAAATATATTTCAGAAAAAGGCTTATCACATAGAATCCTTATCAAACAAGGCTTTACAATGGAAGAATTAGCAACGATCTATAGCATGGCAAGCATCTTTGTCTATCCTTCCAAATTTGAAGGCTTTGGTATCCCCATCATCGAAGCCCTGTACTCAGGAACGCCAGTCATTACCAATCAAAAAGGAGTGTTTCCAGAGGCCGGAGGGCCATTTTCTTATTATGTTGATCCAGAAAATATAGATAATTTAAGCTATGCGATCGAAACAGTACTCCAAAATACGACTATGCAAGAAGAAATGCGAAAACAAGGATTAGTATATGCGCAACAATTTAATGATGAGGTTATAGCTAAGCAATTAATAAATTGTTACACTAATCTTTAACATCTGTACGAACAACAGGTATGCGTTGTTGCAACTTTTTCCAATGATTTTTTCGATCTCGGTAAATTAACAGTTTGCCAAGTCTATACTTAAACTGTAGCATCCCTTTGTAATCGAAATCCACTATCCTATACCCTACTTCCGGATGTTCCTTCATCACATCTTCAATTCCTCTGGTATATACCGTAGGGCCAGTCATTGCATGCACATCATGAGGAAAAGCATTTTGTTCTATATTTTCCACCATGTATTGAATGGTTTTTTCCAAAAAGGGATGTTCTTTCTCAAAAATTAAGCCCCATTGAGCAAAAAGGTTTTGATGATTTTTTTCTCGTGCTATGACCGCACTATCAGACGGAAAGATGTATTTATCTAAATTTACAAGTATATCGCTATCTAAATCCAAGTAAATCCCGCCATTTTTATAGAGTATTGCATACCGAAAAAAATCGGCCTTAGCGGCGCCAATTTGCAATTGGCTATAAGCATGATAAACGCGTTCACTAAAATTAGTTTGAATGAAGTGATCTACAGCAGGATCATCAAAAAAAACATATTCGTATGCTGGGTTTTTCCTTCTAAAAATCCAAATATAGAGTTTGGTTAACCAAGGAATATCGTTGGTTTTAAATGTTTGATAGATTACCTTAGGTATTGCCATAGCTGCTAATTCTCTAATAAATAAGCCGACAAACCATCGGCACATCGAGTCAATTTCTTGCTGATTGTTAACTTTAACAGTTGATCATTTTGCGGTAAAGAAGCTTTAGGTTCCTCTGCATGATACAAATGATAAGCCAACGCTTCAAACTTAATCAATTTACCTTGCAGACCATAATTAAATAATCGCTCCACAAATTCACTATCTTCTCTACCCCAACCCACAAACCGATTATCAAATCCATTTACAGCAATCACATCCTGCATATAAAATGACATATTGCAGGACCTTACCTTATTTCTATTGGTCAAATCCTTTCGGAAAAGATTGGCTAATACGGGAGAACGAAAAGCCGTAAATTTCTTTTCCAATCGATGTTCAACACCATTTTCAAGAAACCCAGGGTTAAAATAAGCAGGTTTTTTTAGTAATGTAAAGGTTTTTTCCTGAGTTAATAGAACCCGTCCACCTTGCAAAAATTGATTCGGTTTAGCATTATTAAGATGATCTTCTATAAAATGCTTTTCCAATACCATATCCCCATCAATGATGACCACATAAGGTGATTTTACTTGAGCTAAAGCCTTATTTCGAATTGCAGCAGCACGAAAACCCAAATCTTCATGCCAAACATGAATTAATTTACAGGGAAAATCTTCTTGATAATGCTGAATAAGTATAGCCGTTTCTTGAGAAGATCCATCATCGGCAATAAGCACTTGAAAAGGTAATATAGTTTGATTTCTCACCGCCAATAGCACCATTTCCAATGCATCAGGTCTATTATAGGTGGTAATCAATAAATCTACATTCATGCTAAGGGTCAAATTTACCCAAAATTATTCTTTAATTAGGTACTGAGCAATACCTAAACTACAATATTTCGAATTCTTTTGAATAGCTTCTTGAAATATGACTTCGTTAATATTATAATTATTCCTGGAATTATAAGGATGGTGCAAATGATAAGCAATTCCTCCAAACTTTAAAAATCGTTTTTCAAAACCAGCATTTAAAAGTCGAACTACGACTTCTTTATCTTCCAAACCCCAACCAACCATCTCTTCATTATATCCATTCACTCCAATCATATTCGAACGCCAAAAAGCCATATTACATCCATGAATTTCCCATCGTTCAGCCCCTTTCATTTTATAATTACTCGCTAATAAACCCCAAAGTAATGGCGATCGAAAAGCACTAAAGAAGTTTGAAACTCGTTTATCAAATCGATTGATTTGAACATCCTTTGTCTGAAATTTCTCCGCAGTAAGGGAATCATTTAAGTATATACGACTCGCCCTAACAAATGAATTAGGTTTAGCAAAAGCTTTATGATCACTTATAAAATAAGGATGTAAAAGCATATCTCCATCGATTTGAACAATATAATCTGAAGTCGATTGTGCAATTGCTTTATTACGGATTTTCCCTACTTGAAAACCATTATCCTCATGCCAAACATGAATAATAGGAACTTTGGAAAGCTGCTGATATTGTTGTATGACCCTTAAAGTTGGCTCTTTGGAGCCATCATCAGCTATAATGATCTCATCCGGAAGTACAACTTGCTGCATCACACTTTTCAAGCATAAGTCAATCGCTTCAGGCCAGTTATAGGTTGAAATTAATAACGCAATCTTCATAGAGTCATATTTTTTTTTCTCAAAACACTTGTTAATCAGATAATAGGGTACTATCTAATATTCGTTTTTCAAATTTAGGATGATGGTATAATGAGAAGAAATTAATTCCTTGATTGGTAATTTGTTTATAAAAGCTTTCATCAGTTAACAATTGTAGTATGAAGTTAGCGAAATCCTTTGGATTTTGAGTTATTAAACAACCATTATCTATTTTATTCACCAAACCATCTACACCTCTTCTGTTTGTTACCACGGGTATACCATAGGATAAAGATTCCAACACTTTAATTTTTATTCCTGTACCACTCAGCATAGGGCAAATACTCGTTTTGGTATGTAAATAAAACTCCTCCAAATTATCTACTCTTCCGTACTTTATCAATTGAGGATGTTCTATCACATGGTCGCAAATACTTCCTATTACATGAACTTTCCTATTATTTAACAAAGGTAACACTTCTTTCGTAAACCATGCGATACTTTTCTTATTATGCTCATTGTCGCTTGCCACATAGATGATGTCGTATTTAATTTCTCGATTATCATCTGGAATTTGCTGATCGAAAGTAACAGGAATTAATTGAACTTTTTTATTAGTAAATTGCTCAAACACATACTCCTCCTCAATGGAATAAGTCCAAATTTCGTCGAATTTCTTTAAAATAGACATTTCCTCATACAATACCTTATCGATACATCGCCAAGCTTTTTCACGATCATGTTCCAAATACTGAAAAGTAAAGAAATCATGAGTATCAATAATCTTTCGAACATGAGGTAAACCAGAGACTAATTCTCCATATTCGGCATAACTAATGATTATGGTATCGAACTGTATTTTTCGATGTAACTCTTGAAAACGCTTTTTAAAGTTTGGGGAAACCCGATTCACTTTAAAACCATTAAACCATTGACTTATTAATTTAGGTAACTTGTCCTTGAAAAAATATACTATCCTGTTTTTTTGGGAGGACTTAAATGGTTCTAATATTAAAGTAATGGAAGGAAAAAGCTGTTCAAACTTGACAAAATCTTCCTCCGCCCAATTTTTACTGGTCATAAAATATACGTCCAGATACTCCTTATTTTTCTCAAAATAAGACAACATCTGTAAACATCTTGTTAAATTGCCGGCTCCTCTCCAAAAAGGATTTTCAGCCATGTAATATAGGATCTTCTTTCTATGAGACATATTGATTTTTAACCTCTGTAATTAATTCACACCATTTCCCATTAATTATTTCCTCTTGAAATTTTTTAGAAAATTGGTTACCTAAACTCCCAAATTCAGCTCTTAGTTTAGGATTCTCAATCAAAATTTGCAAATGCTTTGCCATTTCCTCAACATCATTCACCAAAAAACCAGTAACTTCATGCTGAATAAGCTCATTCACACCAGAACAACTGGCAAATCCAATACAGGGTAAACCAATAGCCATAGCTTCCAGCAAAGCTAATGGAAAACCTTCAAATTTACTTGGAAAAACAAAAATCGAAGCTTCTTTTAATACCGATAAAGGATGATTTGTGAAACCTTTCAAAAAAATTCTATTTGCAAGCCCATAACTATTTATCATTTGTTTTAACTTCAATTCATCCTCCCCTTTTCCCCAAAATTCCATGTCCCAATTGGGATTTTCCAATGCGAGATCTGCAAAAGCTTGAATTGCTAATTCTTGCTGCTTACAATAGGTATTGTAAGTTCCTAAATGCACCACTTTATAGCGGCTCTTCGTTTCTAAATGATTTACCAAACTATCATTATCGATCTGAAGAATTGGATTTGCAATTACTTTCGCCAAACCTTCAAAATTTGATGGAATGAAGTTTAAGTAACTTGGCAATAACACTTGTACGGCTGCCAATTGTTCG
Source organism: Sphingobacterium sp. (assembly GCA_036781025.1). Lineage (GTDB taxonomy): Bacteria > Bacteroidota > Bacteroidia > Sphingobacteriales > Sphingobacteriaceae > Sphingobacterium. The sequence continues at coordinate 28,409 of DAIQBS010000005.1, read as the reverse complement.
TACGAGGCAATCAACAATTGCTCTTCCAGCTGAAAAAGCTTCCGAAATGGAGGAGCATAATCATAATCTGGACGACCATTAACCGAATTAATGATTGGTACCTTCACTTCATGCTGATAGGTCATTTCTAAAACTGACTGCAAAGACATACTAATAATTACGGAAGGTTGTTCTTTTTTTAAAAACGTATTCCAAACCTTGGCTCGTTGTAAAAGATTATACCTGTAGATTTCTTCTTCATTTTTTCCATATCGCCATTTCAAATAGAGTCGGTTATATACTTTCGCATATTTCTTCTTTATTTTACCCGCTATCCATTTTATGATGTTTTTGCCTTTATAGTTTATATAAGGTAACATGCCTATTTGTTGAATGTTCGAGTTATAAATATTATGTATCGTCACTTCTTGTAATAACGGGAAAATTGCCTTACCTATTACATGATCACATGTTGCAATGCATACCTCGTAACCTTGCTTAACCCATAAATTGGCCAAATAGGTACACATTTTTTCTGTGCCACCATGTCCATTGAGATATCCTTGGTGCTGAACCAATAGAATTTTCATAACTTATATTTAACAATTATGCGATTCCTCAACTTTCTCCGTTTCTCAGACATCAAAATAAAACGAGTAAAAAACAGCCTTACTTTACCTTTGCTCTGCAGTCTATTTATATAATGTTGATAGGCTTGTTGAAAATCCTCTTGATTGAAGGATTGAACAAATAGTTGAAAAGGCTTACTTAAGCGGTTATAATCTTTACTGGATAAATAAGGTTGAACCTCTTGCCTATAAAATTTTTTCAATAAATCGTATAAAAACTCGTACTGTGAAGATGTTAATACCATTTTCAACAACCTAAATTCAAAGGGTTCATGTTCCAAAAAGAGAGCTAGGTGAAAAGCTTTTTTGGGCATTAAATCATGTTTAGCATAAAAATCACGAAGTATATCAAACCACAATGGTATTTGGACAAGCACCTTGTCTACATCAACTAAAGAAAGAATATGATTCTGCCGCTCATGTTGTCGGTAGTGATAAATTCCTTTAGGGTTCAATGATATTTTATTGGTGAAAGCCAATAACTGATGTGAAAATAAACCATCCTCACAAGGTTGTATACCTTCTGGGAATCGAACTTCCCTATGATATTCCAAAAATGCTCGTTTCCACATGGCTGCACATGTTGGTAAAGCCATGACATTTGGAAAACGTTGCTGATAATGTTCTCCAATTATGACTAAATCCGCATCTTTTTCCGATATCATCTCGTAGGAACTACTTAAAAATGCAGTATCAATGGTATCATCTGAATCAAGAAAATATACATATTCTCCTTGAGCCAACGATAAACCTTTATTTCTAGCGTTAGAAACTCCGGAATTTTCTTGATAATAATAAGAAACTTGATCATGTTCCTCTACATAATACCTGCATATTTCAGCGCTTCGATCAGTACTTCCATCATCGATCAATATAATCTCAAGGGACTTCAGCTGCTGATTCAAAACACTTTGGATGGCTTCATCAATAAAATCTTCCACATTATAAACAGGAATGATTACAGATATTTGAATTGATACAGCGGTTTTCTCCATTTCTAAATTTACTTTAAATTGGCAGATAGATTTCTTATTGGATCCATATTTAAGTCCCAGGAAGAATAATAAAATTCCCCGGACTTATTTCCCCAAATCCCAGCAAATGTGATTTGATCTTGGCTAACTTTTAATGGGAAAATCGCAGAACGATAGGCATTTTCTGAAACCACAGGTTTTGGATCAACCCAAAAATTTAATCCATCTTTTGAATAAGCTAAATATAATTTATCAGAGGTATATTTACTAATTTGACCTACCGATAAAGCCATGAAGTAATAGCCTGATACATAACAAGCGTTTAAATGCCAGATGCCTTCATTAACCTTTTCATTCCATGGTGCATTCACAAAATTCACTTGTTTACATTCAGCAAATGAGGTAAAATCCAATCCATTATCAGATTTTCGCTGAACTACATGTGTATTATCAAAAGATCCGTATCGAAAAGATTGCCAATCGAATTCTACTTCATAAGAAATGACTTGACCTTGAACATCAATAAAAGACGGAGAAATTAAATGATTATCTTTTGGCGTTGCTGGTACATTACTTGAATATGCTAATTCCAGACCCGTCCAGTTCACGCCATCTTCAGAAGTTTGACGCACTATGCTTCGTCTCGCATTCTTTTCTTTCAGCTTTTTTCTGTTGTTCGCAGATTTAGCACCACGATTCGCTAGCGCTTTCTGTTGAATGCAACTTCCACGATAATATAATTCAAATTGGCCATCTCTAAAAAGCCAATCTACATCAGACCAAAAACCTTGGATATCTTCATCTTTCATTTCTCTAAAACTTTCCTTAACCGATGGGCATGACTGGATTGGGTTGTGAATACCAGGAGGTTCTTCCCAGTTCACACCATCATTAGAAACTACAATGGTTGGATTTTCATAGCGCTTAGAGAATGCTTGATGACCCACTTTACCAAAATATGGCGTAAACACCATCCAATATCGATAGCCCCTAAACCCATTCTCAAAATACTGTACATCAGGATGGCAATAACTAAAATTAGTATCGGATATATCGTAAATATATTTGGAATAATTAAACCTGGGATAATTGGCATTCGCATATGCCTTGATATTTATTTTAGTTGGTGGTATAGCATATTCTTTTAATAGTAGTAAAGGAGTTATGGTAGTATCAACTGGAACGACGACAGCAGGTGATATTTTTTCTTCTTTAGCACAAGAAAAAAATAACATAAGAAAAATTAACCTATAAAAAAGAGTAGCTCGCATTTAAAATTTCGTAAAATTAAAATAAATAACCTAAATGACAATAATAATTCTAAAACTATCATTCTAGAGAAATATATTAATCCGATTAACGAATAAATAATTAACTCTGCTACAACAATTAGTGAGAATTTTATACAAATAAAAACCAAATCATCCTCCAAAAACTCAAACTTCAATACTTAACCTATTAACAATCAGTTTATACACAATACGCATAGTCTTCATAATTAAATAATATTCCCAAAAGAATTAATTCATATATTGCATTTAGAAAAAACTGCTATATTCCAATGAAAACGTTATATCTTATACGTCACGCTAAAGCGGAAGAACATTCCCTCTCCAAAAGTGATTTTTTTAGAAACTTACTTCCAAAAGGTCAAGAAAGGGCCAAACTAATCTCAAAAGAATTGGCAAATACTCTAAAAGTAGGTGAGAATACCTATGTTATATCCTCCACTGCCAACAGAGCAATCCAAACAGCAGAAATATTTTGTAAAGCCTTAGCATTTCCGCTTACAAAAGTCCAAGAAACAGAACATATCTATGAAGCCCATTTTACAGCTATATTAAAAGTCATTAATTCAGTTGCCAAAGAGTATGACCATGTCCTAGTCTTTGGACATAATCCAGGCTTATCTAATTTAATCAGCTACTTAAGCCATGCTGAAGTAGAATTAGCAACTTCCCATGTGGCCATTTTACAATTAGAAAAAGGAATTGATTTCTCCAGTCTATCAGGGGGTACTGCCAATCTTGTGGGATTATTAAAATAATTAATGTTTACCTTCGTAACGTATGGTCAACAAATTAGCTCAAGAAAATTCCCCTTATTTAAAACAACATGCACACAATCCTGTGCACTGGTATCCATGGGGCGAAGAAGCCTTAGCGAAAGCAAAAGAAGAAAATAAACTTATCATAGTCAGTATTGGTTATTCAGCTTGCCATTGGTGTCATGTTATGGAGCGAGAGAGCTTTGAACATGCGGCTATTGCAGAAACAATGAACAAGTTTTATATTTCCATCAAAGTGGATCGGGAAGAACGACCAGATATTGACCAAATTTACATGATTGCTGTTCAGTTAATGACCAATTCTGGTGGCTGGCCATTAAATTGTATTTGCCTACCTGATGGTAGACCCATTTACGGAGGGACTTATTTCAAACCTCACGATTGGCAACAAGTATTGCTTCAAATCGCACAAATGTGGGAAGAAAAACCGGAAGTAGCGATTGATTATGCCGAGAAACTAACTGAAGGAATAGTAAAAGCTGAACAACTTCCTATACAACCCATCAAAGAACAATATACCTTAGAAGATTTAAATCAGGTACTTCAACCTTGGAAAAACCATTTTGATTCCATCCATGGGGGCTATAACCGAGCACCGAAATTTCCTTTACCAAATAATTGGAGTTGCTTATTACAAGCAGCAGTCTTATTAAAAGATGTACATCTTTTGGATCAGGTTCATTTTACCTTAAAAAAAATGGCTAATGGTGGTATTTATGACCATATTGGCGGAGGATTTTCCAGATATTCAGTCGATGAGCGTTGGCATGTACCGCATTTTGAAAAAATGCTTTATGACAATGCACAATTAATCAGTTTATATAGCGAAGCCTATCAACAGCAAGCAGACCCACTATATAAACGTGTCGTGCAAGAAACTATAGATTGGTTACTGCGAGAAATGCGTCATCCCAATGGAGGTTTTTATAGCGCATTAGACGCAGACAGTGAAGGGGTTGAAGGAAAGTACTACACTTTTCAGCATGAGGAGTTCCAAGTGTTAGGAGATCTTGCCGAATTAGCCAGACATTATTTTAACATCAATGCATCCGGCAATTGGACAGAGGAACAAATTAATATCCCTTTTGTTCAAATGGATGATGAAGATTTAATAAAAGAAGCGGGATATAGCCCTGAAGAATGGCAACAATTATTAAAGGAAATAAAATCCAAATTACTGGATTATCGAAATCAACGGATAAGACCTGGCCTAGATCATAAGCAGTTAATTAGTTGGAATGCGCTTTTATTAAAGGGCTTTGTTGATGCTTATCATGTATTTGACGATTCTACCTACTTGGGTTTTGCGATAGACATTGCTAATTTCATTTGGAACGAAGGAAGAAATGGAGAACAGTTATTACATCAACCGGAAGATAGCAATAGAAGAATTTTAGCATTTTTAGATGATTATGCTTTTTCCATCGAAGCATTTATTGCTTTGTACGAAGCTACTTTTGAAGAGCAATGGTTATACAAAGCCAAAGTGTGGGCAGATCAAGCCATTCAGAATTTCTACGATATTGAAAAAAATTGTTTCTATTATACCCAAACACAGGCAGAAACATTAATCGCTAGAAAATCAGAAGTGATGGACAATGTGATTCCCTCCTCTTCTTCTACGATAGTAAAACAATTGTATAAATTAGGTTTATTCTTTGATGAAGAAAAATATACCAACATCGCTGATAAAACCTTTGCAAATGTATTCCCATACCTAAAAAGTTACGGTTCTGCCTATTCCAATTGGACAATACAATTGCTGCACTACCATTTTGGATTATATGAAATTGCCATAACCGGAAAAGATGCTCTTTCATGGAAAAAAGAGCTACAACAATACTACATTCCAAATAAAATAATGATGGGCGGAACAAAAAGCACACTTCCATTGTTAGAGCATAAGACAAGTTTAGAATCAAAATCCTACCTTTGTCTAAAGAAAACATGCAGTCTACCTCAATCGTCGATTGCTTCAATCATCGAATTAATAAATAATAAACGGGGATAAGTACCCATAAATACATTAGAATGGCAATAGAAAACAACAACGTAGTTACGTTGAATTACATTCTTCATACTATTGAAGAAAACGGTGAAAAGACATTTGTTGAACAAACTACAACGGAAAATCCTTTAACATTTTTATATGGTGTAGGTATGATGTTGCCTAAATTCGAAGAAAATATCTCAGGTTTGAATTCTGGCGATAAAATTTCATTTGAATTAGAGGCCGCAGATGCTTATGGAGATCGTGATGATAAAGCTGTTGCGCAATTACCAGCAGATATGTTTCAAGAAATAGGTTTACCTCCAGTTGGAGAGATTATCCCGCTACAAGACAATCAAGGTAATCAATTTCGTGCGGTAGTAATCGAGGTTACTCCAGAAGCTGTTATCGCTGACTTAAATCATCCAATGGCAGGCAAAAAATTAAACTTTGATATCGAAGTGTTATCAACACGTGAAGCTACGGAAGAAGAATTAGCACATGGTCATGCACATGGCGCTGATGGTACTGAAGCTCACTAAGTAACACTAATTCATAAAAAGAGGCTGTTTCATTGAAACAGCCTCTTTTTAGTTTATAAAAGAACCTTCCTATATAAATAATTAAATGTTGGAAAGAAATAAGCCTGAATTATTTTTGATAACTTATTTATAATAATTTTAATTGTTCTAAGATCTTTCTATGATTTAATTTTACTAAAAACCCATTAATATATCTAAATTTAGATTATATCTATTAGATTTTAAATGTTCTATCCAATTAGCTAGAGTTGAAAGTTCAGTCACTCCAGTCTTTTTTAAATCACGAAATAACTTCTTAAATCTATGGTCTTCTTTGCTGTTTACAGACTTTGATACTTTCTTTAATTCCTCAAAGGTAGATGGAAGGTTGTATTTATCTAATTGAAAATTTACTATGGAAACTGCATCCATAATAAATCGTTCGATTGCAGGGCTAATTTGTATGATATAATGATGCTTAATCCGATGTTTATGAAGAAAAAGATTCCCCTTTGAATGAATAATATCAAATTCTCTTAAATAATCGACATCCTTTTTGTCTTTATCAATAATACCAAGAGCAAAGTCGTCAGAAAAACGTTCTCTCATTACCTTTACAACAGTTCCGCATCCTTTTTGGTGATTATACCTGGATTTAGGCGGTACTAATGTCTCCAACAAATTGGTGTCAACATAACATTCTGGAATTACACATAAATCCATATTTAAATATAACTTTCGCTATTGGTAAATAAGTCTACACCAAGCTGATAGACTTCATGAAGCTCTTTATCTGTTAATTTTCTCAAACTGGTTTCGTGGTTTTCATAGTGAACCATAAAAACAGCTAACTCATCTCTTGCATTTTCCAAGAAATCATTAAGAATATACGGACTGTGCGTTGCTATAAAATATTGATTGTTCTTTTTATGAATCATTTCCTGCGTGATATGGGACATATAAGGAGGAAAAGAATGCGCTTCTGGTTCTTCAAACAATAATACGCTATCTTCATTACTAGCTACAGCCGTTTTAAAGAAAATAATACGTTGAAGGGTATCCGCAATAGAATTGTAAGGAACTAGAAATATCTCCCCATTTCCTTCTGATTGCATTATCTTTAGAGATTGGCTAGCTCTATCAAATACCAAATTCAATCTGTACTCAGAAAAAAGTTCCAAAACCTCTTTTTTCAGCTGATCATCTTTCTCAATGATGCTAAAAATATTATTTCCATACGGTGGGTTTAGATATGGACTTAGAGAACGTTTAGTTTCAACATTTGACTTGAATGTGTATTTTCTAATGCTTGGTTCAAAACGTTCAGATTTACCAAATCGAACATTTAGCTTTTCATCAACATTGTAAAGTCCAAGATCGCCATCAGAAAATATCTTTATCAAAAGCCCCTCTGTCTTACTGAAAGTAAATCTAACGAAACCATTTTCACACTCTATTAAAGCTGGATTTTTATAGTCCCCATTGTAGAACAGTTCAGTTTCACTTTCCATTCGTATTAACTGAGAAAGTTTTTTTGAGGAGTTTTCACGTAGGAATGGAATCGTAAATGATGCAAGCGCCTCTAAAATATTAGACTTACCAACATTTGGACGTCCAACTAATAAGTTGATTCTTTTAAAGCCATCAATTTTACATTTCTTGATGGACTTAAAATTACTGATTGTAATTTCTTGTATGAAATTGCGCATATTTAATTATTCCTTACTTTAAATAGAGATTACAAACAACTCTTAACAAGATAAACATTAAGTTACCAATAAAACTCTTTCTCAAATATACCGAAATCCCATACAACAACAAATAGACTCTAAATTCCCAAAACTCCTCCATAGTTGAAAAGAACATTCCATATTACCCATAAGCTTTCGTCTATTTATTTCAAATAATCAAAATTCACATTTCATTTATTCTAGTTAAGTTTTCCATGGCTCTCCCTTCAATCTTCCTAGCTTCTTCCATGGATCTTGTTCGATCTTTTTCGTATCATTTCCGATTAAGGTCCGAAGGAGATCCTAATAAGAACCTATGAAAAAACAATTATTTAGAATAGGTATTTCAAAAATGAACCTTAAATAGAATGGAATTTAAAATATGATGTTAAAATAGAAGCTATAGAAAAATTAATAAGCCAAATAAAGACATGGCCTTTGAAATTGAGGAAGGTAATTTTTACAAGAAAAAAATAGATTAGCTATCTAGTAGTGTTGCTCGCAACATTTCTCGTTTCCCTGGTGCTCCTGGAGCTTTTTCGATAGAAAAACCCAGTGATTTCATAGCTCTTTTTAGGTTTCCCGTAATGGCATAGGTTACAAAAAATGCTCCTGGATTAAGAAATTGACGAATATGACTTAATGATTCGATAGTCCACATTTCAGGTTGATGAATTTCAGCAAATGCATCAAAGTATACCACATCAAACTTTTTAGTAGTTTGAAATTGAAGCAACTTCTGATGTGCAATATTCAAAGTAATTGTTGGATGGAGAATTGCTGGACTATTAAAAGCTTCGGAATAATTGCTGCAAAACTGGCTCCAAATGACAGGATCTACATATTGATCATATCCAGATTGTTTAAGTAGATTAGGATCTAAAGGATAAGCTTCAATTCCTACGTAATCAACAGTTATATTCTCTTTCACAGCCCAATCTGCTGTCATCAAGTAATTAAGTCCAGTTCCAAAACCTATTTCCAGGATAGAGGCTTTATTGGTTTTTTCTTTATTTAAATAAAACTGTAATCCAGCTTGTAAAAAAACATGTATGCTTTCTTGTTTTGCTCCATGCTTGGAATGATAATGTTCACCTACTTCCTCATGAAATAATGTTTTTGAACCATCAGCTGTATCTACAAATTCTAATTTTTTCATTGAACAAATGTACAAAAAAGCAGTTGGTATCATCAATATGAGTAAAAGGAACATTACCAAACCATCTTTTACCTTCAAAATTTATCAATTGACATTCTAAAAAAAACAGTTAATTTAGCTCATCAAATTACTTGAATGAATAAGGTCATAAAAAATTATGGAAGCATCTTATTGCTTCTATTGGGAATAATTCTTGGAAGTCTCATCGGGATATTTTTTCCTTCAGCCGTGGACATCTTAAAACCCATTGGCGATATCTTTTTAAATTTACTGTTCGTTTCTGTAATTCCTTTGTTATTTTTCGCTATATCCTCTTCTATAGCCAATATAGAAGACAGCAATAAATTGGGAAAAACCATCGTCATTATGTGTGTGGTTTTTGTAGTGACTATTGTTATTGCTGCTGTGGCTACCATTGCGGGATTATGGGCTTTCCCCGTAACCGCTATTTCTGACCATTCCGCGGTAACAGAATCATTAAGCAATCAGGCTAACGAAACATGGGGAGATCGCATTGTGCGTTTCCTTACAGTAGATGAGTTCGGAAATCTTTTATCTCGTAAAAGTATTTTAGCATTTGTCATCTTTTCCTTATTAGTGGGTACTGCAACTAGGAAGTCGGGAGAAGCTGGAAAACAATTTACAGCATTTTTAAATGCCGGAAATAAAGTCATGGAGAATTTATTAATTCTCATCATGAAAGTCGGCCCAATAGGATTAGGAGCGTACTTTGCCTACCAAGTAAAAACCTTAGGGCCAGAATTATTTGGTTTCTATGCTAAACCTTTAGGGTTTTATTATGGATTCGGAATTGTTTTCTTCTTCCTATTTTATAGCTTATATGCATTTATTGGAAATGGAAGTAAAGGAATAAAATCATTTTGGAAGCATAATATCTCTCCATCTTTAACCGCTTTAAGTACTTGCAGTAGCTTAGCGACATTGCCAGCTAACTTAATAGCATCTAAAAGAATAGGAATCCCTAAAGAAATAGCCAATATAGTAGTTCCCATAGGAAATACATTGTATAAAAATGGATCATCCATATCCTCCATTCTAAAAATATATGTGGCATTCTCCATTTTAGGATGGAACTTTTTTGAGCCAAGCACCCTGATTACAGCGGTAGGAATCACAGTTTTAGTTTCTATGGTGGCAGGTGGAATTCCAAATGGTGGATTTATAGGTGAGATGCTGATGATATCTATTTATGGGATTCCGAATGAAGCTGTACCTGCTATATTAATAATTGGTGCGCTTGTCGATCCACTTGCAACGGTATTAAACGCTACTGGAGATCCTGTTGCAGCAATGATGGTCACTAAAATTTCAGGAGAGAAATTCGAACCTGAAGAAGAAGTGGCTTAAAAAGATTCGAAATCCCTTTTTCAAAGAAAGAATCTTTTTATTTAACCTGATTATTTAAATTCAAGTCAAGATGCGACTTGCTATGGTTTCATAAATTCCGATAAATACTACGGAATTGTTCTAGTGAATTTTTGAAACAGATATATTACATGATTTAGAGCATATCCGTTTGTAGTTTCCGCAGCTAGCAATATTGACTAAACAGCCTTTGCTATATTAGCAACTCATATTCAGTAAGTTAAAATATCAATTGAGTTAAACCGAATCATAGAAACTACTAAATTAGAATAGTTCTAAATAATACTAAAACCTTGTTAAATTCATTGCTTACTTATCTAATTTGTAATTTTGTAATTCGAATAAAGTTTTTTTAAAGACAATGAAAAAAAGTTCCATTATATTAATCGTCATCATCGCTATAGCAATTGCGATGATTCTTGTAATTTATACTGACTCCAGTACCTATTCTACATTTACTGAAGCAAAAGAAAAAAATACGGAATTATATGTCGTTGGCGTATTAAATAAAGAAAAGGAATTAAGTTATGATCCTGTGAAGGATGCGAATCATTTTTCTTTTTACATGTACGATAGCGATAGTACAGAATGTGAAGTGGTATTTTTTGGTTCAAAACCTCAGGATATAGAGCGTTCAGAACAAATTGTATTGACAGGAAAAATGGAAGGAAATAAATTTCATGCGAGTAAAATCTTAATGAAATGTCCATCGAAATACAATCAAGATCAAATGGAGGTTCAAGAAGCAATTGCTGAGCCAAGAACCGCTATGAATTATTAATACATCAGTAATACAATTCGCTTTACAATACATCATTTATGGACGTTAATTACGTAGGAGAAAACCTATTACCAGGCCAAATAGGACAGTTTTTTGTTGTTCTTTCTTTTGGTGCCGCCTTATTCTCCATGATATGTTATTTCTTTGCTAGTCAAAATCCGGAAGAGACATCTTGGAAAAAACTGGGAAGATTAGGTTTTTGGACAAATGCTGTTTCCATAGTGGTTATCGGGGCTACCTTGTTCTACATTATTTACAATCACTTATTCGAATATCATTACGCTTGGGCACATTCATCCATGACCTTACCCACCCATTATATCATATCTTCATTTTGGGAAGGTCAAGAAGGTAGTTTTTGGCTGTGGATGTTTTGGCAGGTAGTATTGGGCATTATCTTAGTATTTAAAGCGAAAAGTTGGGAAAGTCCAGTAATGACTTTTGTCATGCTTTGTCAGGTATTTCTATCTTCGATGATTATTGGAGTTGAAGTATTTGGCTACCGCGTTGGAAGTTCTCCTTTCATCTTACTACGAGAGGCCATGACCTGGCCAATCTTAAAAGATCCGAATTATTTAAATTTAATTCGTGATGGCCGCGGTTTAAATCCCTTGTTACAAAACTACTGGATGGTGATTCACCCTCCTACCCTATTTTTAGGATTTGCTTCCATGATTGTTCCTTTTGCATATGCTGCTGCAGGAATTTGGCAAAGAAGATTTAAAGAGTGGTTAAATCCAGGATTACCTTGGGCATTGTTTGCTGTGATGATTTTGGGTGCGGGGATTATTATGGGATCTTTCTGGGCCTACGAAGCATTAAATTTTGGTGGTTTTTGGGCATGGGACCCGGTGGAAAATGTTTCCATCATTCCTTGGTTCACATTAATTGCTGCAGTCCATGTCATGGTTGCTTTTAAAAATTCTGGACATGCTTACTTTACAGCTACCTTTTTATGTTTGATTAGTTTTGTACTTGTCATCTATGCTTCCTACCTAACTCGAAGCGGCATTTTAGGCGAAACATCTGTGCATTCATTTACCAGCTTGGGAATGTCCTCACAACTGATCTTTTTCAATGTAACATTCTTGGTTATCATGGTTGTTTTGTTAGTCGTTCGTAAAAAAGAAATGCCTAGCACCGAGAAAGAAGAAGAAATTTATTCCAGGGAGTTTTGGTTATTTATCGGAGCATTGGTACTGACAGTAGCTTGTGCTCAAATGATTGCCACAACCTCCATCCCTGTATTTAATACATTATTCGGAACTAAAGTTGCACCTCCTTTAGATCCTATTGCCCATTACAATAAATGGCAAGGTGCTTTTGCTGTTGTGGTGATGTTATTGACAGCATTCACCCAATTTTTAAAATACAAACGTTCCGATGTTAAGAAATTTTGGGCTGCTACGATCGCATCCATCGTATTTGCGCTAATCATTTCTGGAGTCATTGTGTATTTCACAAATGTGTATACAAACATCATGTTTATCTTAATCACGTTTACCTCGGTATTCTGTATTCTTGCCAATTTGAGAATATTGGGAGATTCGTTCAAAGGTAAATGGAGATTAGCAGGATCAGCAGTATCCCATATAGGCTTCGGTTTATTATTGATTGGTGCTTTAATTGCTGCCGCTACCAATGAAGTTATATCGAAAAACTCCAGTAATTACATTGCTGTAGCTGGATTTGACCAAGTGGAAAAACCAGGTGATAATTTGTTTTTAAATGAAGGTGAACCAGTTCAGATGGGAGATTACCGCATTACCTATGTAGGAGACAGTATTGCAGCGCCAAACGTTTATTATAAAATTAAATACGAAAAAATAGACGAAGAAACTGGAAATGTAACGGAATCCTTTATCCTAAGTCCTTTTGCCCAAAATAACCCTCAAATGGGTGGGTTAATTGGTACTCCTGGCACGAAGCATTTCTTAACTCACGATATTTATACATTAATTACAGCTGCTGCATCAGATTCACAAGCATCCATTAAAGATGAAAAAGAAGGTACTTCCGCAGGATTTGACGCTTATGAAGAACCTGCGACCTACCTGGTAAGCCTTGGCGATACCCTTCGTTATAGAAATGGCTATTACGTAATAGAAGGCTTAAACAAGGATGCTAAATTAGAAAATATGCCAACCGCAGCGGATGATATTTTGGTTGGATTAAAAATTAAAGTCGTCGCAGTAGATGGTAAAGATTATCCAGTGGAGCCGGTATTCCTAATAAAAGGAGGTAATACTTTTGATTTTTATAAAGATGTCAATGATCAAGGATTACGTTTTAGATTTACAAAAATTATTCCTGATCAAGAGAAATTTGAAATCATGGCCTACCAAAAACCATTACCTCAGAAGAAATGGGTCGTATTTAAAGCGATTAAATTCCCATACATCAATTTCTTCTGGTGTGGTACCATTGTGATGACTATCGGTTTCTGCATGGCTATTTACCGTCGTCTTAAAGATGGTAAATTAAAAACAAGTAAATCATAAACGAATGAAGATTGTTCTACTAGGAAGCGGTCATGTAGCTACCCAAATGGGTAAAACCATGGTTGCCCAAGGGGATCATCAAATCATTCAAGTATATAGCCGCACATTAGCTCATGCGGAAGCATTAGCTAATGTGTTACACTGTCCTTTTACCACCGACTTAGAAAATCTTGTTGCGGATGCAGACCTTTATTTGTTGCTGGTCACTGATTCTTCCATACCGGACGTCGTATCAAAACTTCCTGCTACGTTATCCGGTATTGTTGCACATAGTTCAGGAGCAACTTCCATACAGGTTTTATCCAAATTTAAATCTTATGCGGTTATCTATCCCGTTCAAAGTTTTTCGAAAGAAGTAAGCATTAATTTAAAAGAAGTGCCATTTGGAATAGAAGCCAATACGGAAGAGGTGAGCGTAAAATTATTTTCCATTTGGTCAAGCATCAGCAATCAACTATTTAATTGCTCAACAGAGCAACGATTAGCTTTGCATACCGCTGCAGTTTTTGCCAACAACTTTAGTAATGCCCTTTTTCAAATTGCTTATGACCTTTTAGAAGAGCATCAACTTTCATTTGATTTGTTAAAACCTATCATTTTAAAGACCGCAGAAAAAGTACAAAATAACATTCCTAAGGAGGTACAAACAGGGCCCGCCATCAGAAAAGACGAAATCAGTATGGAAAAGCATTTACAGTTTCTTAGCGGGCATCCAGATTGGCAACTTATTTACCAAAAAATATCAGACCTTATTACAAAAAGAGGATAGAATATTTCATTCTATTAAGATTTCATTAAAACTTCTTCTCAGGGATTAAAAACTTCCATTTACTCTACGAACTTACTAATTTTGCATCTTTAATTGACATGATTAAAACAAACGGATTTAATAAAATTGTGGCACATTTATAGCAGTCATAGATTACAAATCCATGTTTTAAATGTTTAAAGGTTAACATAGATATTATGCCTGTAAGAAAACTCATCCTTGGGATTATCATTATCATTAATCTTATTATCCTATCATTCGGGATAATTTTTACTCCAAAATGGTTTTGGTTATTATTAATCCCCTTTCCATTATTGATCATTGCTTTGTATCACAGTTTTCAAACGAAGCATGCGATTTTAAGGAATTATCCTGTAGTGGGTTATTTTCGTTACTTTTTAGAATCTATTCGTCCAGAATTGAGACAATATTTTTGGGAGTCGGATACAGATGGTAGGCCATTCAACAGACGTCAACGAAGTATCGTTTATCAACGTGCCAAAAACCAACGTGAAACGGTTGCCTTTGGTATGCAAACTGATCCGCAGGCGATAGGAAATGAATGGGTTGCACATAGTATTTTCCCTGTTCATATAGAGGATCATGATCTTAGAACATTAGTTGGAAATTACCAATGTAAACAACCCTATAGCTTGAGTGTATTTAACATTTCTGCTATGAGTTACGGTGCCTTGAGCAGAACAGCTATAACAGCTTTAAATAAAGGTGCTGCCCTACAAAACTTTGCTCACAATACGGGTGAAGGAGGAATTAGTCAATACCATATCAGTGGAGGGGACTTAATATGGCAGATCGGTACGGGGTATTTTGGATGTCGTAATGAGCTTGGTTATTTTGATGGAAATTTATTCAGAGAAAAATCGACGAAACCTTATGTCAAAATGATAGAATTAAAGCTATCACAGGGAGCAAAGCCTGGACATGGAGGTATTTTACCTGCGGCAAAAAACACCCCTGAAGTTGCTGCAATAAGACATGTTATCCCGGGAACAGATGTGATGTCTCCACCCGCACACAGTGCATTCACTAGCCCTGTGGAAATGATGCATTTCATTCAACAATTGCGCGAACTGTCGGATTATAAACCTGTCGGATTTAAACTATGTATAGGTGATAAGCAAGAATTTATTGATATCTGTCAAGCTATGCAAGAAACACAGATTATGCCTGATTTTATTTCGGTAGATGGTTCAGAAGGTGGTACAGGAGCTGCACCATTGGAATTTACGGATAATTTAGGTATGCCTTTATACGATGCATTAGCATTTGTGACCACAACCCTAATCAATTTCGGTTTGAAAAAACACATCAAGTTGATTGTGTCCAGTAGAATTGTGACCGGTTTCGACATTTTGAAGGTAATGGCCTTAGGCGCAGATGCTTGCTATAGTGCGCGTGGAATGATGTTCGCGTTAGGTTGTATCCAAGCCTTAAAATGTAATGAAGATGTTTGTCCTGTAGGTGTAGCTACACAAAAACCTCACTTATATAAAGGACTTGATGTAGAAGATAAATACGTGCGTGTTGCTCAATTTCACCGCAATACCTTAAGGGCAACCGTAGAAATTATGGAGGCTTGTGGATTTAAAACACTAGAAGATATCACTGCTGATAAATTCTTCAGAAAAGTAGATAGCCAAAACACCTTAAGCTTTCACGACATTTATTTTAGATCTACAGGTAAATTGGTGAATAACCGTAGTGATTTCGCACCGGAAGTTTTTGATTAATCAGATCTATTTCAAATTATTAAAAACTATTTCTAAAAGCTGTTGGGCTTGTTGCATAGATTCTTTATCAACACCTTTCATCGCTTCAGAAATAGTTTTTTCTGCTTGATACATGCATTTGTCTTTTATGCGATGACCTAATGCCGTTAAAAAAATCTGATTGGTACGTCTATCGCCTGTACAATTTAATCGAATTAATATTTTTTGTTTTTCTAAGTTTGAAATTAATCGAGATACGGAAGGCTTGTCTCTAAAGGTTAATTTCGCAAGATCTTGTTGACTTAAACCTTCGGAGTCCCATAAAAAATAAAGGATGCTCCATTGCTCTGCAGTAATGGTTATACCATTTTCTTTAAAATTACGTTGAAGTCTACGTTCAATTGCAGTTGAAACCCGTCCTGTTAAAAAAGAATAAAATTGGTCGTCATAAATTAGATTCGTATCCATCTTAGGTATTGAAAAAGGGTTTAAAAAGTTGTTGATGCAATTAAATAATTATTCATTTGATTTCCAAATATATTTAGCAATTGCTATCCATAATTAATTAATTGTAATTATATTAGGGAATGGAAAATATACTGGGTGTATTATTGGTAATAGGTGGGATTCTTTATAAGATTTATGACTCGTATAAAGAAGAACAAGAAAAAGCCAAACAACGTATGGAAAAGCTAAGAAAGCAACAGCAAGGCCAAGTTGTTACTTCTAACATTCCTGAACCACCTCCTGTTCGTCGAGTACAAACCACTCCTATTCCAGAGGTTATTTATCAACAAGTAGAAAAGAAAGAAAAAATAAAAGCAGCTGTCTATCAAGAAACCATTCCTGATGAAGTGGTGCTGATGCAAAATAGACGATTAGAAAAAGCACGTAAAGAGAAGCAGCAACAAACCCTAACGCTTCAAAGACGACTAGAAGTTGAAGAATTAGAGCCAGAACACTTCGATTTAAGAAAAGCTGTTATTCAGCAAGCTATCTTGGAAAGGCCTTATAAGTATTAGTTTATACAATATTAAATTGATCCTGATCTTCTAAGAATGGGAATCGGTCTCTGTTTTCTTCCAAATCTTTAGGATTCAGCGTGAAGGTATACAAATCCTCATCTTCTGGTTTATAGTAAACAACGTCTCCATTAGGAGATATACACATAGAGCCACCAGAATAATACACTTCCTTACCATCATGACCTACACGGTTTACTCCGATCACGTAAGCTTGATTTTCAATGGCACGAGCAGGAATTAGTGCACGCCAATGTGCCGATCTTTTATCTGGCCAACTAGCGGTATACACTAATAAATCATAGGCACCTTGTTGGTTTCGTGACCATGCCGGGAAGCGTAGGTCGTAACAAACCATCGGGCAAATTCTCCAACCTTTTAATGGGAAAATAATTCGAGATTTGCCAGCAGTAAATTTTTCGTTTTCTCCGCCTAAACTAAACAAATGACGTTTATCATAATGAACGAAACTACCATCAGGAGACATCCAAATAAAACGGTTGTAATACTTTCCATCTTCTTCAATAATTAATGAACCCGCCATCACACAATCGAATTGTTTGGACATATCGTATAACCAGTGCATGGTTTTCCCTGACATGGTTTCAGCACATTTCTCAACATTCGTTGTAAAACCTGTATTAAACATTTCAGGCAACAAGATAAGATCTGTTTTCTCACGTAATGAGGATAGCCTCAAACCTAAATTTTGCAGGTTCTTATCGACATTTTCCCAAAAAAGGTAAGCTTGAAATATGGTTATTTTTAAAGGTTCCATTTAGTCACATTCCTCCATTTGTTTCAATTTATAAAAAACATAGCAAATATCATAATTTACTTCGTCCGATGCATTAATTGATCGGCAAGCATCCTCAGTTCTAACTTATGCTCTTCGACTAGATCAATGGCATCCAGGTACTGGTAAGCTAAATCCATATAACGTTGCTTTACCTGCTGCGCGTATTCATCTACAGCTAATTTTTTATACAAATCTTTCATACGACTTACTTTCAGCTGGTCATCAAGTTGAGTATCCCTTACAATATCATTAAATGAATCATCTTCCAATTCTTGAGTTAATTGCTTCGTCTTAATATGTAAAATGGTTTTTTTATCACTCAGGATATCACCACCTACTTGTTTTCCAAAGGTGCTGGGATCTCCATAGACATCTAAATAATCATCCTGCAACTGAAAGGCTATTCCTAGATTAACACCAAATTGATAAACTAATTGTTGCTGTTCATCAGAAGCATTAGCTAAAATAGCCCCCATCTGTAAAGCACCCCCTAATAAAACGGAAGTTTTCAGTTTAATCATGGTTATATAAGCCTCTTCAGAAACATGTTCGAACGTTTCGAAATCCATATCCATCTGTTGGCCTTCGCATACTTCCAAGGAAATTTGATTAAAAACATGCAATAAGGAAGGAATCTTATGGGGATTACATTTGCCAAGCTGTTGATAAGCTTTTACCAGCATCGCATCTCCTGATAGAATAGCGACATTATCATTCCATTTTTGATGCACTGTATCTTTACCTCTTCGTAAGGGAGCCTTATCCATAATATCATCATGGATTAAGGAGAAGTTATGAAAGTATTCGATAGCGCAACTGGCAGGCAATACCTCATCTAGATTTTCCTTGCCAAACATCTTCGCTCCCATTAAAACCAACATGGGACGAATACGTTTCCCAGATAAGGAAAGAATATATCGGATGGGATCGTATAAAGCAGCCGGTTTATCAGGAAAAACATCTTGCTGTAGGTAGTTGCTAATTAATTTGCTATAGGGGTTTTGTTCAAACATAATTGTATAAAAATCTTACGAAGATAAACATTTTGAAAGGAATAGCTGAGAGGAAGCGATTTGAATAATTAGGTTAGACTATGTAAATTGCACAAAAAACGACTATATGCGCATCTTAATCATCCATAATCAATACCAACATCTTGGCGGTGAAGATTTTGTTATGAAAGAAGAAATGGAAGCCTTAGAAAAAGATCATACGGTAGCTTTATATAGTCCAAAAAACAAGAAAGGTTTAGCAGGATATTTACAGTATTTGTGTTACCCGATGAATTGGAAGGAAACCAAACAAATAGCCAAAAAAATCAAGGAATTTCAACCTGATCTTATCCATATCCACAACCTCCATTATGGCTTAGGCCCCTTATTTATATTGCATGTTAAAAAGTTAGGTATTCCAATGTGCATGACCCTTCATAATTTCAGGTTACTTTGTCCTTCTGCAACCTTATTTTACGATGGCAATATTTTCTTAGATTCCATTACCGCCCAATTCCCTTGGCGCGCGATTAAATTGAACGTGTTGGAAAATTCCTTATTAAAAACTTTTTGGACGAGTTTTACGTATTGGATTCATAAAAAAAGAGGCACCTTCAATTACATTGATCGTTTCATTGTATTATCCGATTTTTCTAAGAGGTTATTTGAACGTTCTACTTTTGGCATTGCTATGGAGAAGTTTAGCGTAAAACCTAATTTTGTTCAAGAAATTAAGGTTTCGGAAATTATTCCTAGTGAAGCTTTCGTGTATATAGGACGATTATCTGAAGAAAAAGGTATCCTTCCTTTGCTACATGCTTGGAAAGCAACTCAACATGAATTAAAGATTTTTGGTACTGGTCCATTGCAAAAAGAAGTGGAACTCATCGCTGAACACAGTCCAAATATCACTTATTATGGTTTTCAAAATAAACAAGTAATCAGCAACCATTTGGCAGGAAGTACAGCAGCTATTGTTCCTTCCCTGTGCTACGAATCGATGCCTCTAGCAGTTCTAGAAGCTTTCGCGCTTGCTGTTCCTGTACTCGCAAGTAATATTGGCATATTAACTGAAATGGTCGTACCTTTGAAGACAGGAATGTTGTTTGATCCTCACCAACACAGTAGTCTTATTCAAACTTTAAGTGCATGGAAAGAATTAGCTCCACAAGAAAAGGAACGAATAAGAGAAAACTGTAGAGCTGAATTTTTGGAGAAATACCAAAAAGGTATGGTGATGAATCAGTTGATAGGTATTTATGAGGAAATTTTAAGTTCTTCACAACATAAAAAGATATGAATATAATTATTATGGATCGGCTAGGCTTAGCTTCAAAAATTGAAGAAGTATTAGCTACTGTCTATGATCCAGAATTAAAACCAGCAAATATACTTGACTTAGGATTGGTGTATGAAATCATCACTAAGGAAAACAAACAAGCTAAAATCGTGATGACATTGACGGCTCCAGGTTGTCCTGTAGCTGGGGAAATCATGAATGAAGTTCAGCAGAAAGTGGCCGCTATTGAAGGTATTGATGAAGCCATCGTGGAATTGACTTTCGACCCGCCTTGGACTAAAGATATGATGAGTGAAGAAGCTAAATTGGAACTTGGATTTTTATAGTTTAATTCTCTTCTTTCTGAAAATAAGTACGTAATGCAATAAGTTGCTTTACGTTTAAAATCTCTTTTAAAGCCTCTTCGGAGGCTTCTTTTATTTTCTTTACCGACTTAAAAGTTTTTAATAATTTCTCTACGGTAGTTTTACCTATACCTGGAATATTCTCCAATTCAGAGACAAAAGTTTTTCTACTGCGTTGATTCCTATGGAAGGTTATTCCGAAACGATGAGCCTCATCCCGAAGATGCTGTATAATCTTAAGTGTTTCCGATTTCTTATCTAAGTATAAGGGGTATTGATCGCCTGGATAAAAAAGCTCTTCCAGCCTTTTAGCGATTCCAATGACAGTCACCTTTTTTTCTATCCCTAATAACTTCAAACTTTTTAATGCAGCCCCTAATTGCCCCTTACCACCATCAATAATAATTAATTGAGGTAAGGATTGGTCTTCGTCTAATAAGCGTCTGTACCGACGGAAAACAGCCTCTTCCATCGTCGCAAAATCATTAGGTCCTTCAACAGTTTTTACATTGAAGTGCCGATAATCTTTTTTAGAAGGTTTCGCATCTTTAAAAACGACAATAGCCGACACAGGATAATTCCCTTGAATATTGGAGTTATCAAAACACTCAATATGTCTAGGTAATACATTTAACCGTAAATCCTTTTGCATTTGCGTTAAAACGCGTTCTGTTTTAACCTCGGGATTTAATTTTTCATATTGATTCAACCTTTCCTTTTTAAAATAGGCTACATTCTTTAAAGAAAGATCAAGCAATTTCCGCTTTTCTCCTAATTTGGGTACTACGAATTTATAGTCATCATTCCCTTCAATGTCTAATTCGAAAGGAACGATAATCTCTTTGGATAAACTTCGGTACCTGGATTTTATTTCAGGAATGGCTAAGGCTAGTAATTCCACATCGGTCTCATCCAGCCGTTTCTTCAATTCGACAGTTTGGGTTTGGATAATCACCCCATTGACTACCCTTAAGAAATTGACAAATGCATAATTACTTTCTGAGGCAATACTGAATACATCCACATTGCTAATAGATGAACTTACTACTGTGGATTTACTCTGATAATTGGATAGTTTATCCAATTTGATTTTTAACTTATGAGCAGCTTCAAAATCCATCTGCTCTACAGCAGATTGCATCTGTTCTTTGAGCCGATTGTTGACTACCGCAATTTTCCCGTTTAGAATATCTTTGATATCGGAGAGGTTTTGTTCATAATCCTCTTCATTTTGATACCCTTCGCATGGCCCTTTGCAATTGCCTATCTGATATTCTAAACACACTTTAAACTTCCCTTTTTGGATATTTTCTTCCGAAAGATGCAAGTTGCAGGTTCGTAAAGGAAATAATTCGCGAATCATATCCAGGATAATATGCATCATACCCACCGAAGCATAAGGACCAAAATATCGGGAACCGTCCTTGATATATTTACGAGTCCAGAATACTCTAGGGAATCGTTCCTGTTTGATGACTATCCAAGGATAGGTTTTATCATCCTTCAACATCACATTATACCTAGGCTGATGCTTTTTAATGAGGTTATTTTCTAGTAACCAGGCATCAATCTCGGTATCTACAATGGTGAAAGCGATACGTTGAATTTTTCTAACAAGTACGCGAGTTTTGCTGTTTAGTTGATGGTCATTGACAAAATAAGAGCCTACCCTATTTCTAAGATTTTTGGCTTTACCCACGTAAATAAGCACATCATCTTTATCAAAATATTGATAAATACCTGGCTTATGGGGTATTTTACTTAATTCTTTTTTGTAATCAAATTCCATCATAACAAAAAAACCAGACCTTGAGTAGTATTGTTCAGGGTCTGGTCTAATTTATTAAAGTTAAGGCTAAAAACCTAACCTTTCGTCTTCTAATAGTTGCGTATCTGTTTGATTTGGGTCATTTCCATAGAATTGGGAGAAGTTGGCACAATTCATTTCGAATCGAGTAATCCCTCCTTCAGGTACAGGAAAATCTTCTTGCGTATAGTTTAAGCTTTTATCGGCATATACTCGTTTCATGTATAATCCAAATACAGGCATCGCAGCCGCAGCACCTTGACCGTATTGCATGCTACTAAAGCTAATGCCACGATCTTCGGCACCTGTCCATACCCCAGTCACCAATTGCGGAGTAATTCCGATGAACCAAGCATCTGAGTTATCATTCGTAGTACCTGTTTTACCACCAATTGGATTCTTCAAGCCTCCGAAATTCGGATCCCAACGAAGCCTAGAGGCAGTTCCACCATCCACGACTCCTTTAAGCATATCCACCATCGCAGAGGCTGTCTCTGAGTTTAGTGGCTTGGTTACCTTAGGAGCTTTCTCATAAATGGAGGCACCATTTTTATCTTCCACACGTAAGATCATGGTTGGTTCAATCCAAGTACCTTGGTTAACAAATGCGGAATAAGCCCCGACCATGTCAAATAGGGAAGCATCGTAAGATCCTAATGCTATAGAAAGATTATTTGGAATATTCGAGTTAACACCCATTCTTTTCGTAAACTCCGCTACGTTAGCTGCACCTACCTCACTAATCAAATAGGCAGAAGCGTAGTTTTGAGAATATTTCACCGCTCCTTTTAGTGTGATAGGATCTCCTCCTTGTACCGTACCTTTAGGAGTCCAATCCCCATAAGTTTGCATGTGATTCGGAACCGATACACAAGGTCCATAACCATTGTCAATGGCATAAGCATACACAAATGGTTTAGCTGTAGAACCTACTTGCCTAGTACCTAAACGAACTTGATCGTATTTGAAATGCTCAAAGTTGATACCTCCCACCCAAGCTTTGATATATCCTGTTTGAGGTTCCATAGACATTAAGGCATTTCTTAAGAATAGTTTGGTGTATTTGATGGAATCCATTGGCGTCATGACCGTATCTACATTACCTTTCCAAGTAAATAGATTCATCGGCACTTTCGTGTTGAAATCCTTTTTAATTTCATCCTCTGAAAGGCCTTCCGCTTTTAATACCCGATAACGATCGGAACGTTTCATACCTGTAACCAATAATTTAGCGTTGTCACCAGCAAAAGCATTTCTACGTTTCCATTGTTTATCAAACTCATTTTGTAAACGCTTCATCCACTCTTTTTGAGCTTCTTCCGCATGTACTTGCATTTTATAATTAATCGGGGTATATACTTTTAATCCATCACGGTCTAAATCATAAGGCGTACCGTCTGGTTTTGTAATGGCTAACCTTTGAAATTCTTTTTTGATTTCTTCTTTTAAGACAGCTCTGAAATAAGGTGCAATACCATCGCCATAATTGGATTTAACTAAGGTAATGCCTAAAGGTTTTTCTTTATTCTTTTCAAACTCTTCGCTAGAAAGGAAATTTTGATCGCGCATATTTTGCAGAACCAAGTTTCTTCTGTTTGTAGCCCTTTCAGGATATCTGATAGGTGAATACTTGGTAGTTCCATTTAACATCCCCACAAGTAAGGCTGCTTGATCAGCTGTGAGTTTATCAGGAGTTGTGTTAAAATAAGTTCTAGCAGCGGATTTAATTCCGAACGTATTGTAAGCACCGAAGTCAACGGTGTTAAAATACATCATGATGATTTCTTCCTTGGTATAATTACGTTCTAACCGAACCGCGGTGATATACTCTTGAAATTTTTGCATGATACGTTTAATGGTATTTCTTGCTCTGGCTTCTCCAAATAAGTTTAGTGCTAGCTGTTGGGTAATGGTACTACCACCTTGCTTACTGCCTCCCAAGGTTAGAATTACGGAACTTAATGTACGGGAATAATCTATACCAGAATGCTCGTAGTAACGTTTATCTTCTGTAGAGATCAAGGCATTGATAAGGAATGGCGAAAGTTCGCTGTACTTTACATTCGATCGATTGTGAACATAGTAAGTCCCTAAGACTTTATTATCGTCAGTTAATATTTCTGAGGCTAAATTACTTTTTGGATTTTCTAGGTCTTTAAAGGTGGGTAACTTGCCGAATATGCCTAGACGGACACTTAATAGGAAAATAAACGAAAACGCCACTAAACCGATCAATAGCATCCAGAATTTACGGGTGTAGGACTTTACATCCTCTTCTGTCAGCTTACTACTTTTTGATTCTCTCTTCATTCTATCAATTAATGAAACTTCTAATTAGCTAATCATTAGACTTAATTTCTGACAGCATTCTATCAGTAAGTGTGCCAAATATGAGTTAACCAAAACAAAAATACCAATATTTTCTAGATGAATAGAAATGTAGTATCAGATAGTCTAAAATTTTCTTTTCAGAAAGTTATTTTAAATGATAAATCCTTCGTAAATACAGGTTGATTTACTAAATCGATCTTTAAAAAATAAGACCAATATGTGGGAAATTTGAATTGAATCCCAATACGAAGAATGTTTATGGGAATAAGCTGAAAATACGATTTCGTAAAGGAAATCCTTGGTTAACTACACAGGCAGGAAATATATTTCCTGCCTGTGTAGGTTACTTATTAAATTAAAATGAATAGCGATAAAACTATTTTTTCTCAATTAAACAAACGGCATAAGCCACAACTCCCTCTTCTCTTCCGATAAATCCCATGGTCTCATTGGTCGTTGCTTTAATGGAGATATCTTCTATATCTACTCCTGCTGCTATAGCAATATTCTTTTTCATTTGCGCAATGTATGGTTTAATTTTAGGAGCCTCTAGACACAACATCGCATCAATATTTCCTAGCGACCAACCTTTTTCTTGTATCAGTTTAACACAATGCGTCAATAAAGTTAGACTATTAGCTCCCTTCCATCGATCATCTGTGTTGGGAAAATGATAACCAATATCTTCTAAATTCGCGGCTCCGAGAATTGCATCGCAAATCGCATGCGCCAACACATCAGCATCTGAATGCCCAAATGCACCCGAATGGTGATCTAACGTGACTCCTCCTAATACAAATGGATGTCCTTCTTTCATTTGATGAACATCAAATCCAAATCCTACTTTTATTTTCATCTTGTTACGAAGATACAGGGAAATATTAAGGGTAAAAAATCAATTTTTCTCATTAAATAAGTGGTTTATTTTAGTCGATTAGATATTTTGGCATAAAATATGATTTTTAAAACGTTATTGAATTCTTTAACAATAATAATAATTACTAAATTTAGCTTATCAATCCTCGGATTATATGACGTTTAAAAACAACAACTTAACAAGCTACCTATCCCTATGCCTGAGTATTTTCGTGCTAAGCGCATGTAGTAGTGCAAACAATCAACAACGGAGCAATTACTCTTCAAAAACTGGTGTAAAATACAATGATCCTTACAACGGCGGATTGCAAATTAACCGCCAAATTGCCGAGTCTCCAGGACCAGGTCTAATTGGGATTGAAGGTGGAACTTTTGTGATGGGAGGTAGTTTGAACGAAGATTTAGGTTTTGATTATGATACCGACAAACGCAGGG
The DNA here is from genome assembly GCA_036781025.1 of Sphingobacterium sp. Lineage (GTDB taxonomy): Bacteria > Bacteroidota > Bacteroidia > Sphingobacteriales > Sphingobacteriaceae > Sphingobacterium. The sequence goes on along the minus strand of DAIQBS010000005.1, from coordinate 2,286 downwards.
TTACTGTTGCTTCTTTCTATATTGATGAAACGGAAGTTTCTAATGCCGATTGGCTGGAATACCTCCAATGGATTTCTCAAAATTATCCTGAAGATGGAAAGCTTTATTATGACGCCTTACCAGATTCCTTAGTTTGGAGACATCCCCTTTCTTACAATGAACCTTATGTAAATTTATATTTTCGTCACCCTTCTTTTCAGGATTATCCTGTAGTAGGTGTGTCTTGGGAACAAGCGAATGCGTATTGCCAATGGCGTACTGACCGTGTGAATGAACATATCCTCAGGGAATCTGGTGTATTAACTGATTATAAAACACTAAAAGCGCAACAAAACAATTCAAATATTGCCTTTAATACCGATCTATATCTGAATGGTCAAATACGTGGAGAAGGAATTGATGGAAAAAATATGCCTTTAGACAATAGTCAATCGGCTGATCCAAAGGCCCGTCGGCCAATACGTATGGAAGATGGAGTTTTGAAACAACCCTATCGACTTCCTACAGAAGCTGAATGGGAATATGCCGCATTAGGGCTTGTTGGAAATTCTGCTGGCGGTAATATTCAAAGTTCTAAAACTTATCCTTGGAATGGCTTAGGCGTGCGTTCGGCACATAAGAAATCTCAAGGACGTATGATGGCCAACTTTAAAATCACTTCCGGAAATAATATGGGGGTGGCAGGTGATTTGAATGATGGTGGAGATATTACGGTTCCTGTCAGAAGCTATCAAGCAAATGATTTTGGTTTATATAATATGGCGGGAAATGTGAACGAATGGGTAAGTGATGTATATAGAAAACTTTCTTTTGAAGATTTCGAAGATTTTAACCCTTACCGTGGACATGTTTTTATGGATAATCAGTACGAAGATCCTCAAACACGTACCTTGGCAAAGGATAAATATGGTCGTCCTATCAAAGTTCCTGCATCTGCTGCGAGAAAGCAGACTTGGGAAGAATTGCAACAAAATAAATCGGCAGATTCAACAGGATTAATCGCCAATTCCAATTATGATTACGATGTTAGAGGGCATTTAGATGAGGAGCAAAAGGAGTTATATGGAAAAGTTTCTCTTGTAAATGATAAATCAAGGATTTATAAAGGTGGGTCTTGGAATGACCGTGCGTACTGGTTAAATCCTGCTACACGTCGCTTCGCGCAACAAGACGAATCTAGCTCCATGATAGGATTTAGATGTGCCATGACTATGGTTGGAAATATCTTCGGGCCATCCCCAAGTAACCCAATCAATAATCGATAAGAATTCACCAATCCTCTTAAATAAAAAATGCTTTCAATTTATCATTGAAAGCATTTTTTATTGTTTAAGAATAATCTCTTTTAAAGCTTAACCTCTTAATTAAGCGGAGACTTCCTCATTAACAAACTCATCATAAAGTTCTCCAAAAGCTTCATAATCTTCATCAGAAGCTGGTTCAAACACACGGATACTGTTTTTCTGGATGTACTCGTCTAATTCTGGATGTTGTACCCCTGGAGACTTCACTACCACATCTGTAAATGATAATGCGCCTTTGTAGGTATCGATGTAACTACCAGAACCATAATCTTTAAGTTTTTCAGGATCAATATCAACTTGTCCTGCCATCTCAGCATACTTAGTACCTAAAGTTGCTTGATCGAAATCTTCATTGTACAATGAATAGAACACTTTAGCATCTTTAAAAGCTGGATCGTTTTGATAAACTGTTTTTAAGTAAGCCGGCACCATTGCAGTAAACCATCCGTGACAGTGAACTACATCTGGAGACCAACCAAGTTTCTTAACTGTTTCCAACGCTCCTTTACAGAAGAACAATGAACGCTCATTGTTGTCCTCAAAGAATTTCCCATGCTCATCACGAAAAACCTTCTTCCGCTGAAAGTACTCTTCATTATCCAAGAAGTACACTTGCATCCTCGCCGCAGGCAATGATGCGACTTTAATAATTAGCGGATTATCATTATTGTCCACCACAATGTTCATTCCCGACAACCTTATCACTTCATGAAGACGATTTCTGCGCTCATTAATATTACCAAAACGCGGCATCAGAATTCGGATTTCGAACCCTTTTTCTTGCATAGCATGTGGTAACTGGCGTGTTATTTCAGAAATTTTACTTAGTTCAAGGAAAGGCGACATTTCATGGGTTATAAACAAGATTTTCGTTTTTGCCATCTCCAACTGTTTTTTTTTATTATTGAATAGTAAAATCGGTCTACAAAGATACGCATAATTTATCAATTTTACAATTGATTAAAAATCATCGTTTTATAAT
>DAIQBS010000004.1:0-109552 GCA_036781025.1 Sphingobacterium sp. | reverse complement strand
CTAATTTTATACGGAAAGCCCGTGATCATATGATCATGGGCTTTTTGCGTTTGGGTAGTATTTAGTACATAGTATTTAGTAGTTAGTATTAAGAGGTTTAACTTGGCATAAATTAAGCAGGCTTTGCCTGCCTAGTACTCCATCTGACTACTAAATACTAGTTAGAAGCATAACGAGACAGGCAAAGCCTGTGAAATTTAATGTTACCGATACATCTAACTACTAAATACTATCTACTAAATACTATTCAAAAAGGCACAAAGCTTTTGAATAGCAACGGCTCTATGGCTGATGGTATTTTTTTGTGCTAATGGCATTTCAGCGAAGGTAACATCATATCCATTAGGGATAAAAATGGGGTCATATCCAAAACCTTCAGTACCTCGGAGTTCATCGATAATTCTACCTTCTACTGTGCCTTCAAAGAAATGTTGTTCTCCATTAAGGTACAATGAAATAACAGTTTTAAATCTGGCGGTTCGGTTTTCTATTCCTTTTAGTTTTTCTAATACTAAAGCGATGTTTTGAGTCATGTCTCTGGATCCGGAATAACGAGCGGAATAAACTCCCGGTTCTCCGTTGAGCGCATCGATTTCTAAGCCTGAATCATCTCCAAAGCAGTTAAGTTGATATTTCTCGAAAAGGTAATCTGATTTTTGTTTCGCGTTTTCTTGAAAGGTTACTCCTGTTTCAGGGATATCGTCTGTACAACCGATATCTTGTAAGGACTTTAATTTAAATTTATCAGTAACTAAGGCTTGAACTTCTTCAAGTTTATGAGCATTGTTTGTAGCGAATATAAGTTCCATTTCTTGTGTATATAAACACAAAAATACAAATCTAAATAGGAAATGGGCTTGAAATGGATGGACTAAGAGAGAATAAAGGATTTGAATTCTCCCCAAAATAGCTTTTTCTTGTTTACATCAGCAAACATCTCTTCAAAACTAAAGGTATTGAATACGGTTGCTATTTTACCGTGCATGTAGGAGTTATGGACTATAGCAGGTAAGTTTAAAGAAAGTGGATCTACCCCTAATAAGGTAATCTTCTTTGGTTGGAAAAAAGCCATAATACGTTTCCAATCGTTGGGGTTATGCTGATTTGCTAAATTGACTATAGCAACATTACTGCTATTCAATTGCAATGCACCAATGGTTTTATGGAAAGCTTCTTCGGCTGCAGGAGAGAAATAAGGAAATTCGGGATAGCGTAAGATAAACAATACGCCGGTGGTTTTGTCACCTTGAAAAATAAACTCCTCCACAGCAGCTTTATTTTCTGCAGTTGGAGGAGTTTCTATAGTTGTATTGGAAGTCATATTACCTGAAGCTTGTTCTTCATTTCCTATAGCAAAAATGGTTTCAGACATCAATGCCTGAATAGCTATGGGATTTGTGGTCATCAATTGATCTTCCAAAGTTTCTATTTTTAATAATTATATGCTATTGCCCTAATACCCACGCAAAAATAAGAGGAGCAACGATCGTAGCATCGGATTCAACAATGAATTTCGGTGACTCGGTATCTAATTTACCCCAAGTAATTTTTTCGTTTGGAACAGCTCCTGAATAAGAACCGTATGACGTAGTAGAGTCAGATATTTGACAGAAATAAGACCAGAAAGGAACATCATGCCACTCCAAATCCTGATACATCATTGGAACAACACAGATCGGGAAGTCACCAGCGATACCACCACCAATTTGGAAGAATCCTACACCTTTACCACCAGAGTTAGCTCTGTACCATTCGGTTAAGTAGATCATGTATTCAATACCAGTTTTTACAGTATGAACATTTAATTCTCCTTTGATAACATAGGAGGCAAAGATATTACCTGTAGTAGAGTCTTCCCATCCAGGTACAATGATTGGAATATTTTTCTCAGCAGCAGCAAGAATCCAAGAGTTCTTAGGATCAATCTCGTAATATTGCTCTAAGTCTCCGGATAATACCACTTTATATAAGAATTCATGTGGGAAATAACGTTCACCATTGGCTTCGGCATCTCTCCATGCTTTTTCTAAATGAGATTGAAGTCTGCGGAATGCTTCTTCTTCTGGAATACAAGTGTCAGTAACACGGTTATAATGGTTCTCTAACAGTTCCCATTCATCCTGAGGAGTTAAATCACGGTAGTTTGGAACACGTTTATAGTGAGAATGTGCTACTAAATTCATGACATCTTCTTCTAGATTGGCACCTGTACAGGAGATAATAGCCACTTTATCTTGACGAATCATTTCAGCTAATGAAATACCTAATTCGGCGGTACTCATGGCACCTGCTAATGATACTAACATCTTGCCACCTTCAGCAAGGTGTTGCTCATAACCCTTCGCAGCATCCACTAATGAAGCTGCATTAAAATGAAGATAGTTTTTCTCAATAAACTGAGAAATAGGTCCTCTTTGTGTACTCATAATCTTTTTTTCTGATAAGTGTCTGCAAATTTACTCAATTATTCAATAATTACCCTAATCCTTCACAGACTATTACTTTCGTTTTAGCAGCTTTTTAAAGATGTAAGCAAAAAATACTAAAAGCAGAACCAATATCGATAAGATAATTATTTCACTAGTTCCAAGGTTCCAGGTATCGTTGTTTAACATAAGAAGAAAATTATGAAATAACCCATTTGTCACAAGTCTCCAGGTAGGCAGGATCCATATCCGCTGCAATGCCGTAACCCTCAGTTAGATGGATTTTATAACCGTCGTAACGAATGCCTCCAATTACCGGGTCTTCTAAGTGACCAACCATACAGGTGTCTAAGTCAAAGAACTTTACATTATCAGCAGCATAGGCAAAATGCGCTTTGGCCGCTAAAGCTAGTCGGCTTTCTAACATCCCTCCAATCATACAGGGAACGCCATATTCTTTAGCTACCGCTTGTATTTTTAAGGATTCGGCAATGCCTGATGATTTGGAAAACTTGATATTGATGAAATCGCAAGAGTCTGTCCGGCAAATGCGATCAGCATCGTGATGATCATAGACCGATTCATCTGCCATAATTGGGACGATGGTTTCTGTACGTAATTGTGAAAGTAGATGATCATTATACGTACGTAAGGGTTGTTCGCAGAATTGAATTTTTAAAGGCTCTAAACCTTGTAGAGCAATGATGGCATCTTCGTAAGACCAGCCTTGGTTAGCATCAATGCGGATAGGCAAATCAAAACCTACCGCTTGGCGGATGGCTCGGATACGGGCGATATCGTCCAAAGGCTTTTTGCCGAGTTTTACTTTTAGAGCAAAGGCTCCTTGATCATGTAAAACCTTTGCTTTGGCAGCCATTTCTTCCGGACTGGCTATTCCTAACGTAATATCGGTAATGATTTCTCTGGGTTTTCCTCCTAAGAATTGATACAAAGGTTTTTGGGCGTGTTTCGCTGCTAAATCATACAAAGCCATATCAAAAGCTGATTTGATGGTATTGTTTCTCGCGATGTAAAGGTGGAGTTCTGCCATACGATCTTCGATAGCTAATGGATCTTTACCAATCCATAATTTAGCGAAATCTTTAGCAAGGCTGATGCAGGTGTTTTGAGTCTCTCCAACAATCATTGGAAAGGCTGAACATTCACCGACACCAGTAGCACCTTCGTCTGTCAAGATACGTACGAAGGTATTTTGTGCGTAATCCATGATTCCTGTTGCGATAACAAAGGGTTCCATTGGAATGCTAAGTCGATAAATTTCAATTTCTTTAATGACCATAATTTATTTGTTCGATTAACAAAAGTAACGAATGATATTCCAATTTAATAGCTATAGAGCGAAACAAATGCAAAATCAATTATTTTAGGGGGTTAATTTTGAATTAAAATTAACGTTTGATGTTATTTTTTAATATTATTTCAATAAATAATAGAATTTATTCATATATTAGCAAACTCGTTTGTTATTTAATCAATTTATCAATTACAATGCAGCAAGAAGGACTTTATAACCCAGAGTTTGAACATGATGCCTGTGGGGTTGGATTTGTAGCTCATATTAAAGGGCAGAAATCTCATGCGCAGGTTAAGGATGCCTTAACCATGTTAGAAAACATGGAACATCGTGGTGCATGTGGCTGTGATCCAGAATCAGGGGATGGTGCTGGTATCATGATTCAATTGCCTCATGAATTTCTATGGGAAGAATGTATAAATTTAGGTATCCAACTTCAAGAACCAGGATACTATGGTGTAGGTATGGTATTTCTGCCTAAGGAAGCAGAAATGAACAAGATTTGTCGTGAAGTGATTGCAGAAGCAGCCGCTGACCGTCAGATGGAATTGTTAGGTTTTCGTTCTGTTCCAGTAAACCGTGCAGGAATCGGACCTACAGCTTTAGGAGCTGAACCGGAAATAGTTCAGTTTTTTATTGCTAGACCTGAAGGGGTGGCAAATACGGAGGATTTTGAACGTAAACTATATGTATTACGTCGTTTAATCATTCAAATGATTAAAGCGCATCAGGAGTTTCCTCTGCCTTTATATCTTGCTTCGCTTTCTTGTAAGACCATTATTTACAAAGGTCAATTGACAACTTACCAGGTTGGAAGTTATTTTGAAGATTTAAGAGATCCTCGTGTGGTATCGGCTTTTGGTTTGGTACACTCCAGATTCTCTACGAATACGTTCCCTTCATGGTCATTGGCTCAGCCTTTCCGTATGATTGCTCATAATGGAGAGATCAATACCTTAACAGGAAACTTAAACTGGTTTTATGCTCGCGTAAGAGCCTATTCTTCACCATATTTTACTCCAGAAGAAATGGAGATTCTATTACCAGTAGTAGACCGTGGGCAATCGGACTCTGCTTGTTTGGATAATGTGGTGGAATTGTTATTACATAGTGGTCGTAGTTTGCCACACGTGATGTTGATGCTCGTTCCGGAAGCATGGGATGGAAATGAGCAAATGGATCCTTTGAAGAAAGCATTTTACGAATATCATGCAACTTTGATGGAGCCATGGGACGGTCCTGCAGCCTTGTGTTTTACCGATGGTAAAGTAATCGGTGCTACCTTGGATAGAAACGGTCTGCGTCCATTGCGTTATGCAATAACCAATGATGATCGTGTAGTTGTTGCATCTGAAGCAGGGGCATTGCCAATAGATGAATCTACTATCATTAAGAAAGGTAGACAACAACCGGGTAAGATCTTCGTAGTAGATATGCAAGAAGGTAAAATCCGTTCGGATGAGGAAGTAAAAGGTGCTTTGGTACGTCAACAACCTTATGGGGAATGGTTAAATAACTATAAAATAAAATTAGAAGAGCTTGCAAATCCTCGCGTAACATTTACCTATTTATCTAAAGAGTCTGTTTTTAAATACCAACAGTCTTTTGGGTATTCTCGTGAAGATATTGATACTATATTAACGCCAATGGCATTGACCGGTTATGAACCTATTGGTTCGATGGGTACTGATGTTCCTTTGGCTGTTCTTTCTGATCAGGCACAACATTTATCCAGTTACTTTAAACAGTTCTTTGCTCAGGTTACCAATCCGCCTATCGATCCTATTCGTGAACGTTTGGTGATGAGCTTGGCGACTTTTATTGGTAATGCTGGAAATATATTAATTGAAGATAAAAAATTCTGTCACTGTGTGACGCTGGAGCATCCGATCTTAACTTCTAGTGAGTTAGAGAAGTTACGCTCTATCGATACGGGAGTATTCCAAGCAAAAACTATTCAAAGTTATTTTAGAGCAGATGGCAATCCTGGTTCGTTGGAAACAGGTTTAGATCGCTTATGCCGCTATGCTGATGATGCAGTACGTGATGGCTTTGAAGTAATCATTCTTTCTGACCGTGCTATTGATTCGCAACACTGTGCTATTCCTTCTTTATTAGCTGTATCGGCTGTTCATCACCATTTGATTAAAACAGGAAATCGTGGAGCTGTAGGTTTAGTGGTTGAAGCTGGGGATGCTTGGGAAGTTCATCATTTTGCATGTTTATTGGCATTTGGTGCTACGGCAATCAACCCGTACATGGCGCTTGCAAGTATCCGTACCATGAAAGAGATTGGTCAGTTAGATACCGACTTGACATGGGATGACTTGAAAAAGAACTATGTAAAAGCGGTATGTAATGGATTGTTGAAAATCTTCTCTAAAATGGGAATTTCTACGTTACAGTCATACCATGGCGCTCAAATCTTTGAAGTGTTGGGTATCGATAAGGAAGTGGTGGATAAATATTTCTGTGGTGCAGTATCCAGAATTGGCGGATTAAGCTTGGATGATATTGCTCGTGAAGTGTTGGAAAAACATTGGAGAGGATTTGAACATGCACGTGTAGCTCCTAAGTTACTTCCTGAAGGAGGTATCTACCAATGGAAACGCCGTGGTGAGGGTCACTTATGGAATCCACAAACAGTTCACTTATTGCAACAAGCTTGTAGAACTGGAGATTTCGAAACATATAAAAAATATTCTGCATTAATCAACAATCAAAAGGAACACATGTTCACCTTGAGAGGATTGTTGGAATTTGCTAAACACCGTACTCCAATTTCGATTGATGAGGTAGAACCTGCTACAGATATCTTAAAACGCTTTGCTACTGGTGCGATGTCTTTTGGATCGATATCTCATGAGGCTCACAGTACCTTAGCGATTGCCATGAATAGAATAGGTGGTAAGTCGAATACCGGTGAAGGTGGTGAAGATGAAATACGCTATACGAAATTGCCAAATGGTGATTCTATGCGTTCAGCAATCAAACAAGTAGCTTCGGCTCGTTTTGGTGTGACTTCGAACTACTTGACGCAAGCAGACGAAATTCAAATTAAAATGGCTCAGGGAGCTAAACCTGGTGAAGGTGGTCAGTTACCTGGTCATAAAGTGGATGATTGGATCGCTAAAGTGAGACACTCTACTCCTGGAGTAGGTTTGATATCGCCTCCTCCGCACCACGATATTTATTCGATTGAGGATTTAGCACAATTGATCTTCGATTTGAAGAATGCCAACCGTGAGGCTAGAATCAATGTGAAATTGGTTTCAAAGGCTGGGGTAGGAACGATTGCAGCAGGGGTGGCGAAAGCGCATGCTGATGTAATCTTAATTGCTGGCTTTGATGGTGGAACAGGAGCATCCCCGATCAGCTCTATCAAGCATGCTGGATTACCTTGGGAACTAGGTTTAGCGGAAGCGCATCAAACTTTGGTTCAAAATAAATTACGTAGTCGTGTAGTACTTCAGGCGGATGGTCAAATGAAGACGGGTAGAGACCTGATCATTGCTACTTTATTAGGAGCAGAAGAATGGGGTGTGGCAACAGCAGCATTGGTAGCTGGCGGATGTATCATGATGCGTAAGTGTCACTTGAATACTTGTCCGGTAGGTGTGGCTACGCAAGATCCAGATTTACGTAAATTGTTCTCTGGTAAACCGGAAGACGTGGTGAATTTGTTCCACTTCTTAGCAGAAGAAATGCGTGAAATCATGGCTTCGCTTGGTTTCAGAAGCATCAACGAGATGGTGGGTAAAGCGCAATTCTTGAAGAAACGTGAAAATATTGACCATTGGAAAGCGAAGAAAATCAACTTCAAAGATATCCTTCATGTGGCATCTAATTCTGCGCATGAAGCATTATACAATACCGAAGAACAAGATCATGGTATGAGTATGATCTTAGACTGGGGATTATTGAAGGTAGCTAAAACTGCTTTAGAAAATAAAACTCCAGTATTTGGCACCTTCCATGTGAAAAATACGGATCGTACAGTGGGTACGTTACTGTCGAATGAAATTTCGAAGATCTACGGTTCTGAAGGCTTACCAGATAATACCATCAACTTTAAATTTGAAGGTTCTGCAGGACAGTCCTTCGGAGCATTCAATACCAAAGGTATTTCCTTTGAATTGGAAGGTGAAGCGAATGACTATGTAGGTAAAGGTTTGTCTGGTGCGCAATTAGCCATTTACCCAGCAAAAGAAAGTGGCTTGGTTCCACATGAGAATATCATTATTGGCAACGTTGCTTTATACGGGGCTACTTCGGGATATTTATTTATCAATGGTATGGCTGGCGAGCGTTTTGCTGTACGTAACTCTGGAGCTACTGCGGTAGTGGAAGGTATAGGCGATCATGGTTGTGAGTATATGACTGGTGGACGTGCCTTGATCCTTGGAGAAACGGGTAGAAACTTTGCGGCGGGGATGAGCGGTGGTATCGCTTGGATCTACGATATTCAAGGAACGTTTAAAGAAAACTGCAATAAGGAAATGGTGGATTTGGATCCTTTGGAAACGGAGGATGAATCAGCTATCATCGCTTTATTGAAGAAACATATATTATTAACCAATAGTGAGCGAGCTAATTTCATATTAACGAATTGGGCTACGGAGAAGAACCGCTTTATCAAAGTGTTCCCTCGTGAGTACAAACAGGTTTTATTGAAAAAATTAGTAACAGCATAAGGAAGGGTATCATATTATGGGAAAACCAACAGGATTTTTAGAATTTGAAAGAGCGCTTCCTCAGAAAGATGCTGTGGAAAGCAGAAAAAGTAATTATCAGGAGTTTGTTCATTCGTTTAGCGATGAACAATTGAATACACAAGCCGCACGTTGTATGAATTGTGGAATTCCATTTTGCCATTCGGGTTGTCCGCTTGGTAATGTTATTCCAGAGTTTAACGATGCTGTATACGATGGGAAATGGGAAGATGCGTATGATATATTGACGTCAACGAATAATTTCCCGGAGTTCACAGGACGTATTTGTCCGGCTCCTTGTGAGTCTGCCTGTGTATTGGGCATTAATAAAAACCCAGTAGCCATTGAAGAGATTGAAAAACATATCATCGAAATCGCTTATAAAAAAGGCTTTGTAAAACCGAATAAGTCTTATCTAAAAACAGGTAAGAAAGTAGCTGTAGTAGGTTCTGGACCTGCAGGTCTTGCTGCCGCTGCCCAATTAAACAAAGCTGGTCATGATGTCGTAGTATATGAACGTGATGATAAAGTAGGTGGTTTATTGCGTTACGGTATTCCTGATTTTAAACTGGATAAGTCGGTTATTGATCGTCGTATTGAAGTGATGGAAGAATCAGGAGTGGAATTTCGTACGAATGCTGAAGTTGGAAAAAATGTGCCAGCTTCTGAATTAGATCAATACGATGCCGTGGTTTTATCTGGAGGATCTACGATTCCTCGTAATTTGAATATTCCAGGTAGAGAACTGAAAGGGGTTCATTTTGCGATGGAATTCCTTAAACAACAGAATAAACGCGTAGGAAATTCTCCTATTGATGTGGACGATATTTTAGCTACAGGTAAGAACGTCTTGGTGATAGGTGGTGGGGATACTGGTTCTGACTGTGTAGGTACGTCCAATAGGCATGGTGCAAAATCGGTTACTCAATTTGAATTGATGCCGATGCCTCCGCAATCGCGTAGTGCTGCGATGCCTTGGCCTACTTATCCGATGTTGCTTAAAACAACAACTTCCCATGAGGAAGGTTGTAATAGACATTGGAGTATAAGTACCAAATCTTTCTTAGGAGATGAACAAGGAAACTTAAGAGCAGCTTTGGTGGTAGACTTAGCTTGGGAAACAGATGCTTTAGGAAGACCGACTTCATTCAAAGAAGTGGAAGGTTCGGAAAGAGAAATTCCTTGCGAATTGGTTACCCTTGCTATGGGTTTCTTGCATCCTCAACAGGAAGGTTTATTAGCTGAATTAGGTGTAAAATTGGATCCTAGGGGTAATGTATTAGCAACAGAAGGCGAATACAAGACTTCAGCTGATAAGGTGTTTGTAGCAGGTGATATGCGTCGTGGACAATCGTTGGTGGTATGGGCAATTTCTGAAGGTAGGGAATGTGCTCGTAAAGTAGACGAATACTTAATGGGTACTTCGGTATTAGAAAGCAAAGAAGCGGTATACGCAACTGTTTAATTAGTAAAAGTGTAGAAGTAGTTATAAAATGAAAAAAGGAACAGCAATGTTCCTTTTTTCGTTATTGGGCTAATCGAATGTTAATTAGCTTCTTTTAATTTTAATGTTTTGTTTTGTGTGGACTCTTCATTTGTTTCAACCTCCTTGTTTTCCTCTGCTTCTGAATTTTCTTCTTCCTTTTTATCTTCAGCTACAGGAGCTGTCTTCGTCCTTACCCTGTTCATCATATCTTCTAATGACTTAGGCCGATCTTCCGGTTTCCAGATAAACCCTGGTAGTACTTCATTTTCTTGAGTGACCATTTTGAAAGGATAGAGTTTTTGATCTACTTTCTTTTCAGAAACATAGTCTATAATCTTTTTACCTTCCATTCGGATTTTGATTCGGCTACTTCGATCATGAAACATCTCGATTATTTTTTTGGTTTTATCATTCGTACGAAAGACTAAATTCTCCGCATTTCCATCGACGAAAAGTCGTTCAATGTTATTATTAGCAAAGAAAGCTGTTATTTTCCTACCTTTTAATTGATTGTATTTAACAGAATCTAATACCGCATTGACCATAAAGGCATTGTCCTTCAATAAGGCATTATCCATACGGCCATTTTTAATTTGCATGTATATCGTATCTGAGGATATTTGGGAACCATCCGACCAGAGCATGGGCTTACCCATAAAACGAAACATAGAATCAACCATTCCGTAGTAGACAGAGTCTGCTACCGCCTGTAAGTCCGATTTATACACGCGCACATTGTAATGAGCACGTACTATTCTTGTTTTAGCCGTATCGGTATAGAGCACAGTGGAATCTTTCATCAGAGTGTCCGCAGTTAAAGCTTTATCCATCGCCTGATTCATTAAGCTATCGGCTTCTTTACCTGTAGGAATAACGGCTTTCTGCCTTAATAAGCTATCGGCTTTATTAATTTGTTGCAGATTGGTGGAATCAACAGGCTTAGGTTTGGCAATAGGCGTCTTAACAACTTTTTCTACAGGTTTTTCTACTGATTTCTTCAATTCATCCACATCCTTTTTAATAATCGCTGGGATAGAATCCGTTTGTGCAGAATCCGTGGTACTAATGAGGTCTATTTCTTCATGGTCACCATAGTCAACTTCCTGAACATCAATAATATCACCACCATTTCGATCTAACTTGAGATTTAATGGCTTGTAGTCTTTGACGAGGATAACTTTAGAAAAGATGGTGTCGGCGGTCATATAAGCCGTATCAATCTTCGAGGTATTCGTGTTTTTAACAATAGGGATGCTATCCGTTTTGGGTATGGAATCCGTAACAGCCAAGTTAATATCCTTTTCCTGTTTTTCTAATTCCTTTTCTAATTTCTCTCGTTCCTTTTCTAATTTCTCTCGTTCCTTTTCTTCTGCTTTCTCTTGCTTTCTAAGCTCCTTTTTGGAGAGTTTTGGCGCATTATCCAAACTGTCCGTCTGTAAGGAATCTTGTTTGTTATTGGTGGAATCAGTATTGATGACATACTTAATCAGGGGCTTATCCATTAAAAGGATAGACTGGTCTGATTCGAGGTATTTACCATATTCGCCACTGGCATAAAATTTATCTAAGGTATCGACAAACAATACATTTTTAAAAGCTTCACCAATTCCTTTATCGCGATCGTAAAATAAACTATCGCCTTTTAGAAAGCGACTCCCTTCAGTGTATAGATTGTTTTTATTGAATTTTGCAATACCAAATTCCGTATTGTAAGTTCCTCTTTCCGTATATAGTTTTTCCCCTTTACGACCATTTATGTTGGTAGGTCCATGAAAGACAGCGTCGCGATATAGCGTGTTGTATTGTAATGTATCTGTATAGATTAAAGCGCTTTCAGTACGTACTACCACATCTTTTTGGAAGTAGGAGTCTTTCGTTTTCTCAAAATAATAAGCTTTTTGGGAAGTGATGGTATCTCCCTGTCCAACTATACGGCCACCGCCTGTATAAGTACCTTCTTGGTTACGCATATTATACGTCATGTAGTTGGTTGTTAAAGTCGTTTGACCGTCTACCAATTTTACATTTTTAGTTAATACTGCATGTTGAGAGGAAGCGTCGTAATGAAGATGGGTTCCTTGAATGATAGAGCCAGAGGGTTGAGTAATCACGATATTTCCATGCGCTTCAAAGTACTCATTACCGATATCATCTTTATAAAAATCTCCTGAATCAGCAGATAGATGCGATCCATTATGTTCATATAAGGCATTATAACTACGGAAAATCTTTTGATTGATGAATTTACTACTGGAGGAAGAAACAAGTCGCATAGGCGCTGAATTTGATCCTGCAGGCAGAGGGGTGTTTTGTGCCATAGCTATCGCACAAAAAAGACTCAATAACAGTATTATTAGGTATCTCACAAGCGCAAAAATATGCAATTAATTAGCAAAAATTTGTTAAACAAATAATTTTAGTCGCGAATACCTAAGATTCTTAGAATTGACTAATTTTGAATCATGACCATTACGAATAGAATTGCTCAATTTATAAAGGAAAAATCCTTACTGAACCCCAATGATAAGGTCTTGCTGGCGGTGAGTGGAGGGAAAGATTCTATGCTGATGATGCGTGTCTTTTATGAGTTGGAAATTCCTTGTATAGTAGCGCATTGCAATTTTAAATTGCGTGGAGAAGATTCAGATATGGATGAGGAATTAGTGCGTTCTTATGCGCAGCAATTAGGTCTACCTTTCTATATTAAGCATTTCAATACCAGTCAGGAGGCAGAGGAGAAGGGCATGTCCATCCAAATGGTCGCTAGAGAATTGCGCTATGCTTGGTTTGAGGAATTAAGTAAGGAGCAATCTTGTCAGAAAATAGCCATCGCCCAGCATCAAAATGACCACATCGAAACTGCATTGCTTAATTTAACCCGTTCTACAGGTTTGCAAGGATTATTGGGTATTTCTGTAAAGCGAGGTAAAATCATTCGGCCCTTATTAGGTATATCCGCTGCGGAGGTGCTGCAGGCTGTACAACAAATGGAAATTCCCTATCGGGATGATCAGTCTAATTTCTCCACGAAATACGCTCGTAACAAAATACGATTAGAGATCATTCCAAAATTCAAGGAAATACAAGAAAACTTTGAAAGCATCATGCTTCAGAATATGACACATTTTGAAGAAAGCATGCTGTTTATCCAAAGACATGTAGGGGAATTACGGTCTAACCTTTTTAAATATGAGGAAGAACAAGTGAATATTTCTTGCCAAGAAATTAAGGAATACATCGATGATTCCTACCTCTTATTTGAACTTTTCAAACCTTATGGTTTCCAAAAAAACATTCTAAAAGAGCTTCAAGAAGTTTTTAATAAACCAATGGGCCAAATCTTTGAATCACCCACACATTTACTTTTATTAAATCGCGATCAATTAATTATCAAAGAACGTAGTCATGCCAATAGGGAAGGATATATCATTCCGGATTTATTACATCCAATTAGCATTGGAAATGCTTCATTGAGTTTTGATTTTACGATGGATTTCAATAAAAAGCTTTCAAAAGAATACACACAAATAGATTTCGATAGCCTTCGATTTCCTCTTCAATTGAGGTATTGGAAGGAAGGAGATGTCTTTTATCCATTAGGTATGAAGGGAAAGAAAAAATTAAGCGATTATTTTATTCAGCAAAAGATTAATCGTTTTCAAAAGGAAGCGATTCCACTTTTATGCAATGCCAATGGAGATATTATTTGGGTGGTAGGGCATCGTTTAGATAATCGTTTCAAAGTGACTGAAAATACAAAGAAAGTACTTACATTAGTGTTCAATTAAAAGCTATGGCAGATCAATTACTATATCAAGAGAAACAATATTTAGGTCGCGATATGACTTGGATTAGTGTAAGACTGATATTAGCATTGTTTTGTTTCATCGCATACTACATCAATTTGGAACATCTTATTTCCAGACAACTCTTCTTCATTGTTGGTGTAGGTATCCTTATCGTGTCTATTATCATGCTGTATATGATCAGTTATCGCACCAAGGTAACGCAAACGCATGTCATTTTAAGTGGTCTATGGACGACTAGCTTGGTAAAAATAGACTTAAATTCCATTGTTAAAGCAGAGAAAAAGCGCTATTCCAGTTATTTTTTCAACAATCCAGTATACAATCTTCATAAAAATGGGAAGATTCGATTTTACTCTGGAGGTAAGGAAGCCGTGTGGTTAACTGATAAGGATGGGCTAGTCTATGTGATTGGTTCACAGCATCCTGTACAGCTTCTTCAAGCCATCGAAAAGGTGAAATTGCAAAAGTAAAAATTTTGTTAATTGAACTTCCTCTGACAATTCGGCTTATTTAACATTAAATAAATTGTTACTTTTGGTAAAAAGCATTTAAGATGACACTACTATATTTCATTATATCCGTTGTAATTTTCTATTACGTATTCAAATTTGGAATGCGTTTATTGTTACCATTCTTCATGCGCAAATTAGCAGAGAAGATGATGAATGGTCAACAAGGACAATATGCCAACCAAGGACCACAACAAAATCCGTACAACGATCCTTTCTCCCAATTTCAACAAAAGAAAACTCGTACAGAAGGCAAAATCAAAGTTGATTACATGCCTCCGAAGGAAGAGAACAAAAAAGGAGCTGCTACAGCAGGAGAGTTTATTGATTTTGAAGAGGTAAAATAAGGATAAGCCACTTTAAAAAGACTATCTTTGTTTTTCTATGTGGTTAAAGCATCTTTCTGTATTAAATTTCAAAAATTACTCTGAATCTACCTTAGAATTTTCTTCTGAAGCGAATGCGTTTACAGGACAAAACGGCTCAGGTAAAACGAATCTTTTGGATGCTATCCATTACTTATCCCTATGCAAATCCTATTTTAATCCAATAGATTCCCAGCATATCCGCAAAGGGGAGGATTGGTTTATGGTGCAAGGAGAGTTTGATCGCGAATTTAAATTCGATCAAATTTCCTGTAGCATGAAACGAAATCAAAAGAAACAATTCAAGAAAAACAAGAAAGAATATTCCCGTCTAGCAGACCATATTGGTCAATTCCCTTTGGTAATGATTTCCCCGAATGATAGTTTTATTATAATGGACGGGAGTGAAGAGCGTCGAAAATTTATTGATAATGTCATCTCTCAAACAGATAACCACTACTTAGATATCCTCATTGCTTACAATCGTATCTTACTTCAGCGAAATACAGTTTTAAAAAACATACGAGATACTGGGGTTTTTGATTTGGGATTGTTGGAAGTGCTCAACTTACAATTGGTAGAATGTGGAGAAAAGATCTATCAGAGAAGAAAACAATTCATTCTGGAATTCTTACCTGAATTTCAACGATATTATCAATTTCTTTCCGAAGATGCCGAACAAGTATCGTTAATCTATGAATCGCAGATGACTTCATCTGATTTTCTTACCCTACTGGAGAGTCAGTTGGATAAAGATCGCGCCTTGGAACGCACTACTGTTGGAATCCATAAAGACGATTTAATATTTAGTATTCACGAGGGAATGCCACTCAAGAAATTTGGCTCTCAAGGACAGCAGAAATCCTTTTTAATCGCGTTGAAGCTAGCGCAATATGCTTTCTTAAAAGATAAAAAGCAGTTTAAGCCACTCCTTTTGTTGGATGATATATTTGATAAATTGGATGAGCGTAGAACCAAAAAATTAATGCAACTGGTTTCAGAAGAAGAATTCGGACAAATATTTCTTACAGATACAGACGCGGAGCGGATTAGGAAAATATTTAATGAAATAGGGCAGCCTATTCGTATATTTGACGTACAGGGAGGACAGGTAAATGGCGAAATATAAACATGAAGATACTTTTCGAAGAAGTGATGATATCACGATCAAACAAGCGGTAGAGAAGCTTTTGGATGTTTATCGACTGAGAAGAAAGTTTGATGAAACTTCCATTGTATCTGCATGGCCAGAAATCATCGGAATCGCCATTGCAAATCGTACCCAACAAATCTTTATTAAAGACAAAAAACTCTTTGTACGAGTAGAATCTGCCGTCATCAAAAATGAATTAGCCATGATGCGTAAGCAAATTATTGGTCGTGTGAATGAGCATGTCGGGCAGGTGATTATCGAAGAATTTATCATTCTATAATGCTATATATCTTTAAGTAATTTTCATTATGAAATATTATGTGTCTGCCATTGCAGGTTTTGTTATTTGGGGCACTTTTGCCTTGGTATTGAAACCTTTGGGAGCATTTGCTGCACTTGACATCCTTATTTACCGTGTACTCTTCGCTTCATTCTTCATTCTCATCGCCTGTTTCCTTTTCAGACGCAAACCCACCCTTCAAAGCATTCAATATCTTAAAACCATTAACAAATCCGAACGTAATAAGCTTTTTATTAATGTGATTGGAAGTGCCCTTTTGTTAGGTGTTAATTGGTTTTTATTCATTTATGTGATGAATAATGTCAGCGTCAATGCAACCTCACTGGCTTATTTACTTTGCCCTATCCTTACTACCGTTCTTGCCAATCTCTTTCTGAAAGAACACCTCAATCCTGGTCAATGGATAGCTGTTGGCTTAAGCCTCATCAGCTGCTTAATTATGGCTTACGGGCATTTTGTTGATCTGTTTTATAGTTTCCTCATCGCTTTGTCTTATGCCGGTTATTTGGTGTTGCAGAAGAATAAATTCCAAATAGATAAATTCTTCACCTTAACCATTCACATTATTGTCAGTACCATCTTTTTATTACCTATCCTTAATTTTGTAGATACGGCAACCCCTAAAACAGAGCTTTTCTATACTTTAATCGCTGTTATTGCCATAGGCTATACCATCATTCCTTTGTTCTTGAACATCTTCGCATTAAAGGGATTAGACTCCTCTTTAGTAGGCATATTGCTTTATATCAATCCGATTATTAGTTTTTGTCTGGCAGTCTGGTATTATCAGGAACCCATCAATGTATTTCAGATCTGTGCCTTCTCTTTGATTATTCTGGCGATTATTATCTTTAATGTCTCGTACCTGTATGAGAAGCGAAGAAATCAATTAGCTTAAGAAAAACATGAATATTCAAGAACAATTATTCCAATTATTTGAAGTATCTCATAGCGATGTGGAATTGATACAATCTAAGTTTATTAGAAAAGACTTAGAACGAGGGGAGCTTCTTTTGGATGAAGGGAAATATTGCCGGGAAATGAGTTTTATAGCCGAAGGCTATTGTCGGGTATACAAAAATACCACAGATCGTGAAGTTACCCAATGGATAGGTAGTCCCGGATATTTTCTTACCGATCTATCTTCATTTTTATTTGATCAACCTGCCCATTGGTGCATCGAAGCCCTAACGCCAATGACCTTATGGACCTTATCGAAGGACGATTATTCCATGTTTGAAAATGAAATTCCCGATTGGAATTTATTTGAAAAAAGATTTGTCGCCAAATGCTTTATTCAGATGGAGAAAAGAATCTTTGATTTTATTTCCCTTACAGCAGAAGAACGTTATCAGGAATTTTTTGAAAGCCATAAAAATCTATTCCAACATGTACCTCTTCAATATATTGCTTCCGTATTAGGGATGAGCCCCGAAACCCTGAGTAGAATACGTAAGAAAATTTAAAGCGTTGTGCCTAACTTCGTATGTATAGTTTCCACTTCTGCGATCAATTCATTCAAACGTTCGAAGGCGGAGAGTGTATCTGATTGTAGCAATGCTAGTATGATATGAATCCGATCCTCATAATGACTAGGGGCATAATCAAAATGATCAATCCGCTTTAAAGCCTTTTTCTCATTCAGAAAAAACACAGCGTTTTTAGCAAATAAGACTTGATTTAAGGCCGATATCGAACGAAATATATGTCCAGTGATGTAATACATGTCTTGCGTATCAAACGCTTTATTGGCTAGCATCAACGAAAATCCAGCTTCAAACAAATGCTGTTGAATAACGACCTCCTGTAATTTTTGAGGATATTGTTCTGCTTTAGTTTTCAATAGTTGAAATTCCTTGTCTCTAGCATAAATCAATAAACTCGAAGCCAGTTCGCCTTGATACATGTGGCTAAAATAGGCGTGTGGATGACCTACCTGATAATTACTAGAGTAGATACCTGAGGCTGTTTCTTTTAAGATTTCTTCAACACGATGTACATCCCTAAAAATTAAATCTACCGCAATACCTTCCATGGTCAACCAAGCACCAAAGTTTACCCATCTTCCCCAATCTCCCTCATGCCCAATTAAATTTGTTCTATGCTCATCATCTAAGGAACTGGCGATTTCATTTACGATCTCATAATTGAACTGATTCGAATCATAATATATGCCAATATCAATATCCGATTGGCTGGTTGCGGTATTGGTTGCTCTCGATCCTCCTAAAACAAGGCCATGTATAAAGTGTAATTCCGAGAAGGCTTGGCAAACTTTATTCAATATCAATTCTTCCATAAATTTCCCTTTGAATTTAAACGAAATTTATAAAAAATTATTCTTGATAAATGTCAAGTGCCTTCAATTTTCTTCCCATTAACTTTGTGTTATGAAAGCAAATATTGAAACTCATATACAGATTTTAGCTCCTATAGCAAGCGTATGGAACGTATTAAGTGATTTTGAGAACTACCCGCATTGGAGTGAATTTATAAAACAATTCGACGGTATTCCTGAACTTGGAAAAAGAACTAAAGTACATTTAGAAGCTCCTGGCTCAATGAAAATGACCATGAACCCTGTTTTTCTTAAGCTTGCTGAACAAGATGAGATTCGTTGGAAAGGACAATTGTTATTTCCAGGTATATTTGATGGAGAACATTATTTTAAGCTCGAGGCCATCAGTCCAAATATCACCAGGCTTACTCAAGGTGAGCATTTCTCTGGTATCCTTATTCCTTTTCTAAAAAAGTTGATTTATGAAAACACCAAACAAGGTTTCGAAGCATTTAATCAAGCTTTAAAAACTAGGGTAGAGGCATCTCTATAGGTACTGATCCAAATCTCCTTTACCTTCGCGGATGACTTCAAAATCTCCAGAGGTTACATCGACAATAGTAGAGGCGACATGATCGCCATATCCACCATCAATGACTAGATCCACTTGATCTTGAAACTTCTCGTATATCAATTCCGGATCAGTAGAGTATTCCAAGATTTCATCATCATCATGTATGGAGGTCGTTACAATAGGATTTCCTAGTACACGGACGATTTCCCGAACGATATTATTATCAGGAATCCGTATACCCACTGTTTTCTTTTTAGAACTTAACAGTTTAGGTACTTGAGAGCTTGCATTAAAAATAAAAGTAAAAGGTCCTGGTAGTGCTTTTTTTAACACTCGAAATACTGCTGTATCGAAAGGCTTCGTATACTGCGATATATGGGTCAAATCATAACATATAAATGAAAGATTGCTCTTCTCAGGTTTCAATCCTCGTAAAGCATAAACACGTTCAATTGCTTTCTGATTCGTGATATCGCAACCCATACCATATACAGTATCTGTAGGATAGATGATGACGCCACCTTTTTTTAATATCGCTACAGCCTCTTCTATGGCTTTCGGGTTCGGGTTATCATTGTAAATTTTTAAAAGCATATGATTCAATGTTATGGTTCTATTAGATTATTGATTCTTCTACAAAAGAATCACCTATATTATTTAAACAAAAACCGCCAAAAGAAGTTTTTTTGACGGTTTTTGTTTTTTGATCTATTTTTTAAAACTCTGCGTTTTTAGGCGTCCTAGGGAAAGGTATTACATCCCGGATATTCGTCATCCCGGTGGTGAATAATACCAATCGTTCAAAACCAACTCCGAAACCAGCATGAGGTACCGAACCAAATCTTCTGGTATCCAAGAACCAATCCATTTCTTCAGCAGGAATTCCTACTTCTTCCATACGAGTCAATAGTTTTTCTAAATTCTCCTCACGTTGTGATCCTCCCACCATTTCTCCAATTCCAGGGAATAAGATGTCCATCGCTCTTACGGTTTGTCTACCTTCAGCATCCACTGGGTTTTGTTTCATGTAAAAAGATTTGATCTCACGTGGGTAATCTGTTAAGATTACTGGTTTTTTAAAGTGTTTCTCTACCAAGTAGCGCTCATGTTCCGATTGTAAGTCTGCTCCCCATCCTTCGATAAGGTATTTGAATTGTTTCTTTTGATTAGGCTTGCTGCTTTTCAAAATTTGAATTGCTTCCGTATACGTAACACGCTCAAAGTCATGATCCAAAACAAACTTCAATTTTTCAATTAAATCCAATTCAGAACGCTCTTGCTGCGGTTTTGATTTCTCTTCCTCTAATAAACGGTTCTTTAAGAACTCAATTTCTTCCGGACATGTTTCTAATGCATAACGAATCACATATTTCAACAAAGCTTCCGCTAAATCCATATTGTCTTCCAATTCATAGAAAGCCATTTCCGGTTCGATCATCCAGAACTCTGCAAGATGTCGTGTGGTATTGGAATTCTCCGCTCTGAAAGTAGGACCGAAGGTGTAAATATTTCCAAAAGCTAAAGCAGCTAATTCACCTTCCAATTGGCCGGAAACAGTAAGGTTTGTCGATTTGCCGAAGAAATCTTCCTTAAAATCAATGTCTCCTTCTGCTGTTCTTGGTATGTTGTTTAAATCTAACGTGGTTACCCTGAACATTTCGCCAGCACCTTCGGCATCTGATCCCGTAATGATTGGGGTGTGCATGTAGACGAAATCACGCTCGTTGAAAAACTGATGTACTGCAAAAGATAATGCATTTCGAACTTTAAAGATGGCATTAAAAGTTCCTGTTCTGAAACGTAAATGCGCAATTTCACGAAGAAATTCTAAACTATGTTTTTTAGGCTGCAATGGGAATTTTTCAGGATCAGAATCACCAATAATGGATACTTCCGATGCTTTCACTTCCACACGTTGCCCTTTACCTAAAGACTCTACTAAAGTACCTTTTACACGGATTGCTGAACCTGTAGTTATTCTTTTCAATATCTCATCCGGCGTATTTTCAAAATCAATGACAGCTTGAATATTATTTAGGGTAGATCCATCATTAATCGCAACAAATTGATTATTACGAAAGGTACGAACCCAACCTTTGATAATTACTTCTTTTCCGAACTCCTCTGATTTTAATAATTCTTTTATTCGTGTATGTTCCATTTTTAAAGAAAAAATAATAGTACTGATTGATTTCCTAGCTTACAAAAATAGCCAATAAATTGGTTTTTTAGGTATAAATGTCAATTTGTTAATGCCTAACGGTATGAATTGTGATGCAAATAAATAATATAATCCATCAATACCTTAGGCTGAACTCTTATTATAAACAAAAACGTCATTTGTTGACAAATGACGCTTGTTATTTTTTATTTAACCCATCCTTTTTCGATAACCTCTTTCGCATGGTAGGTTAAGATGGAAGTTGCTCCAGCTCGTTTAAAGCTTAATAAAGTTTCTAAAATTACTTGCTCACTCAACCAACCGTTGGCAATAGCTGCTTTGAGCATCGCATATTCACCGGATACATTATAAGCTGCTATAGGTAAATCAAAATTATCACTCAACAATTTAATGATATCTAAATAAGGTAGCCCTGGTTTTACCATTAAAAAATCGGCACCTTCCTGTGCATCCAATTGCGCTTCTATTAACGCCTCTTTGCTATTTGCAGGATTCATCTGGTAGGATTTTTTATCACCTTTTTTAGGTGCTGAACCTAAGGCATCACGAAATGGTCCGTAAAATGCAGAAGCATACTTCGCTGTATAAGACATCAGGGATACATTGCTGAAGCCGTTTTCATCTAATACAGTTCTTAGATAGCCTATACGTCCATCCATCATGTCCGAAGGAGCGATGATGTCTGCACCAGAAGCTGCATGGGCTAATGCCATCTTACCTAATACTTCCAATGTTTCATCATTTAATATCTCTCCATTTTCTACGATGCCATCGTGTCCATCAGAACTGTATGGATCCATCGCCACATCGGTGATGACACAGGCTTCAGGAAAGTTTTTCTTTACCGCTTCAATAGCACGTAAATATAAAGTCCCTTTACGGTAACTTTCTGTCGCATACTTATCTTTTAATGATTCTTCTACAGCAGGGAATAAATCAAATGATTTTAACCCTAATTTCAGGCAACTTTCTACTTCGCGTAATAAGTTGTCTATAGAATAACGGTATATTCCTGGCATGGAAGATACCTCTACACGTTGATTTTCACCTTCAACTATAAATAAGGGGAAGATTAGATTGGCAGCAAATAAATGGTTCTCTTGAACCATATCACGAATGACTGCTGATTTTCTATTTCTTCTTGGACGATGTAACATGCGCGTACTATTATATATTATGAAAAAGGGGATTGCTCCCCTGTTAATCTATTAAATCCTAATAATCTAAACCAAATATAGCCTCTGTTAATCCCATTTCATCAGGGGAAAACGGTAGGGTATAAGGTAAACCTAACGCTTCAATAGCTTTGGCTGTTGAATGTCCAATGCAAATGATTTTCTGATCCGGATCGGCTAAGTTTTCTTTAAAATAAGCTTCCACATTGCTTGGACTAGTGAAAATCATTACTTCAGCGTTGGTTTTATCGACTTGCTCTTCAATTACGGTTTCATAAATCGGCATATCGATCACCTTCGTGTTTTCTGTTAACGATTTTTGAATAGTCATTAAAGAACCTTCCGCACGTGGAATTAGTACCGTTTTTCCATCGACCAATCGGGCAAATTCCTGTGCAATATCTGCGGTTTCAATACCTAAATCATCACCAGAGAAATCAGCCACACGATTATATTTTCTTAAAGAATTTTCTGAGCCTCTTCCTAAAACAGCAATTTTCGTTTTCTTTAATATTAATGGCTCCAAGTTGAAGAAATGCTCTATGGCATTTTTACTGTTGAAGAATATCCAATCTGCACGCTTTAATATAAATGAATCAAGCTTGTTTATGGTAGGGAATATGCGAATTAACGATCGAGCATCGACCTGAATTTCATGCTTTTTTAAATACCTACCCAAATACGAGTTTTCATCTAAATCACGGGTGATAAATACGGAACTTGGTAATTTACGTTGCTTATCGTATTTAGCAAATATTTTTTCGGCCATTCCTTCTGTCGTATCGGAGGTTAAAAACACCCGGTCTGGAAAATCTTCGTTGGTATCTGCAATGGAAGTCCAAGATTGAAATTTGCCGTCTTTCTTACGACAATAGGAACCTAGAGGAGCATGACAGCCTGCATCAAAAAGATTAAGCACTTTACGTTCTACAGCGATGGCTTCAGCCACTTCTTGGTTATGGATTGATTGTAGGGTATCGAATAATTCTTGATCGTTCTCCCGAATTTGTATGGCCAATACACCTTGAGCAGGAGCTGGTATTAATTCTACTGGAGCGATTTCTTCTAAATGAAAATCACTTAGCTCCATGTTAATTCTTGATATACCTGCTTTTGCGAGCATTATGGCATCGTATTTTTCATCACGTAGCTTCTGAACACGAGTTTGTAGGTTGCCACGTAAATCATCAAATTCTAGATCAGGACGTATGGATAATAATTGAGCCTTACGACGATTGGAGGATGTTCCAATGGTCGCATTATGTTTTAAGGAAAGCCTCTTGCTCAGATCGACACAATCCTTATGAATGATTAATAATTCAGCAGGATTTTCTCTCTCAGATACCGCAGCAATAATAAGTCCAGGAGGGTTTTTAGTTGGTAAATCCTTATGAGAATGCACCGCTAAATCAATTCCGCCGGACAATAATTCCTCTTCTAACTCTTTCGTGAAAAAACCTTTACCTTCTAATTTATCTAAACGTAAGTGTTGGATAATATCGCCTTGAGTTTTTATGATTTTTAACTCGGCTTGAATACCAATTTCAGCTAATCGGTCTTTTACAAAATTAGCTTGCCAAAGGGCCAATTCGCTTCCACGCGTACCAATTATAAGTGTTCTATTCACGGTCAAAGTTTTACAAATAAATATGTTGTGGGCAAAGTTAAGGAAATAGGCTATTAGTTCTGCCCAAATAATGTCAGATTACCTAATATTTTGTAGAAAGTTTGATTAATTGTTTTCTAAATCCGTAGATTTTACCAAAATTTCTTTTGCCATAACCATAGGAACTTTGATGTATTTTTTCTCCATATAGTTAATTACCTTATTTAATATTTCGCGGGCTTGGGGATCCAATTGTTCTACTTCATTCGCAAATACTTCTGTCATAGCGATGGATCTAATTTCCTTGATTTTTTCAGGAACTTCTTTCATCGCTACTTCGACGCGTCTTTGTTTTAATAAAGGTAAAAACTCACGAATATTTTTCTCGATAATCTTTTCGGCACTATCCAATTCAGAATAACGTTCTTGGATATTTTTTTCGGCAATTTGTTGTAAGCCACTAACCTCAATGTATTGAATAGGGTATTTTGCAATAATTTCCGCATCAATGTCATTAGGAATTGCTAAATCAACAATTACTTTTCTATCTTCTTCACCA
This sequence comes from Sphingobacterium sp., assembly GCA_036781025.1. Taxonomy (GTDB): domain Bacteria; phylum Bacteroidota; class Bacteroidia; order Sphingobacteriales; family Sphingobacteriaceae; genus Sphingobacterium. The sequence goes on along the minus strand of DAIQBS010000004.1, from coordinate 85,102 downwards.
TTTAATAAAGAACGGTATAAATCTTCGTGAATAATTGCCTCAGGTGCTCCTGTACAGGTAATCATTACATCGAATCCTTCCTTATAATTTGCCAATTCACTTAAAGGAAAAGCTCTTGCTTGAAGTTCTTCTGCTAATAGTTGCGCATTGGCTAATGTTCTATTGAATATAGTAAAGTTGCTGTATTTATGTTTTTTAAGATACTTGGCTAAGTTTTGATTGGTTTCACCAGAACCAATAACCAAAATTCTTGGGTTATTGTTGAACTTCAGTTCTCGTAATTTACGGTATGCTAAGGATACCACGGATATTGGATTTCTAGAAATGTTGGTGTAGGTATATACTTCTTTCGCCGTTTTTACTAAACGATCCATCATTAATCGAAGAAAATCTCCTGTGAATCCCGCTGCTTTACAACGATCATAGGCACGACGAATTTGTGCTAATATTTCCTTCTCACCAACGACTAAGCTTTCTAAAGAACAAGAGGTGCGGAATAAATGGTTTAATGCATCTAAACCTTCGTAGCGATTTACCTGACCTAGGTAACATTGCATGCGCTCTGCAGGAACGCAGAAGTTCATCTTGTCCAAAAATTGAACTACAAAATCATCGTTTAATTCATGAGCGCCATAAAAAACAAATTCCACACGGTTACATGTACCAATGTAAAATATCTCAGGAATGTCTAAACTATTTTTAAGGTTAATCAGGCGACTATCCAACTCTTCATTGCATATAACCAAATTCCCCAAATCTTTTAGGTCAATGTGTTTGTGAGTAAACGCTATAACTTTTAAATTCTTCAAAGCTTAATTTATTCGCCAATAATTTTGTTATGCAAATGTAGATTAAAACATATTGCCGATTGTCAAAAATCTGTCAATAGAACGAATTTAGAACGATTATAAATAGACTTAAAAATATATTAAATTATTGAAAATCAAATTGATACAAACTGTAATTGGAAAATTTGTGATGAATATCATTTAAGTAAATATGAAATTGTGATGAAGATTACATTAAATCATTAGGTTTTTTTTGCCTTTCGAAGGATAAATTCCTAGCTAATTCTCATCTTTGAAGAAAAAAGAATGACACGTTTATACAAACCAATCGCATTACTCGGGTTTATAGTGGTTTTTACTGCTAGTATTTTTTGCCCATTTTTGAAGGTTCCTCTGCAATCCAACTGGAATTTGTACCAAGTAGATAGCGGATTATTCTTCATTACACTCGGTATATTAGGCCTTTCAGTTTTACTGTTTTTTATGCGAAAACTGAATGCATTTCGTATATCGGCGATCGTCTTAGTGCTTTGGATTGTTCTTTCTTTTGTGTTGGTGTATCTACAAATCAATAATTTCTTTGGTTTAAAAATCATTGATGGACTTCTTGCCAAAACCCTACATCTTAAATGGGGTTGGGCAGTATTGATGTTGGGAGCTCTATTAGTTTATTTTTCAGTTAGAATAAATAAGGCAACTCTTCCTTCTGAAACCGCTTAATTAGTAAAAAACCACCTATTTTTGGAGGAGTAGGAAATAAAACTAAAAAAATAAGGAACTCGCTGAGTTCCTTATTTTTTTGTAGGTCTGTGGGAGATAAAATGATCTTTTAATTTATCGAGCCCTATATTTTCTTCCACCTTATCCAACTCGTATAGCCAAGCTTTTTCTGGTAATACTTCCGAATGTTCTTTGGAATTAATTAAATCTAAGGCTTTAATTTTGATGCTTTTTTCTATTACCGGAACTGCTGTATGTTGTTTTCTGGATGTTCTAATAATTTGAAAATCCATTCCAGGCCATTTATGGAGGGTAGAAAAATTCGCGGTATAGATCTGATGGTATTCACGGGCAGGAACGATATTCGCATAAATGCCTGTATGTTTGCTGCCTTGAACTTCCACCACCGACACTAATAATTCGTACGAAGTTTCATTTACCAAAAAGAATTTCACTAAACCATCTTTTTGTTCCCCTGTTAATGCCAAGTATATCCCTTTTTCTATAAACTTTCCTGTTGGAATCGCTTGTTCTTCTAATTCATCTTCTACATGACGCATGTTGCCATGTACCAAGGTGATTTTTTGACTAGCCACTGGAATTTCAAATCCGGTGTCGTCTGTTACTCCTACTAGTCCATCTTTCATGAACGAAGTAATATGTCCTTCGATGGGTTCGTCTACGAAACGGACTAAATCGCCTATTTTAAAATTCATCTTATGCTATCTATAATTTCTACTAATCGATGTACATCTTGGATGTCATTATAAACATGAAATCCAATCCTTATTCCTGTTCCTCTTGGAAAACAAATGATCCCATTTTTTGTTAGCTGATCGTACAATTGCGGGTCAACTTGTATGTTAATCAAGGGAGAACGGATTGCTCTATCTTTTATTTCTGGAAGCAGCAAATTACGCTCTGCGAATAAGGGATACGCAACATCGATGACCTCTTGTATTTGTTTTTGTATATTATTGAGCCCTATCTCTTCTAATTTAAGGATCGATTGTTTTAAGGTACCATGGCTTAAAGTATCCTGATGTCCAGGTTCAAAAAAGGTGTTTAATATCCCTTTGTGCTTCCACATAGCTACCTTTGGTAAAGGTACATCACTCAATATATTTTGCAATCGCTTTGTTAGACCCTCACTCATCAATAAAAACCCGTTGCCATAACCGGATAACAGCCATTTATAACCTGAACCGGATAGCGCGTCAATTCCTGAATCCTTAAAATTAAATGGTTCTGTACCTAAAAACTGCGTTCCATCAGCAATAATCAATAAACTTGGATTTCTTCTCTTTAGCCTTTTAATAAATTCCAAGTCTATTTTTAATCCCGTGATGTATTGTACCATGCTGAAGATAAAAACATCTGGATTGTATTCGTCTACGGCTTGTTCTATGGCAAACTCAACATCTTCCTCCGGTTTGATAACGGTATGTTTAAGTCGTCGGTTTATTATAGGGTATTGTAAGGAAGGATATTCATCCGTTAATACCAAATAGGAGTAATGCCTTGGAAGTAAATCAATCAGGGTAGAATAACCAAAAGAGAAATTTGGAGTCAAAAAGGTAGAATCCAAATCGGATTGAAAAAAACGGGCAACAGTCTGTTTGACATCAGCAATAAATTCGGGTTGTTGATCTCTTAATTGACTCTGGGTATCAAAAAAATCCTTATCCCACACATTTCTCCATGCTTTCGTGTGTTTGGGTAATAGACCATTGCTGGGGCTATTTAAATACAATATTTCCTCGGATATATCAAAATTTTCTTTGAAAGGCATCTGGTTCTATTTTTTGTGCTTGTAATATAGTAAAATATTGCTTTTGTGGAATCATACGTGCGCCTAAACTTGCTAAATGGTTGGAATGAATTTGGCAGTCTATCAAATCGAAATTTAGTTCTTGTACCAGGTAGGCAAAGGCAACCTTCGACGCATCAGATACTTTGGAAAACATACTTTCTCCACAAAATACCTGTCCTACTTGTATACCATACAGTCCTCCAACAAGTTCACCATTCAGCCAAGTTTCTACACTGTGTGCAAATCCTGCTTCATGTAATCTGATATAGGCCTCTTGCATATCTTGAATTATCCAAGTGCCGTCTTGATCTTTACGATCCATGTTCGCGCAGAATCGAATAACCTGAGCGAAGTCTTGATCTACCTTAACTTCAAATTTTCCCGATTGAATGGTTTTCTTTAAGCTTTTGCTTAGCTTGAATTCTTGCGGAAATAAAACAAATCGTTCTTGGGGTGCATACCATAGTATGGGAGAGTCTTCATTGTACCAAGGAAAAATGCCCTGTTGATAGGCTTCAAGTAATCTTTCGGTACGCAAGTCTCCTCCAATGGCTAATAAACCATCTGCTTGGGATAGGGAAGGGTCAGGAAAATGGATGTCTTGATCATCTAACCAATATATCATTCGATGAAAAATTGGTCTTAATCAGGTTGTCTAGGTTCTTTGCTGATGACATCAAAAATTTTGTCCATATGCTCCACATATTCATTGGTGTCGTCTAAGAAAAATTCTAATTGTGGAACAATTCGAGCTTGATTCTTAATTCGAGCACCCAACTTGTAACGGATCTCATTGGTTTTACTGCGTATTTGATCTACATCGGCTTTCGCTGTTTGGGTATTTAAAAAACTTAAATAAACCCTGGCAATCGCTAAATCTGGTGTAACACGAACCTTAGTTACGGTAATAAAAGCTCCAGGAGCCCAAGATTTTCCCTCACGTTGAAACATTTCTGCTAAATCTTGTTGTATTACACCCGCAAATCGTTGTTGTCTTTTACTTTCTGTACCCATGTTCTGCTACTAAACAGAAAAGCCCAATTACTTTTCTTGATTACAAATATACGGATTTTTCAAATTACCTGTTTTAGACTTTCTGACCTTTAAGCTGAAGGAGCTGGTTGGTTTTATTTTTTACTACTGAGGTTTGGTTTAATTATGATATGGATTTGTTAGGGATCTTGTTCGGAAATTTGTGCTTTATATGCAAGGGAGGTCCGCTTGAGGTCCGAAGGAGAACCGAAAGAGAAGGAATGAAAGGGTCAATATCTAAGCCAAGTTCCATCTCTAAATACTAAGTACGCAATACTAAATACTATTCTCAACTCCGCTCATAGCCGCGGAAGGCCTAGTTACTTTTGAGAGCAAAGTAACCAAAACTCTTTGGCCCATTTAAGGCGGCTTTTCGCACAAGGCTTTGGCAACACAACAAAAACATCTTTGATGGCTGGAATTCGCTACGCTCTTCCTAGGCCAATCCCTTCGCGCAGTGACCACGATGTTTTTGCTGTTTTTCCTCCGCTGGAAATGGGCCGAAGGTGCACCTGCTCCGCAGGTGGAATCAGGCTTCGCCTGAATTAGTTTATCCCGTCCTTTGCGATATCGTTTTGAACCACTGAGGAAATGATTATCGTGAAAGGAACTGAATATGGCTTCTTAGTTACTTAGCTATTCTTTCTATTCATTAAATTCAGTTAATTCAGGTTCTCTTGGTTCAAAATTCACCTACACAGTTCATAGATTACTTCGCAAGCTCGCAAAGACGCTGGTACGAGGGCAGGCGAAGCCTGCACAATTCAACCGTTGCTTTGATATTTTGAACCACTGAGGAAATGATTATCCTGAAAGGAACTGAATATGGTTTCTTAGTTACTTAGCTATTCTTTCTATTCATTAAATTCAGTTTAATCAAGTTCTCAGAGGTTCAAAATTCACCTACACAGTTCATAGATTACTTCGCAAGCTCGCAAAGACGTTGGGGCTAGATCAGGCGAAGCCTGCACAATTCAACCGTCCTTTGTGATGAGGAACGAAGAAGCAGTCTCATTTTTAAGTTTTAGAAGTAGTACATTATATTTTGAAGATAATTTATCACGAAGAGTTTATGATAGAAAAATGATAAAAGAATGAGTAAAGAAAATTTTTAATTAAGCTATTGAATATTGTAATAGTGTGTTTTTGAATTTTATATGATTTTTTAGATAAATCAATACTGGTGGAATTTGATTAATAGCGCTTGGTTGTTTCGTTATAGTTATTTAATTTTCTTATATTAGATGTTTTAAATAAGTCAATTATTAGTTGGCTAAAATTAAAGCCTTTATAATGAAGGATCTTTAATAAGAATTATTTTCTTTAATAAGTTCATTTCATTATTTGTTGCATGCTAGTTTTGCTTTTGAATTTCTTGAAGATATTTTCAATCCATAACTATCACTTAAGGTTATTGTTCAATGATTTAAAAATAATATAACATATCATGCTTGAAATAATCTATAAAATTAACCCTTTAATAAAAGGTTTCTATCTTTTAAAATTTATAAGATATATCCTTGTTTCCTTGTTGTTAATAAACATGTCTTGCAATTTAATAGGTCAACAAAATATTAGTAATGACTCGAATCCTGAGTTGGTTTCTAGGGATACATTAATAATATATGATATAGATGGAATTAGTGCAGAAGGTACTGAAGCTAAAGTTAATTATGTGAATGGTAAAATATCAAGAAGTATGATTAGTATTTATGGAGAGACCGGACAAGCTTCAATTATTTATGAGTTTGAAAAAGATAAAATCAATGTTTCGGAAAAAAAATTTTTGTATAAAACCAACATTGAAAATGTAAAATTTGATACTGATATGTTTTTGGATTATGAAATAAGCTACACTATAGATTTTAAAGGGAATCTTATTAATAAACAAATATCTGAATGGATAGATATTTTTAAAGAATTTAGTGATGTGGTACCTTTTGAAATTTAACAATATTAGAAGTAGTAATAACTTAGCAAAGTTGATTTCTATTCATTAAATTCAGTTTATTCAGGTTCTCAGTGGTTCAAAAATTATTCAGCATCATTTTCCTTAAAGTACTCAATGAATGCTTTATCTGTATTAATCATGATCAGCTGAATAGATTCTAGTTGTGTTCTGGTCTTCATATTTTTTATTATGGTATTGAAAGCGTCTATGGACTGTTTTTGTAGGATATTTGTCCAAAAGAATAGGATTGTTGTTTGATAATTTGATTTGTTTTCTAGGGGATAGATTTTCAAAATATGTTCTACTGTTGGTATTCCTTCTGGTAGTTCTATAGCAGACTTAGGTAGAAATCTGTCGAAATCACCTCGATAATTCCATTTTAAATTTCCAGTGAATGTGCCTTTAGCAAAACAATTTGCATGAAATGAGGATAGCTTATTTTCATTGAAATATAGGATTTGAATGGGTTGCTTACTATTTTTTTCTCCTAGGTCTTTGAAGACTTCTGTATATTTTGAAAACTGAATTGAATCGCTTATTAATGAAACGGAGTATACTTGAGGTTCTTGAATAGGCATTTTCTTTAATGCAGATTCATATAATTGCTGATCAAAAGATTCTATGTTTTTGATTCCATAAATTTTATACATGAATTGCTTACAAGAAGTAAATAGGATAAGTGGGAGAAATAATAAAAGGAGGGACTGCTTTTTCATAGGAATGAAATATTTGTTAAAAAAATTACCAACAAGACAAGTAATGGTAATTAAAAATAGTAATTATTAATTGCAATATTTTGTTATAAATTAATTATACTCAGTTTTTTGAATAAAAAAAAGACTTGTCGTGGGCATGGTGACAAGTCTTTCATCAAAATTAGTTTATAATTGGATAGAATAATTTTTTCAAAGTTTAAAGACTTTTGGGTCTATCATATTTTTTAATTTTCTCGTTGGTTATCATGTGAGTGTAAACTCACTTTTTTCAATCTTTCATCTCCCTTACACCACAAACATAGGTCTTTACTTAGGTACAAACCAAATGTTTTTTAAAAAAAAGTAAGTGATTACTTTATAATCAATTTACTTTGGTTTAAAGATCTGTTAATATTATTTAACATTTGGATAGCATCTTATGTTGCTTAAATCCTCATTAAATCGCTATTTACCTAGATCTATAGAAATAATTGTTCAAGGCTTAAATTAAGTTATCAATAAATAATTAGTAAGGTTGCATTAACAAGTATTGCTTAAATTTTATGCTTAATTTTTTTTGAAGGTAGTTTTGAAACCAAGTAAATCAAGCAAATTTTAGGCAAATTGTAAGTTTGTGGAACTAAGCGAATCGGAATACCTAATTTTTCCATTTTATTGGTACTTTTGCGATACAACACATGAAGCATGAAAATTTGGCAAAAAAATATTGATGTAGATTCCTTTGTAGAATCGTTTACTGTAGGAAGAGATCGTGAGATGGATATGCAATTGGCTGAAGCTGATGTATTGGGTTCATTAGCTCATACACGAATGTTAGCTAGTATAGGTCTGATGAGTGACTCGGATTTAAACCTGGTACAAAAGGAATTAAAGAATATTTACCAAGAGATTTTAGATGGGAAATTTGCGATTGAAGATTCTGTAGAAGATGTTCATTCCCAAGTGGAGATGATGTTGACCCAGCGTATTGGTGAAGCGGGTAAGAAAATTCATTCTGGAAGATCAAGAAACGATCAAGTGTTGGTGGATTTAAAACTCTACTTTAGATCAGAAATTGCTCGTTTATTTGAACATACGGAACAGTTATTTCATCAATTGCAAAAGCTGAGTAATCAATACCAACAGGTGTTAATGCCAGGCTATACGCACTTGCAAATTGCAATGCCATCCTCTTTTGGGTTATGGTTCGGAGCCTATGCCGAAAGTTTGGTAGATGATTTACATCTGTTGAAAGCGGCGTGGACTATTTGTAATAAAAATCCATTGGGGTCGGCTGCAGGATATGGATCCTCCTTTCCCTTAAACAGAACCATGACTACCAACTTATTAGGTTTCGATGACCTGAATTATAATGTGGTTTATGCTCAAATGGGACGTGGTAAAACAGAGCGAATATTAGCGCAAGCGATGAGTGCTGTTGCAGCAACTCTTGCCAAATTTGCGATGGATGTTACCCTTTACATCAATCAAAATTTCGGGTTTATTTCTTTCCCGGCACATTTAACTACAGGTTCCAGCATTATGCCGCATAAAAAGAATCCGGATGTATTTGAATTGATTCGGTCCAGATGTAATAAGATTCAGGCATTGCCTAATGAAATTGCCTTAATGACGACCAATTTGCCAATGGGATATCATCGGGATTTGCAATTATTAAAAGAGAATTTATTCCCGGCTTTTGATTCCTTAAACGATTGTTTAGCGATTGCGAATTATATGTTGGAAAATATCAGTATCAAGCAAGATATTTTGAATGATCCAAAGTATGACTATTTGTTTAGTGTAGAAGTGGTCAATAATGAAGTACTTAAAGGGGTTCCTTTTAGAGAGGCTTACAAACAAATTGGCTTAGATATCGAAGAAGGTACCTTTAAACCTGCTAAGGAAGTGAACCATACGCATGAAGGTAGCATTGGGAATTTAAATAATAAAGAAATTGCTCAATTGTTTGAAGCTGTGAAAGCAGACTTTGGTTTTGAGAAAGTAAATCAGGCTATTGCTGATTTAGTCAAATAATCTAAAAGCTGATAATAGCAAAAAAGGAGGCTTATGCCTCCTTTTTTATGTTAAATTTAAATCGTATTTCAGAATTAAACTCTTCTCCAGGGTTCAAAATTACTGATGGAAATTTAGGTTGGTTCGGGCTATCGGGATAATGTTGAGCTTCAAAACAAAAACCTCCATAACGCATGTATTTTTGACCGGATTTACCTTCATCATCTGCCATAAAATTACCTGAATATAAATGAATACCTGGTTCGGTGGTGTAAACTTCTAATTCAATACCACTCGACTGAGCGTATGCGGATGCAATGGGCTGGCTAATCGGCTTATTATTTACGAAGGTATGGTCATAGCCACTAGCAAACATCAATTGCTCTTCTTCCTTGCCTATATCTCTACCTAACATCTTGGGGCTTCTGAAATCAAAAACTGTCCCTTCCACGGAGGCAATTTCTCCTGTAGGAATTTGATTGTTGTTGATCGGCAAGTATTCCTCACTATGGATACAAATTTCATGGGAAAGTGTATCTCCTTGACCTTCTCCTTCTAAATTGAAATAAGCATGATTCGTCAGATTAATGACGGTGGTTTTATCAGTACGTGCTCTAAAACGAATGATAATTTCATTGTTATTGGTCAGTTCATAGGAAACTGTAGTATTTAGTTCTCCTGGAAAACCTTCTTCACCATCGGGAGATACGTAGTAAAAATCTACTTGCTTATTAAAACTAACTTGACGATCCCAAATTTTGCGATGGAAGCCTTCCACTCCTCCATGTAAAGAATTACCATTATTATTTTGAGCCAAGCTGTATGGTGTTCCATTGAGTTCAAACTTTCCATCTGCAATACGGTTACAAAAACGACCTACCGAAGCGCCTTGATATTGTTCTTGTGCCTGTAGATAACCTTGAATACTGTTGTACCCTAAGACTACATCTATTAATTCTCCATTTTTATTGGGAACTAATACACTGACTAATCGTGCGCCATAATCAGTTAAAGCAATTTGCATTCCTGTACGGTTTTTTAAGGTAATTAAGTGGGTGTTTTTGTTATTAATTTTTGTTGTAAAATCAGTAGCTAAAGGTAGTTTAAATGTGCTCATATCATTTAGGATTATGGAGCCTAAAGATAATAAAACATAGGTATATAATGCGATAGTTCTGTAATAATGCTGTCAAGGATTAACGCTTTTGGGATTTTTTTATCCTCAAATCATGCAGATTGTCTATTCTTAAAGCTGTCGATTTTCTTATTTATCTTTTAATTATTATTTGTAAATTGTGATTAAAGAAAAAAATATGTTAACCTCAAGAATGTTTTTCCTTTCCTCAATTCTCGTTTTTTCCTTTGCTCTTTTTGTTATCAGTTCAAGTTCAAATTTTACTATTCAGGTATATGATACTTATCTGGTGATACCATTGAGGAAGTTGTTTCTTGGTTTGGGATTTGTTTCATTGATTTTTTCTGCTTTATACTACTTTACTTACTCCTATTTATTTTCTTTTCAGTGGTCTATCATGCATTTCATCTGTTTTGCCTGTTTGCTACTGAATGTATGGGCCTATGGTTTTGTGGAGCGTTATTATCATCTTCAAACAGATGAATCCGCGCAATTAGTGCAAATGGAACGATTAATGAAAATTCAACAATTTTTTGTGGGCTCGTTTTTTATTCTCATCGTGATGCAGTTCAGTTATCTGGCGAATTTATTTGCTGGATTGTTTTATAAACGTAGAAGGTCATAAATCTTATTCCCTTAACAATCACCGCTAAAAAATTAGTTTATGAAAAAGTGATTTATTGTTTATGAACTTATTTACGTGTATTTGTATAGGTTTTTCTGTGTTATTTTCTCTCCTAAGAAAATGGAATTGCCTTCAATCAAGCATGTACCTACATTTTTAAAATAGTATATTTGCCATTCAAAAATGCTTTAGAATAGATGAATTGGAAACAACTAATTTCTGCCAAACGCTGGGGTTATGAAGACCGTGCACTTACGGAACAATTTGATGCAAGATCTGAGTTTCAACGGGATTATGATCGATTGATCTTTTCTTCACCTTTTCGTCGACTTCAAAATAAAACGCAAGTATTTCCATTACCAGGAGCTGTATTTGTTCATAACCGATTGACCCATAGCTTAGAGGTTGCTTCAGTAGGTCGGTCTCTAGGACGGTTGGTCTATAACCTATTAAAAAAGAAACATCCATCTATCGATCAGGAAGCTCCATTTCTGCAGGAAGTAGGAAATATCATTTCCGCAGCATGCTTATCTCATGATTTGGGAAACCCTGCCTTTGGACATTCCGGTGAAGCGGCAATCTCTTCTTTCTTTATTGAAGGTATTGGACAGAAATACCAAGAAATGGTCAGTAAAGAACAATGGGAAGATTTGGTGCATTTTGAAGGAAATGCGAATGCTCTCCGTATTTTAACTCACCCATTTAATGGCAAGGATCCTCGAGGATTTGCTTTAACGTATACCTCTTTGGCTTCCATCGTTAAATATCCTTGCGCAGCAATTGATGGACATGTGAAATCGGCACATCATCGCAAGAAATACGGTTTTTTTGATTCGGATAAAAAAACCTTTCAGCGTATTGCGGAAGAATTGGGCTTAGCTCAAGATCCTCAGAATAGCAAAGGATATGTGCGACATCCTTTGGTCTACTTGGTGGAAGCAGCTGATGATATTTGTTATAATATCATTGACCTGGAGGATGCGCATCATTTGAAAATACTTTCCTATGAGGAGGTTGAAAAATTATTATTGCCCTTATGCGGTAAGGAAGATTTGCAGGCCCGTTTGGATAGTTTGGACGATACAGCGAGTAAAGTCTCTTTGTTAAGAGCCAAAGCTATCAATACATTGATACATGCCTGTGCTTCGGTGTTTGTTGATGCCGAAGAGCAGTTCTTGGAAGGTACATTTCAGAAACCATTGATGGATGCTCTATCGGCAGAAATTGTGGAGCAAATGCAGTTAATCTCTAAAGTATCTGTACAGCGAATATATAATGCTCCGGCAGTGGTGCAGATAGAAATTGCAGGTTTCAAAGTGATGAATGCTTTATTGGAAGAATTTCTACCAGCCTATTTGAAATCAAATAAAACGATGTTTGATAAAAAAATAGTGGCGATGATTCCTTCTCAATTCCATACAGATAAAGAAGATGCATACTCCAAAATTCGTGCGGTATTGGATTTCGTGTCTGGTATGACGGATGTGTATGCGGTTGATTTGTTCCGTAAAATTAAAGGAATTTCTATCGCATCGTTGGAATAGCTAATCCATGCTCCAATAATAGTTTTAGACATCAATAAATAAAGATTTTTTCTTAGCCTCAAAGCTAAATAAGTATAAATGAAAGTAGTAATAGCAGAAAAACCCTCTGTAGCGCGAGATTTGGCTCGAGTTATGGGCGCAAAAGAGGTTAAGGATGGATATATTGTAGGAAATGGATATGCCTTTACTTACGCATTCGGTCATTTGGTGCAGTTATGCACGCCCCAGGCTTATGGATATTTAAACTGGTCTGTTTCGAACCTACCTATCATACCACAGCAATTTAATTTGGAAGTGAAAAAGGTAAGGAAAGAAGGTAAGCAGATGGACGATTCAGGAGCTTTAAAGCAATTAAATACGATCAAAGCCTTATTGGATCAGGCAGAGGAAATTATTGTAGCAACGGATGCGGGACGTGAGGGAGAGCTAATTTTTCGTAATATTTATTATTATTTAAAATGTCAAGTACCCTTTAAACGTTTATGGATTTCCTCCCAAACGGATAAGGCGATTAAAGAAGGTTTCGCGAAGCTGAAAGAAGGTACGGAATACGATAGTTTGTACATGTCGGCGAGGTCACGTTCGGAGTCTGATTGGTTGATTGGTATCAATGCAACACAAGCCTTAACGCTTGCTGCTGGAAATAAAGGATTATTGTCGTTAGGTAGGGTACAAACCCCTACTTTAGCTATGATATGTTCTCGTTATTTAGAAAATAAGGATTTTAAACCTCAGGCTTTCTTTAAATTACAAGCAGGATTCGAAAAGGATGGCATCGCTTTTAAAGCCACTTCGAATAAAATAGATAAAAAAGATCTGGCAGAAAAGTCGTTGGCAAAAATTAAAGTGGGCGAAAACGCTATAGTGACTCAAGTGGAAGCGAAAGAAACCAAAGAGCCACCACCTTTATTGTTTGATTTAACTTCATTACAACAAGATGCCAATAAGAAATTTGGTTATTCTGCGGATCAAACCTTAAGTATTGCGCAGACTTTATATGAGAAAAAAGTAATTACCTATCCGCGTACGGGTTCCAGGTATATTGGGGAAGATGTTTTTGAAAAAATTGAAGAACTGTTTCAGCATTTAGCCGATACAGCGACGGAAAGTATTGCTGTAATTGCGAAGAATTTAATTGGTGCAAAGCTGAATAAGCGATCAGTTGATGATAAAAAAGTAACGGATCACCATGCTTTATTGGTGACCGATGAGAAGCCAGGGCCCATGCCTATGGATCAACAAAACATCTATCATATGATTGCTAAGCGTATGGTAGAAAGTTTTTCAGAAGTTTGTTTGAAGGATATCACGACCGTAACCATCGATGCGTCTGGGATAGAATTGATTGCCAAAGGGACAGTAATTAAACAATACGGTTGGAGATTGTCTGCAGATCAGGTGGAGTTACCTGATGAAGATAAAAATACCGATGATCAGGATAATGAGAATGCGCAGTTGCCGAAGCTGATGAAAGAGGAGGAATTAGAAATTCGCTCTATTGAGTTAGCTGAGCGATTTACTAAGGCGAGACCCATACATACGGAAGCTTCTTTACTAAAAGCGATGGAAACTTCCGGAAAGGAGATTGAAGATGAGGAGATGAGGCAAGCTATGAAGGATTGTGGTTTAGGCACTCCAGCTACTCGGGCAGCAACCATAGAAACACTTTTTCAACGTGATTATATTAAGCGCGATAAGAAGAAGCTTATTCCTACAGAAAAAGGATTAGCAGTATATTTATTGGTGAAGGATCGTTCCATTGCCAAGGTGACTTTGACTGGGAAATGGGAGCAAAAGCTAGAAGAGATGCGGGCGAATCAAGTGAGTTACGATGTGTTTATGAAGCATATTAAGGATTATACGGTAAAAATCACGAAAGAACTCTTGCAACTTCGGGTTGCTATCGCTCAGGAAGAAGTGAAACCGCAGCAAAAAGGGAAAATTAAATGTCCGAAATGTGATGCTGGGCAAATTCATCTTTATGAAAAAATTGCGCAATGTGATCATTATGCTCGGGGCTGTGACTTCAAAATCTGGAGGACATTGCATGCGGTGTTCCTGGAAGAAAAGGAGATGAAAAACCTGTTGGAGAAAGGGAAGACTTCTTTATTGCAAGGTGTTAAAAATCAGGATGGTCAGTTGGTTTCAGCTTCCTTGGTTTTTGAAAACTTCAAGGTTATTGTATCTTAAATGATTAACTTAGGTAGATGGAACGTATCTACCTTTTTTCAGGATTAGGGGCTGATCAACGGATATTTGCTCAGTTGGACTTGTCTGGCTTTGAAATAATACCTATTCAATGGCTTAAACCTAGACCTGCAGAAGCGTTTGAAAGTTATGTGTTCCGATTAGCAGAACATCATCAAATTCCAAAACAAGGCTCAACTGTGATAGGCTTATCTTTTGGGGGGATTTGCATTAGTGAATTGTCGAAGTATTATGATTTTCATAAAACCGTCCTGATATCTTCAGCTAAAACAAAGGATGAATTACCAAAAGTGCTTTCCTTTTCTAAATTATTAGCTATTCATAAAAAAATGCCTAGTCCAACTCAATTGAAATGGGCGAATCCTATCATCTATTGGTTTTTTGGAATCAAAACAGATCAGGAAAAGAAGCTGCTGAATGATATGATGGTTGATGCTGATCCGGACTTTGAACAATGGGCAATAGATAAAATTGTCCATTGGGATAATGTACATGTTCCTCAAAACTGTTTACATATCCATGGGGATAAAGATCGCTTAATTCCTATACAACATGTGGATTATTCGATTCGAATCAGAGGAGCCGGGCACTTCATGGTTTGGAATAAAGCGACCGAAATATCCTTTCATATCCGTAATTTTTTGTTGTAATATTTCTTATTTCAGGTCATGTTTTGGTAATATGTCTAAAAGAAGCCTTTGTAGCTTTTGAATTCTGTTAACTTTGCGGCTGCTATGACAACAAAACTTTATAATCCCTTTTTGGATTTTCAATTTGATAATAAAACTTGTTTTTTGACGGGTTCCTCTTTGCAACAAGATGATCAACAAATAACTGTATTTCCACGTTGGATGATGGAATCTTTTGATTTGCTCGATAAGCCATTCAAAATGCTGGATGAATCTTTCAGTACCTATGATAAGTTAGTATTACCTTGTTCTAGTACTGTTAACGCTAAAATTTCTACTCTAGATGATCGAATGGCAGAAGCAGCAACTGTAGGTTATGCTGCGGTTAAAGAGATCGATCAACTAAGTCTGTTTCAATGGGTAGGACGCATTTTATATGGGGTGGTGTTCAATGAAATTCAAGCCGGCATTCGTCAAGCTTTTTTAGCAGGGGAGTCTATGAATTTTTCTCAGGCTTTGGTACAGAAGTTCAGAAATTTGCATGCGATGTTACAGTCTTTGACGGTTCCCATGGTATTTGAACATAAAAATCCGTTTACTATCGAAGTATTTCCTGTCAATAACCCGGAAAATACATTCGTTTATCGGGATGAAATCAACACCTTGATCTTTTCCTTGCGCATGAATGATTTTGCTTTAATTGCAACTGTTCAGGATAATGGTACGCATGCTATTTATCACGAGGATGTTTTAAAGCTGCAGGAAAATAAGGTATTACATCCTATTCAGTTTGAGGAGATATGCGCACGTTATTTTTATTCTGCATATTTATTTAATCGATTACCGGAATATACGTATATGGAAGTAGGGGAGCAAGTTTTTGTTGAACCAATGCCCCTGAATGATTGGACTATGAAACCTATTTTTGATAATTGGCAGGTGAAAACCTTTGGTCAGGTATTGGAAAACTTTTGGAAGCCTTGGGGATTTAGTTTGTTTGAAATTATTAAAAACCCGGAAGAACCGATGAGTTTCATTAAAAATGCTGAGGGGAACTTTCAAGAAGATATTACCCTACCATTATAATTTACTATTGCTAAATGATTCATTATTAGTAATTTTGTTGTAGCGTATTACTAATGAAAATTATTATATCCATACTTCTCTTATTGACTTGTGTACTGGGTAGGGCACAAGAGACCCAGGTAATTGATAGTACCTTAGTGAAAGATTTGGATGAAATGCCGCAATTTGTTGGAGGAAATAGAAGTTGGCAAAAATTCATAGCAAGCCAAATGAATTTATTTCCTATTATCGAACAAATGGATAGCACACAATATGTTGATTTTGGTTCCAAGCAAACCGCTATTCTGGAATTTACCGTTTGTGAAGATGGTGAAGTTTGTGATGTTCGAATAGTAAATAATAATAAAATAAGTCCAGCTTATGCTAAAGAGGCTTTAAGAGTGATGAAAAAATCGCCAAAATGGAAGCCTGGAATTAAAAATAATCAAGCTGTTAGGACTCGTTTTCGGCAACCAATTATTGCGATATTGGAATATAATTAAATTCTGAGCCAATTAATCTACCGTTATAATTTCTTTACCTGTTTTAATGTCAATTCAACTGAACAATTTTGATATGTTGTTATAGGTTACATTTATGTCTTTTAATTTAAGTTTGATTCTGCTGCATTAATAAATTTGGTGCTAATTCACCTGAATTATTGCGATCTTTTTGTTTCTTTAAAATTAATTTAATGTTTCTGATATTTATGAAAAATATCATCATTGGAAATTCGAAATGTTTACATTACAAACATCAAATTTCTATATTTTGATAAAATTATGTCTTATGTTGATAAATTGATGTAAAAAACAATAAATTATTTTGAAATATATAAAAATTACTATATTTGGATAACTAAACGATAAAACGGAATATGAATAAGACACCCCCTTAAAATATTCTTATTATGATAAAGTATCCTATTAAGAACATTTAGTCCTAAATCCTAATTATGAAAAAAATTACTACCCAAAAAATTGGGGATAGAATTTCTATGCCTACTCTCAAATGGCCAGTTCTAGGTATTGCATGTTTATCTTTATTTGCATTACCCGCAAAAAGTTTCGAACTCTCAGCAAGCCATGCTATTTACGCTACACAGCAATTAAGTGTTCAGGGGAAAGTCCTCAATTCAAGTGGTCAGGCGATTTCCGGGGCTTCGATTTCCGTGAAGGGGTCCTCGTTAAGTACTTCTTCCGATAAGGATGGAAATTTCTCTATCGAAGTTTCTCGGAATTCAGTTTTAGTTATTACCTATATGGGGTACGATAAGCAAGAACATCTGGTTAGTTCTGCTGCTCCAATCACGATTCTATTAAAAGAATCGAGTGAAGAATTGGATGAGGTTGTGGTAATCGGTTATGGTACGCAATCCAGAAAGGAAACGACAGGAAGTTTAACTTCAGTAAAAGGCGAAGATGTTGCCAAAACACCGGTTCAGAGTTTTGATGCTGCCATGGCAGGAAGGTCTTCCGGAGTGCAGGTAAACGCGAGTGCTGGGGTATTGAATTCACCTCCAGTGTTTAAAATTAGAGGGTCGAACTCCTTGTCATTAAGTACCTATCCTTTGGTAGTCATCGATGGAGTTCCCGCGTTTAATGATAATGACGATTCGGGACCAAGCTATGCTGCGAGTAACCCACTATCTGCTATTAACCCTGCAGATATCGAAAGTATTGACATCGCTAAAGATGCAGCTGCTACCAGTATTTATGGTTCTCGTGCCGCAAATGGGGTGATTTTTATCACTACCAAAAAAGGTAAACGTGGTGCAGCAAAAGTAAATTATGATGGTTGGTTAGGTTATACAACGGCAAATAGATTGCCTCAGCTATTGAATGCAGAGCAATATGTAGAAATTAAAAATGAAGCCTTAAAGAACGATGGTACCTTCAATGATCAAACCAATTATTATGGTTTGAGCAAGGATGCCAACGGAAATACCATCAATACCAATTGGTATGATTACATCTATCAAACGGGTGCTTCACAAAGTCATAATATCAATATTTCAGGGGCTTCTGAAACCACCAATTATTATGGTTCTGCATCGTATGTAGACCAAGAGGGTATCTTTCAAAAGAATGGATTTAAGCGAAAGTCTGCGATGTTTAATATCGACAATCAAACGACTGATTGGTTAAAATTGGGAGTTAAATTGAACTTCGCTAATGAAAATAATTTATCTGCGATGGCAACAGGAGGGGGTTCTACAGGTTCTTTCCAATCTTCATCATCTTCGGGAGCGATGGGGCGACTTGCTTTGATCTCTGCTCCTATAGTTGGGCCATATAATAATGACGGTAGCTATAACTATACCTCCAATGGATTCTTAGGATTAATGGATAATGAAGGTCATTTAAATCAATCGCGTTTAGGTTTTTATAATGCCGTAGTTTCATTGAATAATAACTACTCGAATAATGTAGGAAACAATATTCAATCGAATGCTTATGTGCAAGTGAAACCACTTTCGTGGTTAACTTTTAAATCCATTTATGGGATTGATTACCGCTATGTGAATTATGATAATTATTACGCACCGATAAGCGGTGAAGCTATTGGCACCAATGGGTCTTCCAGCAGTGTGAATTCTAAACGTGAACGTTGGGTATGGACAAATACCTTAAGTATAGATAAGAAGTTTCAAGATCATAGCATCAATGTATTGTTAGGTCAAGAACAACAACGTACTACAGGTTCGATGTTTGGCTTGCAACGTACTGGACAAACGGATCCTCACTATACCAATATTCAAGGAGGATGGCAAAACGTATTTGATTATCGAACAGACAATCAAGAAATCAATAACTACCTGTATTCCTTATTCTCTAGAGCACAATACGATTATCAGAAAAAGTATTACTTCACAGCCAACTTACGCCAAGATGAATATTCAGCTTTGGGAGTTAATAATAAGAGAGGTGTGTTTTGGGGCGTTTCTGGAGGCTGGGATTTAGCCAAGGAATCGTTTTGGAAGGAGAGTGCATTGGGACAAAAATTAAATGCCTTTAAGTTGAGAAGTAGTTATGGTAAGGTTGGTAATGTAGGAGGATTGGGTGATTTTGGAGCATTAAATACCTATTCCGCTGTATTGTATGGTGGTCAATCTGGTTTAGCGTATTCGATAACAGGTAATAATGAATTGCAATGGGAAACCAGTAAGAAGTTTGATGTAGGAATAGACTTTGGCTTATTCAACAGTGCAATTACGGGTGAAATAGGCTATTATAAAAACAATATTGATGGGTTAATTTTCGCGGTACCATTGCCACCTTCTGTAGGTATTCCGAATAGCACTGCAAACTCTATTTTACAAAACGTTGGAGAAATGTATAACAGCGGGGTAGAGTTCACCTTATCCGGATCTCCGATAAAAAAAGAAAAATTCTCATGGTATAGTTCCTTGAATGTAACTACTAATAAAAATGAAGTGGTTTCTTTAGCAAACGGAGTTCCAAGTATCATTACCGGTACGCTTGATGGAATGAATATTACGATGCCAGGATATGCTGCAGGTATGCTTTACGCGATTGAAACAGCGGGAGTTGATCCAGCTACTGGTAGACGAATTTTTATTGATGGTGATGGAAGAAAGGTCTTTTATCAACAAAGTATTTCGGGTACGAATGCGGTGAAATATCAATGGGAATATGAAGATGGGACTCGTGCACGTGCAATTACGCCTGCTGATGATGCTAAGCCTTATAAAACTACAGCACCAAGGGTGTTCGGTGGATGGACCAATAATTTCTCTTACGGAAGTTTTGATTTATCTGTCTTATTAACTTACCAATTAGGTGGTTATATGATGAATGGAAACCAAGGTACGATGAGAGATTTGAGGTTTTGGAACAATTCGGTGGATATGATGAGAAGATGGCAAAATCCTGGTGATGAGACCGATATTCCTCGCGTAGTAAATAATGATAATGTTTCCAATGGAAATACACTTCCGCTGACTCATAATGTGAGTTCTACTGATTATTTAAGATTGAAGAATGTGATGCTGTCTTATACCTTACCGCACGCTTGGGTAAGTAAAGCAAATTTGAATAATGTTCGTGCGTATGTAAGCGGACAAAACCTAGGTTTATGGACTAAGTACACCGGATATGATCCTGATATCACAACGAATGGTAATAATGCGATCAGACAGGGTATTGATAAGAATCAAGGTCCAAATGCTCGTACAGTGACGTTTGGGGTAACGGTAGGATTTTAATTGACATATAAAAAAGAAGAAACATGAAAACTAGGAAACATATCATATTATTTACGGCAAGTTGTTCATTGTTATTGGCAAATTGTAAAAAAACGGAATGGTTAAATCCCGAGCCTACCACTTACATCACCGATGTGACGGCATTCAGTACGCCAGAGCGTATTTTGAGTCAGGTAAATGGGTTGTATTCAGGTTTAAAGGCTGGTAACTTCTTAGGGAGCTGGTATACCATTATATCGGATGTTCGTACTGGAGAGTTTCATTGTAGTAATATGAATGCGGCTTCTGGAGCAACCATGTACTCCATGTTGCCTCAAACTACGACTTCGGATGTCACTAACATTTGGGTAGCTGGCTATGCGGCTATCAACCGTGCCAATGTGTTTTTGGATGGGATGGACCAGGGAGGAGATGCGGTATTGCAAGCAGATGTAGCGAATGCCTACCGTGCGGAGGCCAAATTGGTTCGCGCAGTGGCCTACTATTACTTATTGCAAATGTATGCTCGCCCGTACTGGGATGGCAACGGCAGTAAACCAGGCTTACCATTACGATTGAAAGGAAATACAGGACCAGGCGATTATTCGTTAAAGCGAAGTACCGTTGCGGAAACCTACGCGCAGATAATTGAAGATTTAGATTTTGCTGAACAACATTTGCCTAGCAATTATTCTTCCGCATTTTTAAATACTTCAAGAGGCCATAAGAATACAGCGATAGCGTTGAAAACAAGGGTATATTTAAGTAAAGGTGACTATGCGAAAGTAATTGCTGAAGCCAATAAAATTGTCCCTAGTACTGGAGCTTTAGTGGCTGGAACTGGTGTTGCGAATAAGTTGGAAGCAAGTATAGCGAATGTTTTTAAATCGCCTTATACGACGAATGAATCTATTTTTTCTATGCCATTTACAAGTAATGATAATCCAGGTTCGGCACTTTCACGGTATTATTTGCCAGGTACCGGTGATGGAGGGACAAGTACAAGCAATGGAGCTGGTGAATACTCTTTGAATAAAATAGAAGGGATTTATGCTTCCAGTAATTGGAAGGCGACAGATGCTCGTAAAGGTTTAACCATAACAGGTCCTCGTACGGGAAAGGTCTGGTTGTCAAAATTTAATCAGGCTTCTCCTTATTTGGATTATGTGCCGGTGATAAGGTATGCTGAGGTCTTGTTGAATTTATCGGAAGCATTGGCTAGAAGTAGTAACAGCATCGATGCGCGTTCATTGGCTTTATTTAACGCAGTGTATGGAAGATCGAATGCTGGTGAATCCTTCTCAGCTGCTGACTTTGCAAATGCTACGGCCTATTTGGCTAGAATAGTGGAGGAACGCCGTATCGAATTTGTTGGTGAAGGAATCCGAAATGGAGATATCATGCGATTAGGATTGACCATTCCTGCGAAATCTCAACATGCTATCTTGGAGATTGCATCGGACGATCCAGCTTACATATTGCCAATTCCTAGTGATGAGTTGATCTTAAATAAAGAAATGGAAAATAACGATTAATAACGATGATGAATATGATTAAAATAGGCCTATCAACCCTCTATATTATATTTATAACCTTTGTTCAATTGCAGGCGCAAAGTTTAGCGCCTGTAATTCCCAAAGGTCCTCTATATAGTAAATCGAAAACTGCTGTTTCCTTGCCATTGGATACGGCTGCTATTTCTTCGAATTCTGCGAATATTCCAGAAGTCGTAGAAACGAAACATGTGGCGAAGTTGCGTAAGGGTACCATGTCTTACACGGCTCAATCCGGATATATTCAATTGAAGGATGAGGAAGGTAATCCAAAGGGGAATGTGTTTTTTATGGCCTATATCGCTGATTCGCCGGATAAAAATCGCCCCTTGACTTTTGCGTTTAATGGTGGTCCTGGTTCTGCATCAGTATGGGTGAATTTGGGATTTATGGGACCTAAGCGTCCTGTATTGACAGATGATGGCGATGCTGTTTATCCTTATACTTATACAGACAATCCTGAAACCTGGTTGGATAAAACCGATATGGTTTTTATCGATCCTATATCCACTGGCTATAGTCGTGCCGTGACTGGGGAGGATCCAAAGCAATTTCATGGTTTTGTGGAAGATGTACATTCGGTAGCAGATTTTATGCGTTTGTATGTAACGAAATATGAACGTTGGAATTCCAAAAAATACATCATGGGGGAAAGTTATGGTACCCCGAGAGCAGCTGGCTTAGTGCAATATTTACAGAATCGGTATAGCATGTATTTCGACGGAGTGATCATGTTGAGTTCTATTTTGAATATGCAGACTGCGCGTTTTGAAATAGGGAATGATTTGCCTTATCATCTCTTTTTGCCAACTTACACAGCGACGGCTTTTTACCACAAACAATTGGATGCGGAACTGCAAAAGGACCTTCAAGCTACGTTAAAGGAGGTTGAACAATTTGCTAACACAGAATACTTATTAGCTTTAAATAAAGGTTCCGATATTAGTGAACAGGAATTTGCAAATATTACTCGTAAATTAGCTAGGTACACGGGATTATCGGAAGCGTATATTAAAGAGACTAACCTAAGGATTAATATCCATAAGTTCTGTAAAGAATTGCGAAGGGATGAAGGGATTACGGTAGGTCGCTTGGACA
Organism: Sphingobacterium sp.; assembly: GCA_036781025.1. Classification (GTDB taxonomy): domain Bacteria; phylum Bacteroidota; class Bacteroidia; order Sphingobacteriales; family Sphingobacteriaceae; genus Sphingobacterium. Next base: position 62,023 of record DAIQBS010000004.1, on the reverse strand, counting down.
GCCGTAGTGTAGGAAGAGATTATGATGATACAGGAGAGCGAACCGAATTTGATCCCGCAGGAAAAACGGCAGGTACATTTGCTGCTGCATTGAACCATATATTACGTACAGAATTAAAGTATAAAAATGATTTGCCTTATGATTTCTCTGGTTCTGTACAGCCTTGGAATTATAATAACGTTCAAAATAAATATTTGAATGCTTCAGAACTATTGAGGCAAGCAATGGCTAAAAATCCGGACTTAAAGGTATGGGTAATTGCGGGCTATTATGATTTGGCAACGCCTTACCACGCCGCAGAATATGTATTTAAACACATGAATATGAGGCCTGAGCAAAGTAAACAAGTCTCCTTTACGTATTATGAAGCAGGCCATATGGTCTATATGCCGAAAAATTGTATGATCAAACTTAATATAGATGCTGATGAATTTTATAAGAAAAAGTAATCCGATGGTCAATTTAGCCTTGCGATCAGGCTTTTTGATGTCCTTTTTAGTAGTTGCCCAAAGCTCTTTTGCGCAAGAAGCGATTAACTATCAGTTGCCTCCATCGGGTATTGTTGATTTAGTGGATGCTCCACAGATACCTGTTCAGAAATTCAGTAAGGATGGTCGATACATGTTGTTGTTGGAGGCTCCAGGATATCAAACGATAGAACAAATCTCTCAACCTGTTCTCGGTGTTGCAGGATTGCGCATAAATCCGATTACGAATACTACGGTTGCTGAGAATCCTGGGGTGTTTAATCGAGTTCTTGTACGTGATTTAAAAACTAATCAGGAGTTTTCCATTGCTGGTTTGCCTAATAATCTGCAATTATCGGATGTAAACTGGTCTTCTAAGGAAGGGATATTTGCATTTTTAAATAAGTCGTTAACCGATACAGAGTTGTGGGTGGTTGATTTGAATACGAAATCGGCAAAGAAGATCTTATCGCATGTGAATGATAACTATGGTCATACCTTGCAATGGAAAGCCGATGGCACAAGTTTATTGGTTCAGCAAGTGGTTACCGATCGTGGGAAACTACCTGTTTTAAATCCTGTTCCTACAGGGCCTATTGTGCAGGAGAATCTTGGAGGTGTTACTCCTTCCAGAACCTATCAAAACCTGTTGACCAACGCTTACGATGAACAATTGATGGAATATTATCTTTCTTCTCAATTGGTTGAAGTTGATTTAAATGCGAATTTAAAACCGATTGGTATTAAAGGGGTTTTTAGTAAGGTTGATTATTCTCCTAATGGAGAATATATATTGGTGCAACGTGTTGTAAGACCTTATTCTTATTTGGTTCCTATTCAACTGTTTCCTCAAGAAATCAGTATTTATTCAAGTGCTGGTCAACTGGTGAAAACCGTTTATACGCAACCTTTAGCAGATAACCTTCCTTCGAGTTTCGATGCGGTTATTGAAGGCCCGAGAAGTTTTGATTGGCGAAAGGATAAACCTGCAGAGCTTCAGTATGTGATCGCAAAAGATAAAGGTAATCCATCTTTAACATCGGATATCCGAGATGAATTGTTTACTGCTTCGGCACCGTTTGACTTAGCACAATCGAAGAAGATATATTCGGGATCTTATCGGATTAGAGATGTTCAGTGGTCAGAACAGTTTGCTATCGTTTCTGAATCCTGGAGAAAAGATCGTTCTTCTAAATTAAGCTTAATAGATGCAGAAAAAGGTGCTTTGATTAAGGTATTGGCTACTCGTAAATCAGAAGATACGTATTCAGATCCTGGTTCTTTCATTAATAATGCAAAAGGATTATTGTTAAGTGATGGTAAGGGAGCTGTCTTTACTCAAGGTTTAGGTGCTTCACCAGAAGGTGACAGACCATTTGTCTTGAAATGGGATGTGCTGAAAGGTAAACAGGACACCTTGTATAAATCCAAAAGGAATTATTATGAAGAGCCTTTGTTTTTCAACAATACAGGTTTGGTATATGTATCCAGGGAATCTGCAAAAGAGGCACCTAATGTGTATGCCATTGATTTAAAGAAAAAGAAAGAAGTTCAAATCAGTTCGTTTAAAGATCCTTATCCGTCTTTAGCAAATGTGAAAAAATCATTGCTTTCTTATCCTAGGAAGGATGGATTAAGTCTTTCGGCTTCCTTATATGTGCCTGCTGATTTTAAGAAAGGAGATAAACCTCTTCCGGTATTAATATGGGCTTATCCAAGAGAGTTCAAAACAAAAGAAGCTGCAGGACAAGTAAAAGGTTCTCCTCATCGCTTTCCCCGCTTGGCTTTTCGTTCACCAGTGTATTGGGTGACTCAAGGTTATGCGGTTTTGGATCAAGCGGATATGCCAATTGTAGGGGAAGGAAATAGTGAGCCAAATGATACTTTTATCCAACAAATCGAAGATAATGCAGTAGCATTAATTGATTATGTGGTGGATTTGGGAGTGGCTGATCGCAGTAGAATTGCTGTCGGTGGACATTCTTATGGCGCTTTTATGACGGCTAATTTATTAGCGCATACGGATTTATTTGCAGCAGGCATTGCTCGTAGTGGTGCTTATAATCGTACTTTAACTCCTTTTGGGTTCCAAGGAGAGGCACGTACTTATTGGCAAGCTAAGGAAGTATACGATGCGATGTCTCCATTTACGTATGCACCTAAAATCAAAAAGCCTTTATTGTTAACTCACGGAATGGACGATGAAAACTCCGGGACTTTCCCGATTCAAAGTGAGCGTTTATACGCAGCGATTAAAGGGCATGGGGGTATTGTTCGTTTAGTGATGTTACCTAAAGAATTTCATGGGTATCGTAGTAGGGAAGGTGTATTGCATACCTTCTGGGAGCAACATCAATGGTTAGAGAAATACGTTAAAAATAAGCAGTAATTGGATGATTAAAAATAGGCTAAAGACTGCGCTGATAGCATTGTTTATCGGCGTAGCAAGCAGTACTTCTGCACAACAGATTACCACACCTAAAGCACATTTTGGTTTTAATATTGGTGATGATTATATGTTGGCGAATTATAAACAGATGGAATCTTATTTTCTGAAAGTTGCTCAAGAATCTAATCGTATTAAAATACAAGAGGCAGGATTAACAGAAGAAGGTAGGAAACAATATTTAATGATTATCTCTTCTCCAGAGAATTTGGCGAAGGTGGAAGAGTATAGGAAGATTTCACAACAGTTAGGAAGAGCTGAAGGATTGTCCGATGAACAAGCTAAGCAGTTAGCCAAAGCTGGAAAGCCAATCGTGTGGATCGATGGTGGTATGCATTCGAATGAAACGGTAGGTTCTCATCAATTAATTGAGACACTTTATCAATTGGCAAATAGTCAGGAAGAAGAGATTAAAAACTATTTGGACAAGGTGGTGATCCTGATGTGGCATGTTAACCCTGATGGACAAGATTTGATTGCAGATTGGTATATGCAATATGAAGATAAATCTAAACGGAATATGTCTATCCCTCGTCTATACCATAAGTATGTAGGGCATGATAACAACCGGGATTTCTTCATGTTCAATATGAAAGAAGCAAGTAACTTTGCCAAAGTAGTGTATATTGATTGGTTACCACAAATTATCTACAATCATCATCAAACATCTCCAGATGGTACTGTGGTCGCCGGTCCTCCTTACCGAGATCCATTTAATCATGTTTTCGATCCTCTAGTAGTAACTGGAATAGATGGTGTTGGCTTTTCGATGATAGACCGATTACATCAAGAAGGTAAACCAGGATATGTCCGTATGGATCAATCTGGGTTTTCTACTTGGTGGAATGGTGGATTAAGAACTGCACCATATTTTCATAATATGATTGGTATCCTGACCGAAATAACAGGTAATCCCACACCATCAGCCATTCCTTTAGTAGCAGAGCGGCAAGTCCCAAGAAATGGATTACCATTCCCAGTTGCTCCTCAAGAATGGAATTTCAAGAAATCAATTGATTATTCCGTTTCCTTGAACTTCGCTATTCTGGATTATGCCTCTAGAAACGGAGATAAATTACTTTATAACTTTTATAAAGCGGGTAAAAACTCTATAGACCGCGGTAGTCAGGATTATTGGACTAAATATTCTAAATATGCCGATGCGATTAAAAAGAATTACGATGCCGACCTTAAAAGTGGGAAGGTAAAAGTCGCTGAAAACAATTCCTACTACCGATCTACCATCATCCCGAATAGTTATTACGAGGACATCTATAGCAATCCTAAAAACAGGGATCCTAGAGCTTACATACTATCTGCCGATCAAGATGACTTTGGAACAGCCATTAAATTTGTCAATGCTTTAAGTAAATCTGGGGTGTATGCTTACCAGGCTACGGAGGCTTTTGAATATGGAGGGAAAAAGTATCCTAAGCATTCCATCATTGTAAAAACCAATCAAGCATTCAGACCGCAAGTTATTGATATGTTTGAAGCACAAGATCATCCTCATGATGTTGAATATGAAGGAGGGCCACCAATCAGACCTTATGATGCTGCTGGTTGGACATTAGCGATGCAAATGGGGGTATCCTATGATCGAGTATATGAAGAATTAAATGGTCCTTTTCAAAAACTAGCTCCTGGACAATTTATAGAAGCAGCGATTACTGAGCTTCCTAAAAGTAAATATGGTTATCAGATCAATGGAAAAGCTAATGATGCCTTTACATTAGTCAATAGTTTATTGAAATCTGGGGTTAAGGTGTATCGCGATGAGACTAGCAAAGACTTCTACGTTGATTCAAAAGCTGAGCCTAAATTGAAAGCTTTTACAGCAACAAATACGCTATTTATAAAACCTTCATCCTCAAAACCGAAGAACATCAAACCTATTCAATCTTTGAAGATTGGTTTATACGATCAATACGGAGGATCTATGCCATCTGGCTGGGTGAGGTGGATATTAGAACAATATGGGTACGATTATGAAGTGTTTTATCCGCAAGATGTTGATCAAAATACCATAGCAAAATACGATGTGCTCCTATTTATCGGTCCTGGGATACCAACAACAGAAGCGACTAGAGTAAGTCGTATGCCTGCCAAGGATCTAGTTCCTGAAAACCTACATCACACTTTGGGTTCCATTAGTGTAGATAAATCTATCCCAGTTTTGAAAAAGTATGTAGAAGAGGGAGGGAAAATCGTTACCATTGGAACTTCTTCTGAATTGGTTTACCATTTTAACTTAGCTGTAGAAAACCCATTAATGGAAGTAAATAAGGAGGGTAAAAAAGTGAAACTATCCAACCTAAACTATTACATCCCAACCAGTATTTTAAAAGCAAGTATAAACCCAAATCTTACTGAAAACTACGGAATGAATGCAGAAGTAAATATTGTATTTAATAACAGTCCTGTATTCAAGTTTACAGAATCAGAAGATCTTTATTCCTTAGGAGAAATTACTTCTGATCAATCCTTACTAAGTGGATGGGCTCATGGGCAACAATACCTGAAAGGAGCAAGTATTGGTTTAGTATCAAAGGTTGGCAAAGGGAAACTAATCGCTATCGGACCTGAGGCAACCAATAGAGCTCAAAGTCACGGTACATTTAAGATGTTATTCAATCAGCTCTACCAACAATAATATCTGAAATTATCATTTTAGACTAAACAACGATCCATAAATAAAAACGCCCGGCGGAAATCTTTCTGCTGGGCGTTTCATTTAGCGTATATTTTTCACTTAATTCATTTCCAATTTCAAGAAACGACCAGTTTCACTGTTATTTTGTTTAATTAAGTCTTCTGGAGTACCTTGGAACAATAACTGTCCACCGCTCATTCCACCTTCAGGTCCCATATCGATAATCCAATCTGCCGCTTTAATCATATCCATGTTATGTTCAATCACCAGGATGGTATTTCCACGGTCAACCAACCTATTGATTACGCCCAATAACACATTGACATCTTCGAAGTGTAAGCCGGTAGTTGGTTCATCTAATATATAAAAAGTCTTTCCAGTATCCTTTTTCGATAATTCCGTAGCAAGTTTAACCCGTTGCGCTTCCCCACCAGATAAGGTCGTAGAAGCCTGTCCCAAGGTAATGTAACCCAATCCTACATCTTGTAACGTTTTAATTTTCCGATAAATGGTAGGAATATTTTCAAAGAAGTGGACAGCCTCATCGATACTCATATCTAGCACATCAGAAATAGATTTCCCGCGGTATCTGACTTCCAATGTTTCACGGTTATAGCGTTTACCATGACAAGTTTCACAAGGCACTTGCACATCAGGCAAGAAATTCATCTCAATAATCTTCATTCCGGCACCCTGGCAAGTCTCGCAACGTCCACCTTTCACATTGAATGAAAACCTACCCGGTTTATAACCTCTGATTTTTGCTTCAGGCAATTGCACATACAAGGCCCTAATGTCGGAGAATACTCCGGTATATGTGGAAGGATTGGATCTAGGTGTACGTCCAATAGGAGATTGATCAATTTCAATCACCTTATCCACATGTTCCAAACCTTCAATTTTATCGTAAGGCAAAGGTTTCGCTTTCGCTCTAAAGAAATGATGATTGAGAATAGGGTATAAAGTATTAGTAATTAAGCTGGACTTTCCAGAACCCGATACGCCAGTCACTAAAACCAATTTTCCTAAAGGGATATCAATACTTACATTCTTTAAATTATGCCCTTTAGCACCTTTTAAAGAAAGTGTAAGACCATTACCCTCTCTTTTTTTCTCTGGAATAGCAATTTCTTTCGTACCATTGATATAATCTGTAGTCAGCGTATGCATTTTCATGAGTTGCTTAGGAGTACCCTGCGCCACCACTTTACCCCCATGAATCCCTGCTGCTGGCCCCATGTCAATTACATAATCCGCATTAAGAATCATATCCTTATCATGCTCGACTACCAAAACGGAATTACCAATATCGCGCAGGTTTTTTAAGGCATTGATCAAGCGCTCGTTATCACGTTGATGCAGACCTATACTCGGCTCATCCAAAATATATAGCACGTTGACCAATTGAGAACCAATTTGCGTAGCCAAACGAATGCGTTGCGCTTCACCGCCAGAAAGACTTTTGGAACTTCTATTTAAGGTCAGGTAATTTAATCCCACATCCAATAAAAAACCAATTCTTGTCTTTATTTCTTTAATAATCTCCGTGGCTATGACGATCTGACGTTCGGACAATCGTTGTTCGATACCTTCAAACCAATCGTTTAAGGCAACAATATCTAATTCAGCTAATTCAGCTATGTTTTTTTGATCTATCTTGATGTGTAAAGACTCTTTCTTCAGTCTGGCACCATGGCAAGACGGACAAACGACCTGTGTCCTGAAATCATCCAATGCTTGACCATCCTCCTGCTGTTTTGCACTCATGTCCTCCAACATCTTGAATATGCCTTGGAATTGCACCTTATATTCCCTAGCACCATAAGTGCCATAAGATACCGTTAAGCTTATAGGTTCCTCTGCTCCAAAAAGAAGCATATCGATTGTTTCTTCCGGTAGTTTATCAATAGCAGCAGTTAAGGAAAAATCAAATTTCTTAGCGATCGCTTTTAATACGGCAAAGTTCCAGGACTCTCGCACAGGACCTAAAGGCACAATAGCACCTTTTTGAATACTTAAGCTTCGGTCAGGAATAACGATGTTCTTATCTATCTCATAGATGTATCCCAAGCCATCACATTTCGGACAAGCACCATAGGGCGAGTTGAAAGAGAATGTATTCGGTTGAGGTTCATCATAGGAAATTCCAGACTCCGCATCCATCAGGAACCTGCTGAAAAATTGTTCTTTATTTTCTTTATTAGCAATCTTAATAATACCCTTAGCCGTTTTTAAAGCTTGTCCTATAGAAGTGTACAAACGTTTTCTAGAACCACTTTCTACGACGATTCGGTCAACAACAATTTCTATATCGTGGATTTTATAACGATCAACCTGCATTTTAGCAACCAAATCCAATATCTCTCCATCTACACGAACTTTGGTATAGCCTTGTTTTCTAATCTGTTCAAATAATTCCCGATAATGACCTTTCCGACCTTTAACCACCGGAGCAAGGATATAAATTCCTTCCCCATCAAAATCTTTTAATATCCGATCGGTAATCTCATCATCCGACATACGTTCCATTTTCTTTCCGGAAACATAGGAATAAGCTTCCCCTGCACGAGCAAAGAGCAAACGTAAGAAATCGTAAATTTCAGTGATGGTACCAACAGTAGATCTTGGGTTTTTTGAAGTCGTCTTCTGTTCTATAGAGATTACAGGACTTAAGCCTGAAATTTTATCCACATCTGGGCGTTCCATCCCTCCCAAAAATTGACGACTATAAGCAGAAAAGGTCTCCATATAGCGACGTTGACCTTCTGCATAGATCGTATCAAACGCTAAAGAAGATTTTCCACTCCCACTTAATCCGGTAATAACTACCAATTCATTTCGAGGAAAGGATACATCAATATTTTTTAGATTATGAACACGCGCACCGAATACTTCGACTTCTTGTTGTTCTCCTAAATCTATTGCTTTTTTCTGAGCCATTAAACTAATTTTTGGAATGTGCAAAGTTACTGATTTTAAAATTGACAGAAGAGTATAGGCTAGCCTAAACTTTAGATTATGAGACTGAAATGAAAAGTATTACCTTTAATTTACTAATTATGCGCAAGTGAATAAATTCGATGTAACAAAAAACGAACGAGAAGTCATTGAGAGTGCTGTGAAACACTGGCAGGAACAACAGTTAATCGACGAACATAAAGCAAATGAATTAATTCACAATTTAGACGATAAGGGATTTGAATGGGGTGTATTGGCCAGATATGCCTTTTGGATAGCACTTGCATCCCTCATTTTTGCAGTGATTTCGTTATTTTCTGATGATTATTTAGAAAAATTAGTTCAGCAGTTTTACGATACGCCGAATGTTGTGTTTTGTTTGTTCTTTGCTGGTTTGGCAGTGTTGTTTTACCTATTAGGATTTCGAAACAAACAGAAATACCCTGAAAAAGCATTCTCTAATGAGACGCTCATGCTAGCTGGTTCATTTTCTACCGCAGCATGTATTGGCTTTTTAGGTCAGATTCTTGATCGTAATGATACCCATTACAGTTTCTTATTTTTACTTTCTATTGTCATCTATGCGATACTTTCCATTAAACTAAATTCAAAGCTTATTTGGGTATTTACCTTGGTGGCCTTAGGGATTTGGTTCGCTACAGAAACAGCTTATCACAGTAATTGGGGATTTAAATTCTGGGGGATGAATTATCCTTTACGGTTTACCATCTTTGGGTTCCTGTTAACAGCATTTGCGTTTTTTCTTCAGCCAAAAATCAAAGTCTTGCAGCCTTTTCAGTCCACTTCCTATGTTATAGGCTTATTGTATAGCATGATCGCTTTATGGTGTTTATCCATTTTTGGAAATTATAGTGATTTTGAAAAATGGACACATGTGAGGCAGTATGAAATATTTTATTGGGGACTTTTGGGAATAGCGATATCTTTAGGTCTCGCCATATATGGTATGAAAACCAAAGATCATACTTCCAGAGATATTGGCTTTATCTTCTTTATTTTAAATCTTTACACCCGCTTTGTAGAATACCTATGGGACAATATCAATAGAACTATTTTCTTTTTAATATTGGCATTGTCCTTTTGGTTTGTGGGAAGGTGGGCAGAAAAAATATGGAAAAAGAAATAAGCTGAATTTACCAAATTAGAAATCAAATTTTCTCTCGTAGAGTAAGGAAATCGCTTTCTTCTCATGTTCCATCAAGGGTTTCAAATCTTCTTCTCTCAAACTAGACTTTGCTGAGATAAATAGGGGAGAGTACCCTAGTAGAATCCTTTCTGCCAGCAATTTTACCCTGGCCATATGAAAATCCGAACTAATGACGATTAAACATTCAGGATTATATTCTTCTAGAATAGGTATCGCAAATTTAAAATCCTCTATGGTGTTGGTCGATAATGAAAAGGGTAGGAACTGTTCATCATTTAATCCCAATCGAAGTAAATAAGCCTTAGCGTAATCACTATGAGGTTTTAATGTCGGATTAAATCGTTCCCCAAATCCGCCAGTACATATAATTTTGATGAAAGGATTTTCTTTCGCTATTTTCCATGCGCAGGTCAATCGATCTTGAGCCATAATGGATAAATTACCTTTCTCATCATTTGTCGATCCCAATACTAAAATTATAGTTTTCATTTCTATCCTGTTTTGTTGGTGAAATTAACCATGTATTAAGATACACTAATTAATATAATGCTAAATAATTATGAAACTTATTGCTTGGTAAAGTTGTAAAACAAAACAGGGGATACCATACGATATCCCCTGTTTTATTTAATATTTAAACTTATCTTATAAGTGAATTACTTCTCCGTATGCATCTGCAACAGCTTCCATAATTGCTTCACTCATCGTAGGGTGAGGGTGAATAGCTTTCAATACTTCATGTCCTGTTGTTTCCAATTTACGAGCAACAACCACTTCAGCAATCATTTCAGTCACATTAGCTCCAATTAAATGAGCACCTAAGAATTCACCATATTTAGCATCAAAGATTACTTTTACAAAACCATCTTTTGCACCCGCTGCCGAAGCTTTTCCAGAAGCAGAGAATGGGAATTTACCTACTTTAATGTCGTATCCAGCTTCTTTGGCTGCTTTTTCAGTATAACCTACCGAAGCAATTTCTGGAGAACAATATGTACATCCTGGGATGTTGTTATAGTCAATAGCTTCCACATGTAGACCTTTAATTTTTTCTACACAAGTGATACCTTCGGCTGATGCTACGTGAGCTAATGCTTGTCCTTTTACAATATCTCCAATAGCATAAACACCATCAATATTTGTTTTATAGAAATCATCTACCAATACACGACCTTTATCCGTTTTTACGCCAACTTCTTCAAGACCTAAATTTTCAATGTTTGGTGTGATACCTACAGCTGATAATACCACCTCCGCTTCGATTACTTCAGTTCCTTTATCCGATTTAATATTTACTTTGCTTAAATCACCTTTCGTATCAACTGATTGAACCTCAGATTTCGTTAAGATATTGATTCCTGCTTTTTTCAATGATTTCTCTAATTGTTTAGAGATTTCCTCATCTTCTACAGGAACGATACGATCCATAAATTCAACAATGGTTACTTTCGTACCAATAGCATTGTAGAAATACGCGAATTCCACACCTATAGCTCCTGAACCTACGACAACCATAGATTTAGGTTGTTTAGGTAAATTCATTGCTTGGCGGTAACCGATGATTTTTTTACCGTCTTGAGGTAGATTTGGAAGCTCTCTAGAGCGAGCTCCAGTTGCTAATATCGTGTGTTTAGCGCTGTATTCTTTCGTAGAACCATCAGCAGCTTTCACTTCGATTTTACCTGCTTTTTTTATTTTTGCAGTTCCCATGATGACGTCGATTTTATTCTTCTTCATCAAGAACTGTATACCTTTACTCATGCCATCTGCTACACCACGACTTCTTTTCACAATGGCGTCAAAATCTGCTTCACCACCATTCACTTTAATACCATAATCGGCAGCATGATTTAAATATTCGAATACTTGAGCACTTTTCAATAATGCTTTTGTTGGGATACAACCCCAGTTAAGGCAGATTCCTCCTAACGCTTCACGCTCGATAATAGCCGTTTTGAACCCTAATTGAGAGGCTCTAATGGCAGCTACATAACCGCCTGGACCACTACCAATAACAATAATGTCGTAATTCATAAATATTAATTGTCGTTATGTTTGCTAATACAATGTACCAAAAATACACATTTTTTATTTAGTCAGGTCAATTCTTTTATCGAAATGCCCTTTTAAACCTATTTACTGTCATATCCTAGTCAGTTCCTGATTTTCACCTTTTAATAGCAAAGGTTTTTAGCTTTCTTTGCGAAGTTCAATAATTAGTGTCTATGTTACGTATATTTCAACAAGTTGCGTTATGGGAAGCCATATCAACAGTTATTTTATTTTTTATTGCCATGCCATTAAAATATTTTGCTGGAATACCAGATGCTGTTCGAATAGCAGGATCTATTCATGGCTTTTTAGTGGTCTTATTTGTTATTCTATTAATAGCTTGTTGGCAAACCTATAACTGGAGCTTTCAACGTGTTGTTAAATATTTCGTATTGAGTTTAATTCCAATTGTTTCTTTTTGGGTCGAAAAAGATCTTAAAAAAGATATCAATCAGCACAAATCAGCTTAACTATCTTTCTTTCCAGCGTTTTCTATGCCCATATAAGCATAGGTAATCTCTGTTCTTCCGTGTGGAGTTGGATTGCCTTCCTTATCTAAGTTTACGAAAACTAGTTTTTCAATGGATAGGATTTCTTTCTTAGAGATTTTATTGCGTACTACACAACGCATGGTCAGCGATGTCGTACCAAATTGAGTTGCTTCGATTCCCAATTCAATGATGTCACCTTGTTTGGCAGAGCTGATAAAATTAATCTCCGAAATGTATTTAGTAACCACATGAGGGTTGCCTAATTGGACGATGGCATAGATGACTGCTTCTTCATCAATCCAACGTAGTAGTGTGCCTCCAAATAAGGAGCCGTTGGGGTTTAAGTCTTCTGGCTTGACCCATTTTCTGGTGTAAAAATTCATGATGTAATTTAGCTAATCTCATAAAAAAAGGCAAACCTGAGTTTGCCTTTTTTAGTGTTTTTTTAGCTTTCGCTTATGCGTGAATTGCTCTGTTTGCAGTCGCAGCCAAAGCAGCTTCTTTCGTTGCTTCGGTAAAGGTAGGATGCGCATGGCAAATTCTTCCGATATCCTCTGCTGAAGCACGGTATTCCATAGCTACCACAGCTTCTGCAATCATATCAGCTGCACGTGGACCAATCATGTGCACTCCTAAAACTTCATCAGTTTCCGCATCTGCTAGTACTTTTACAAAACCATCGGTGTCTCCAGATGCTTTTGCACGACCTGATGCTTTAAATGAAAAGCTTCCTGATTTATATTTTTTACCAGCTTCTTTTAATTGTTCTTCTGTTTTACCTACAGAGGCAACTTCTGGCCAAGTGTATACCACCCCTGGAATCAAGTTATAGTCTATATGTGGTTTTTGACCAACAATTCTTTCCGCCACATAGATTCCTTCATCTTCTGCTTTATGCGCCAACATCGCACCTTTTACGACATCTCCGATGGCATAAACACCTGGTACAATGGTTTCTAAATGATCATTAACCGTGATTTTATTTCCTCTTTCTTCTGGAGTAATACCGATATTTTCAAGTCCTAAACCATCTACATAAGCGGTTCTACCTACTGCTACAATACAGTAATCGCCTTCAAGAGAAACAGCTTGCCCTTTAGCATCTTCCGCAGTTACGGTCACTTTTTTACCTTTTGCTGTGGCACCAGTAACCTTATGGCCTAAGAAAAACTCCATACCTAAGTTTTTCTTTAATACACGTTGCAATTCTTTACCTAATCCCGCATCCATTGTTGCGATGATGGATTTTGCATATTCTACCACAGAAACTTTAGCACCTAAACGAGCATATACAGAACCCAATTCTAAGCCAATAACACCACCACCGATCACGATTAAATGTTTTGGTACCTCTGTCAGATTCAATGCCTCAGTAGAAGTGATGATACGTTTTTTATCTACAGGAAGGAATGGTAACGCTGTTGGTTTAGATCCAGTAGCAATAATCACATTTTTACCTTGGATAGTTTCAGTTGAACCATCTGCTTTCGTAATTTTGATGTTGTTTTTATCAACAAAAGAACCAACACCTTCGAAGCTATCAATTTTATTTTTCTTAAATAAATAAGTAATCCCGGACGTATTTTGAGCGATAACATCGTTTTTACGATCGATCATTTTTTTCATATCAATACTTAGACTGCTCAAGTTGATACCATGCTGTTCGAAATTATGAGCAGCATTATGGTAATGTTCTGAAGAATCTAATAATGCTTTGGAAGGAATACAACCTACGTTTAAGCATGTTCCACCAAAAGTGCTGTATTTCTCGATAACAGCTGTTTTTAAACCCAATTGAGCACAACGGATGGCAGCTACATATCCGCCTGGTCCACTACCGATTACGATAACGTCGTATTGCATAGAATTTTATTTTGTTTTTGTCTCGCAAATTTACTATTAAATTGATTATTAAGCGAACCTTATTTAAGAATTAAGCAATTTGATTCCTCCTAATTGCGTCAAATTTTGCACAAACTCCCTAAGTAAGTAAAAATTATTTTTTGTTGGCTATTGTTGTAGGATGCGGAGCTGCTAAAGTTGGCTTTGTATTTTTAAATTTTTCTGATTAAGTGGATCTCCTTCGGATCTCCTTCGGAGAAGGTAAGGACTAGGCTTGCTATTTTCCGTAGAAGATCTGATTAAGTTCCTAATCAGATCCGTTGCAGTTTCCTACAAAAGTTAATAAAATGAGACAGTTTGATGGGCGATTGTTTACTATTTTATTGTAGCAAATAGAAAAATTACCGGCATGTTTTGAAGTAGCTGAAAATGACAAGATGTTTTGATTTCTTTATCTTTCATAGGTGTGAAAAAGGAATTTATGTTCTTGTTTGTTCATAAAATGCCGGATTAAATTACATAAAAAAAAGCCCTCAGAAGAGGGCTTTTATATGCTAGTTAAGGTCTTTCAAATTATTCAGCAACAATTTTACCTTGCATAATTCCAAAGTGACCTGGGAAACTACATAAGAATGGATAAACACCTTTTTCTAACGTAAAAGTGATTTTATCTTCTTCTGCAGGACCTAAAAGTTTGGTATGAGCAACGATAGATGTTAATGAAGTTTTTGGAATATATTCATTATCAACTGCAGCAACTGCTTCACCTCCAAAAGTAGCAATATCTACACCTGGTTTCAAAACTACTAAGTTATGACCCATAGCTTCTTTTGGTTGAGAACCAACATTTTTTAATGTCAAGTTTACAGGTTCACCTGCTTTAACACGAATTAATGTTGTATTGAATTGCATTTGATCATTAGATTCTACTGTCCAATCGTTGGAAATTGTTACGTTTTCAATTCCTTCTACAGTTTCAGTAGTTGCAGTTGGAGCTTCTGTGCTTGTTGCAGCTTCAGTAGTTGAATTATCTTCTTTTTTTTCACTATTTCCACCGCATGAGGTCATTCCAATGGTTAAAGCTAGCACCGGAATAATAAATAATTTGTTCATAGCTATTTATAATATAATTTATACGAATTTAACATTATTATTTTAATAAATCGATAGAATTGCTATCAAGTTGTTAAATTCATGTTTTTGTTTTTCGTCGTTACGGCCACAATCTTTTGATATAGTTCGATGGGATCAAAAGGTTTTCCGATTACCCCATCCGCACCTGCACGATAAGCGGCAGCCTGCTCATGTTCTAAAACCGATGCGGAAATGGTAATAATTGGAATACCGTGTTTTTCAGGTAAACTACTGTTTTTTATTTCTTTTATGGCTTCAAAACCGCTCATGATAGGCATATGGGTATCCATTAGAATTAAATCATAGTGGTTGCTGTCTACTTTTTCCAGCGCTAATTGCCCATTTTTGACGATGTCTACTTCACAATTCCAACTGCGTAACATGTGGGCTAACATAAAGGAGTTCAAATCGTTGTCCTCGGCAACCAAAACTTTCATCTTATCAAATTTCGGGAAAGAATTGTAGGTAGGAACTTCCTTGATATCGTCTTTTCGTTCTTGAGAGGATACCTCAAACCACCCTTCAAAAAAGAATTCTGAACCTTTACCATATTCACTGTTGGCGCCAATCTGACCGTTTAATAGATTTGCTAATCGTTTTACGATAGCTAATCCAAGTCCAGTACCACCAAATTTCTTCGTTATTCCATCATCTGCTTGCTCAAAGGCTAAGAAAATCTTATCTACAGAGCCTTCTTTAATTCCTATACCGGTATCCTTAACCGAAAAACGTAGTTTAAAACTGTTGTTACTTTTTTCAGTAATACTTATCTCAAGTTGAATTTTTCCTTTCTCAGTAAATTTGAGGCTATTAGAAATAAAATTACTGATGATCTGTTGTAAACGAAGGGAATCATAACGGATATATTGCGGTACTTTTTCATCCATAATCACTTCGAAGTTCAGGTTTTTATGGGTGGCTTTAATTTTGAAAATCCGATTGATGTCTTCGATCATTTTGGTCAGACTAAAATCTTCAAATTCGATTTTAAGCATGCCAGAATCAATTTTGGATAAATCTAATATATCATTTATGATGAGTAATAAGGATTGTGAAGCATTATCCAGGCGTTTTAACCAGTCTTTTTGTTCTGGATTAAGGTCTGAACTTTTAAACATATGCATGATCCCCATAATACCATTAATCGGTGTACGGATTTCATGACTCATGTTGGCTAGAAATATTTCTTTTGACTTACGAGCTTGAACGGCCTCTTCTTTTGTTTTCAACAATTCCATTTTTGATTCTTCCAATTCTTTGTTTTTCTGAATCAATTCTTGTTGAATAAAAATTTGTTGTACAAAAGATTTTACTTTGGCAATAGTAATTTCTGGATTGAGGGGTTTGTATAAATAGTCTACAGCTCCACTTTCTAAGCCCTGTAATAGGTAACGATCCTCTTTGGAAATAGCTGTAACCATAATAGCCATAATATGGCTGGTTTTAGGGTTTGATTTTAATATGGAAACAAATTCAAAACCATTGATTTCCGGCATTTGAACATCTACCAATGCAATAGAGATTTCATCTCGCCAACAGATTTTCAAAGCTTCATTTGGGTCTGTTGAACATATGATATTAATATGGTCTATATCTTGAAGAAGTGCATGTAAACTTATAATGTTTTCTTCTTTATCGTCTAGAATCAGAATGTTTATAGGTTTCATATGTTTATTTAAGAAATATGGCTGAAATAATCGATTACTTGTTTGTTTGTCATGATTTTAACATCGTTTGAGACGTTGATTCCACTTTGAGGCATCGTTTCAATAGTTGCATCTTTTGGACTTTGGGCTATACAGGTACCATGTTTTTGTAATAGTTTTCTAAAACCTTCGGCACCATCATTATTGGCACCTGATAATAGAAAAGCGGTCACATTTTCACCGTAAACTGAAGCCACAGATTCAAAAAATACATCAATAGATGGTCTAGAAAATTGAACCGGATCTGAGATGTCTAGTGCGAAATTAAAATTAGGCTCAACCAGTGTGTGATATCCTGGAGGAGCAAAGTATATTTTGTTTGCTAAAATTGGAAATTTATCCTTTATAGAAATGACGGGTCGGTTTAATCTTTTGGATAAAGAATGTTCAATTTTAGTTTCGTATTTGGAATTCCTGTGTAGAACGATTACAATGGAACTAGAAAATTCCTTTGGCAAGTGATCTAAGAGATCCACAATCATTTCGTAAGCTCCTGCGGAGCCTCCAATTGCAATAATATGTGTAGCCTTAGTTTCCATGCGTTATTTAATTTTCTGATAAATGTTTAATTCTTTATCAATTACTTTAAAATTACTCATGATCTGATGTCTCATGATGGTTTCTTTGGTTCCAAGGCATAGGAACCCAAATAAAGCAAGAGATTCATAAAATAAATTGATGACGCGCTCTTGCAATTCTAAATCAAAATATATTAATACATTTCTGCAGGTGATTAAATGAAATTCATTAAATACCTGATCCGTTGCTAGATTATGAGTTGAAAAGAGGATGTTTTGTCTCAAATCATGATTAATGATAGCGGCATCATACTTTGCGGTATAATAGGTCGATAAACTTTCTTTAGAATTGTAAGCGTTGAAATTATCGGAATATTCTTTGAATTTTTTTAAAGGATAAATGCCTTTTTTAGCAATTTCTAATACTTTATTATTAATGTCCGTGCCATAAATAAATGCACGGTCGCTTAATTTGTTTTCTTTAAGGAGAATAGCTAAGGAATATACTTCCTCTCCGGTAGCACAACCTGCACTCCAGATTTTTATTCTAGGAAAAGATTGTAAATAAGGAAGAATATCGTTGTTTAATTTATTGTAAAATGCAGGATCTCTAAACATTTCTGTCACGTTGACAGAAATTTCTTGCACAAAAAAATGATGAAATCCTGGAATATTAATAATGGCATTTTTTAAATCAACAAAATCCATTTCTTCAAGTCCCATTATCCGTTGAATTCTTCTTTTTAAGGAAGACCTGGTGTAACCAGACAAATCAAAGCCTGAAACATTCTTCAATAAGAATATTATTTCTTCAATTTCTGCAAAGGAAATATCATATGTTCCTTTTAACTGAGCCATACTTGCATTAATGATACTAATTTATCTAAATCAATAGGTTTGCTGACGTAATCGTTTGCTCCTAACTCAATTGATTTTTCGCGGTCACCTTTCATAGCTTTCGCCGTAACTGCTAGAATTGGTAAATTATTATGTTTTTTATTCTTTCTTATTTCTTGAATGGCCTCGTACCCGTCCATTTCAGGCATCATAATATCCATTAACACGATGTCGATATGTTTTTCTGGATTATTAACTAATTCTACAGCTTCAAGTCCATTATTAGCAATTTCAATTTTCATGTTATATTGCTCTAATGAGGACGATAATGCGAATACATTGCGCATATCATCATCCGCTATAAGCACCACTTTGTTATCCAAAATGTTGGTTCCATAATTTTCTTGGGCATCAATCTTTTCAGGATTTCGAATCGGTTTATAAGCCGGAGTAGCTACTTTATTCAAGAATAAATTCACTTCATCAATCAATCGGCTATTTGATTTACTTGATTTCAAAACCATGGCTTGAGTATGTCTCAAAATTCGTTCGGTCTGCTCACTTGTCAAATCATAAGCTGTATTGATTATAACAGGTAATTTTTCAAATTTTGGATTAGATTTTATTTTGTCTAACATCTCTAATCCAGAACCATCTGGCAATTTAATATCAAGAATGATGCAATCTAAGTTTTCCTCTTGTTCTAATTTTTTTAAGCCTGATTCTATAGTGAATGCTTGAAGGACATTGATTTTTTGTTCTGCAAATGCCTTTTTAATTAAATCACTCTGAAATTCCTGGTCTTCAATTAAAAGAATCTTTTTAATGTCTTTATCGATGCTTAAGGAAATATTATCAAAAGCTAAAGAAATGCTTTCCTCTGTTACAGGCTTACTCATGAATCCAATAGCGCCTTTTTCAAGAAAATCTTTTTTATCAAAAGTAGCCGCAGACATCATATGTACTGGAATATTTTTGGTGATTTCATTCGCTTTTAATGTTCTTAATACTTCCCATCCATCTGATAAAGGCAACATGACATCGAGGATGATGGCGTCCGGAATTTTATCCTTTGCTATTTCGACTCCTTCGACTCCATCATAGGCGTTTAGAGCTGAGAATCCATAATCTTTAGCAAATTCTTTTAATATTTCGGCAAAATTGATGTCGTCCTCAATAATTAAGATGACTTTATCTTTTTGTTCATTAGATTTTTTAGGTTGACTAGCAGGACCTATGTTGCTTGTTTTGGTTGGAGTAACAGGAAGTACCTCAGCTACACTATCTACGATTTGACTTTCCTCAATAACGGCAACATAAGGGATAATTAAGGTAAATTTACTTCCCTCATTTAATTTACTTTCTAACGTTATTCTGCCACTTAATAAAGAAGCAATTTCTCTCGATATAGATAGTCCTAGTCCTGTACCACCATATTTTCTGCTAGTGGAGCCATCTTCTTGTCGGAAAGCTTCAAATATTAAAGATTGCTTATCTTCAGGAATCCCAATTCCCGAGTCTATGACTTCAAAATGAATGCTTCCAGATTTTTCGAAAATATTTAAGGTCACTTCACCATTTTGTTCGGTAAACTTAAAGGCATTGGAAAGGAAATTTTTAATGACTTGCTCTAATCGATAGTCATCAGAAACAAATTTTGCAGGACAATTACTGATGTTAATGTTAAAGTTTATTGATTTTTCTTTGGCTATGATTTTGAATAAAGATTCAAGATTTTGAGAGAAATCTTTGCTGTAAATGACATCTTGATGAACCTCAACTTTTCCAGATTCTATTTTAGCGAGATCTAATATTTCATTGATCAATTGCAATAAATCAGATCCAGCATTATAAATTACATTCGCGTATTTTACTTGCTCCTCCGTTAGGTTTTCAGATTTATTGTCTTGTAATAATTTAGCGAGGATTAACACACTATTAAGGGGAGTTCGAAGTTCATGACTCATATTTGCCATAAATTCTGATTTATATTTACTCGCCTGTTCAACCTCGTTAATTTTTTGTTCTACGACAAAATGAGCTTCATTCAAGTCGAAGTTTCTGCGTTCTAATTCAACTGCTTTGGCATTCAGTTCGAGGTTCGCTTGAGATAATTCCTCTTGTTGAACACGAAGCTCTTCTTCTGAAGCTTCGAGAAGATTTGTTTTATAAACCAGTTCCTCGTTGGTAATGCGTAGCTCTTCTTGTTGAGCTTCAAGTTCTTCAGTTTGTCTTTGTGTTTCTTCTAATAATTCTTCTACCAAAGCATGACTTTGTCTGGCATTTAATGCAGAACCTAAAGACCTAGATACCCTACCTAGAAAATCTAAAATGCTTTCAATTTTATCTTTCTGGAAATTACCGATGATTTCAATAATCGCTATACAATAGTTTTCATGTACAACAGGAAATAAAATGACGTCTGCAGATACTGATTCTACAGCAGCTGTAGATAGCTTGATACTTTTGATATCACTAACAGGAATAATCTGCGGTTTTTGTGTTTCTGTGATTGTTCCTAATAGTCCTTCACCTAATAAAAATGTATGGTAAACACCTCTGTTTTCCATGCCATGACTAGCTTTTAATTGAAATTCATAAGAATCTATTTTGCGAACAAAAATCGCCGCAGCATAATATTCTATAATTTCAAAGATGGAATTGATGGCTGTATTGGAAATCTCGGTTTCATTCTGAATACCATTGATTTGGTTGTGGATTTTTGAAGAGTTTTGCAATACCCAATTTACATTTTCTAATTTATCTGTAGTTTGGGTCAAGCTGTTGTTTAATTCTCGTTCTTTCTTCGAACTATTTCTTAAATAGTTTAATATTCTTAAAGTTTGAATTACAACATACAGAATCACAAGTAATGAAAAAATACCTAGTGTTGCGGTGTAAAACCTGGTATTATCTAGAAGCTTTTGTTTGTCGGAGGTTTTTTCTTTTCTAAGTTGGATAATGTCATTCGTGAACTTATGCGCAATATTTATAATTTGCCCAAGGTCTGAAGCCATTGACAGTTCCTCTTGTTGAATCGTTGTATTTTCCAGGGTTTGACTTGCCCCTAGACTGGAAGAAAAGTCTTTAAGCGCATCCAATGAGATTG
This sequence comes from Sphingobacterium sp., assembly GCA_036781025.1. Lineage (GTDB taxonomy): Bacteria > Bacteroidota > Bacteroidia > Sphingobacteriales > Sphingobacteriaceae > Sphingobacterium. The sequence continues at coordinate 40,642 of DAIQBS010000004.1, read as the reverse complement.
GGGCTTTATCCATGATCGCATTAGGATTTTCTAAAATAGATAGGCTCTTTAGAATATCCTCATTCATTTCGCGGATTACCGATTGGTTATTGCCATTTTCAACGATTTTATATTTGGCTAATTTTTGAACCGCAATCTCCCATTGTTGGATTTCATGGAATTTTACTTGAGCAGCATCGATATAGGTCTGTATGTCTTCTGAAAATTCTTTTTGTTTACCTAAGAAATAGACATAAGAAAAGATGATAATAAGATAAGCGATGATAATGCTTACAATAAATTGCCACTTGAGGAAGTTGAATTTATTCATATCGAATTGAATCATTTCAGCGGTTTTAAACTCTGCCATGTTATAGTTAGGTAAATGTGTGTTCAGTTGGTAGGGTAATATTTATAATATTAAACTTACTAAAACTTTACTTGCCTAAATGATCTGAAAATAAAACCCTATTTATTACAATTAAAGTGATTAAGAAAATTTAATACTGATAGTTAGGATTAATTCATTTTTACCCTGATTAATGAATGATTGTTAATCCTGCCTAAAAATACAAAAGTGTTAATTTTTGTTTAAACTTTCATATTTCCCACACTTATTTATTTAAAAAAAATATTTTAGCTAAACATTTGATTATGAAAGGGTAGAGTGTTCTTTTGGATTGTTAATGTGTTTTTTCGGAATAATCTTTATAGACTATGGGTTGAAAATTGATAGTTATGAAGCAATTTATATTTGAAAAAACTACGATCAACCTCTGAAATGCAAAACTTTTTGTGCATCTTTAGTACGAACGAATAATTTAACACGAAAATATGGATTCTTCTATTCAGTTAGTTTTGATTATCGCCGGTTCGGTGATAGCCATCTTCTTTTTATTGTACTTATTGCCAGTCAATCTGTGGTTTACGGCACAATTGTCTAATGTTAAGATTAGCCTTTTGAATTTAGTGCTCATGCGCTTGAGAAAGGTTTCTCCGGCATTGGTAACCAATGCGATGATCACCTCTACCAAAGCAGGATTGAAAATTACGACGAATGAAATTGAAACACATTATCTAGCAGGTGGGAATGTGAATAAAGTGATAAAGGCATTAATTTCTGCTGATAAGGCAAATATTCCTTTAGATTTTAAGCTTGCCACAGCCATCGACTTAGCTGGTCGTGATGTTTTTGACGCTGTACAATTATCCGTTAATCCTCAAGTAATCAATACCCCGCCTGTTGCTGCGGTTGCAAAAGATGGTATTCAATTAATTGCTAAAGCAAGGGTAACTGTTCGTGCGAATATTAATCAATTGGTAGGTGGTGCTGGTGAAGAAACAATTTTAGCTCGTGTCGGTGAAGGTATTGTAACCACCATTGGTTCTTCCAAAGATCATAAAGAAGTATTGGAGAATCCTGATCGTATTTCCAAAACCGTATTATCTAAAGGTTTGGATTCAGGAACTGCGTTTGAAATATTATCTATTGATATTGCTGATATTGATATTGGTGAAAACGTTGGAGCAAAACTTCAGACAGATCAAGCTGAGGCTGACTTGAAAGTAGCGAACGCTCGTGCTGAAGAACGTAGAGCAATGGCAGTTGCTTCGGAACAAGAAATGAGATCTAAAGCTCAAGAAGCAAAAGCAAAAGTAATCGAGGCGGAGTCTCAGGTGCCATTGGCCTTGGCAGAAGCTTTCAGAAGTGGTAATCTTGGTGTTATGGATTATTATAAAATGCAAAATATTCAAGCGGACACCGATATGAGAACTTCGATTTCTAGACCTCAGGGAACTGATAAAAAGTAAATGATATTATTTAGGAAATGCCATAATTAACAAAAACTGATTTGTTAGTTATGGCATTTCTTATTTAATTATTTTAGATAAAAAAACCCTGGCGATGGGCGCCAGGGTTTGATACTAACCAATTATAAACCTAAATTATGAAAAGACAATTTTGAATAATAACTCTACTATTTGTTCGAATTATGACACAAATGTACGGCAAGATTTGAAATCTGCAAAGAATATAAAAGAAAAAGTTTCCCTTGCAACTATATTCTGACATTCTTGTGATTTAACGGAAATACGTGATAAATCTTTGTCGCTATTCGATTAGTTTAGGTGTTAACTAACTGATAAAGTTTAGCTAATTTTGAGAAGAATGAAAATTATATGCTATTTAATAAATTAAAAACTATCAAAGTCATCATTCTTGATGTGGATGGGGTTTTGACCGACGGATCTATTTTAGTGAATGAGAAAGGAGATCAATTACGAACATTTAACGTCAAAGATGGTTATGCGATGCAATTGGCTGAAAAAGTAGGGTTGAAAATCTGGGTAATTACAGGTGGCAAATCGGAAGGAGTAATGAGTAGGTTGAAAGGATTAGGGTTGAGTGAAATTCATATGGGAGTTCAGAATAAGCGAAAGCTATTAGGAGAGCTTTTAACTCAACATGGTATTTCTGCTGAATATGCCATGTATGTAGGTGATGATATGCCGGATTATGAAGTAATGCAGGATGTGGAAATTGCGGTTTGTCCTGTTGACGCTGTTGAAGAGATAAAAGCATTAGCACATTATATGTCGCCAAAGGCTGGTGGTAAAGGGGTAGTTCGAGATATTGTCGAAAAAACCTTGAAAATGCAAGGTAAATGGTATGTGGAAAGCCAACTAAAAAGTGTCTGATGTTATTGCAAGAACGATTAAAAAATATTCCAATCATCTTAGGATCTAAATCGCCAAGGAGAAATGATTTATTAGCTTCAATGGATATCGCTTTTGACGTGGAAGTTAAAGATACGGATGAAGGCTTTGATTCAACGTTATCTGCGGTTGAGGTTGTAAAAAATATTGCTGCAAATAAATTGCTTGCCTTTCAAGCTGATGAATATGCTGATAAATTAATTATATGTGCAGATACCATCGTTGTCAATACTTCTGGAGATATTATAGGTAAACCTTCGGATTTGAATGAAGCGAAATACATCATTCAATCCTTGCAAGGGAAACCTCATGTGGTATATACCGGGGTTGCTATTGGCTTTCAGGGTAAACAATACCTGTTTGTAGAGGAAACGAAGGTTTGGTTTAATGCATTGAATTTGGAAGAAATAGCGTATTACGTCGATAATTATAAACCTTTGGATAAGGCTGGTTCTTATGGGATACAGGAATGGGTGGGGCGTATAGGTATTCAGCGAATAGAAGGTTCCTACGAAAATGTAATCGGTCTTCCAACGGCGCGCTTGCATTTGGAATTAAAGAAAATAGTTGGTTTGTGATGATGAAGTGATAAAAAAGAATGGGGAATTTTTATGATTCCCCTTTCTTTTTTATTTAATATGGTATCGTATACCAGTATAAAACATTCGGCCAGTAATAGGACCCCAAAGTAAATTGGTGTCAAAGTTAGCACCAAATGGATTATCAAAAGCTAGAATAGGATCTTTTTGATAAAAATTACTTAGATTTTCACCTCCCACATATACGTCAAAATTTTTGTTTTTACCAAATGTCTTGCTTACTTGTGCATTCATGGTTACATAGGCATCAGATTCCTTTGCCAATTGGTAAGCTGCAGGATTGCTACTGGTATTTGGAATTCTTTTTTTACCCACAACATTTAAGGTGTAATCAAAGCTCCAACCAGAATGTGTGTTGTAAGCTAAGTTTACAAATCCTCGGTGTTTTGCTGTCAATGGTTTTTGTAACCTGCCTGATTCAAAATCGGTTTGAACATCCAAGAAGCGATAGGCCATACGAGCTTCTAAATGTGCTGCAGGCATGAATCGGAATTCGGCTTGTAGACTATTTGAAAATGATTTTCCATCTAAATTATAGAAAGCTACTTGTTGAGGGTTTTCGAAATCCACTACCACTTGGTTTTGGAAGTTATTGTGAAATAGTTCTACGGAAATTCCAGATTCTCTATTAAACAATTGAAAATTTTGATCGATGGTAAGCCCTGTATTCCAAGATACTTCAGGTTTCAGTCCATAAGCCTGAGAAGCTGAACTTAAGGTCGCCAGGTCTCTAATAGATCTGCTGGATGCAAATATACCCAGGTTTTCTGCGAAGATATTTGCTGTACGTTGTCCTCTTCCTGAACTAACCCTTACTGTGGTTCCAAGTATAGGTTCGTAACGCAATACTGCTCTTGGAGTAGTAAACCAACCGTATAAATTGTTGTAATCTTGTCTGATTCCTAAAACGGCATCAAACTTCTCTGAAGGGCTGTAGGTATACTCTGCAAATGCTCCTGAGGTAGTTTCTTTACGATTGAACAAATATTGGTTATTTGTGCTCAAGTTTTGACGAATATATTCTTCATCATAAGCATCATGTTGCACTGAAAATCCAACTTTATATTTGTGGGTTACATCGCTAATGATATCTTGGTATAACAAATTGGCATATAGCGATTGTTGGTCATTATCATACGAATTGTATCCAAAGAAACTTTCTTGTTTGTACTTGCTGGCTGATAACTGTAAGCCTATGCTTCGATGCTTATTGGTTGGGAAAATATAGCCAAATTTACCAAATCCTTCGATTCTTTGATTTTTAAAGCCTAAACCATAGATATTACCTCCAAATTTGTCGGTGTTTTCATTGAAATCCAATTGACCTCCTACACGATCGTCATGTAAGAATTTGATGCCAAATTGTGCAATAATACCATTGCCATTTTCGTAATGCCATCTATTGATTCCTGAGAATAAATTGCCCACTGGAACATCTCGGAAACCGTTATCACTAAAATTCATAGTCTTGTTATACATGAAATTATCATGTAATAAAAATCCTACGGACCATTTTTCGCTGAAATGATGAGATAGATTCAAGTTGACATCTGTTCTTCCCATATTATTGGCGTAAGCATTGAAAAAAAGCTTTTCACTGTTGTGCGGTTTTTTTAATTCCACATTGATTTGTCCGGCCATATTTTCAAAACCATTGGCTACGGAACCTATTCCTTTACTAATATTGATGGATTCTATCCAAGTACCGGCAATACTGTTTAAACCTAATGGGCTAGAAAACCCTCTAGGACCTGGTAAGCCTTCTACAGTCAATTGGGTATAAATTCCACTTAAACCAAGCATTTGAATTTGTTTACTGCCAGTCACGGCATCGCTAGATACGACATCTACAGAAGCGTTGGTTTCAAAACTTTCACTCAAATCACAACAAGCTGCTTTAAATAATTCCTTAGCAGTGATGGTTTCTACACGATTAGGGGATAATTTGTTGATATAATTAGTCTTCTGCCTTTTGGTTACCACGATTTCTTGTAACATATTGTCTTTCGACTGAATGACTAGGACTTCATGTAAGTTTTTTACTTCAAGCGTATCTGGGGACATACTGGCATGCGAAACGACTAAAAAACGGTATGGCTTCTGATGCATAATCTTAAAAACGCCATTTTCGTTCGTTTTAACCTTCTTATTAGGTTCATCTAACCAATAAACAGATACTTCGGTAATAGGGCTAAGTTCTCCTTTGTTGTTTTCGTGAACTACTACGCCTGTCACTTCGTGGTCATGGTCATGATCATGGCCTCCATTATCGTCAGATTTTTCAGATTCTCCCTCGTGTTCATGGTCATGCTCTTCCCCTTCGTGATGGTCATGATGAGCATGCTTATCTTTAGAGTCTTTGGATGCTCCAGTGCTTTGCGTTTCGTCATCCCAACGGTCATATACACAACATTCGTGTAAATTTTCGTACACGTCATCTTCTGCTCTAAATTCACGGGTATCATGACCTGCCTTGGCAATGTTCTGTTTGATTTTATCTAAGGTTGTTTTACTTTCTTCGTAGGAGACGGTAGCAATATGGGTTTTAACATCCCAATTGATGGATTTAGCGCCAGCTTCTTTTCCTGCTTGCTCTATTCTTTTTTTACATAAGCCGCAGTTTCCTGCTACTTCAAACTTTTCGGTATGTGTTTTATGTTGTGCATTGACCTGAATAGTCAGACACATAAGTATGGATACTATAATAAGATGGATTGATTTCATATATAATTATTACTGAATAAATTAATTAAACTAATTCATGTTCAGTAAAAATCAAATGATTAAAACGCAATGCTTTAAATAGACGGGGTCTTCGTTGTTATGAAAAGTGAAATGCTTGTATGGTGAAGGTTGTTCCAGTGATATTGGAACAAAGACATGACTTGCTATCCAATGTAGAATGGTATAGATAGGGCTGAGTTGATTGGTAAAATCAAAAGAAGATTTCGTTTGTAATTGATCGGAATCGCTTTTGAGTTCTACTTGCATGTCTTTACAGGAATTGCCTTCTGAACAAGTATCATGCTGAATAAAAGATTCAGTGTGATCGTCTTGACAGTGAGGACATTGATCATGAAGTGATTTTGAATTTTGAGACAACGAGATATCGGTGTTTTTTCCACAATGATGTAAATGAATTGTTGCCCCTGTACTGCATACAGAATATAGGATTAATAATATGGTGGCAACTATTTGTCTCATATTTAACCACAAAAATACATAAAGAATTTATTAAAAGTGTGGATAATTTCCTACATCATATTTTTGTTACTTCAAAAGACTCTTTTTATATTCGAATAACTTAATGTAATAAACCTAATAATGTTATGGAAAATTTAGCTGCACATCCTAACCTGCTTTATATTGGGTTATCTGCGCTAATATTAGCTGCAGGACTTGTACTATTCTTATTCAACAAAATTGTAAAGAAAGTAAACTGATAATAAGGGGGAAATAAAATTTCCCCCTTATTATCTTTAGCCTTTTGCTAATTTTTCCTCTCTATGGATAAATCAGTTCTATTGCTTCTTTATACTTGAAATAAATTCAGGAATTTTATCTAAATAATTATCTTCAGCCAACAGCTTGACAAATGCAGTGCCAACAATGGCTCCATGTGCATAAGAGGTGGCTTTCTCAAAAGTTTCTTGATTATGTATTCCAAAGCCAATTACCAAAGGGCTTTTTAAATCCATGTTCTTAATTCTCTTAAAATAATCTTCTGAATTATGTTGAATCGTTAATTTTTTGCCAGTTGTTGCGTTGGAAGAAAGCAGATAAATGAAATCTTTGGAGAGATGATCAATTTTCCGAATTCGTTCTTCTGAAGTTTGAGGGGTTACTAGGAATATGTTACTGATTCCATTTTCTTCAAAAATAGATTGGTACAATTCTTCATACTCGTACATAGGAAGGTCTGGAATTATTGTTCCATCCACACCAACCTCTTTACAAGCCTTACAGAAGTTCTCTACTCCAAATTGTAATACAGGATTGAAATATCCCATGAGATATACAGGGATTTTGACATGATTTCTTAACTCTTTTAATTGTTCGAATAGTAATTTAAGAGTCATCCCATTTTCTAATGAAACTTCTGAACTGTGCTGAATGGTTGGGCCATCGGCTACAGGGTCGGAATAAGGAAAGCCTATTTCTAAAAAATCAGCTCCTGCTTGTTCCAATGCTGCTGCTATTTCTATTGTGCTAGTTAAGTTTGGATACCCTGCAGTAAAATATATGGAAAGTAATCCATTGGAATGCTTGTTGATCTGTGTCATATTAAAAGCCGAAATAGTTCATATAATTATCTAAATCCTTATCGCCACGTCCTGAAAGACAAATGACAACAGTCTCATCACCTTTGAAATTCATTTTTTCGAGATGTGCCAAGGCATGAGAACTTTCAATTGCTGGAATTATACCTTCTAATTTGGTTAGCAATAATCCTGCATTCATGGCTTCATCATCGGTAGCGCTTACATAAGTTCCTCTACCGGATTTAAATAACCAAGCATGCTGCGGACCGATTCCCGGGTAGTCTAATCCTGCGGATATGGAATAGGGCTCAATGACTTGGCCATCTTCTGTTTGCATTAATATGGATCTACTGCCATGTAATACACCTTCATGACCAAGTACGGTGGTTGCTGCCGACTCTCCGCTGTCTACTCCATGACCAGCTGCTTCTACAGCTATTAGTTGAACTTCTTCGTCGTCCAGGAAATGATAAAACATACCTGCTGCATTGGATCCTCCACCTACACAGGCCATGACAATGTCTGGATTCTCTTTACCTGTCTTTTCTAATAATTGTTTCTTGGTTTCTTCGGAAATGATGGATTGAAATCTGGCCACCATATCGGGATAGGGGTGAGGCCCTACCACAGAACCGATGATATAATGGGTGTCAACTGGATTGTTAATCCAATCGCGTAAGGCTTCATTGGTTGCATCTTTGAGTGTTTTACTACCTGAAGTGGCTGCGACTACGGTGGCTCCCATCATCTTCATTCTAGCGACATTAGGTGCCTGTCTTTTGATGTCTATTTCACCCATGTAAACGACGCATTCTAAACCTTTGAGTGCACAGACTGTTGCTGTGGCAACACCATGTTGCCCTGCACCAGTTTCGGCAATGATACGCTTTTTACCTAACCGTTCAGCCAATAGAATTTGACCTATCGTATTGTTGATTTTATGAGCCCCAGTATGGTTTAAATCTTCTCTTTTAAGAAAGATATTTGCATTGTATTTTTCAGACAGTCTTTTTGCAGGGTATAGTGGTGAGGGTCTTCCAACATAATCCCGCAATAATTCTTCAAATTCCATCTTAAAGGATGGATCTTCCATAATACTTAAGTATTGTTGTTGTAGTTCTTCTACATTGGGATACAACATTTCAGGAATATAGGCCCCGCCAAATGGTCCATAATATCCTTTACTATTTACTTGATATTTGCTCATGATGTATAATGTTCAAAGCTTCTTTAAGTTTATCAATCTGTTTAATGCCTGGTTCAATTTCAAATTTTGAATTTAAGTCAAAACCTATTAATCGTGTGTCTGCAAATCGAACGGCATTTTCTAAATTATCCAAAGATAGTCCGCCACTGAGAAAGTAGGGTTTTTCATAAGGATATGATGTTAGTTTCTCCCAATTAAATGGAATCCCTGTTCCTCCGTATTCTTTACTTTTTGTGTCAAACAAAAAGTAGTCTACTAAATCGAGGTAGGGTGCTAATGTTGACCAAGGAAAGTCATCGGTTATTCCGAAGGCTTTTATCAGTTCTACGGCTGAGGATTTTAATTGGACAAGCAATTCAGGTTGTTCATTGCCATGAAGTTGTACTGCCTCTAAATCAAATTGATCTATTTTTTGTTGAATTTCTTCCAGACTTGCGTTTACGAATACGCCAGTTTTTTTAATATGCTTAGGTAAGTTGCTGTTTTCTAGTGTGGAGGTATAACGTGGGGATTTTGCATAAAAAATATGTCCCATGTAATCAATAGGCAATTTTGAAAGCTCCTCTATATTCGAAGAATCTTTCATCCCGCATACTTTCACTAAAAACTTATCCTTAGGCATTGACTACTAATTTTAAACTGTTTAATGCTTTTAATCCCATTAATGACTCTTCCGCTTCGTAGTAACAGTCGCCAAAGCTTTTCTCTGGATGAAAAGTCTTGATGGCAAATGCTGCATTGGTCAATACGACATTATTTTGAGTGCTATTGCCTTCACCATTCAATATTTGTTTGAAAAGTTGCGCAGATTCTATTACGGTTTCCCCTCCGCTTAATTCTTCTGCAGCGATAGGTGAAAAACCAATCTCTTCCACGGTATAATAGTTTTCTCCACGATTATTAATGACTTTAAAGTCTCCTGTAAGGGAGATTTCATCGTAGCCATCCAATGCATGTATGATACTGTATTGTTTATTGGTATTTTGGTATAAGTATGAATATAATCTAGCGAGTTCCAAGCTGAAAACACCTACTGATTGAAATTTAGGATTGGCAGGGTTGGTTAATGGACCGAGCATATTAAAAAATGTTTTCACTCCTAAGGCTCTACGAATGGGTGCTACGGTCTTCATCGCCGGATGAAACAAAGGCGCATGTAGAAAACAGATATTCGCTGTATCCAGTTGTTTTTTTAGCATATCTTTATCGTTGGTAAAGGTATAGCCTAGTTGCTCCATCACATTGGATGATCCACAACCTGAAGATACACCGACATTACCATGTTTAGCCACTTTATATCCAGCACCTGCTACGACAAAAGAAGCTAATGTTGAAATATTAAAGGTGTTTTTGCCATCTCCTCCAGTTCCACACATATCAATAATATCTTGCCCTTCAAAATCGACTTTATTACATAAATCGTACATGGCATCTCGAAATCCCCCTAATTCCTCCACACGAATGCTACGCATACCATAAATGGTCATAAATGCTGCAATTTGATGGGTGTCGTATTTGCCAGTTGCGATATTTGTTAAAATATCATAAGCCTCCTTTCTGCTGAAGGACTTATATTCAAATAAATGGGCTAATATTTCTTTCATAATTTTTCATAATAAAAAAGGCTTGCCGACAAGGCAAGCCCAATATTAAGTTCGTTTAATTCAACTCAATGGTGATTGCCACAACATTATATGTTGTGCCACCAGCTAGTTGTATTTAATTGTATAGTTTTCATGTTGTGTGTCAACAAATATCAAATATTGATTTGATATTTGCAAGAAATAACCATAAAAATTGAAATTTTTTAATAAATCACAAAGTGAGCTAAGTTATCACCTTTAGATACTAAGGTGAAGGAAGCGATTTTCCCTTCAGCAAGGTATAAACTGGAAATGAGCCGATCTTTATAGTATAAAAAATACATTTGTTTTGTGTTTAAATCCTCTGGATCTATATCTTTCAGTTCCTTGCGGGGTAATTGCGCATAGTTTTTATACTGTATTAGTTCTAATTTTCTGCTGAGTAAATTGATGCGAATTTCCAACAGGCTTTCCAGCAGATAATCATACAGTTCATCTGTAGGTTCATTTACTAATACATGTTTGCTTAGGACAATATCAAGAGGAAGCTCATCATCCGCTAAATCATGAATAAATTTTTTAGCGGTGGCTAATTCATTAGAAGAGTATGAGTTGTTGGCTTCTTTGCTTTGGGAAATTCCCAATATAGGCAAGCAAAGAAATAGTATATAAAGTAGATGTTTAGTCATTATTACTAATTATTTCCTGTTTGACTACAAAATAAAGAAAAAGATTAAAATAAAAAGCGCCTTTACTAAAGGCGCTTTCTATAATGTTTTAATACTCATCTTCGTTGAAAAAGAAATCATCCTTAGTTGGATAATCTGGCCAGATTTCCTCGATGTTTTCGTAAGGCTCACCATCGTCTTCCAAAGCTTGAAGGTTCTCAATTACCTCAACCGGTGCCCCTGAACGTATAGCGTAATCAATCAATTCATCCTTTGTTGCTGGCCATGGAGCGTCTTCTAAATGCGAAGCTAATTCAAGTGTCCAATACATATTTCTTTAATTAAGTTTTACATTTTCGCAAAAATAATATTTAATTTAAGTAATACAAGTATTTTAGCTTTATTTCTTTGTTAAGTGTTGTAACTTAAAGAAAATCAGTTTATTAAAATTTTATTTTATTTAATTTAAGGATGTTCGTCATTCCAAAACACATTCATTTTGTGGTATACTTCCGATTCAATGCTTGTAAAAGGAGGGGTTAATTCATGTTGAGGAGCAATTGGGTTTAAAACACTTACCTTAATAATGCCCGGTTTAGATCCAAATTGAGCCCCATCATCCCATAATAATTTCCAAGCATTGTGTATTACTACAGGTAGAATATGGACTTGTTGGTCCTCGGCCATTCGGAAAGCACCCGCTTTGAATGGGTGTAGCATGGGAGGATATTCATCATCGATTTTACCTTCAGGAAATATCACAATAGATTTTCTTTTTTTAACCAGTTCCTCCGCTTGTTTATATGCTTTAAAGGCAGATATTTTACTATCTCGATTTACAGGAATATCGATAGTACGAAAAAAGATTCTGGTAATGGGATTTTTTAATAATTCAGCTTTTCCGATAAAGGAAAACTCCTGTGGACATAAATAAGTAAGTACGGTGATATCTAGAATAGAGGTGTGATTTGGACAAATGATATACTGTTTGCTCCAATCAATTGGACTTTCATAATTAACTTCAAAACGGAAGCCTACAGCATAGGCACTACCAACGCTGATCCATCTCCGGAATAAGACGATTTGACGGTAATATTTACCTGGATTTTGTGCGAAGAAATAGAGAACAGGAAAACATATTAGGAAAAATATGAAAACCGATATAATATATAGAATTCTGTGGAACCTCTTTAAATACAATGTCATTAGAAAAACGCTTCAAAACTAAATTATAAAAATAAATCCAACTCCATATAGGAAACTTGTTTCTTTTCGATAGGTTTTATATTCCTTTGGGATAGGAGTCTAAAAAATCCCCTCAAAAGGATTGCTTTTGAGGGGATTTAGCTTTATTAATCGGTATAATTATTTACTTAGTTCTGCAAAGTATTTATGAAATAAAGGAATGGTTTCAATACCTTTTAAATAGTTTTCGATACCATACTTTTCATTTGGAGAATGTAAATTATCACTATCTAAACCGAATCCTAAAAGAACAGTTTTTACCCCTAATTCTTTTTCAAACAAGGCAACAATAGGAATAGAACCACCACCTCTAGTAGGAATAGGTTTTTTATTGAAAGCTTCTTCAAGAGCCTTTTCTGCAGCTTGATAAGCGATACTATCCGTAGGAGTTACTACAGGCTCACCACCGTGATGAGGCTTAACTTCCACTTGAACAGATTTTGGAGCGATTGCCTCAAAATGTTTTTTGAATAAATTCGTAATACGTTCAGAGTTTTGGTTAGGAACTAAACGCATCGATATTTTAGCAAATGCTTTAGAAGGCAATACTGTTTTCGCACCCTCACCAATATAACCACCCCAGATACCATTCACTTCTAAAGTAGGTCTAGTTCCTGTGTGTTCTATACTGCTATAGCCTTTCTCTCCCCACAATTCACTCACTCCTAAATCTTCTTTATATACTTCAACATCAAAAGGAGCTTCGTTTAAAGCTTTTCTTTCAGCATCTGTAAGTTCAATGACATCATCGTAGAAGCCAGGAATTGTAATGTGGTTGTTTTCATCATGAAGGGAGGCAATCATTTTAGCGAGTATCGTTGCTGGATTAGCCACCGCACCACCATACACTCCCGAGTGTAAATCTCTGTTAGGACCAGTCACTTCCACTTCCACATAAGAAAGACCACGTAGGCCGGTTTCTAAGGAAGGAGTTTCTAAGCTGATCATTGAAGTATCAGAAATTAAAATCACATCAGCTTTTAAACGTTCTTTATTTGCATTCACGAAGATACCTAGGTTTGCAGAGCCAACCTCTTCTTCACCTTCGATCATGAATTTTATATTACAAGCCAATTGATTTGTTTTCATCATAAATTCAAAGGCTTTAACATGCATGTAAAATTGCCCTTTATCATCTGCTGCACCACGAGCATATATTTTACCATCGCGAACAGTAGGTTCGAAAGGAGGAGTTTCCCAAAGCTCGATAGGATCGGCAGGTTGAACATCATAATGTCCATATACCAGGACGGTAGGTAAACTTGGGTCAAAAATCTTTTCACCGTAAACGATAGGGTATCCAGCAGTCGGACATATTTCTACCTGATCTGCACCAGCATCTTTTAATTTCTGTGCTACAAAAGCTGCCGTGTCTAGCACGCCTTCTTTAAATTGTGGATCTGCACTTACGGATGGAAAGCGCAATAATTCAAATAATTCTTCCAAGAAGCGGTCTTTATTTGCTTCTACATAGTCTTTGATCTGTTGCATTTCAAATGGTTTTGTGCAAAGGTAAGGAATTATATTTTACCTATGCTGTAACTTTTGATCAGCTTCTTCGACTTATCTGTAGGAATATAAGGAAAGCAAACGTTAAATAATGCTAATTAACCTTAAGATTTTTAACGCAAAATAGAAAATAAGCTAATTTCACTTATTATCCTATCCAAGTTAAGAATTACACATGCTACGAATAATACAGATCATATGAATTTGATATCGAAACTGATTTTGTCAGTACTACTAACCTTTACATTGCAACTCACTTTTGCTCAACACAAAATCACGGGTGAAGTGCTGGATCAAACCGAAAAAACAAAACTTGCTCAAGCGACCATTACCTTATTGCAAGCGCAAGATTCTATTTTGATAAGTTTCACGAGAGCAGATGAAAATGGGAAGTTTTCCCTTGCTTATCCTGACCAAACCGATTATCTATTATTAATCAGTTATCCAAAATTCGGAGAATTCTTTAAAGAAATAAAAAAGGGATCTGCTGATCTTGATTTAGGTAAAGTCGAATTACAAAGTGCTGCCCATTTGATTGAAGAAGTGTTAATCACAGGTAAAATCCCGGTTGTTATCAAAGGAGACACTGTCGAATATGATGCAGGAAGCTTTGTAACCGAGAAAAATGCCAATGTGGAAGATTTGTTGAAAGTATTACCAGGTATATCTGTAGATGCTACAGGTAAGATTACGGCACAAGGTAAAACCGTAGAAAAAGTATTGGTCGATGGAGAAGAATTTTTTGGAAATGATCCCAAACTTGTCACCCGAAACATCCGTTCGGACATGGTTGATAAGGTTCAAGTATATGAGAAAAAATCTGAACAAACAGAACGCACAGGGGTAGATGATGGTACTCGAGTACAAACCATCAATGTAAAATTGAAGGAAGATGCTAAAAAAGGAATGTTCGGAAAAGTCGAAGCCGCGGGCGGTCTGGATGATAATAGTGAGTATTATTTAGGTAAAGTAGCTTTCAATAAATTTAATGGTTCACAGAAAATCGGAGCATTTATTCTTGGCTCTAACGATGGAAATGTCAGTCTGAATTGGGAAGAAGAAGAGAAATTTGGTGTAGGATCTTCGATTTCCATGGAAGATGATGGTATGGTGTATCGATTTGGTGGTGGCGATGAGTTCAGTTACTGGAATGGGAAAGGTCAACCAAAGGCAATTACCGGAGGGATTTCTTTTCTTGATCAATGGAAGGAAAAGAAACATAAATTGAACCTAAACTACAAATATGGAAATATTGAAAATAACATAATTGAAAGTAATATCAACCAAACACCGAGAGGAGCTGGGTTATTAAACTCTAATACGGACAATAGGTCTTACAGTGATGCCCTTAGACATCAGTTCAATACGAAATATGATTATGCATTGGATTCTTTAACCACTTTAACATTAAAGGTTGGCGCCTCAAAAAGTAATACCGAGCGGAATAATACCATTAATGGCGAGAGCATGTTTGATGATGTAAAAGAATCGGAAAACTTCAGTCAACAAAATAGCATCATAAATAATCAAAATATATCTTACGATACTTATTTCACTAAGAAATTTAAAAGGGAGGGTAGAAGTATTTCCTTAAGATTTGCCGGTAATAATTCTCAAGATCAAACTGATTTAACTTTGAAATCTGAATTGAAAGATGCAAGCAATACGATCATTGAAGAAATAGATCAGTTTAAAGATATCACCTCTACTTCCGATAATATTCAAACATCCTTAAGCTATTCCGAACCATTATCTAAAAAGATCATGGCTGTATTTGGATACGATTTTAATCTTTCTAAAAGTCATTCTATCAATAAATCTTTTAATAAAGATGATCAAGGAAACTATACCGTGTTAGACGAGGTTTTCAGTAATGATTTTAATTTCAACACCAATAGAAATGCAGCGAATATTGGAATAGGCTATAAAAACGATAAGATGGAAGTTAAGTTGACTAACATTCTTCGATTTGATGATATGAACCAGAAAAATAACTTTGAAGGAACTACTTTACAAAGGGATTACATCACCTATAATCCTTCCATGAGGTTTAGGTATAATATCAGTAAATCAAAAATGATTGGCTTTAATTATAACCTATCTAACAATCTTCCTTCTTTATTCCAAATCCAACCTTTGCGTCAGAATACCGACCAAATGAATCAGACGTTCGGAAATGAAAATTTAAAGCCATCTAGGTCTAGTAATTATTCAATTAACTACCACACTTACGATATGTTAAAGGGTAAATTCATCTACCTAGGTTCAGGTTTCACACAGAACTTTGATGCAATACAACAGAATTTAGTGTTGTTGCCAGGAGGTAAACGTGAATTGTATTACGATAATGTGGATATTCAAGGGAATAGTGGATATATCTATGCGGGAGGTGGTTTCGACCTAATTCGTAAGTACCAAATAAAATCAGAAATTCGATTAAACGGTAACCTTTCAAATTACGGTAATTACATCTGGGACAAAACTACTGTAGAGCAGGATCAAAAAGGATATGTGAAGAATTTAAATAATAATTACAATTACAATGTATCCTTTGAATTAAATCGGAACACTACAAAAGGTGTCGATTTTAGCATCAGCTTTAATCCAGGTTGGAACATTATGAAAACTTCCTTGAACCCTGAACGCAATAGTGATGGTTTCACTTATAGAACGGATTTCAACTATCGGGTATATTTACCATTAAAGATTACTTTGTTTGGTGACTTAGGTTATCAATATGAAGCTCCAACCAAGGCATTTGCAGAAAAGTTTGAACGCGTTCTATTCAAACCAGGAATTTCTAAGAAATTCTTAAAAGGAGATAACTTGATGGTCGATTTTACGGTTAGCGATTTATTTAATCAGAACAAAGGATTTAGAAGGTTTCAATCCGGAAATTCCATTTCTCAAAACACTTATAACACCATTGCACGCTATTATATGCTGAAATTCACTTGGGATTTAACCTATATGAAAGGAGGACAATAAAATGAAAATGAACTATATCACATATATTCTCGTATTAATAACTATAGGGATTAGCCAGATAGCTAATGCCCAATACGCTTACTTTCCTCAAGAAGGAACCATTACATTCGATAAAACGATACATGCTAAAAACTTATTAAAAAGGCATATCGCTACCTTAAAACAAGGCGACCATGCAAAGCAATATTTTGAAACATTGGTAACCCAAGTTCCTGAAACCGTAGTTGTTCAGAAAAAATTCTCTTTTCGCGGGAAGGAGATGTCCTTAGAACCTGTAGATAAAGAACAAACGCCTGTTGTGAAACAGCTCTTACAAATGGGTTTGTTAGATTATGGAGCTACCATCTATCAAAATTTAGAGAAGCAACAGTCGATGATGTACATGGAAATGGGAGGATCAGAGGTAGCCATACAAGATAGCTTGACGAATGTCACTTGGAAATTGACAAATGAATATAGAAACATTGCAGGCTATGATTGTCGTAGAGCAAATGGTGTGACTTTAGATTCGGTTTATGTTGTGGCATTTTACACCGATCAAATTCCAATCTCTGCAGGGCCAAGCACTGTGCATGGCTTGCCAGGTATGATTCTGGGCTTGGTAATTCCGGAGCAGCATTTTAACATCTATGCGAGCAAAGTGGAAATGTCCGCACCGACGGTGAAGGCAGATATTTTTAAGAAAAAAGCGAAGGCTAAGACTAGAAAAGAAACCACAACACTCATGAAACAGGCTTTTGGACAATGGATCAATGATAAGCAATTTAGTTTAATTATGGCCGCCATGTTTCTGTAAACGTAGTGTCGAATAATATTTATTGTTGTAGGAAAAGACGGCTAAACATTTAAAAGAAAATAAATTTTTTTTCCATATTTTAAACCTTCGATTCTGGCCAATAAACTAAGTTTTTAACATAAAAAAACCCGATTCATATAAATCGGGTTTTTTTATAATTTCAACGATGCAAACTTATTTTTTACCGTCGTTTTTCTTTGCAGTTACTTCATTACGAATGTCTTGTGCTAAAGTTTTGATGTCTTGAAGACCTTTACGCACGCGTGTTCCTGCAGCAGAATTACCGTTGTTAAAAAACTTTTCTGCATCTGCTTCGATAGAAGCTACTAGCTCTTTTAATTTAGTGTAGTTTTCCATTTTTTAATTAATATAATTTTAGTTTTTCTTAATTAATTCACTAATATATCATAAATATACAAAAGGAATACAAAGAATCCTCATTTTTAAAAGATTTTTTGAATTTAAAAATCCTTTTATATTAAGCTTATTCAACTATATTCAATTCATTAATGATGTTTGTTGCACCAGCGAATTTGTCAATAATGAACAAAACATAACGTATATCTACCGATATAGTACGTTGCAATTTCGGATCAAAAATCACGTCTCCAGCCATTGCTTCTATGTTTCCATCAAAAGCCAAGCCAATTAATTCACCTTTTGCATTCAAAACAGGTGATCCAGAGTTACCTCCAGTAATATCTTGATCGCTCAGGAAGTTTACTGGGAGGTATCCTGCAGCATCTGCATAGCGTCCAAAGTCCTTATTTTCATACAGTTCAATCAATCGTTTAGGCAGATCAAACTCTTCATCGTTAGGCTTGTATTTCGTAATTGTACCTTTCAATGTGGTGTAATTATTTATTTTAGCATCATTGCGTTTATCTTTAGGTAAAGCTCTAATTGTACCATAGGTCAAGCGTAATGTAGAATTCGCGTCTGGATAGTGTTTTCCATTAGGATCCATCTCCAATACCCCAGCTACGTATTTACGTGTAGCAGATAAGAATTTATCATTCAGCTGATCAAATTCAGGATTTGTTTCACGATACTTATCCATTAAAGCAGTAGATATTTTCAACAAAGGGTCGTTTGCAATTAATTGTTCATTAGGAGCTTGAAGGAAAGCCGCTAATTTTTCCTTAGAGCTGAAAATGCTGGCGTCAAATGCCTGTTGAATATCCGTCTGGAATTTATTGTTGTTCTTTGCAGCCAACTCTTTGATGTATGGAGCGATATTACCAGCTTTTGAAGCATATAAATTTAATTCATCAGCTAGAACATCCACTTCCAGTGGCAAATAAAGGTCGCCATAGTTATCAGCAATAAAAGCTTCCAAGCGAGGTAATATTTCTTTACGTTTCGCTTCATTAGCTTGCGCATATTGTACTAATCCACCACCTAAGGAAGCAGGCAATGCCGCAAAAGTAGAGGAACGAAGCATACCAATTAAGTAATTATCATGTCTTGCCTTTTCGTTGGTTTTAGCATAGAAATCATTGATGGTTTGTATCACACCTGCATATTTCTCTTTATTTGCTGCTTTATTAGCCCATTTTTCAAACTTTTTCTCTTGTTTGTATTTCGTAGCTGCTGTTTTATGTTTCGTCAAGGCATCAATCATCCCCTGTCTGTTTTTCCAATAGTTGGCAACACCTGAATATTTCGAAGCATAATTTAATTTGACTGCCTGATCTTTATCCATGTGTTTTTTCATAGCGTCCATACCTACTTTGGAAGCTTCCACCCAAGCCGGATAAGCAAATTTCACATTTTGATCTATTCCGGCAGCATTCATCCAACGATTGGTACGACCAGGATAGCCTAGAATCATGGAGAAATCTCCTTCTTTAAGACTTTTAATGCTGATAGGAAGGGAGTATTTCGGCTTTAATGGAACATTATCTTTGGAATATTCCGCAGGGTTACCATTTTTATCAGCATACACGCGGAAGATGGAAAAATCACCGGTATGTCTTGGCCATTCCCAGTTATCGGTATCACCGCCAAATTTACCAATGCTACTTGGTGGGGTTCCAACTAAACGTACATCCGTAAAATCTTGGTAAACGAAATAGTAATATTCGTTGCCATTAAAGAATGGACGAACAGAAACCACATATTTACCATTTTCACTTTGTTCTGCCTGAATCTTAGCAATCTCTTGATTTATGACTTTTTCCCTTTCTTTTTCTGACATGGAATCGTTCACAAGACCCAAAATACGTTTAGAAACATCGTCCATACGCACGAAAAAACGAACGTATAAAGACTTTGGCTTTAATTCCTCAGCATGATTTTTTGCCCAAAATCCATTCGTTAAATAGTCATGTTCTGGAGTAGATAATTCCGCAATGGCACCATAACCACAATGGTGATTCGTAAAAACTAATCCACTTCCAGATACAATTTCTGCAGTACATCCACCATTGAATTGAACGATTGCGTCTTTTAAACTGGAATTATTTATGCTATAAATCTCTTCTGCAGATAGTTTTAAGCCTTTTTTCTGCATATCGGCTTCGTTCATGCGTTTCAGGTACATTAAGAACCACATGCCTTCATCTGCAAAGCTGAAGGTACTAAACAGGGTTAGTAAACTTAATAATAGTATTTTTTTCATATCAACCTTTTTGTAGTAGGACAAATCTCCATGATTTTAGGCGCAAATCAAAATCATTTGTCAGGAAATGCTGACGCGCTCATGTGCCAGGTTTTACCTATCTTTGCCAAGATGGCATCATTTGAAGATTTTAAATTAAATAAACAACTCCTCAATGCAATAGCAGAGGCTGGATATACGACTCCCACAGAAATCCAAGAAAAAGCAATGAATCCTATTCTTGCTGGACAGGATGTGATGGGCATAGCGCAAACGGGAACAGGGAAAACGGCAGCTTTCGTATTGCCCATGCTCATGAAGCTTAAGTATGCCCAAGGCAATGATCCTCGAGCATTAATCTTAAGTCCTACTAGGGAGTTGGCCATGCAAATTGAAGAACATATTCGATTGTTCTCCACCTACCTGGATTTACGTACCGTACTTTTGTATGGAGGATTAGGTCCAAAAACTCAAAAGGAATTATTAGCAAAAGGTTGCGATATTATCGTCGCAACACCGGGTCGCTTTTTAGAGCTCTACCTGGAAGGGGAGATTGTGACGAAGAGTTTAAAATTCTTGGTGTTGGATGAAGCCGATAAAATGATGGATATGGGCTTTATTGGAAAGATCCATCGAATTCTGGAAGTCGTTCCGAGAAAAAGACAAAATTTACTTTTCTCAGCAACGATGAGTGAGCTTGTACGCAAAATATCAGGTGATTTTCTAGCTTTCCCAACTGTTTTGGAGGTGACGGAACAAGCTACCCCAGCAAAAACTGTAGAGCAGTTGCTTTATTATGTTCCAAACCTGAAAACAAAATTAAATCTATTACAGTATTTCTTTAAAGACGAATCCTCCTTTAATCGAGTAATCGTTTTTTGTAAAACAAAAGCCGTCGCAGACAATATCTTTTCTTATCTGGAGCGAAAGTATGGTGCTGATGAAGTTCGGGTAATTCATGCCAATAAAGGGCAAAATACGCGTATCAATTCCATCAACTCATTCAAAGAAGGGAATGTTCGTATTTTGGTAGCAACAGATGTGGCTGCAAGAGGATTGGATGTTTCACAAGTATCTCATGTTATCAATTTTGATGTTCCTATCGTTGTTGAAGATTATGTGCATCGCATAGGCCGTACGGGTCGCGCATTTCAATCAGGTACTGCCATTACCTTCTGCAATCCTGCAGAGGAATATTACATCGATAAAATTGAAAAACTTATTCGTCAACAAATTCCAGTATTTCCGATTCCTGATCAGGTCATGCTGGAGAAAACTCCTTATGACGAAAAACAACATATAGCCCGTGAAATCGATAATCAAAAGAAAAAAGATAACCCCGATTTTAAAGGTGCTTTCCATGAGAAAAAATATGTGATTAAAGCAAAATTGGCAAAGCAAACAGGCTGGTCTAAACCCAATAACAACAATAACAAAAGATCAAAGGCCAAGCCTTCACGTAAAAAATGAAACTAACTCCTTTAAATATTGCACTGGCCAGTGTTTTAGTTTGGACTCTTAGCGAAAATAAGGAAACCGATGAACCATTGTTTTCTTGGTATTGGTTGCTTTTATTAGTTGTTGTGCTCGCTCTGGTCGATTTACTATTTCGCATGTGGTTTAAAAACCTCAAGCGTTTATGGATCGTACAATGTGTATTCTTGGTGTTAGTAGGTATAATAGTAGTATTGATTAAATTACAGTTTTAATATGAAAAAAGCAGATATAAAGCTCCATGTGGAGCTAGATGATAGCAATGTTCCAGACAAAATTATTTGGAGTTCTTCGGATGGTGAAAATTCGGAAGAATTGCCCGCAAAAGCTATGTTTTTAGCTTTATGGGATAGCCAGTTTAAAAACTCTTTACGCATCGATTTATGGACTAAAGACATGCCTTACGATGAAATGAAAAGGTTTTTCTATGAGACCCTTCAAACCATGGGCGATTCATTCCTTAGAGCATCAGGTGGTGATCCAATGGCCGAAAAAGTCATCGGTGACTTAAGAGATTATTGTGCACATTATGCCGATAAAATGGAAATTTTAGAACAACAGAATTAATTTTATTTGCTCGATTGATAGAACATGAATTATTTTTTAGTAAAATCCGAACCATTTAAATACAGTTGGGAACAATTTAATATGGATGGACAAACCTTTTGGGATGGGGTTAGAAATTATCAAGCAAGAAATAACCTAAAGTCCATGAAGGCAGGTGATTTAGTGTTGTTTTATCATAGTAATGAAGGTAAAGAAGTAGTCGGTATTGCCAAAGTAGTGAACGAATTTTATCAAGATCCTACTACAGATGATGAGCGTTGGGTGGTAGTTGATCTGGCTCCAGTAGAAACCTTTAAAAAAGCTGTAAATCTAGAGACCATTAAGGCAGACCCTTTATTGCAAGATATTGCCTTAGTAAGACAAGGTAGATTATCCGTGATGCCATTAAAACCGGAAGAATTTGATCGACTGGTTGAGTTAGGTAATTCCTAAACATACCTTATTTTAGAAACTCCCTATTTGGGAGTTTTTTTTATTCCCTCATTTTAGTGAACCGCTGGCATTCATTAAAGGTTTACTCCCTCATTCAACTCCCTTCATATCATCAAATTGAAATATATTTAAGATTAAGTATATTTAGAAATCAATTATTCAAACCATATGATTAAGGCTGTTATTTTAGATGATGAAGTGCGAGGCAGTATGTTATTGCAATATAAACTGGCAGAATATAGTGAGTTAATCCAAGTCGATGCGGTGTTTAATGATGCTCGAGAGGCCTTAGAAAAAATTCCTCAAATGCCCATTGATGTTCTTTTTCTGGATGTAGAAATGCCGGTTTTAAATGGCTTTGAACTGTTGGAAAAATTAGGACAGTTTGATTTTGAAGTTATTTTTGTGACCGCTTATAACATTTATACCTTAGATGCCTTAAAAGCAAATGCACTCGATTATTTGCTAAAACCTGTAGATCCTGAAGAATTAAAAAAAGCCGTAGACAAATTAATCAAACAAATTGCAGTTAAAGAACGCCTAAAAAAAATCGATTTGCAGGAAATTAAAATTAATGCCATCCGAATCGCCTTACCCACAGCCGAAGGAATACATCTGGTAAAACGCAAAGATATTTTACGTATTGAAGCCATGAGTAACTACAGTGTATTCTTCTTAACCAATCTTTCCAAGATTATTGTTTCCAAAACATTAAAAGAGTTCGAACAGCAATTAGATCAAGCTAATTTTTTGAGAGTCAATCGAAGTATAATTGTAAATTTAGATTATATTGTTAAATATAAAAAGGGCGATGGTGGGCAAGTGGAAATGGTAGATGGGACGGAGATTGAAGTTTCTTCCTCCAAAAAAGCCATTCTTATTGAAAAGTTATTTTCAACATAATAACCAATGTATTGAAACAGCTTATTATCATTTTTTGTTTTTTGCAGATCATTGTTCTTCCTACCACTGGGCAAGATAAAATCTATAATTTCTTACATTTTACCGAAAAAGAAGGACTCTCCAGCAATCAGATTAGCGGTTTAGCCATTGATCAAGATGGATTGTTATGGATCAGTGGTAAACGTGGTTTATCGTATTTTGATGGTTTACGATTTGTTGATGTCAACGAAAATCAGGAAGTCGAAATGCTTTCCAATTATTTAGGAAAAATTGCAATAGACCAAAAAAATAGAATCTGGATTACTACGAATAACAGAGGTTTATTATGTTTTGACCGTCGTAAACCATTAGCAGGTGCTGTTAAATCTTATTATGCCAATATCTCAACCAGCGGATTAATAAAAACCGATTTATATGATGTCATTGTCTCAAAGTCCGGTTTAATTTATTTCGGCGGACAAGAAACGGATTTGCAATGCCTTGATCCCGAAACAGGCAAAATTCAACAAATCAATATTCCTGGACTTTCTTCCAACAGTTACCTAAGTATCTATAGCCTCAAAGAAGATCTAGAAGGAAATATATGGATTGGTACTCGTTACCATGGTCTTATTAGTTATGACCCACGCTCAAAAAAAGTAAAACAGCTTGACTTTAAAAATCAAGGGGAGAATGCAGTTTCCAGTATTGCCTTTACTTCGAAACGTATGTTCGCTGGATATTACGATTATGATTTAATCTCCTTTCTTCCAGATCTTTCTCAAATTCAAACCGGCTTATTAAGTTGGACAAAAAACAGTAATTTTTACGATAATTTCGCCTCTGCTATGGCTTATTGGGATACTGGCAATAAAGTCATTGTTGGTCATAATATTCAAGGCATTTCCACCTATGAGGTTGAAAATCAACAAATAGAACAAATCGGATGGGATAAATTAATGCCCGAGCTTCCTAAACCTGCACGGATAAACGTTATTTTACCCACGAAAGATGGTTATTGGCTGGGTAGTGAATCGGGTTTGTTTTATTATGCACAGCAATTAAATATAGTCTCAAACCTCCTTCATCATAAAAAGAATCATGACGATCCTATACTAAGTTTGATGGACTGGAAGGGGGAAATCTGGTATCGAACAGCACAATCTTTTGGACAGCTATCTGCTGATTATAAAAATCGCTTATCGACTTATTCTTTGAAAGGTCTACAAGTAAGTAATGTAAGTGTGGTTGGAAGTAGTTTGTACTTCTCCACCTTTGACAAAGGGGTTTTTATTTTTGAAAAAGGAACTACAAATCTACAAGCATTAACCATTTATGGACCAACCCATTACTTTGAGCAAGCCGATTGTAACTCAGTGGTATTGGATAGCATTGCTGGGCAGGAATATGTATGGATTGGTTCCTGGAATTCTGGCTTATACCGCTATGATACACAAAAAAAAACCATACAATTGTTTGATACAGATGATGGATTACCAAATCATAAAGTAATTACGGTAGGAAAAGACCATGATGGACAAATCTGGTTAGGAATGGACGGATTTGGTTTGGTATTAATCCAACAAAAGGAGAAGCCTGTTTTTAAACAATTTTTTCACGATATAGCCTCCAATTCAGGATTGACTTCCAATACCATATTTACGTTCTACCGAGGTGCAAATCGGAGGTTTTGGTTTAGTAATGGCAATTCTGGAATTGCAGAAATTATTAAAAACGATCAGGAATATAAATTTGAACAATATCCCGATACCAATCCATATCCTTGGTTGTATCCTACACG
The DNA here is from genome assembly GCA_036781025.1 of Sphingobacterium sp. GTDB lineage: Bacteria > Bacteroidota > Bacteroidia > Sphingobacteriales > Sphingobacteriaceae > Sphingobacterium. Next base: position 15,310 of record DAIQBS010000004.1, on the reverse strand, counting down.
CATGATGGAGCAGGGGCAACATCTATGGATTAAGGCTTTGGATGGAACCATGTTGTATGATTTAACAAATAAGCAGTTCATTCACTTGACTCCAGGAGATGGTATCTTTCCTGGTAATCAGGTAAAAACGTTTAATTATTTTATCAAAGATCAACAAATCATTTGGTGTACAGATCATGGATTAATTTACGGTAATTTAAAGGATTTGCCATTTAATCAAAAAATAACAGCAGTTCCTACGGTTAGCAAATTGAATATTTTGCATAAAAATCAATCCTACCGATTAAATCAGGAAAAACTCTTCTTAAATGCTGATGAAAGTAATTTTTCCCTATCCTTTTCCAGTATGGAACAAGCGGTAGGTAAACAGTTGAAGTTTGCCTATCAATTGAAAGGATATGATCCAGACTGGGTGTTAGCGACTACAGAACAGCAGGCTCATTATAATAATCTGGATGCTGGAAATTACGTGTTTCAGGTGAAAGTAGGTGATCGATTTGGGAATTGGTCTGATGTGATTTATACGAAAGAAATTCACCTGAAATCTTATTGGTATAAAACCTGGTGGTTTAAATACCTGCTTGTCCTGGTATTGCTTTCCTCCCTAATTATGTTTTTTGTAAACCGAATTCAAGTGCAGAAGAAAGTTAATAAGTTGCAATTAAATTTCAATGAGAAGTTGAAAGATGAATTGGAACGAAAAATGGAAAAGATTAAGGAGCAGGATATGCATATTGAACGGGAGAATCAGGAAAAAATTGAAAAAGAGTATCAGCAAAAATTATATGAAAGTGAGTTGAAAGCTATACGTTCACAAATGAATCCTCACTTCATTTTCAATATACTCAATTCTATAGAGGCTTATGTAGTCGAAAATGACAGCAAAAATGCGAGTAATTTAATTCAAAAATTTGCTACACTTACCCGAATAGTATTGGAGAACTCCCAGTTTTCCATGGTAAGTATTCAGTCTGAACTGCAATTGGTGCGCCTATACTTAGAATTGGAGCAGTTACGTTTTAATCAAGCTTTTCATTTTTCGATGGAAGTTGATCCGCAATTAGCATTGGATGAGATTAAAATTCCATCCATGCTCATTCAACCTTTAGTGGAAAATGCTATTCATCATGGGGTTAGGCATTTGATTCAGAAAAAAGGAGAAATCAAAATTGTCGTGCGTTCTGTTGGAGAACAACTATTTATCGAAATTTTTGATAACGGAGTTGGATTTAATTACAATGCGAAGAAAAGCAGTAAATCATTTAAATCTACTTCATTCGGTATTAAGGGAATTCAGGAACGGATTCACATGATCAATAGCCACTTTAAAGAACCTGTGGCTTATCTCAAATTTTCAGAAGATGAGCTTCCGGAACCATTCAGCACCTTAGTTACGATTGTATTGCCATTAACGAACGAAAGACCTATTTCCTACGATTTGAATTAACGTTATTCACCTGGCTTAATTGGAGTGTTTGTGTTGAAACAGGGATACGAGATTTTGAATTTCAGTCGCTTGCTCCGGTTTTAATTTACCTGCCAATAACAAACGCAATTCCCTGCGCTGTAAAGCTTCTTCATACAAGGATTTTTCGATTTCTGTCTCAGGGACCAAAGCGGGAATGGCTTTTGGTTTATTGTTTTCATCGATGGATACAAAGGTATAATAAGCCTCATTAGACTTAACCTTCGTACCTAATGGTAGATTCTGAGCGAATATCTCCATCCTAACCTCTACAGACGTATTGAAAGCCCTGGTTACCTGCGCTTCAATGGTCACCACTTCGCCTAGTTTAATGGAACGTTTGAAAGATACATTATCCACAGAAACAGTAACCACCTGATTTTTGCAATGTTTTTGAGCAGCCATTGCTGCACAAATATCCATCCAATACAGCAGCCTTCCACCCATTAAATTCCCAAATGTATTGGTATCATTGGGTAGGACCAATTCATTCATCTCGGTATAGGACTCTTTTGCGAATTTTTCTTGCATATCTAGACGTTAAAATTTTCTATTTGTTGTTGTATAGTAACTAAGGAAGTTCTAAATGGTGTAGGATTATATCCTAAAATTCTTTTTGATTTATCTAAGATAAAACCTGTTTTTTGCGGACGATTCTCGGCCTGTCCCAATTCACTGGCATGAACGGAACTGATTAATTGCGGATCTAATTGCCAAAAGTCCGCTACTTCATATACCGCTTCGATGATGCTGTACATTTCCTCTCCGGAGATATGGAAAATACCTGTGGCATGCTTCTCTACTGCCAGTAAACAGGCTGTTGCCAAATCATCAACCCAGGTAGGCATTCTCCATTGATCATCGACAACACGAATGGATTCTCCCTGGCTTAATTTATTTTTTGCCCATAGCACCAGATTTGACCGGTTTTTATCGGCAATTACGCCATAGACTAAAATGGTTCTGATGATGGCAAAAGCTGCATTACTTTCCAATAGCTTTTCCTCTGCGGCTAGTTTACTAGCACCGTAGGCATTCTTAGGATTTGGCAGCGCAAGTTCATCGTAAGGCCCATCCGTACCATCAAAGACAAAGTCGGTAGAAAGAAAGGTCAGATGAATGTTTTGTTCAGCACAGCACTTTCCTAAAAAGTCCACGACAGTGATGTTCAATTGTTCACAAAGCTGAGGCTGTGCCTCACAGGCTTCCACACTCGTCATTGCTGCCGTATGTATAATATGACTTGGTTTAAAAGCTTCAATTAATTGTTGAAGACCATTAAAATCTAATAAGTCGAGTTTTTGAAATTGGTATCCATCTTGATTTGGATTTCTATTTTCCGATTGTGAAGTACAACAAATGACGTATGCATTTTTTGATACACATATGTCTGTCAGCTTTTGACCTAAGAAGCCATTGGATCCTGTGATTAATATTCGCTTTTTATCCATTAATTCGTCCATTGAAAATCCATTTTAGGTTGTTTCATTGAATTATCTAAAACTTCCATTTCAATTTTTAAAATAGACATCATGGCTTTATAATCTATTTTATCTTCATCATCCGTAGGCATGTGATAATCCGGATGACCTCCCGTGTGAAAAAATAACACAGGGATATTTTTTCTATAAAAAGAAGTTTGATCGGATCCACCATTTCCATCCTTACTTGTAAAGAATTTAATATCCGAACGAATGTCCTTCATTATTTTCGGAAAAGCAGAACTTGTCCCATAACCTATAATTGCTAATCCATTCTCAGCCTGATAACGTCCGATCATATCCATGTTGAGCATCCAATGAATCGTAGGTAGAGCTATGGTTGGATTTTCCGTGAAATACTTCGATCCTAAGAGCCCCAATTCTTCAGCACAAAAACCAATAAATAAGATATTATATGCTTCTTTAATTTTATTTGAAGAATAGTGTCGAGCAAGTTCCAATAATCCTGCTACTCCTGATGCATTATCATCGGCCCCATTATGTATTTTCCCTAGCCCTAAAGAATCTTTTGAACCGCCGATATGTCCTTGCCCTAGGTGATCGTAATGAGCTCCTATGACGATGGTATAGGGAGCACCATTATCTAAAAATCCAATGATGTTTTCCGCTTGTCGTTCTGGGTTAGAATTTTGTACTCGTGTAATTTTCGCAGTGAAGGCTTGTCTAAATCCTTTGGTACCTTTAGGAACTAAACCATACTTTTTGAAATGTTTTTCAATATAGTTTGCAGAATGCTCTGCACCTGGAGTTCCAGTTTCCCTACCTAATAACTGATCTTTGGAGAGGTATTGGATGTGTTTTTTTAATTGTTTTACCTTTAACTGCGCCTGCGTTTCCGTGACAAGCATAGAGAAGGCTAACAAGAGAAAAAAGGAAAGTCTAATGTGATTTAATTTCATGTCTTAAAGTTGATGAATCAAGAAATGAGGTGAACTCTAGACTATAAAATTAAGATAATTTTAATCTTCTACGATTTCACTATGTACATTGGTTTTTTCAATATGTTCTTCTTTAAAGTAACGCTTTTGGAAGATTAATATTAAAAATACCCCAATCGAAATAGCCGAATCGGCCACATTAAAAATTGGACTGAAAAATTGAAATGTTTCTCCCCCCCAAATGGGTAACCAACTCGGAAATGTGCCGTTAATTAAAGGGAAATGGAGCATGTCGACCACATAGCCATGTAAGAAAGTGGCATAGCCTGGTCCATCTGGAAATAAAACCGCCTTTTGATAAGGTGTACTTTCACTGAAAATAAGCCCGTAAAAGGCACTATCAATAATATTTCCTAAGGCACCAGCAAAAATAAGTGATACATTTAAAATGAACCCACGGTTATATTTGTTTTTGATCATGTAATGTAAACCGTAGCCTATACCTATAACAGCAATAATTCGGAATACACTTAAAAATAACTTGCCATATTCTCCGCCAAATTCCATACCTAAGGCCATTCCAGGATTTTCGATGAAGTGAATTAAAAATTTATCTCCCAATACTTTAAAATATTGGCCGATAGTCATATTCATCTTGACCCAAAATTTGGAAATCTGATCAATCAGTAATACAATGGTAATAAGTAGTAGGGGCTTAGAATATCCTTTCATATATCATAAAAAATGGTCTTTGTGCGAGCAAAGACCATTCATCTAATTTTTTCGCTTAATATTGTTTGTTTTTCGCCTCAATACTCAATGTGGTATGAGGTACCGCTTTTAATCGTTCTTTTTGAATCAATTTGCCAGTTTCTCTACAAATGCCGTATGTTTTATTTTCAATACGAACCAATGCAGCTTCCAAATTGTCAATAAATTTTTTCTGACGAGCCGCTAATTGATTGATTTGCTCTTTCTCCAAAGTTGCTGATCCGTCTTCTAATGTTTTGTAGGTACCTGCTGTATCGTCTGTACCGTTCGCATTGCTATTGCTAAGAGATTTAGTCAATGAAGAAAGTTCTTCTTTTGCAACACGTAACTTCTCAAGAATTATTGCTTTAAACTCTTGTAACTCAGCATCACTGTACCTGGTTTTCTCTGTGTTTCCCATACTTTAAATTTTTTCTAATTGTAGCAATAAATTCTCTTCACCAATTTCAATTTGATCTCCAACGGCCAGATTATCATCAAATTGGAGACTGTTAGCCAAAATTTCCGTACAAATATACGAGAAATTATTTTCTACAGCTTGTTGAATTTCAGTATTTTGACTAACTGTAACGTTTATTCTATCTGTAACCTCAAAACCTTTTTCTTTTCTAAGGTTTTGGATACGATTTATCAATTCCCGCGCTAATCCTTCTTCCTTTAATTCTTGACTGATATTGATATCTAATGCTACGGTTAATTTCCCTAAATTTGCTACCTGCCATCCCGCTACATCCTCTGCTATTATTTCCACATCTTCTAAACTAATTGCATAAAGGCAATCGCTTAGGGAAATGCTTCCTTCATTTTCAAGGTTATTGATTTGTTGGCTGTCCATCGCTTGAATGGCCGCAGCTACCACTTTCATATCCTTACCAACTTTCGAGCCAAGTACTTTAAAATTCGGTTTTACTTTCTTTTTTATGATTCCAGTTGTGTCTGAAATAAACTCGATTTCCTTGATATTGGTTTCAGAAAGTATCAAATCTTTCACACGTTCCACTTTTTCCTGGAAAGCATTATCCAATACAGGTACTAAAATTTTGGCTAATGGCTGTCTGACATTAATTCCTGTTTTCTTACGTAATGATAGGGTAAGGGAAGAAATGTCCTGTGCTAATGACATGCGCTCTTCTAACGCTAGGTCCACCAAATGTTCTTGATATACCGGAAAATCTGCTAAATGTACCGACTCAAAATTTTCTTTCTTAGTGGCGGCATTTAAATCCAAATACAATTGATCCGCAAAGAATGGAGATATTGGGGCAATCAGTTTAGAAACCGTATCTAAACAAGTGTATAAAGTTTGATATGCCGAAATTTTGTCTGCCGAATAGTCTCCTTTCCAGAAACGTCTACGACATAAACGAACGTACCAATTGCTCAAATGCTCGTCTACAAAATTCTGTATCGCACGTGCGGCTTTAGTAGGCTCATAGTCGGCATAAAATGCATCAACTTCTTTGCTTAAGCTATTTAATAAGGAAATAATCCAACGATCAATTTCCGGTCTTTCTTGAAGGGCTATTTCTGATTCTGCATACGCAAACTTGTCTATGTTCGCATACAAGGCAAAGAAAGCGTAGGTATTGTAAAGTGTTCCGAAGAATTTTCTTCTCACTTCATCTAATCCTTCTTCGTTGAATTTTAAATTATCCCAAGGCGAAGCATTGCTAATCATATACCAGCGAGTAGCATCAGCAGAATATTTTTCAATGGTAGCAAAAGGATCCACACCATTACCCAGGCGTTTGGACATTTTATTGCCATTTTTATCCAATACTAAGCCATTGGAAACAACATTTTTAAAGGCAATTGAACCTTTAACCATGGTGGAGATTGCGTGTAAGGTGAAAAACCATCCCCTGGTTTGGTCCACTCCTTCAGCAATGAAATCGGCAGGAAATGCGGAGAAATATTCATCTTTAAATGGTAGATCTTCCCCTTTTGCTAATTTATCATAGTCTAAACCCCATTGCGCATAAGGCATCGCACCTGAATCAAACCAAACATCGATTAAATCAGGCTCACGATATAATTTTTGACCTCCCTCTGATACCAATATAATATCATCTACGTAAGGTCTATGCAGATCCAATTGTTCGGTGCCAAATTTCGCTAGGTAAGCTTTATTAACTTCTTTCTCTTCTTCTGACAGTATATCGGATTGAATCGCTTGTTCTAAATAGCTTTTCAATTCAGGCATGGAACCAATACAAACTTCCTCGTTTTCATCTTCACTGCGCCATATTGGAAGTGGAGTACCCCAATAACGGGAACGGGATAAGTTCCAGTCCACCAAGTTTTCTAACCAGTTGCCAAATCTTCCCGATCCGGTAGCTTCCGGTTTCCAATTGATGGTTTTATTTAAAGCGACCAATTCCTCTTTCATGGCTGTTGTACGGATAAACCAGCTATCTAATGGGTAGTATAAAACCGGCTTGTCGGTACGCCAACAGTGAGGGTAGGTGTGCTCGTATTTTTTAACATCAAACGCTTTGTTTTCTTCCTTTAATTTGATGGCAATTAACACATCGGTAGGACGAAAATCTTTATCTTCGCGTTCTTCTGTTGAATAATATTCTTCTTTAACAAAACGTCCTGCAAAATCAGAAATTTCTTTCACGAAACGACCAGTTTTATCAACTGTAGGAACATCCTTGCCGTTTTCATCTTTTACCAATATCGCTGGAACGCCGTTTTCTTTGGCTACACGAAAGTCATCTGCACCATAGGTTGGAGCAGCATGCACGATACCTGTACCATCTTCAGTGGTTACGAAATCTCCAATAATCACACGGAAGGCTTTTTCCAATAGTTCTTCTGAACTAATGTACGGAAGCAATTGATGGTATCTTAAACCTTCTAATTCCTGACCCTTGAATTCAGCAGCGATTTCCCAAGGAATCACTTTGTCGCCTAATTTATAATCCTGAAAGGATATTTGTTGGCCTTCAACTTTGAAATGTTTGTTGATTAAGTTTTTCGCCAGGATAACCGATACAGGTTCGCCAGTATACTGATTAAAGGTTTTTATCTTAACATAATCAATGTTCTTACCAACGACTAAAGCAGAGTTACTTGGAAGGGTCCATGGTGTAGTTGTCCAAGCGATGAAAGCGACATCTTCCTCCGGACTCTCTACCAAGGTATCCATCATCGGATGAATTTGTTGTTTATCCAAGCGGAATTCCGCAACTATGGTTGTGTCTTTGACATCTTTGTAGGTGCCTGGCTGATTAAGCTCATGGGAACTTAAGCCTGTACCTGCAGCTGGAGAATATGGCTGAATGGTGTATCCTTTGTATAAAAGTCCTTTTTTGTACAGGTCTTTCAATAAGAACCAAAGGGTTTCAATGTATTCGTTTTGGTAGGTGATATATGGGTTTTCTAAATCAACCCAATAGCCCATCTTTTCAGTCAAGTCATTCCATACATCCGTGTATTTCATAACTTCCCTACGACAAGCATCGTTGTATTCTTCTACGGTAATTTTTTTGCCGATATCCTCTTTGGTGATCCCTAAGGTTTTTTCTACGGCTAATTCGATAGGCAAGCCATGGGTATCCCAGCCACCTTTACGTTTTACCTGAAATCCTTTAAGCGTTTTATATCTACAGAAAATATCCTTAATCGTTCTTGCCATCACATGGTGAATACCAGGCATCCCATTTGCTGAAGGTGGCCCCTCATAAAAGGTGTATGGTTTACTAGCTGGACGGTTGGAAATACTCTTAGCAAAGATATTTGAGGATTCCCATCTTCTTAAGGTCTCTTTGCCTACTTCTGGTAAATTTAACTGCTTATATTCCTTATACATCACGAATTCGTATTCTATTTTTTAAGGTCGCTAATTTAATCATTTTAAAGGAAAGCTGAAATAGCTAAACTAGTTGTTTGGAATTATTTTGAAGGAAAAGGATTTGCGCTGTGTTTAAAAAAATTACGGATCTTCATGTGCTCTTTAGAGCATCTTAGTCGGATCTCCTTCGGACCTCATATGGATATGATACGGAAAAATCCGAAGGAGATGCAGTGGAGATCTGTTGGAAATACAAGAAAGCATTTGATGAATTGGGTTAGAGAGGAATGATGGAGTAGGCAAAAGATGGTTGTGTTGGGGAATTGTAAGGTTATTTCATTTTCTTTCGATAGTTTGATTGGGTAAATAAATTTATTTAAGATTGGATCTGGTAATGATTTATGTAAAATGTTTCTGAAAATAAAATGAGTTGACTTAAATTTAGGAGGTATAGATCGTTATAAGATTAACTATGAACTTGAAACAAGTCGATAATGTAAAAGTATATGAAGATATTCGATTGGATACGATCGATGGGGTCATTAATTTTAAAAATTTTTGGACAAAAGAGTTTCAATACGGTCAAGAGTTGTTCTTTTACTTTCATAGATTAGAAGATTTGACAGACCAAAAAGAACTAGATGAAATAGAAAAAGATCTATTGCAAATATTTAATGAGGACAATATTTTTATTATCATTTATCTTGATAAAAAAAGGTTTACTTATTTGTTTAAATATGAGTATCAGTTTGGTTCTGAAAATTTGTTGCTAAAATTTTGGAGATATTTTTGCGGAATGGATATCATTATTCCCAATAAAAATGTGAGTTTTAAAGAAGTTTGTGAATATTTTTACTTACACCGTGATAAAGATATCTATTTAAGAAGTTTTAAAGCAAAAGGTTACGCAAAGACGGTGTATATTAAGGGATTAGGAGGGGATTATCTTATAAAGAATAAATGAATTTGGACTTCAATTGATTTAAATTTTAATTATCTCGGGTTAAAATTTAGCACTGTAAAATATTGGTTTAGCAATTCAATAGGAAACTTTTTATAACAGATATACTAAAATTATATGCTGACCAAATATTAAGGTCCTGAGAAGCAATAAAAGCAGGTTCTCACCTGCTCTTGTTATATTTTAAAAATGATTTTGAGTAACAAATCCTGAAAAAACAGGATTTATTGATTTAATTTATGCAGAGAAGCTGCTTCCGCAACCACAGGTACTCGTTGCATTAGGATTGTTAAATGTAAATCCACGAGCATCTAATCCATTTTTGAAATCTATTTCCATTCCTGCTAAATATAAGCCATGTGCTTTATTCATAAACACACGAATGCCGTTGATTTCATATTCTGAATCACCATCTTTTTTTTGGTCGAAGCCTAATAAATAGCTCATTCCAGAGCAACCACCACCTTCTACACCTACACGTAAACCAAAGTCGCTACCGATTTCTTGCTGATCAATAAGCTTTTTAATTTCTTTAAGGGCGCCCTCCGTTAATGTAACCGGGGCTGTTGATACTATATTTTCCGAAGCCATGCTTATTCCTCATTAAAATGTTGTTACAAAAATACATATTTTTAAACTTTGTTAGTTAATAAGCACTTATTTTGACAATCTTTAAACAGAATGAATTTAGATCCCCAACTGATAGACTTTTTTAAACAACTTGTTTTACTGACTTTAGCCATCTTTGCTGCGCTGTTATTAAGCTTTCGATTGATTTGGCCAAAGATTGAAAGAACCTTGTTTAATATGGTTAAGTATAATAAACCCTTAAATTCTGCTCAAGAACAGTTGAAACAAACCGCCTATGAGCGGTTATTGCTGTTTACATTACGTTTGAATCCCCAAGAATCTTTAAGAAGAAACTATCAATCCTCATTAAGCGTTACCGAATTTGTAAGGATAGTTATTGCTGATATTGAAAGTGAGTTTCAGTACAACAGCACGCAGCAACTGTATGTAAGTAATCCTACATGGGAAAGTATCGTGAAGTTAAAGCAAGTGACTATTGATTTATTAAAACAACAGGAACGATCATCTATTGCCGGAATAGATGAGTATATAGATGCTGTTTTAAAAGAACAATCGGGCATGGAAGTAGATATTTACGCAGGAATGCAACAATTATTAAAAAAGGAGGCTAATGCTTAATCAATTTAATATCAATAAAAAACAATTGATAAAAATTGGTTAATTATTAAGCCTTTTCTTTGTAATTATCTATATTTGCACCTTAAATCGAAATAATTAAAATTCTCCAATAAAAATACAGTTATGGAAAGAGATCAGTCCATTTTTAATCTAATCGAAGAGGAAGCAATTCGTCAAGAAGAAGGAATTGAATTAATAGCCTCTGAGAACTTCGTAAGTAAACAAGTTATGGAAGCTGCAGGTTCAGTATTGACGAACAAATATGCAGAGGGACTTCCAGGAAAACGTTACTATGGTGGTTGTGAAGTAGTAGATAAAATTGAGACCATTGCAATAGATAGAGCGAAGCAATTATTTGGTGCAGAATGGGTAAACGTTCAACCACACTCAGGAGCGCAAGCAAATGCTGCTGTATTTTTAGCAATCTTAAAACCTGGAGATAAAATCTTAGGTTTTGATCTTTCTCATGGAGGTCACTTGACTCATGGATCTCCAGCAAACTTTTCCGGAAAATTATATGAGCCATTATTCTATGGTGTTAAACAAGATACTGGATTAATCGATTACGAACAATTAGAAGAAACAGCTTTACGTGAAAAACCTAAAGTTATTATTTGTGGAGCTTCTGCTTATTCACGCGACTGGGATTATGCTCGTATCCGTGCGGTAGCAGATCAAATCGGTGCTTTGGTTGTTGCAGATATTTCTCACCCGGCAGGATTAATTGCTCGTGGTTTATTGAATGATCCACTTCCTCATTGTCATATCGTTACTACGACAACTCATAAAACACTACGTGGTCCACGTGGAGGTATGATTATGGTGGGTAAAGATTTCGAAAACCCTTGGGGCATCAAAACTCCAAAGGGAGAGACTCGTACGATTACACAATTATTGGATTTAGCGGTATTCCCAGGAACTCAAGGTGGTCCATTGGAACATACCATTGCTGCAAAAGCAATCGCTTACGGAGAGGCTTTATCTGATGAATATTTAGCATATGTACATCAAGTGAAGAAAAATGCTGCTGCATTAGCTCAATTCTTTGTAGAGAAAGATTACCATATTATATCTGGTGGTACAGATAACCACTTAATGTTGGTAGACTTAAGAAATAAAGATATCTCTGGTAAAGAAGCAGAGGCGGTATTAGGTCTTGCAGGTATTACGACTAACAAGAACATGGTTCCATTTGATACACGTTCTCCATTTGTTACATCGGGTGTTCGTTTCGGTACTGCTGCCATCACGACTAGAGGAATTAAAGAGAATGAAATCATTCAAATTGGTGAATTAATTGATGAAGCATTGAATAATCGTTCTAATGAAGCTGCTCTTGCAGGTATTCACGAAAAGGTAAAATCCTTAATGGCTGAATTCCCATTATATAGATAGATATTTCTTATAATATTATACTTAAATGACTCCAAAAGTAAATTTTGGAGTCATTTTTGTTATATCTAAGCTGTGTGAAATTGTGTTAAAAACCTTCACATATTTTTGAGATTACAGAATTTTTAATTCTCTTTGATTAATTAATACATAAAAAAATCTGCCTATTGGAACACGATTACGCTTAAACTAAAATATTTACTGGACATAGAAAAAACTTCAACATCTGTTGTGGAGGTAATAATTATGAAACTATTGAATAAAAAGAGTGACCAATATTTGGTGCAAGCGTATGTTAAAGGTGAAGAGAAGGCTCTACAGATCTTATTGGAGCGCTATAAAACCAAAATTTATACATCCATATACCACCAAGTAAAGGATCAGTATTTAGCTGAAGACATATTTCAAGAAACGTTTATTAAAGTTATCAATACGCTGAAAGCGGGTAGGTATAATGATGAAGGTAAATTTTTGCCTTGGGTGATGCGAATTGCTCATAATATGGTCATTGATCATTTCCGAAAAGAAAAACGAGGTCCTAATATCGTTAATAATGATGGTTTCGATATTTTCGAAGTCTTGCAATTTTCGGATGATAGCATAGAAGCAAAAATGGTAAAAAATCAACGAGACTTAGATTTAAAGAAAATCATTCAATTATTGCCTGATGATCAAAAGGAAGTATTGATCATGCGACTTTTTTGCGATATGAGCTTTAAGGAAATTGCCGACATTACCGAGGTTAGTATCAATACGGCATTAGGTCGTATGCGCTATGCCTTATCGAATTTGCGCAAAATGATTGAGGAAAATAATATGATGTTTCAATTGGGATAATTTATTCAAGGGTAAGGGGGATACTGTCGTATGATATCCTGATATGTTGATGGTATAATCGATCATAATCTTAATCTTATACAGCTGAAGAAGTACAAACTGTTTTTAGTATGTCATTTTGACAAAATAAGACAGGAATTAGGTTGAAAATGTCGCATATTTTTATTTTCTTGCAGAAAAGAGGGTTTGGAACTTCTTTTGATAGGAAGTTTATATAACAAAGAAAAAAAGATATTAAGATATGTATTGGATTATTTTTATTGGAATTATGTTGGTGAGCTGGATAGTCCAGTTTCGTTTCAAGAGTAAATTTAAGAAATATTCGGAGATGCCACTTTCTTCTGGCCTTTCAGGAGCAGAAATAGCACGAAAGATGTTAAATGAAAATGGTATTTCAGATGTGGAGATTATTTCGGTAGAAGGACAATTAACGGACCACTATAATCCTGCAAACCGCACGGTTAATTTGAGTCCGGAAGTATATCACGGTAGAAGTGTGGCGGCAGCTGCGGTAGCAGCCCACGAATGTGGACACGCGGTACAACACGCTACAGCTTATTCCTGGTTGCAATTTAGATCGTCGATGGTTCCTATGGTTAGTGTCGCTTCGAAATTGGTGTCTTGGGTACTGTTGTTAGGTGTGATTATGGCTGCTAGCGGTAATATGATTGTATTGGCGGTTGGAGGGGGAGCCTTATTTTTAACAACTTTATTCAGTTTTATTACTTTACCTGTGGAGTTTGATGCTTCGAATAGAGCATTGGCTTGGTTAAACACAGCAGGTATCACGCACAGTACAGAGGAACATGATGGTGCAAAAGATGCTTTGAAATGGGCTGCTATGACTTATGTAGTTGCTGCATTATCAGCCTTAGTTACCTTATTATATTATGCTTCTATCTTATTTGGTAGAAGAGATTAAGCGTCATGCGTTAACGAAATTTAAGAAGGGATGATTTTCATCCCTTTTTTAATGCCTTTTACGCAAAGGATGGTTCGCTTTTGAATGGAATTATTAACTTTGTGGTTTAGCAAGAATTAGAAGAGATTAAAACATGTTTTCAAATCTACAGGATAAATTAGATAGGGCCTTTAAGGTATTAAAAGGTCAAGGTAATATTACGGAAATCAACGTGGCGGAGACCATGAAGGAAATCCGCAAAGCATTATTAGATGCCGATGTAAATTACAAGACTGCGAAATCCTTTACCGATGAAGTTAAACAAAAAGCATTAGGTCAGAATGTATTGACCAGCATATCTCCGGGTCAATTGTTGACCAAGATTATGAGTGATGAGTTGACGGATTTAATGGGAGGGTCTGTAACAGAATTGGAAATTACTAAAAATCCAACTGTCATTCTTATTGCAGGTTTAAATGGTGCTGGTAAAACGACTTTCTCTGGAAAATTAGCCAATTTTTTAAAACAGACTAAACATAAAAAACCGTTATTGGTTGCTGGTGACGTGTATCGTCCTGCCGCTATCGATCAATTGGAGGTATTGGGTAAACAGGTGGATGTACCTGTATATGTAAACAGGGAATCTACAGACCCTATTGCGATTGCAGTAGAAGGGGTAGAAGAGGCGAAACGCAATGGACATAATGTTGTCATAATAGATACCGCGGGTCGATTAGCGATTGATGAGGCTTTGATGTTGGAGATTACAGCGGTCAAAGAAGCTACGCAACCTCATGAGATTTTATTTGTCGTAGATTCTATGACGGGTCAGGATGCGGTAAATACGGCCAAAGCATTTAATGATCGTTTGGATTTTACAGGGGTAGTTTTAACCAAATTAGATGGTGATACCCGTGGTGGTGCTGCTTTATCTATTAAATCGGTTGTTAACAAGCCTATTAAGTTTATTGGTACTGGAGAGAAAATGGAAGCACTGGATGTCTTTCATCCAGATCGTATGGCTTCCAGGATTTTGGGTATGGGTGACGTGGTTTCCTTAGTGGAGCGTGCTCAACAACAATTTGATGAGAAACAGGCTGCTGAACTACAAAAGAAAATCCGCAAGAATAAATTTGACTTTAATGATTTCAAATCTCAAATTCATCAAATTAAGAAGATGGGTAATATGAAGGATTTGATGGGTATGATTCCAGGGGTAGGTAAAGCCATTAAGGATGTAGAGATTGATGATGATGCCTTTAAACCTATTGAAGCGATTATCGATTCGATGACTCCGTTTGAGCGTGAAAACCCTGATGCCATTGATACGAAACGTAGAATGAGAATCGCAAAAGGATCAGGTACCGATATCAATGAGGTCAACAAATTAATGAAGCAGTTTTCTGATATGCGTAAGGTAATGAAACAAATGTCAAACCCTGCCATGGCTGCTAAAATGATGAAAAATATGCCTAAAATGCCTGGAAAACCTTTCTAAGCATTCGGTATTTTAGATAAAAAAAAGGAGGTGTCTAAAAATGCACCTTCTTTTATTTTATAGCTTTTGCTATTTCATTACTGTTTTCATTTACAAT
>DAIQBS010000003.1:0-109780 GCA_036781025.1 Sphingobacterium sp. | reverse complement strand
GTGCTCTTCGTCAAGCTGAGCAAGAAGCTGCTAAAGCTGCTAAAGGTGGTAAAAAGTAATCGTCAATAACGACGAAAACAAGAAAAGGCATCGAAATTCGATGCCTTTTTCTTGTTTAAAGGTTTTCTTAAATTTTTGTAAGCAGTATCTTCCAACTATTGTAAAATGCTCATAGTTTAAAAATAAGCATAGCTCGATTTGTTCTTATTCGGATCTCCTTCGAAGATTGGACGGATTTCATATGGACTTTACCTGACTTGGAGCGAACAATATCCAAAGGAGATGCTATGCAATAGCATAAAAAAACGGAAGCCAGTGGCTTCCGTTAGCATATCTTTAGTGAAAAAATGTGTAAATGCTGTTATTGTTGAACAAATCTTAAATTTTCCTGCAGTTTGTATACTTTGTGCTCAGATTTTGGTTCTTCGAAAAAATAATTCCAATGTTCACTGGTTATTATATCCTTTTCCAATACACTGATTAACTTAAATGCAGATTCAATAATCTCATCGTAGGCGATTTCAATAACATCCAACCGTTGATTGTTGCTATCTAATGTAAGTAAAACGGTTTTCAAATCTGATTCGCTATTTGGAAAAGTCAGAACTAGCCCCCTTATTCCATGATTAAATTTTACTTGATAACGGAAACGAATATCTTCAGGTTTCGGATAATCTGGATTAAACTTGAGGAGTTGAAGAACTCCAAGATTCACTTGCCCCTCTCCTTTAAAATTTTCATAGTTTGTAGAATCTGTAAAGGGCAATGTTTTTTCCGGTAATACAGCTAGAAAACTAGTTAATTCGTCTTTAACCTCCGGTTGTAATGCTAAGTTTTCTTCTAACTGAACTGTGGTACTATCTGCAGGATCCTTCGAATTATTGGATGATTGGCACGCGCTAAGAATAAGAAATGGAATGATAATGGAAGCTAATTGTTTCATTATATTTTAAATTATTTATTTTATTGAAAGTCGCAAATTAACTGATTTTTGCTGTTCAAACAAAGAAATTTCTTAACAAAGGGATAACATTAAATATTTTTGTAGAAATAAATTTAAGCTACAGCTATAAAACTCCTGCTATTAAACAGTTTTTTGCCGAATTGAACCGAAGTATTCATTTACAACGATGAATTCCGTGAAGAATAATAAAGAATGTTTATTTTTGCCACATGAATTACTTAATCGTTGGTTTAGGAAATATTGGTAGAGAATATGCTGATACCAGGCATAATATAGGTTTTATGGTCGCAGATGAACTTGCCAATCAAGCAGGATCGACTTGGAACACCTTAAAGCATGCCTATTACACCGAGTTTAAATTAAAAGGACGCCAGGTATTTGTAATTAAACCAACTACTTACATGAATTTAAGTGGAAAAGCAGTCAATTATTGGATGCAAGAATTGAAAGTACCTCTTGAACATGTTTTGGTCATCGTAGACGATTTAGCAATTCCATTCGGTTCATTACGTATCAAACCTAAAGGTTCTGCAGCCGGACATAATGGCTTAAAATCTATTGAGGCCAGTGTAGGAGGACAAAACTATCCACGTTTACGTTTTGGAATTGGCGATAATTACCCCAAAGGAAGACAGGTGGACTATGTATTAGGCCCCTTTGACAAGGATGAAGAAAAAGATTTACCTGCTCATATAGAACATGCTGTAAAAATGGTGCATAGCTTTATTGCCATTGGTATAGAATTAACTATGACTAACCTTAACACGAAATAAACCGCTATTCAATTAACATTTTTAATTCTCGATGTTTTTCTGTATATTATAAGTATTAATAATTTGTAATTATGAAAAAAATCAAACCTTTCATTATTATTCCTCTCACCCTATTGTTTTTAATATGGGGATCAAGTAAGGCTTTTGCTTTAATGAGCGCAGCTTCTGATTTATCGGTATTATTAGGGGTTTGTTTTGTCTGTGTGCTTGCATTCGTACTTTATCGATTTATCATATATATTATTCAAAAACCAATTAATTAAATGAAAAAAAATCTAATTGCACTAATTGCCACTGCTGTGGTAGGATTCTTTGTTTGGATTATTTGTACAGAACGAATTGATGCGGGTTATGAAGGCATCAAAGTTAAGCTATATGGATCTGACAAAGGGGTACAAGATGTAAGCCTGGTAACAGGTCGGGTATGGTATAATCCGATAACCGAATCCATCTACGAATTTCCAACCTATGTACAAACAGTAAATTATGAAAATTTTACTGTTAACGCCAAAGACGGTTCAGTTTTCACCGTTGATCCGACCATCTCCTTGAGGGTGCTGTCCGGAAGTTCTCCGAAAATTTTCATCAAATACCGTAAACCAGTAAACGATATTTTAGAGGGTACATTAGTTAATCATATTAAAGATGTTTATCGGATAGAATTCAATAAATACACGACGGATTCCATCATCAGCAATAGGGAAAAGTTTGAGGCTGGTGTTCAGGATAAGATGATTAAATTTTTGGAGCAAGAAGGATTTGGCTTGGAACAATTGACCAGTGGAATACAGTATCCGGAATCCATTACTCAGGCTATTAATGCTAAAAATGCCGCCATTCAAAAAGCACAACAAGCAGAAAATGAATTAAAAGTTGTGGAAGCAGATGCCAGAAAAATGATCGTTCAGGCAGAAGCAGAATCTAAAGCCAATGATCTCCGTCAACGGACTTTATCTCCATTGATTATTCAACAACAGTTTATAGAAAAATGGGACGGTAAAACTCCTTTATATGGAAATGCTCCAGTCATTTTCAAAGAATTAAGATAAAAAAAATAAGGGCATCAAATAATGGTGCCCTTATTTTTTTTCAATTTATTGACTCCTTATTTATTGCTTGCAGTCCCGCGAACAGTAATTCTTGTTGCTGGTTTTTCCTTTGCAGGAGTACCTCGAACTGTAATTCTTGCCGCAGGTTTTTCTTGAGCTTGCACATCAACTTCTTCCTCTTTTTTAACTTCTGTACCAACCTCTTCATCCTTAGTACTTTTACGACCAAAACCAATTACAACGACTTCATCTAGTCTCTTGACATTTGTTGAATTAGAACTATCGCTACTCGTTGAAGTACTACTTTTTCCTTTAGTCTCAAAAATCATGACACCATCCTTACCTTCATCACCATATAAGGATGTTGCGTTTTCGCCTTTCCAGATAGTTACTGAATGTATTAAATCAGGTGACAGAGCTTTTAAATCAGCAACATCTTTTTTTACACCATCAATAATAATCATAGGATTTTTCCCAGATGAATTTCCTTTAACGACTAACTCACCGATTAAATTTTTGTCAACATTACCCTGTAATGATTTAATTCCCACGACCTTACCTTTCAATTTTTTGCTCGTATCAGCATCCGATGAGCTCACCTCAACGGGTATTCCTTCAAAAGATTTAGTATAGAACTTTATCGTTCCTTTACCAGAAGCATCGTTGGTAGATTTAAACACATTGACACTTTGAATGGTCGTTGCATCTAATTTATCCACCTCAAATCCTTCAGGCATTTCTTTATCGTCTACAAATACTTTTACACCTTCAGGAAGAGAGTCAAGCATGTTTTTTGCCTCTCCTTTTACCGTAATCTTTATTTTTTTAGTCGTGTCTTGAACAACGTCCTTTTTAATATCTTGAAAATCGGTATGAATAGCCTTTACTGCTACAGATTCAATTTTCGCTTCGGCTTGATTGACTGTAAACGTAATCCCAGCCATGATCATTATGGGCAATAAGAATGCATACTTACCCAGTTCCATTTTGGATGATCTTTTTTTGTTCATCATCATAATGCGCTTTTTTAAAATGTTAAAATTAAAATGGTTACTTAAGCCTACATGCACACCTTGCTTGCTGACTTGCAATAACGAGTATTGATAGGTTTGTCGATCGACACCCTTATCCAGCACCTGTTGATCAGTCAGGAACTCCAGATTTTGACGTACAGACTTGCGCATGAACCATACGAAGGGATTATACCAACAAACAATCAATACCAATTCAAACCATAATACATCCAGACTGTGATGTCCTTTCACATGAATGTACTCATGTTTGAATATATCTTTAAGCTCAGGTTCCTCATGTTGTTCCTGATGCAGATAAATTTTATTAAAAAACGAAAATGGAGTAATTGGAAATAACACGTCCCTAAAACAATATTCTTTCCATTGAGCAGGTTTGGAAAAATGATAGATTCTATAGAGACTAATCATTTGAAGAATTAGCTTGAATAAAAACACGAATGCAATCAAACCAAGTATACCTAACAGCACATTAGCTATACTGAATGTTTTTCCCTGCTCTTCTACGAGCATAGGTAAGTACTCCATCAATTCTCCTTGAACCTGCGGTAGTATGTTATTGCTAAATAAACGCTGAAAATCAAGAAAAGGATATAAAAATGCATAGATGCTTCCCAGTAAGAAGTAATACCTGTTTATGGAATAAAAGGTTAGATTTTTTAAGAGGAAATAATACCCCAAATACAATAGGCCAAGTAATAAATTGACTTGTAAGATATAGGTGATGATGGATTGCATGGTTTTTAGGATTTATTGTGATGAATCATTTCCATGATTTCTTTCAATTCCTGCTCACTCAACTTTTCTTCTTTGACGAAAAAAGAAACCATTTCTTTATAGGAGTTTTTGAAGTAATCGCCTACAAAAGAACTCATAAACTTTTCTTTATACTCTTCTAAACTAATTAAAGGTTCATACCGTTTTGCATTCGCATACTTTACCGCTTGCACATAACCTTTCTTCTCCAAATTTCGAATAGTCGATGCCAGGGTTGTATAAGGCATATCCTTATCTTTTAAGTTTTCTAGAATTTCTCGTACAAAACCACCCTTTAATTGCCAGATGGACAACATTGCTTCTTCTTCTTGTGCGGTTAACTTTTCCATTGCTCTACGTATTTTTCACTAATTTACGAACTTTTCGTAGATGTCAAAATATTTTAACATTTTTTTAGGAATTAATTCGAATAAATATTGGTCAAATATGGATAAACCTAAGAATTGGCAGGTAGTTTAACCCAATGAAGGATTAACCTATATTATCAAGAAAAAAGGAATGGTTAGCGGTTAATTTGTCTTAAAATGACGAATTAATGGCATTATTATTCAAATTTAAGGGCTAAAAATATAAATCAATTTTATACATTTGTAAGATTACAAGTTATGTTATAACACAAATAAAACAAGAATTTTATTATGTCTGAAACTGCATCTATTAACTTAAAAGGGTCTACGTATGAGATACCTGTGATTACAGGAACAGAAAATGAGAAAGCCCTGGATATTTCAAAACTAAGAGACCAATCTGGATACATTACATTAGATCCTGGTTTTAAGAACACGGGTTCTACTAAGAGTGCGATTACCTATTTAGATGGTGAGCAAGGTATCTTAAGTTATAGAGGCTATGCTATTGAAGATTTGGCGGAAAAGTCTACCTTTTTGGAAGTTGCGTATTTATTGATTTATGGAGAACTGCCAAGCAAAGTGGTATTAGAGAAATTCCGTGCAGATATCAGAGCACAGATGATGATCCATGAAGATATGAAAAATTTCTTCACAGGATTTCCTTCCAAATCACATCCAATGGGACAATTATCCTGTTTAGTAGGTGTGTTATCTTCTTTTTACCCAGAATCTTTAAATCCGAATCAGTCCGAAGAGGAAGAAAATAAAACCATCATCAATTTATTGGCTAAAATGCCTACGATTGTATCTTGGATTCAAAAGAAATCATTAGGACATCCAGTCGTATATCCTAAAAATAACTTTGGATACATTGAGAATTTCCTAAACATGATCTTTGGAGAAGTCAACAACGATAAAACCTTCGATCCATTGATTATTGATGCCATGCACAAGTTATTAATTCTACATGCAGATCACGAACAAAACTGTTCTACATCTACTGTACGTATGGTAGGATCTTCAAATGCAAATTTATATGCCTCTATCTCCGCAGGAATCAACGCCCTTTGGGGACCGTTGCATGGAGGTGCTAATCAAGCTGTGATCGAAATGTTGGAAGCAATCAAAGAGGATGGTGGAGACGCAGAGAAATACTTAGCAAAAGCAAAAGACAAAAACGACCCATTCCGTTTGATGGGCTTCGGACACCGCGTTTATAAAAACTTTGATCCTCGTGCAAAAATTATTAAAAAAGCATGTGATGATGTGTTGGAAAAACTAGGCGTGAATGACCCTGTTTTAGAAATTGCTAAAAAATTAGAAGAGGCTGCTTTAAATGATCAATACTTCATTGATCGTAAATTATATCCAAACGTAGACTTCTATTCTGGTATTATTTACCGTGCATTAGGTTTTAATTCGGACATGTTTACTGTATTGTTTGCATTAGGACGTCTACCAGGATGGATAGCGCAATGGAAAGAAATGCGTGATAATAAAGAGCCTATTGGAAGACCAAGACAAGTGTACATCGGTGCAACGGCTCGTCCATATATCGATATCAATCAACGATAATTAAGAAATTTATATACAAAAAAGGGAGTTGTTTTAATGAACAGCTCCCTTTTTTAATGGGGGTAAAAGAAATATTTTGAGGGATCTTTATCAATTTGTAGAACAGTAAACTGATGAGCTAATAAAAAAAAATCACTTTGAATAAAGTGATGTCAGTCAAATCTTAAAAAAATAAATAATATTAGCGAACTGATATGCGTTTAACAACTGTTTCAGAAGCACTACTTACACGTACAAAATAAAAACCTTCTGCTAATTTCTGGTTCGTAGGAAAACTTAAGTTTTGCATTCCAGCTTCCAAATTAGCATTATGTAAATTCATGACTTCATTACCTAAAGCATCCATTACCTTAATAATAACAGCATTGCTTTTAGCTAATTTAAAACTGACAGAAATTTCAGCAGATATCGGGTTGTGAAAAACTTTGACGTTTGTAATCAATTTATCACCCTCATCAGCCAATAATTGCATCTTAGACGCGTTCTTAGATTTAGCTGCTGCAAGTGTTAATTTATCTGTGGAATTTTTGGTAGTATCGGAAAAGTGAGTTAGACTGGAGGCCTCAACATAAGCAACTGTTGCTATAAATAGCAAGCACGATAAGAAGATATGCTGTATGTTTAGTTTCAATGTTAATTTTAGTTTGTTACAATGGCCTAATGGCTACAGGTTATGGTGCATTCAAATTTAAAAATAAAATCCATAATTCCTAATACAAAGGTAGTATTAATTTGTACGTTTATGTTAAAAAGATTTAATGCTTAACAATTTTTAACAAGAAATATCGTTGTCGCTTAAAATTATGTATTTTCGCACCGTTTTAAATAAGAACTAAATAAATATCTTATTATGTCAACAGATCATAAACACAACCTACAAAAATTAAGTTTAGCTGGGTTACTCATTAGTTTAGGTATCATTTTTGGCGATATAGGAACCTCTCCATTATACGTATTCAAAGCAATTTTTAACAAAGGAATCATTGAAGAAAACGTCATTTACGGAGGACTTTCCTGTATTTTCTGGACATTAACTTTACAGACAACGATAAAATATGTCTTAATTACACTGAATGCGGATAATAAAGGAGAGGGAGGAATACTATCCTTATACTCCTTGGTTCGAAAAAAAGGGAAATGGTTAATAATACCCGCTATTATTGGAGCAAGTACCTTGCTTGCAGACGGAATGATCACCCCTGCCATTACGATTTCTTCCGCTGTAGAAGGGATTGCCATTAAATCACCCAATTTTCCAACTATCCCTGTAGTAGTTATTATCATTAGTTTGTTATTTATCATCCAACGATTTGGAACCAATATTGTCGGTCGTGTTTTTGGACCTTTAATGTTGATTTGGTTTAGTACGATAGGCATTTTAGGAATCTCTTATTTAGGGCATTCTCCAGAGATCTGGAAATCTTTAAATCCATATTATGCAGCACAACTCTTAGCCACCTATCCAAACGCTTGGTTTATCATTGGCGCTATATTTTTATGTACCACAGGAGCAGAAGCTTTATATTCAGACATGGGCCATTGCGGCAAGTCCAACATTCGCATATCATGGATATTTGTGAAAACGATGTTGGTATTGAACTATTTTGGACAAGGGGCTTGGTTATTAGAACATCAAGGAACTCTATTGGGTGAAACCAATCCATTTTACGCCATAATGCCTGATTGGTTTGTAATATGGGGAGTCACCATTGCTACAATCGCAGCAATTATTGCTAGTCAGGCGATGATTTCTGGTTCTTTTACATTAATAGCCGAGGCTGTGCGGTTAAATATTTGGCCGAAAGTGGCTATTCGCTATCCTAGTGATCATAAAGGACAAATTTATGTTCCTTCAGTGAATCTAATTCTCTATTTAGGATGTATGTTGATTATACTCATCTTCCGTGAATCCAGTAATATGGAAGCCGCTTATGGACTTGCCATTAACTTGACCTTCATTACCACGACAATCTTGATGACGATATTTATGCTACGTAAACGCATAAACCCATTTTTGATTGGGCTATTCGCCGTAGTTTATATAGTGATTGAATTTACCTTTTTAATAGGAAATGTCAGTAAACTCGCTCACGGTGGTTGGTTGACCTTACTCTTAGCGATGAGTCTATTCTTTGTTATGTACTGTTGGTACGGAGCACGCAAGATTAAAAATAGATTTGTGCGCTTTGTCGATATTCGTGAGTTCTATCCTATTCTATCCGAATTAAGTGAAGATGAGTCTGTTCCCTATTTTTCTTCGCATTTAGTTTACTTAACCAGCGCAAATAACATACATGAGGTAGAATCTAAAATCACCTATTCCATCATCAATAAAAAACCAAAACGCGCCGATGTATATTGGTTGGCGCATGTGGATGTCATGGATAATCCGCATACCAGAGAGTATAAGGTGACGCAATTAATACCTGGTAAACTAATCCGTATAGATTTTCACTTAGGATTCCGTGAGGAACAGAAAATCAGCTTATTGTTTCGCAAGGTGGTGGAAGATATGGTTAAAAATGGAGAAATAGACATTACCAGTAATTACCACACGCTGAAGAAACACCATATCCCAGGTGATTTTAATTTTGTGGTCTTAGAAAAAGTCATTTCAAAAACTCATTTCTTGAAATGGAATGAGAAGATCATTTTAGAAGTTTATAAATTATTAAAACGCTTGAGTTTATCGGAAGAAAAAGGTTTTGGATTAGACAGTAGTTTTGTAACCTTAGAACGAGTACCATTAACGATTCCGAATACCGAAGAGGTTAAACTAACTCGGTTATAACATATTTTCCGAATAGGGGTTAATCGCCATATCAGGCCATCAACCCCTATTTGGTTAAGGCGTACGTTCTACCTTCCATAATTTTGTTTCTCCGGCCTTTAAACTTGCTTTAAATTGTAGTGTTTGTTCAGAAATATAGGTTCCAGTCAACGCATCTATAACTTTCGCCTTAAAAGGCAAATAAACAGTCCTCTCCCCCCCTTCTTTGGAATGTAAACAAATCCATCCATTACCTGCATAAAATACATCTGTAGCATCTACAAAACGATGTACCTTAATTTCTTCTAGAACTTTCGCCAGTTCAGTAGCATTCCATTGCCATTTATTTGGAAAATCCTCCCGCATGGAATTCTTATAAAATTTAGTTGTCCCAATTTGATTCGTATGCAAAACAGTACCACCATCGTGGACAAATTGCTGTATCCATGCTTCCTCCGATTGTGTCAAATCCAATAACCCCAATAACCAAACAACTTGATAGTTCTTCTTTTTTACATGCTTTAAATCCTCTCGAAGATACATTTCGTAAGGAGCTCCAATCTTTCCTAATTCATATCGATTTGCCAACAACTGGCCACTAAGTCCCCCGTAAGAGGCATCTCGAAACGAAATCTTTTCATCCACGAATACAGCGAAGGAAGCGTTCATTTCTAAGAATTCCCCTTTTTGCACGCTATTATGTATTTGTTGACCTGCCTGTATTACATTCAATAAGCGAGGATCACTAAACCAACCGCCCCACATATCAAACCACCAGCCACCATAGCCATAAGCAAGCATTCTTCCAAGATTTTTCCATAAGAAGGATTCAGATAAATCCATAGATTCAGGACCTAGCCATACCCCATCCACATAGTACCCTTGCCCAGGACTAATATGTGGCGCTCTATCTTTTAACAAGCTACTAATTGAGGTCCGTGTATCATTTTCTGTCATCCACAACTTACCATGTAGCTTCACAGAATTTATAGCCGCCATAGGCAACCAATCGACACCTTCTTGCCGATTATAATCGTTGGGGCTGGATAGGTAGTCCAAATCCTTACATTGCAACAACTTGTGAAGCGCTCCATGCCCGCGTCGTGGATCTTGAACAAAATTATGATAACCATAGAAAGCTCCAGTCAACAAATGTCCTTTACTTTCCTTTTTAACGAGTTCACAGAAATGAATGATGTGATTAACCATGTTTTCCGCTTGGAAACGAAAGGTATCAAAATAGTTCATCTCTAATGATAAATCTCGCCAACGGTTTTCTATTGTTTCGCCACTGATATTTGCTAATTCAGCCTGTTCAAATGTAATGTTCGGATTGTTCCAAGCTTTCTGTAAAGCTGTATTGGTTCGGTAAGTTTCTTTTAACCATTCACGAAAAAACTGCGTTCGGATAGGGTTTAAATCATGAAATTGATCTTTATAATGATAAAACCATTCTTCCGTAAAACCAGCAGCTACATGAATGCCTATTAGATGTTTGGCATATTTGGAACCATTTAACCATTGAATACTTTGTTTTAAAATTTCACTCGCATCCTTGCGCCATTTCTTAGAAAATAAACTAAAACGGTAGCTGCTGCCATCTGGTTGAATGGATGAATTTCCGGGATGCTGTTCTTCCCACCACTGGGGCGGATCTAGGTGTAATCTAAGGATGACTTTGGCATTTGCATCTACCTGAAGAATAGCCTCAAAATCGGCAGTAATACTCGAAAAATCAAGTTCTTGATTTGCTTTCCATATCGCTGTTCTAAAGGGTTTAATTCCTGAAGTAGAATTGATTCCTCGATCTCCTAAATAAGCGGGTATATTATAAATGTGTAATCCTTGCTGAGCAATTTCCTCGTAGAATTTAGGTTCTCCTAGATAGGACATGTAGGCATAAGGCGGGTAGTCTTTTCCATCGACGGAAAAAGAAATTCGCTCTTCTGTCTGGATAACCTTGCTTTTTGGAAAGTGAATAGTTTGAGCGGTTGAATGCTGGATTTGCAAACCAAAGAATATTATGCTTAGCAAAATATAGGCAAGCGTAGGTATAATAGGTAATCGCTTTAACATAAAAAATGTTTAAGAATTTAATGGTAATTAGGTCGATGCTACAAGATAAAAAAAAGCTTGATACTGTATCTTGTATCAAGCTTTTCTGAACATATAAGCATTCGTAATTGCTTTATGCCATATTTCTCAGTTTGGAATTTTTATAGCCATAGGCAAAATAGATTACCAAACCAATGACTAACCACAAGACAAAAATAATCCAGTTACTAGCCCCTAGCTCTGTCATTAAGTACAAATTGATTAAAATCCCTATTACCGGCAATAAAGAAAAATTGAATTTGAAACTCATTACACTTAAGACTATCCATACCAACCAAAATATGATTAATAAGGATTTATGCAATAAAATGGCTGAAGAACCCATCTGCAACCAATCAGTGATATTTTCTTCTCCATAAGTTGTAGCAATATACACTCCAACTAGGAAACTTATGCCTACAATATATTTACCATTGATATATGGCACTTTAAATTTAGACTTCTTGGATATTCCAGAGTAATCCATATACAGAACGCCACAACATACCAATATAAAGGCGAAAAATGTACCTACCGAAGTTAAGTCAACAAAGAAATCCATTTTAAAAAACAAAGCAGGGATAGCAACCACAAAACCGGTTACTATCGTTGCAAAGGAAGGAGTTTTATATTTGGGATGGATGGTTGCAAATTTTTTCCATAACAATCCATCGCGACTCATGGTCATCCAAATTCTTGGTTGAGCTAATTGGAAAACCAATAAAGCGGAGGTGATTGCGATGACTGAAGTAACCGAAATAATTCCTGCCATATGGTCAAAACCTACATATTCAAAAACATAAGCTAAGGGATCTTTGACATTTAATTCCGAATAGTTAACCATACCTGTAAGAACTAAAGTGATAGCTACATACAGTACTGCACAAATTAGTAAACAATAAATCATGGCTTTAGGGAGGTCTCTTTGCGGATTTTTACATTCCTCAGCAGTGGTAGATATGGAATCAAAACCTATGAAGGCAAAAAATACCGCAGCTACCCCACTCATCACTCCTGCCATACCATTGGGCGCAAAAGGTGTCCAGTTTTCAGGTTTTACAAAGAATATACCTCCTACAATAACAGCTAGAATAATTCCGATTTTTATGATGACCATGATGTTGCTCGCTTTCCTGGATTCTTTGATTCCGATATAAACCAACCAGGTTACAAGAACAGTAATTAAACCTGCAGGAGCATCAAAAAGAATAGGGACATCTCCTATGCGAGGAGCAGTTTCGTAGGCTTGCAGCGCAATTTTATCAACATTTTCCAACTTATCGACCCCTACTTCGAGCATTTTCTGATGTGCTTCCAATGCATAACCAGGTGCCATGGTCATCCATTTGGGTAAATGAATACCAAAACCTTCAAGCATGGAAACGAAATATTGGGACCAAGAAATGGCTACCACCATATTGGACACGGCATATTCGAGGACGAGTGCCCAGCCAATAATCCAAGCGAAGAGTTCTCCAAAGGCTACATAAGCATAGGTATAAGCACTTCCTGAAACAGGTACAGTACTTGCAAATTGAGCGTAGGAAAGAGCAGTGAATACACAAGCAAAGGCCACGAACACAAAGAGCAAAGACACTGCAGGACCACCATTATAACTTGCTAAACCGATGGTACTAAAGATTCCTGCACCTACTATCGCGGCAATTCCTAAGGATACTAAATCCCTTACGCCTAATATTTTTGCTAATCCAGATCCCCCATGTTCGGCATCTGCAAGGATTTGATCAACACTCTTCTTACGGAAAAGTCTATTCGCCATTTTATGTCAATTTTATTGGATGATGGTACAAATGTGAAAAAAATTACGACAAATATGTCATGTTATCCTGAATATATCCATAGATAACTTTAAAATTTTGCAATTCTTTTTCTTTATAATCAATTAAAACTTGTGTCAATTCTTCGCGTTGAGAGGCATTTGTTTCGAATTGCCATATTCGTTTAGCAATATTAAATAAGGGTTTGGAAATAGCATTGATATCCTTGTATTCGAATATATATTTCCAGGAAATAAAGTCTTCGTAAAACTTCATGAATCCTTCAATATCAGGAACAGCAATGGTGTTGAGGTAAGACCGTATCGTGTTACGATCGGCATGTTCTAAATGCTCATACAATCGAGATACATTCACCAGTTCTTGGTCAATAAGTAAATGATCTAATAATAATTCAATTGCAATATGCGCCATAAAAGAAGGGCGAATCGGCAGACCTGCTAAAGGAGATTGTAATTTTAAACGGAGTTGATGGCAATGGTCTAAGAAAAACTCACTTCCATGAAATAGTTTGTCGACTTCCAAGTGCCTATACCAGCCTTCGGAAATTTGCATAGTTTTGGGATTTGCAAATAATATTTCCTCGTGCTTGTGAGGATGAAAGGTGTAGGATTTATCGACATTTTTGAGCAAATCAGGTAATAATGCCCCTACCAACCGTTCAGAATGAATGGCAAACCGTTCAAAATAGAAATGTGAAAGAAAATTCATATATCACCCAATATCCCAAGAAATTATCTGTAAGATACATTATAAACTATTATCTTTGCAATCTTAATTAAAAAACTTAAGGGTATACTATGAACTTTGTAGAAGAATTGCGCTGGAGAGGCATGCTTCAAGATATCATGCCAGGGACTGAAGAATTGTTAAATAAAGAGCAAGTAGCTGGTTATATCGGCTTTGATCCTACGGGCGATTCGCTACATGTTGGTCATTTAACTCAAATCATGACCTTAATTCATTTTCAGCATGCAGGCCACAAACCGGTAGCCTTAGTAGGTGGTGCTACTGGAATGATTGGAGACCCTTCTTTTAAATCGGCTGAACGTAATCTATTGGATGAAACTACATTGCAACGTAATGTGGATGCCTTAAAAACGCAATTATCTAAATTTCTAACTTTTGGAGATGGTGCTACTGATGCCAAAATGGTGAATAATTACGATTGGTTTAAAGATTTTAAGTTTTTAGATTTTATTCGTGATATCGGTAAATTAATTACCGTAAACTACATGATGTCCAAAGATTCTGTCAAGAAGCGTTTGGAAGGAGATAACGGATTGTCCTTCACTGAATTTACCTACCAATTGATTCAAGGATATGACTTCTATTATTTATGGAAGCATCATAATTGTAAGGTGCAGATGGGCGGGTCAGATCAATGGGGTAATATTGTAACCGGTAGTGAGCTTATAAGAAGACAAGATCAAGGTACAGCTTATGCCATCACCACTCAATTAATCAAAAAATCGGATGGTCAAAAGTTTGGTAAGACAGAATCTGGAGCTGTTTGGTTAGACCGTAAAAAAACATCTCCCTATAAATTCTACCAATTTTGGTTGAATGCCTCCGATGAGGACAGTAAAAACTGGATTCGTATCTTCACTTTGAAACCGAAGGAAGAGATTGAAGCAATCATAGCAGAGCACGATGCGGCACCTCATTTACGTTTGGTACAAAAAGCATTAGGAAAAGACATCACCATTAGAACGCATTCAGAACAAGATTATGAAACTGCAATAAAAACTTCTGAATTCTTATTTGGCAATGGAGATTTATCCTTTTTAGCGCATTTGAACCATGAGGAAGTATTGGAAGTTTTTGATGGAGTTCCTCAATTTGAACTTTCCAAAGAAAAATTAAAGGCTGGAATATCTATTTTAGATTTGTTGGCTGTAGATACAGAAGTCTTTCCTTCCAAAGGAGAGGCAAGAAAAATGTTGCAAGGTGGCGGCGTTTCCTTAAACAGAGAAAAATTAACAGATATCGAATTGCAAGTTAATCAGGATTCTTTAATTAACGATCGATATATTATCGCTCAACGTGGAAAGAAAAATTATTACCTGATTACGGTTTCCTAACCTAACAGAATATAAAATAAAAAGCCTCCATACAGCTGATGATTGTATGGAGGCTTTTATTTTATATTAAACAGTATAGATACTTAATATTTTATTAAAGCATATTTATAGATCTTTTGTTGATCAACCGGATTGATTTGTACGTACAGGCAGATAGTATATATCCCTTTATTAATAGGGTTCAAAGTAAAATTCAATTCAGGTAATTCCTTATCGATTAAAGTTGTTGTAAAATGAAGTGGCTCTAATTGTTGTGTCTTAAATTCAGAAACTTCAATTCCTAAGGGCTGATTTTCAGTTTTACTGGAATTTCGGATGGCGAATTTCACACCCTTATCTTGAATTAAATTTACTACTCGAATTTTACATTCATTGTTATTTGGCAGGTTCAATTCATCTTGAGACAAGAGGTATTCCGCTTTGTTTGATCCGTAAAAAAATATAGAATATAATTTATTGGCTTCAAATTTCATGGGTCCTTTGAAAAGGTATGAACTTGCGTACTTTGCTTGTAAACTGATGGTTCGATCTCCTGGGAAAATTGTTCGATATGGAATGTAAGATCCCGAAGGAAAGTCTTCAATTTCTGAACTAAAAAACTTCTCATCAATTTTCATATTTAATGAATTGTTGATCGATAAGCCATTAAAACAAGCTAATCCTGCGAAATTTTTCAGATCGAGATCATCCATTTTTTGCATATCTTTCTGACAGCTTGCTAATAAACTCAAACTTACCAACAGGATACTATAGAACACTTTTTTGATGATAGACTTCATATTGCTATTTAATTCCAAATAAATCACTTAACCTAACGAGTTTGGAGAACTTATTGCTACAAATAGAAAAAATCAATTCCATTGTCTTATTATGAAGATTACATTTTTAGGTAGTTAGGATTAAGAGATCGAACCCTAAGTTTCATTGCTCATTTGGGTTAATAGGAATCATGAAAGTTTTTTTTAAGTTTGTACTAAGAAAAATAGCGTCATTTGCATGGCAAAATTAAATACATTTAAGAACAGTAGCGGAACAGTAGGGAGTAAAAAGACGAAAAACACGACTTTATCCTATCAAAAAAGAATTAAATCAACAACCATTGATCAAATCAACTTTTCAGAGGGGCAACGTAAGGCACTCAAAATTGTTGGTTTGTTTTTGCTATTATTAGCAGGCTTGTTTACGGTAGCTTTTGTATCCTACCTCTTTACCTGGAAAGCAGATCAAAGTTATATTGCACATAGTAATGGAAGCTGGAGTAATTTATTTAAAACAACAGAAGAACTACAGGATGATGCGATTGATTTACCCATCGTAGAAAATAAATTAGGAAAGTTTGGTGCCTTATTAGCAAATCAATTTATCTACGAATGGTTTGGTGTCGCTTCCTTTCTTTTTATAGTGATGCTTTTTGTTATTGGATATAAATTGCTTTACAAAAGGTCTATTCTTCCTGTATGGAACACTGTATTATATGCATCAATTGCGATTATATTACTATCAGTTACCTTCGGATTTATTCAAGATTTCATCGCAGATACTCCACATATTTTAGAAGGTAAATTCGGCTTTTGGACGAATCAAATTTTAAAATCCCAAATTGGAACCATAGGAACTGCAGGACTTTTAATTTTCATCGTCCTAACTGCCTTAGTATTGATTTATAATTTTGATTTGAAGTTATCGTTCATGTCCAAAAGAAATCAATTGGATGAGGATACGGATGAGGATGATGATAATGACGATTTAACCAATATGAGTGCAGTAAATAAAGTGAATACTGCAAGATCCAACAACATTGCTACACATACTTACTCCCACCGAGAAGAAATAGAAAACAACCTGGACGAAGAGGAGGATGAGCAGTTGACTGAAGAAGAGGAACGATTGGTAAATATTCCTTTACAAGTGAACCAACTAAGAAATTCTGAGCCTAAAACGCCTCAAGTTCCAGAAAAAGATATTGCGTTTAGTATTGAAGAAACCATTCCTCCAGTCGAGGTAGCGTCTACGAAAGTAGAACCTGATTTCGTGGTTCAGAAACCTATTGAGGAAAAACCCATCACTGCTAATGACCTTGTCGAAAAGTTCGGAGAATATGATCCTAAGTTGGATTTATCTGGCTACCAATACCCTACTTTGGATTTATTGAAAGACTATGGAACTGGTAAAATCACCATCAATCAACAAGAATTAGAGGCTAATAAGAACCGTATTGTTGAAACTTTAAGGAACTATAGCATTGAAATTGAACATATCAAAGCGACTATAGGTCCTACAGTAACGTTGTACGAGATTATCCCGAAACCTGGGGTCAGAATTTCTAAAATCAAAAACTTAGAAGATGATATTGCGCTTAGTTTAGCTGCATTGGGTATTCGGATTATAGCACCGATGCCTGGAAAAGGAACTATTGGTATCGAGGTACCAAGCAGTACTCCGGAAATGGTCTCCATGCGTTCTATCTTAGCGACAGAGAAATACCAAAAGACAGATATGGATTTACCTATTGCATTGGGTAAAACAATTTCTAATGAGGTTTATATAGCCGATTTGGCTAAAATGCCTCACTTATTAGTGGCAGGTGCTACAGGTCAAGGTAAATCAGTAGGTATTAACGCCATCTTAACCTCCCTCCTATTTAAGAAACATCCCGCAGAATTGAAATTCGTATTGGTGGATCCTAAAAAGGTGGAACTTTCTTTATTCAAAAAGATAGAAAGACACTTTTTAGCAAAATTACCAAATGAGGATGATGCTATTATTACAGATACTAAAAAGGTAATCAATACTTTAAATTCCCTTTGTATTGAAATGGATCAACGTTATGATCTATTGAAAAATGCGCAAGTAAGGAATTTAAAGGAATATAATGTAAAATTTATCAATCGTCGATTAAACCCTGAGGAGGGTCATCGATTCTTACCGTTTATAGTTCTTATTATTGATGAATTTGCCGATTTGATGATGACCGCTGGTAAGGAAGTGGAAACTCCCATTGCTCGTTTGGCACAATTAGCCCGTGCAGTAGGTATTCACTTAGTGATTGCGACACAAAGACCTTCAGTTAATATCATTACCGGTACGATAAAGGCTAACTTCCCTGCGCGTTTAGCATTCAGGGTATTGTCTAAAGTCGATTCTAGAACCATCTTAGATAGTGGTGGTGCGGATCAACTAATTGGACGAGGTGATATGCTCTTAGCTACTGGTAGTGACTTGATACGGATTCAATGTGCTTTTGTAGACACACCTGAGGTGGATCAAATATCGGATTACATTGGCTCTCAACGTGGATATCCTTCTGCTCACTATTTACCTGAGTATATAGATCCTAACGGAGATGGCGGTGAAATTGCCGATTTTGATATGGATAGCCGAGATCAATTATTTGAAGAAGCTGCCCGATTAATTGTCATGCATCAACAAGGTTCAACATCATTAATACAGCGTAAGTTGAAATTAGGTTATAATCGCGCTGGAAGAATCATTGATCAATTGGAAGCTGCTGGTATTGTAGGTCCATTTGAAGGAAGTAAAGCACGCGAGGTGCTTTATCCGGATGAATATTCTTTAGAACAGTTTTTAGAAACGTTAAGAAAAGATCATTAATGATGAAAAAATTAATTTATTTATGGGTAGCATTGATGTCAATCAGTTCTTTGTTTGCCCAAGATCAAGCTGCAAAGAAATTATTGGACGAGGTATCCAAAAAATACGATAGTTATAAAACGATACAATCTGATTTTAGCTTTAAAGCTTCACAGCCTAATGCAGAAACGTATACCGACAAAGGGCAATTGTTCTTAAACAAACCTCAAAAAAAGTATAAGATTATCTTGCCAGCTCAAGAGTTAATTTCCGATGGGCAATCCGTTTGGTCTGTACTAAAAGAGGATAAAGAAATCCAAGTGACAGATGCTGATAATGACAGCCAAAGTATTGGACCTAATAACATTTTTACTTTTTATCGTTCAGGCTATAAATACATCAGTATGGATGATGAAACTGTGGATAAAGCCGGTAAAATGAATGTCGTTGAATTATCTCCACTAGATACAAAGAGTAATTATTTTAAAATCAAACTACGAATCAACAAGAATAAACACATTCATGATGTGGCTATTTTTGATAAGTCTGGTGCAAAATACACCTATACCATACACACCTTATACGTGAACCATCAACTTGCAGATTCTAACTTTGTTTTTCAAAAGGATAAGTTCCCAGGATTGGAAGTCGTTGATTTACGATAAATGAACAATGATATAAAATAGGAAAGCAGACCAAATGGTCTGCTTTCTTTTTTCACTTAACCTAATTTATTTATTTAACAACCTTAACAGAAAGGTTTAATCTTGCTCCCGGAGCTGTATCTCCATTGATATACCAATCCAAAGGATCATCTTTCATCATATTATCAGACCATTTGAATTCTATTGTAAATGCATCGGAAGGTAATCCAATCAACTGATATGGAATCTTAACCACCAATTCATTTTTACTACTTTCAAATTTCAACTTCTGAATATCTTGCCAAGCACCTTGAACATGACGTTGTAAACGGTCTCCTTGTATTACACGATAATCGTATCCATTCCATCCTGATTGATAGTTCTCATCGCTATTAATCCAAAGGGTCATCCAATTCTGTCCAGTACGCTCAGAAAGTGTATTTGCTGTATTCACATAGAAGGCTAATTCATTTGCGGTAGAAGCTAACTTAAGCTCATGTAAATCATTTCTTCCAGATTCATTGGTATAAATTACTTTTGGTTCTGACTGTGCACCTGGATTATTTCTTTTTTGAATATCACCTACGTAATCTTTATAAAGTGTTGGAATATTTGCCCAAGCAGTCAATGCAGGTAAAGCCGTTCCTTTCTTTACTGATTGTATTGCATCAGTTCCTTTATACTTTCTAATGTTACCGATCATTTGTAGATAATAGCTGTCTTTAAGTCCATCTGTCCAAGATGGTTCTATATCTCTACTATATTCAGCATTGGCCTGGTCAACAAAGTGCGCTTCATTTTTATCTAAATTCTCTCTAGACCATTTTCCCGCAATCCATTCATTCCAGCCCGTAATAAAGATAAAAGGAACGTCTTGACTCAATGCAAAATCCCATTGCTCTTGAATATTATAGCCGTAGGCTACTTCCTTAGTCGGATTTCCTGGATTGTTATTTCGGAAACTTCGACCCCAGTTACCTGCTTTTCCATAGAATGCAGAACCTCCCATGGAAGCATCCAAATTAGGATGCTGTGAAGCAGAAACATTGACTATTTCACGCTCACCTTTATGATTTTTATACACGTTCTGAGGTCTTTGGAATTCGATCCAAGGCCATCCATCCACCTTTTCAGGCTCGTTTGGCCATTGGGATTCACGGATGGTAAAAAACTTCTCGTAATTCTTTCCTTTAGCTTCCTTAGACAAACCGATGATTAAAGGCTTCCCTTCTAAGTAATACCAATTATCAGGCAATTTATCTTTTGCTTCAGGGGCATAGAATGTATCGTATATTTCCTGCATAGCAGCTCCCGATTGAGTATTTGTATAAAACACCAATTTCGGAGCTGGTTTACCTTGTTTACGAAGTTCCATCATTGCATTCATCAACACGCGAGTTTCTTTCGCATAGGTCAAGCGATTGGTGGCATCTAGCACTAAGAAATCAACTTGAGCATCCGCTAATAATTGCATATTTCGGTGATGAACCCAAAAGTCGTCTCCACGGTAATATCCATAAATAGGCTCTCCCCAAAAGTAGTACTTGCCTGCTCCTGCCGAACCACCTCCCCAATTCGGGTGGTGAAAATCTAGAAAAACCTCAGGGTGATATTGATACAATTTACTTAAGTCCCAATTTCTTTCTGATGTAGGTGATCCTGAATGGCCTTGCCATAAGAAATAAAATATCCCTACTTGTTTACCCGTTTTCTTTGCCCCAACTTCATGGTAAGCCGGCAAAACACGTCCTAAATCATCAATCGCTGTAATGCTTTGAGCCTGACTTTCTAAGCCTAAAGCTAAAGAGCCTAAAAACAACAATGACTTCCAATCTTTTCTCATATCTATATTTTTTAATTTTCGGTGGAGATTTAATATTCCACCTAACATACTTTACGGTTTTAAATAATTTTTAACCCAATTCACTGGATTTGTATTGAACAGTTCAAGCATCTCTTTTGCTGTCTTCTCATTCGGTTCATTCGTCATGTAACCTTTCTCCTGATTTTTGATATCAAGTTCCATTACCTCACGAAAACGTCTTAATAGATCAGCTGGTATACTCTCCTGTTTATCTACATATTTTCTCATAAGAAACACCAAATTTACCTCTCTGCAGTACACTTGAATAGCACGCATAACCTGTTCAAAAGTGGCTACATCTTGAATAGACTTTTTCACATAATCACTTTTCCCTTGGTTATTCTTCAGATTAACTAATGCTTTTTCTAGGTTTGCTTTTGCCAATACAAATTGATCAGCAGCTTCTCTAGCTCTTAATTCTATATCCTCATAGAACCATGGATCTAAAACTTCTTCTTCCGTTACCATGAATAAACTACGACGAGTAGATTTCCAACTCGGAGAAGGAGCTACTGCACCTGAGATCCATGCTCTATCCCATTTATGAAATACATGAACTCCAGCTACTGCTTTTGGAAGATATCGGAAACGCCAGGTCGCATCCCAAGGAAAAAGCTGTAAGCCTTGGGCAATATTTTCCCAAGCAGTAAGCATATCCCCTTTCGCACTTCCATAAGGAGCTGCTAATTGATTCAATCCCTCCTTCAAAGTCAGATTAGGATTTTTTAACTTCATTCCTGCCATCAACAAACTTGGATCGTAACTATCCGGAAGTAATCCGAAGTATTCCTTTACGCCATACAGATCTTTCAAAGCGTACATGGCTTCCAACTGTTCAAACACTAAACGAGGCGCAGGTATATGCTGCATAGGTTCAACTTCCTCATTGGCACTCGCTAAGAACAATTCTCCCACCACAGGGATTTGCTCCTTTTTAAGAATATTGACCATATTTCTGAACCATACATCGACAGGTCTTGACAATTGTACTTCTGCAATGTTTGAGTGTAAAAAGAATCCGAAATTTTTACGAGGTAAATTTGGAATACAAGCATAAATTTGTCCCGCAGACATTTCCCAAGGCT
The DNA here is from genome assembly GCA_036781025.1 of Sphingobacterium sp. Lineage (GTDB taxonomy): Bacteria > Bacteroidota > Bacteroidia > Sphingobacteriales > Sphingobacteriaceae > Sphingobacterium. The sequence continues at coordinate 87,333 of DAIQBS010000003.1, read as the reverse complement.
CCCACCATAACATCCCTTTCGGGTTTAGTTTAGCCCAAGTTTCTGTCATGGTCTTCACAAAAGGTGTTACTCGTTCGTGAAGTGGCACATCTCGATCATATTTGCTATTACCAAATTCACTCCCTATCCAAGCTTCCTGATCGAAAGTATATAATTGAATGTCATCCAATTCCGGAACCTCCTGATGTAAACGTTTTACAAGAGTTACATAATGATCTACAATCTTTGGATTTGAAATACTGTTTAATTCTGTTGCTTTATCTATCAATTCTGGCATCAAAATGCGATATAGGGAATCCACATTTGGAGCACCAAAATGAAAAACTGTCCGCATTCCCCATTTCTTCGCGATCTTCACCCTGGACTTCAACTCAGCTAAACGTTCTGCAATTCGTTCTTTAGAACCTCTACCCTTTCCTTCTACATACAACACATCCTCCAAATTCAAAGGCTCATCCGCAGGTCTGGCTCCCCAAGCAATATTCACTTGAATCATGTTAAAACCTAAATCCTTCAGCGCTTGCATCTGGCCATCGTCATAGCGGATATCAGGGTTTGCAGGATTTCCGATAATAGCAATTTTATAAGGAAATGGCTTAAATGCTTCTTGAGCAAATACATTATAAGTATAAGCTAAACAGAATAAGGCAACTAAAATAAGTCTCTTCATCTCTTAATAACCAAGGAATTTAACGGTTAATAAATTCATACTATAAACCAGCTGTTTTTAATTCGTTTTGTAAACAAAGTTGAATCTTCCTCCTGGCGCAACATCACCATTCACATAGAAATCCATGATATTACCATTTTCCTGCATGTTATCGCTCCATTTAAACTCGATATCCAAGTGTTCGCCTGTTAGGTTGAAGAGTTGCTTCGCAATCGCTAATTCCAACTTATTATTGTTAACACTCATCGTTCCTAATCCAGCTTTTGCCCACTCCCAACGGTTACCTACATTTTTCTCCACAATCACTTTATTGCTTTGTGGACTTTGACGATTGATAACAAAATCATAACCGTTCCAACCCGTTTTCTTATTTCTATCAATATCTATAAACAACATCATCCAATTTCTATCAGTAGATGGACTTAGTTTATTAGCTGTTTCTACATAGAAATAAACATTTTTTTGATCTCTAGCTACTTTTGCGCCAGTCAAATCATTTCTTCCCGTTTTATTCGTATAATATTCACTATAACGACCACGGTGATCACGATGCATTGTATTACCTTTATAATGCTGATAATAAGGAAGCACATTATTCCAATCAGTAGCTTTTCCTAGGGTAATCGTTTTGGGGCCTGAAACAGCATCCATCGGATCCATCCCTTTAAATTTTCTTACATTATCAATCAATTGTTGGTAATATACATCCCCCTTATCACCCCATCCTTTATTTGGTTCGATATCTCGGCTATGCTCCCAATCGTATTGATCTACAAAAGAAAAGGGGTCTCCAGTCCAACTATGCTCTGGTAACCATTGACCAGCAATAAATTCATTCCATCCAGTAATGAATACCAGTTCAGGGTCTAATTCAAATGCACGGCTCCACTGTTCCTGAAAATTCCATCCATATAAATAACCATCTACACGAGGATCAAATCCATTAACCATACTGAAACTACGGCCATAAGTACCTGGTAAATTGAAAGCAGAACAATGTCCATTAGTAGAAGGACCAGCATTTTGAGCTACACCCACAGAAACTTGTTCAAATTTTCCATTTCCATTATCAACATAACCATGTTGTGGATAATTTTCCAACCAAGCCCAATGATTTTGACGCTTTGGACCATCTACATAATCTGGCTGGCCAGGTCTAAACGTGAAGAAGTTAGCAATTTCTTGATCCACTCCACTTTTCTCCAAATTATCTGGATAAGCCATAATACAAGGTTTACCTTTCCAATTAAACCACAGGTTTTTATAACGTCCTGGTTGATATAAATCTCTATATAACTGTCTTAATGAAGTCAAAGAATTTTCAGAATAACCAAAAGGTAACATGAAAGCAATTTTTGGAACTTTCACTCCATCCTTTTGCGCCTGATCCCAAGTTTTCAATAATGCTTCATAAGACTCCTGCCAGGTCAAACTACCATTGGTACAATCAAAAAACACCACATCAACACCTGCATCTGCTAACATCTCGGCATGTTTCCTTAACACCCAGGTATCTGTAGTTTTATAATAGCCAAATAATGGTTCCTCCCAAAAGAAAAACCCAGGCTTTTTAGTTCCCCAGGCAGGATGATTATAATCCTTCATCGCTTCAGGAAACTCTCGAACAATATTTGTAATATTTTTTACCTGATAAGTAGTATCATCTTTTCCTTGATGCCAGGTCCAATAAAACATAGCAACTACCTTATCTCCTTTTTTCTTTCCAACTTTATTTTGCTCTATTGCCTTTCTTCCCAGTGCGTCGGTAAATGACCATTGATCTGAGTTTACTTTAAAAGGACTTTGTGCCTGAACATCCAAGGCCAAAAGACCTGTTAAGAGCATGGATGTAATTATGCTTCTTTTAATCATAAAATATTAAATAGGCTAATAATTCATTTCTATTTTTTCTTATCAAATTGTATAGGATGCCACTTTGTATTCCAATTACCCCAATTCGGGCCATAACCATAAGCAACATACTGTTGTATTTCAGGATTAATATGACCTGATTCATCAGCACTCCAACCACAATTATGGAGATATTCTTCTGCCAATTCAGATATATCAGTCACTTTGTTAAATCTTAATCCATCAGAAGATTCCCATAACATAAGATGACTTTCAGGAGAGAGCCTGGAAGCGGTATGAAGCATATAAAATTTATTCAGGTCAGGTCTAAACTTTACATCAGCATGATCTCCATTCCGAATAGCATGTTGATCTAAGGCTACACCTTTTTGAACCAAGGTTTTAGGCCAATTCTCATCTTTTGCATCCGCTACAGCAACACGAATCTCATGTTTATTTTTATCTCTCCAGGTATAGTAAATAAATAGGCTGTCATTTTTCACGACCATAGAAGGCTCACCTGCTCCCCAAGCGTCCTTATCTCCATCAAAAGTTACTATAGGTTGCGGTGAATGTCCCCATTTATGACCATCCCATTTCTCCCAAGGTCCCTCTGGGCTTAAGGATCGAGCAACATAAGCATGATTAAAGATCATGCGGATATCCTCTGTAGAAGTATACCCTAAGTAGTAATATTTCCCTATTTTCACAACGCCAGGATCACATATCGAGTATTCATCCCTAGTGCCTTCAGTCGGTTTCAAAACCATTTTTTCAATTGTCCATGTTTTCCCTGCATCCGTGCTTTTCTTATAGGCTACTTGATCCCAAAATACAGCTGCATTACTTTTATCATTCATGATGAATGATTTATAATTATAGGATTGTGGTTGACCATTCAAAAAAGCATTTACCTGTTCCATTGCTCCATCTAAGGCCCAAACCCCTGCTGTACCTGTTCCTCCTTCAATCACCCATACATAAGTTCCTGCCTTAAATTTGTTATCCTTATTTAAAATTAACACGCCATTATCACTATAATTTTCAAATCTCTTGGAAAGGATAGGTGCTGAAGAAATAGAAGTTTGATAATCATTTTTCCATTGGTATAATGCAAATGTTAAACTACTATTCTTACTATTCCAATTTGGACAAATGGCAGCAACAGCATAAAAATCAGTTTCATTCGTAAATTTCTGCGCAGCTACCTCATTTTTGTTGATGGAAATTGCTGTTTCTTTTGCATTGTCTTTATACAAAATTTTATCTCGGCCATGAATGCCTCCTGGGGCTGCAAACCAGGCATGAATTGTTCCATTTTGATCTATTATAATAGAGGGACCATAGCGGTAGCCTCCACCATCATAAATGTCCCAACCTTTTTGCAGCTTAAAGGAACCTTCATAAGAAACTCCATTTGAATTTTTATCCTGATTATTTATTGTTGATTTGCAGGAGAAATTACACAAAGCGAATAAGAAAAGTAAATAATTAAGTAGTTTGATCTGCATCATAATTAGGTATTCAGGTTATATCAATTTGACCATATAGAAATGGTGAAATCATTGCATCTGATTTCTGTTGTACAGAAATCCGATTACAACTCATAATCTCTATTATTTCTCCCGAAATAGATTACTTAGTTAATTTAATATTTTTAAGAATTGCAGTACCATCGTCTTGAAGAACTATCTTCAAGCTTTTCATTGCACCAGTATATCCTGTAATATCTTTTAAAGGTATTCTATATCGTTGGGTATTTCCATCTGATTTAACTTGTTGATTTATTTTTATAGCTGCAATACTCGGAAAATTAGTTGCCTTTGCTTGTTTTTCAGCTTCAACAGTATTTTCGCCCTCTGACCAGTTTAACCAATCCGTGAAATCAGATTTCCCTACCGGCTGTACCTCAACGGCTATATTCATTTCTGGAGATTTTCCAGTTATTTTTGCTTCAAATTCTAAATATGGATTTTCCTCAGCTTTCCAATAAGTAATTGGGCTAACAATTTTTGCTCCTTTTTTGAAAGTAATATCCAAACCGTCTTTTATCGGAAAACCTTTGTCTTTACATTCACCTTCATAATGCCACATATTTCTAGAGTTTTCGAAGCTCCATGAAGGATTTGCTTTCACCGCTCTATTTTCCTTAGCATACGTTCTTATTTGGTTTTCATTTCCTAATATAAACGTCGTTTTATACGTCCATTTAATATTATGATCCAAGATTTGAGTTCCTGTAGGAGCAATATGACCTGTTTGGCCATCTTTCTCTCCTCCAAAACCTTTGGTAGCATCATTTGGATGAAATCCAGCATTAAAGCGCATAACTTCTGGCTGGAACACGCCAATTCCCATTCCTTTACTATCTAACAGGGCAACCCAATTTTCAGGAGTATAGAAATGAACCCATGGCCAACCTTTTCCATCATTTTTATCCACAACAATTGTTGTCGCCTCCCCTTGAAATGGCTTGTCTCCCAAATAAGTTACCACCTGATACCAGACACCATTTGTGTATATAGCAGGCATTTCTTGAGTACATGCTCGATATTGTGTTGTATCTGCGCGGTTATTCACTATGGTTGCTTCCATAGTAATTATATTATCTTCTAAGGTATACAATGTCTGAAACTCACATTCGCAGGCAACCCCAGTCTTATGTGGCCATTGCATAGGAATGCTTCGAACAAATAATGACTTATCTCCCCTTTTTTCAAAGGAAATAAGTTTCGAACGATGATTACCCGCATCACCAGATTGAATAGGATTCCATCCCAAACCCTGCCACTCCGGGGTTGGCGTTTCGCCTTTCGGTCCTATATATGGCCAAGGTCCACTATAATATGACATTTGTATTTGTCTACCCCAATCAAAACTGTTGATCATATTTTCTCCGCCATTTTCTTTATCAGAAAGAAAAGTGACAGCACCTCCAAGGTTCAAATCTATTCCTAGTTTGATGCGATCATTTTGTAAGTATTGCATAGAATCTTTAATCTCATCTTTTCCTGCAATTACTATATTTTCATTTTTAAATGTATTGTTGGCGCATGAAGCAAGAGCTAATAAGGATACTGCAGCCAGGATAGAAGTTTTAAAATTTAGTATTCTCATATATGAAAGTTTAAAAAAAATGGGCTTCGTTAGATTTAAGAATTCCTACTCCACCGAAGCCCATTTTTAATATCTATTAAATGCTACCAACCAGGGTTTTGCCAATTGGTACCTGTCAAAGATTCCATTTTAGTAGCCTCAGATAAACTTAATGGTTGCCATAAGTATTTATCTGCATTTGTACCGCGATCTTGTAATTTGAAACGTGTATAGTTGTAACTATCACCATTTTTAGTAATACGCATACCAGTCACAAATTTGTCAGTATCATTTAAAATTTTCCACCTTCTCACATCAAAGAAGCGATGCTCTTCAAATGCTAATTCAACTTGACGTTCATTACGATAACGCTTCTCAAAATCAGCTTTTGATAATCCTGATGGAAGGGCTGGCATGTCTGCACGACTACGAATAGCATTAACAGCTTCTCTTGCACTCATCGCAGAAGCTCCTGATGCTTTTGCTGGAACTGCTGCATCAGCTCCTACAGAATTATAAGCCGCTTCTGCAAAGTTTAAATACAACTCTCCTAGACGGAAAATCTTCATTAAACCATCTTGGTCTACAGTAACACTTGATTTGTAATTATTGAATTTTCTTAAATAATAACCAGTCCTTGTATAACGAGTTTCTGTTAAGTCAGATGAAATTCTTGCATTTCCTCCAACAAATGTCTCCACAGGAATTGGTGCTGGTGGAGGTGTATAACTCTCAATTTGGAAATTGCGAATCGTGATATTATATCCTCCATCTCCCCCTGCGTCAAAACGTAAGAAATGGTTCGCAGGAGCTTGTCCTCCACTGTTATTAACACCAAATCCAAAACGAGTAATTGCATCTGTCAAATCAAATTCAAAACGTTTCCATTCTGTCGATCCTTCAATACGAATGTTCTCTGGTGAAGAGACACCTCCTGCAGGTCCGCCTGCCACACAATAGAAGAACTGTGCATTCGTAATTGTTTTATTACTTTTATATTCAAAAGAAACTAAACGCTTTTCCCCCGCAGGAATGGCTTTTCCTAATAATGAGGTAAAAATCCAAGGGTCTGATCCAGTAGTAGCTAGACTTGTCTCCCCATTTGCTGTTGAAGCTGTAATATTATTTACAGTATTTCTGAACGACATAGGGATTAATGATTTATCAATATTTCCTGTTGAAAGGGATCTAGGTGAATTATTATAATAAATCGACGCATAAAATCTTGGATCTCTTCCTACATAAGGATTTGCAGCATCATAACCAGAAGCAGTATTAATGATTGGTTGCAAATGCTGTGCATCAGAATATCCAGTTATTGCCATTTCTCCCGTAGCTTGCATACCATAAGCATCTACTAATTCCTGAGACGGACCAGAACCAGCTTTTTCTACACCAGCCATAAAAGGTGTACCTGCCCATTTCCAAACATTGGTACGTGCCGCCGTAGTTTCAAAAATAGTCTCCTTGTCAATTGCTCTACTAGGATCTGAACGATTGATGAAATAATACGCGTATGAATTTTGAGCAATATCAGCCGAAGGTGTAATATCGAATAATTCAAAACCGTGAGCTAAACATTGATCCAAAGCCTCTTTCGTTATTTCTGTTGCTTTTTCCCAAGTGTACTTGCTGCCACTTGTATTAAATAATGGGCTAGCTGCATATAATGCCGCTTGTGATTTTACGGCATAAGCAAATGCACGTGTTACAGATCCACGATCACTGTCATTGATATTCCATCTAAAACCGATGTTCGCATCAGATGTTTCAGGTATTGCTAATGCAGCATCACAATCTGCTAAAATAAAATCAATACATTCTTCGATAGTTGCTCGTTTATCTTGTGAAAAATCATGGTTGATTTCATATGGTGCTGAAATTAAAGGAACTCCTCCATAACGCTTCACCAATTGTAAATAGAAATATGCTCTAAGCACCAATACTTCACCAATCCAACCATTTTTTTCAACCTCTTTAATTTGTGCGGTAGCTATAGCTGGATCATTAATACTACTCAAAAAGGTATTACACTTTCTGATACCTTGAAAATAATGGTTCCAACCATAGGCACCATCCACTGGATTATTCGTAGATGAGGCTCTGTTATTATACCAATCATTCGCATCTCCATTTACCCCATCACTAGCATCATGTGCCTCATCGCTAAAGGAAGCTAATGGTGTACGCTGACCCTGGTACATAAATCCTACTTGCGGAATATAGGATTTACAAATTTCATAGTAATTTTTTGTTCTTGGATAAGTACTAAAAAGATCATTTAATGCCAACCTACCATCAGAAGGTAAATCAAGATCAGCACATGATTCCAAAGTCATTAAACCCAAAGCAACAACACATATTTTAAATATACTTCTTTTCATGATCTTAAATTTTAGAAGTTTGCACTTAAACCAAGATTAAATATACGATATGGTTGGAAAGTACCTCTACTTCCAATTTCTGGATCGATATATTTCGTCTTCATTTTATTAATGGTAAATAAATTCTGTGCAGTTAAAGCAATACGTATATTATTTGAATGTATTTTTTGCGATAATTGCTCAGGTAATGTATAGGCTAATTCTACATTTTTTAATCTCCAGAACGATCTGTTGTTTAAGAAAAAGTCACTAGCCACATGGTTCGTTGTTGGTGAAAGTGATAATGCTGGAAAGGAAATTGCTTCCCCAGCAGCATAACGATCTGCAGTCCATGAATTTAAATGGATGTCGTTAAAAATCCCTCTTCCTTGATTCTCGTAAATACCCATACCACTCAAAAAGTTGGAATAGTTACTTACACCATGAATTAAGAAAGAAAATTCAAAACTCTTATAATTTACACCTCCAAGAATGGAATACTCTTGCCGAGGAGAATTAGGATTACCCATTGGGGCTAAATCTTTCACATCAACAACACCATCACCTGTTAAATCTTTGTAGATTAAATCTCCTACACGTGGCGTACCAAACGCATAAGTAACACCTGCATTGGCTAATTCTGTAGCCGAATTAAACATGCCTGTACCATTGCTATAATCTACTTGATATCCCCATAACTGACCTAGGTGATATCCTTCTGTTCTGCGACTATAAGCATAATCTTCACCTAAAGAAGCTTCGTTAATGGAAATCACTTTATTTTTTGCATCCATGAAATTTCCTTTTACATAAGCAGAAAAATCTTGGTTAAAGTGTTTATTGAAACCAAATGACACTTCATATCCGCGGTTTTCCATTTTACCATTATTTAATTTCGGATAGTATCCCAGAGGAATCCCTTGATAATCTGGAATCATAGCGCTACTACCGATCAACATATTATCAACTTTATCATCAAATAATTCCACATCAACCGTAAACATGTTAAATAATCCTAGGTTCATGCCCACATTAGCCTTCTTAATCTTTTCCGCTTGCAATAAAGGATTTCCTCTTTCTAATTCCGATCCATTCGCACGAATGTTGTCTAAGTATAAGAAACGAGCTCCTCCCAATTGATCATTCGCACTGATTCCATAGGAAGCTTTAAATTTCAATAAGGAAATTGCATCGGTTGTAAAGAAATCTTCTTTCGATGCGATCCATGCTGCAGATACTGAAGGTGTCATGATGTAGCGATGATCCGGATGAAATTGCTCTGAACCAGAATATCCTAAATCTCCCTTCAAGAAATAACGATCTTTATACCCATATAAAGCCGATACCCCAAAATTTTGACGTAAATAAGGAAGTACATTATTTCCACCACCTGAAGCTTCGATTTCTTGTTTCAAATAGTAAGTATGAGCGGAAGCATCAATGCTATGATCACCAAAACGTCTGTTATAATCTAACCTAGCAAGTAGATTTAGATAATAAAAGAAAGTAGAACCTTTACCATAGGCTAAAGGAGTATTCTCAAAACTTTTATAGATGGAAAAGTCCTCTAAGGAAGATAAATCATCCCCTCTTAGTACTCTTCTAAAGCTTTGACTCGTATTGGTTTGGTTACGAACATATGTCTGATAAGCCATACCTCCTGATGCGGATAAACCTTTAGTTATAAAGTCCATGTTCAACTTCAAACCTGCTTGCGCTATAATGTTGGTCTCAATGATTGTGCTATATCCTGAACGGTTTAATCTACCATAAATTGGAGTATCGAATCCATCAACGGTAACAACTTGATTGCTAATATCCTCTTGACCCTCAATGATTGGTGATAATGGACCATAAACGGTAGAAGGTAAATTAAACATACTGCTATAAATATCCCAACCCATTTGACCGCCAGCCAATTTTTCACGTTTTAAATTACCTGTTAAACGCATATAACCCGATAAATAATCGTTGAACTTCACATCCATATTGGTTCTGAAATTACCAATGTTTACATGCGGAGTTGGATCATATTTACGATCAGCCTCATCTGCAATCTTAAATGGCTGTTGTTGATTTACAAAACTCAGGTTCGAATAATATTTAAATTTATCTGTACCACCAGATGCATTTACACCTACACGTTGACGATTCACCATATCACGCATAAACATTTCATACCAATCGTTATTTGGATAAGCTGGATCTTCTCCTGATTTAAACATATCAATCTCTGATTGCGTAAATTGAGAATAATCCCCTAAACCATCATTCTTACCTGCTAAATTACGCAATTCAGCATATTGTCCAGAGTTAATAAATAATGGTCTATTAGTCAATTGTTGAACGGTTTGATCAACGTAACCTTCCACCTTTAAAGGACTGTTATTTCCACGTTTGGTACTGATGACAATCATACCCGAAGCTCCTTGAATACCATATGCAGCGGTAGCTGACGCATCTTTCAACACGGTAATTGTTTCAATTTCCTTTGGAGAGATAAATTCTAAATATTGTGTTGGCGCAATAACCCCATCAATGATGATGGTAGGTGAACTTCCGTTTACTGATGAATAACCACGGATTGTTTTGGAATAGTTTCCATAACCAAAAAAGGTTAATTCAGCAATATTGTTCTTTACAGTTAATCCTGGCAACCGACCTTGGTAAGTATCCGATAACACGTTGCTTGGAGTCCGATTTAATACATCACCTGAAACTACAGATACTGATCCTGTTAATGATTCCTTAGAATATTTTTGGTACCCAAAATCTAAATAACCTCCAATATCATGGGCATCGAATGCTAATTGAATTTCTCCATTAGCAATCAACTCACTAATTTCCACACGTTGATTTAAATAACCTGGTGCAGAAATAATGACATACTTATTTTTTGAATCAACAATATTATCAAATACTCCTTCTTGGTTCGTAACCAGCGTCAAATCGGCCCCTTCTACAATGACTGTAGCACCTTTAATAGGTTGATTATAAACATTTACCACTCGCGTGCTGGAACTTGTATTGCTCTGCCCATAAACCTGAGCAGAAATCATTGAACTCAATATACATAGTGCAATGAATCTTATATTTTTCTTCATACGTTTTCTATCTCATGAAATTCTACCATCCTGGATTTTGCCAAGGCGTACCAGTTACTCCTTCCAATGTTGCTGCCTCTTCTAGAGGTAATGGCAACAATAAGTCTCTATTTTGCCAGCCTCCACGTGGATTACTTGAAACATTTCTTCTGGTATAAGTAAATGATCCATCCGAATTTTTCTTAATGTCCATTGCTGTAAAATACTTACTTGTTGCAGACAAATCACCATCTGGCTTTTCCCATCTACGCATATCAAAATAACGATTCTCTTCCCAAGCCAATTCTACACGACGCTCATTTCTAATACGTAGAATCAATTCTTCTTTAGTTAAAGAAGCAGATAAATTTGGCATTCCTGAACGGTTTCTTACTTCATTTGCCGCAGTTCTAGCCTCTGCTAAACGACCCGATTCTGCAGCTGCTTCCGCTAAATCCAATAAAGTTTCTCCTAAACGGTGAAATTTCCAATTTGCATTATTATGACCAACTTCATTACTAGCACCTGGGCGTGTCATTTTTGCTTGATAATATCCAGTCCTCGATCTAGAACGATTCGTCACATCCCAACTTGGTGCATTATCACCTCCTTGATAGATCTCTGCAATATGAGCTACGTTGTTCCAATAAACGGTAGATCCATTGCGAATAACGGTTTGTTCCAATCTAGGATCACGATTCACATACGGATTATTCGGATTATATTGGGTATTCGCTGTATTGTAATTAGGTTGCAAATGCTTCTCATCTAAATAAGGTTTAGCTAAATTTAGAACAGGCTCTCCATTAATGGTTTCAAAAGCATCAACTAATTCTTGGGTAGGAGCTGTACCCGTTTTATATACACCAGGGAATCGAGTACCGGCAATATAGCCAATATGCCAAATAAATAAGCCTCCTCCTCTTGCTTGAAAAATCGTTTCTTTATCTCTAGGTGCTGCAGAATAATCTGCCGTTTGAGTCATTAACTGTCTTAAAGCTGCTGCTGGACCTGTGCCATAAACGGCCGTTTGAGTAGTTGTTTTAAATAACTCATACCCATTTGCTTTCAATTTAGATACAGCATCTGCTGCGATTGTGTATGCTTCATCCCAATGATTTTGACCTTCATTATGTAATGGACTTGCAGCAAATAACATAGCTTTAGTTTTTAATGCTAATGCTAAAGCTTTCGTTACACGCATCGCATCATTTTGATTATCGATACGCCAAGGCAATGTTGACTCTTCCAATGCAGCGTTACAATCTGATTCAATTTGTTTCGCAACATCGTATACTGAATTACGTGTTAACGTTGAAAAATCAGCATCAAATGGAATTGTAGCATTCAGTACTGGAACTTTTCCAAACCACTTCACCAATTCCATATAAAAGAATGCGCGTAACACTTTAGCTTCCGCTTTAAATCGACCACGATTTGCTTCATTATGTACCGCTGCATTATCAATTAATTCAATAAATTGAGAACATAAACGAATTTGTTGCCAGTATCTTGACCAATAATTATTAACTAAACCTCCATGTCCATCATGAGCATCACGAATAGCATGATCACGGGCACTGTTGTTATCATTATATAGTTGAGTTGTAGGAACTCCTTGAGCTTCATCTGAAGTGTATCCATCATCGCTGGCTGCGACCACTAATGATTCAAAGAAATAATAAGTATATCCTTTTTGGGGAATATTTTCATAACATCGATTCAGTAATGCTTCCACTTGATCTGGATCTGATAAAACATCTTCCATTTGCATGTTGCCATCTGGAGCCATATTTAACACGTCTGAACAAGACGAGCTAATCAACATCATAGCAATAGCGGGTGCTAATATATATTTAAACTTCATTTCAAAATAATTAAGAATTAAAACGCAACATTTAACCCAAAGTTGAACATTTTGGTGATCGGATAAGCCAATGTACTTGGTTGTTCAGGATCAACAGTATCTATAGGCATCTTATCGAAGGTTAATAAATTATTACCATTCACATAAACCCGAACACGCTCTACTCCAATAGGATCTAAGATTGATTTCGGTAGATTATAACCCAATTCAATGTTTTTCAATCGTAAGAATGACCTATTCATAATAAATACTGAATTGGCTTTATGACTTACTCCTCCTTGTGCAATCCCTAATGCTGGGTATAAAATTTCTTCACCATTCGCATATCGTTCAGCAGTCCAAGCCTGTTTATGCCAGCCACTGTAAAATCCAACTAAAGCAAATTCTGAAACTCCCCAACCACTGGTATTTCTATGCGTCTGACCAACACCTGACAATAAAAAGGATACATCAAATTGTTTATAGGTTACAGCACCTGAAAGTCCATAAGTTACTCTTGGAATGGATGGATTTCCGATTGGAATCATATCACGGTCATTAATAACTCCATCTCCGGTAATATCTTTATATTTGAAATCACCCAATCTTGGAGTTCCACCTATTTGATATTCTGGCAAATTATCTAACTCTTCTTGAGTATTGATATAGCCATTACCATTCGAATAATCAATATCATATCCAAAATTTTGTCCAATACTAAACCCTGTAGATCTTAAACGATAAGCATAATCAGTACCATATTGAACCTCATCAGCAAAGATGACGGTATTTTTATTATAAGCAAAGTTACCTTTAGCTAAAATGGATAAATCAGAACTTAATGATTTACGATAAGTTAACTCTGCCTCAAATCCTTTATTATCTACTTTACCAATATTTACTTTTGGAATATTACCTAAAGGAACTCCTTGCAATACAGGAATGGTACGACGAGTAATCAAGATTTTATCACGATTTTCTTGGAAAAAGTCCACTGTAAGGGATAAGGATTTATATAATTCCAAATCCACTCCAATATTAGATTTTTTAGCAATTTCCCATTGAATCGCTTCATTTCCTAATGCACCTTGAACGACAGAACGTCCTCTACCCAAAGATGGGAAAATACCGCCCGCCATATTCAAGAAACTTTGGTAAAGGAAACGACTTCCTCCTAATTTATCATTACCTGTAAGACCTAATGATCCTCTAATTTTCAAATTGGTAATGATTGGATTATCTTTTAAGAATGATTCATTACTTGCAACCCAACCTATTGAAAATGCTGGGAAAGAACCAAAACGATTGGCTGGAGCAAATTGTTCTGAACCATTATATCCATAATTAAATTCAGCTAAATAACGATCATCGTAATTATAAGTAGTTCTACCAACAAAACCAACTATGTTATAAGGCAATCCCGCACCATATTGATCCCAATTATCACGCTGAGCCAAAGCCATACCAGTAACATTATGTTTTCCAAATGCCCGAGAATAGTTTAAGGAAAATTGGTAATTCGTATAATATCGAGTTCCCATACTTTTTGTCAACGTAATTGCTGGATCCTCATTGGTTCTTAATGGGGAATAATAGCTAGTCTCCGAAGCGTTTCTAGCTACTTTAAATGAATAGGAATCCAAAGATTTATAACCCTGCAAGACTGTGTTTCCTTGACTATCAAACGCTACTAAACCTTTCATAGACAAACCTTTAGTGATAAAATCCAAACCCCAATCTAAGTTAAAAGAGGAATTTAAATTATTATTCATTTCTTGGCGGTATCCTCTACGGTTAATTTCACCATATGTGTTACGATCTTGTCCAGATTGAGCAATAACTTCATTTGCTGGATAACCATATCCCTCCACGGTTACTGGACCAACATCAGTAGGAGGTGTAGCCCAGGTATAAGCAATCATATTTTCAACCAAACCTGCATTACTTCCACCAAATAAAGCAACTGTTTGAGGTGTATTCATCCGTTCCAAATAAGTCGCAATATTTAAGGATGCTTTAAAATTGCTAGCAATTTTATAATCGATGTTCCCTCTAAAATTGTAACGATCCATTTTATAACTTGGATCATATCCCAATTGCTCTTTAGGTTCTGTCTTAAAATTACCACCTTGACCGATGTAACCCACATTTAAGAAATAAGTGAATTTATCACCACCTCCATTGAAATTAGAATTTAGACGTGTTTGTGGAGCCCAATCTCTAAAATAATCGTGAAATACATCACGATCTGGATAAAATACGCGATCCTCACCACTTTTATACTTATCTATCATGTATTGCGTAAAAGGCAAGTCTGACTCCAATCCATTTGGATTGTCATTCATATAGGCTTGATTTCGTAACTCTGCAAATTCCCAAGAATGTAATCGATCTGCTTTTGCCAAAAATCCTTGATAAGTTCGGTCTAATGAAATATTCAATTCTGCTTTTCCAGCTTGTCCTCTACGTGTAGTAATTAAGATTACACCATTCGCACCACGAACACCAAATACTGCAGTAGCAGATGCATCCTTTAAGATACTTACTGATTCTACCTCATTCGGGTCCATTTTACTAATATTCGTTCTTGGAACTCCATCAATTAAAATCAATGGAGAAGCATCATTTAACGTTCCCACACCCCTTAAATACAAATTCACCACATCACTACCTGGTTGTCCAGAAGTTTGTACTGTAGTTAAACCTGGTAATCTTCCCGATAAGGCAGAAGCTAAATTCGGTGCAGAGCTTTGTTTTAAATCCTTGGTTTCAATGGTCGAAATCGCTGCTGTTACAGACACTTTCTTTTGTTGACCATAACCTACAACAACAACCTCATCAATATTCTCTCCATCCTTCACCAATTGAACATTCAATTTTCTAGAGGAATTTACTTGTACTTGTTGGTTTTGATAACCTAAAAAGGAAATAACAAGAGTCCCTGCTTTTGGCAGTTCCAACTCGAAATTTCCATTATCATTCGTAGAGGTCGCAATAGTACTATTTAACAATCGTATTGTCGCGCCAGAGATGGGTTCACTAGTTTCTGAATCAACTACGGTACCATCTACTTTAATTCCAGTTTGCGCTTGCATTGGAAAACTTCTAATCAATAGAAGTAGAAAAAGACCTAATGTCTTTACCATTAAATTTTTTCGGTAAATACTTTCTTTCATATTTTTGTGGTTAGCTTTTAAAAAGGGTAAAACCATTTTTAACAATTACTCTAATCATCTAGCATTATATTTTTAATTTCTCTTAGTTAACAAGACACTTCCCTTATATACTGATGATTATACTCAACTTACTTTTTAAAAAGTATGGAGTAGGTGATAGGTGATAGGTATTAAGTTATTCCCATAAGCAGTCAATAATTAATAGGTTTATTGGTTTAGTTTGATTTTCTACACATTAAATGGAACTGGTAGCAACTACCGTTCGATATTCAAAAAATTCTTTATATGTAATTAAAAGAAGTTCCATAAGGAAATTCGGTTTAATTGGCAAATTCATTCTAATAGTTTATGTTTTTCAAGTAGATTATTGTAATTCAATAAGAACCACAAATGGTTTACAATTTTCTCAATCTCTATAGTCAAATATAATTAGCTAAAATGAAATTAGCATCCTGCCCTATCCTGTCAAAACGAGAATAATACGACAGAATTCTAACCACATCCATCAACACTTAAACAATTGTAAATAACTAAGTTACAACATATAAACAATGCTTTTTAACAAAAAACACCGCACATTGAAGCAATTTTTCAAACCAAATAAAAATTAAAAATAAAAATAGCTAACCTGGCGGTTAGCTATTTAAAATTAAGGCTGGGTTGATCACCTTTTAGATGATGATCGGATCAAAGATGCTGTCATCACTTTGATTCAGCGGATATATTAAAAAATAAACTTCAATTAAGCCCTGAAATAACGTAATTCTATTAAGTTATTCGGGATAGGCTGGCTATTCCATTCCTCATGGATCACTAATGCAGCACCAATTGCTGTAGCTTGCGCCATCGATGCAGCATAAATTTCCAAGGTAGGATAAGCTCTTGCCAATAAATTCATATAAATGAGGTTTTTACTAAAACCACCATCTACGAAGATGCGAGTTGCTTTCGAATCTCCTAACACCAAATTTGTCGATTTAAGTTGTGCTTTAACCAAATGTAACATCAAAGAATGATACGCTACCACAAAGTCAGAAAACTGACTCAAATCCAATTTGGAAAAGGAATCTAATTCCTCCCCTATCGTACCTTTCTCTAATTCAGCTACTAAAGCCCAATCGATATCCAGGTTTTTAAACTTCGCCGTTGTTGTTCCAAAGAAATCAACAATACGTTTAGCCTGATTATCATGTTCAAATCCAGCAAACAATCGAGATGCTTTCACTGGAGTTCCAGCATAAGAAAGATAAAATAGACAATCTTGATCTAATTCGCTCTTGGTCAACGCAGAATCATTAAATGGATTCAGAGAAATACACCAGGTTCCTGTAGAAATTAACACAAATGGTTCATGAAAATTCAACAAGTAAGGTATAAGTGCCGAAGAACTATCATGCAAACCAACGCCAATTTTGAAGGTACTTCCAGGAAAATTTGCTGGAAACACTTCATTTGCAGGAACTATTGGTGCAAATTTCGAAGCTAAACCGGAATCCTTAACCCATTGATGGTAATCTTTGGAATTAAAATCCCATAATGCCGTATGACAACCGATACTAGTCATATCCGTGTAAGTCTGTCCCGACAAAAGGAAACTTAAATATTGAGGAAGATGTAAGGCATACTTCACTTGCTTAAAAAGTTCGGGTCTTTCTTGTAAAAGACGGTAAACCTGCAAGCCTGAATTTAAACTTCCTAACACTGGAGATGCTGTTTCTAAAGAAAACTGCTCTGTTCCACCATATTGAGCATGCAAATTTTGCATCATTTCCTCAGGAAATGTTTTTAAATAATTATACAATGGCGTAAGTGGCTGTCCACTCTCATTGATATATACAAAACTTGCACCGTAAGAAGTAAAATTTATAGCTTTAACATCGAATTCTGTTTTCCTGAAAATCTCATGTAAGGAATCGAATACAGAAAGACGCAAACTTTCCAAGTTTTCACATGGATCGCCATCCTCGTCATTGGTTTCTAAAAACCTCGCTGATTTTTCGAATACGATTTGGTAATGCTCATCAAAGAGGAACAATTTCTTATTCGTTTTTCCTACATCGAAAACTGCTACTACCGGTATGCGTTGTTTTTCCTTCATCCTTACTATTATAATCCAGTTGCTACTGAATTGCTTCCTCTTTCTCCAACTAATTGACCACGTACATCCAAATCATTATATAATGCAATTGGATCCAAAGCTGCACCACTGCGTAAACGAGATTCAGCTACGATAGCACGTACATCTGTACGGAAAGTATCTTGTAATATTTGTTGTGCTTTAACTAAATCATTCGCTTGTTGAGCTGCTTTTAAAGCCTCACGATCTACCAATAATGCTTGCGCATAGGCAATAGTAATCGCATCTACTGATTGCAATAAATCTACTAATGGATCTTTCAAGTTATGCGAAGCATCAATCATCCATCCTAAACCAGAGGCATGATCTAAACCTTGAGCATCCATACCTTCTACCAATTCATTAAAAATTAAGAATAATTGGTATGGTTTGATACTTCCAGCTGTTAAATCATCATCCGCATATTTACTATCGTTGAAGTGGAATCCACCTAATTTACCTTCCATCAATAATAATGAAACGATTTGCTCAATATTTGCATTTGGCAAATGATGACCTAAATCCACTAACGTATAGGCTTGAGGACCTAACTTGCTCGCTAATAATAATGACTGTCCCCAATCACCAATAGTCATTGAATAAAAATACGGCTCAAAAGCTTTATACTCCACAAACAGCTTCCAATCAGCAGGTAAATGCGCATAAATCTCTTTCAAACTTTCTAAGGTATTTTGGAAAGCTTCTCTAAAATTTAATTGACCAGGGAAAGAAGATCCGTCTGCCAACCATACTGTTAATGCTTTAGATCCTAAAGCAATACCATGGTTGATTACCTCAATATTATGATCAACTGCTTGTTTACGAACTTTTGGATCTACATGGTGTAAAGAGCCAAATTTATAACTATGCTCCTGACCAGCTTGATCTTGGAATGTGTTGGAGTTTACCGCATCAAAAACTAAATTGTAAGAAGCTGCCAATTCCTTAATCTTATCAGCATCCTGAGGGATATCCCATGGAATGTGTAATGAAATAGCACCACTTGAACCGTTTAGAGCGTGTAGTAAACCTACATCTTCAATTTTTTGCTCCAAATTTCCTGGCTCTCCAGGTCCTGAATATCTACCAAAACGAGTTCCTCCAGTTCCTAATGCCCAGCTAGGGATAGCGATTTGAAATTTTTGCAATTTCGCGATTACTTCTTCTACTTGATTTATATCTTCAGCAATGTAATTGAAAGCGCGCTCATGCTTCGCTTTCAATTGTGCATTGTGTTTTTCTATTTGTTCTTTTTGAATTCTCATTACAATTTTTTGTTATTAACCTACAAGAGGTAAACTCATTTTTATCTTACAAAAGCCATTGCTACACCACCATCCACATTCAAAATGTTTCCTGTAGACTTGTTTAATAATCCACCTACGAAGGCGAAACATGCGTTGGCAATATCATCTGGTAATATTACTTCATTCAACAAAGTACGTTTTGCATAGAACGAAGGTAGTTCTGCTACGGTAATACCATAAGCTTTTGCACGACCTTCAGCCCAACCGCCTGCCCAAATATTACTATCCGAGATTACTGCATCTGGATTAACCACATTCACACGGATTTTATCTGCTCCTAATTCCGCAGCATTCAATCTGCTTAAGTGTAATTGTGCAGCTTTAGCACTTCCGTAACCCGCATTGTTCGGACCACTTACTAATGCGTTTTTGCTGACCACATTCACGATATCACCACCAATTTGTTGTGCTTTCATCACTTTAACACATTCTTGAGTGATAAAAAACTGACCTTTCACCAAAACATCGTAAAGTAAATCCATATCTTTTGCAGAATGGTCTTCTATAGATTTTGAGATAGATAATCCAGCGTTGTTCACTACGATATCAATACCACCAAAACTAATGGCCGACTTAGCGAATGCTGCTTGAATTTGCTCCACATTCGTCACGTCTAATTGTGCTGTAATCACATTATCGCGACCGAATAAAGCAACAAACTCTTCTTCAGTACCTGCTAAACGCTCTAAATTTAAATCATTCAAAACGATAACCGCGCCTTCATTCGCAAATTTCTTCGCAATAGCTTTACCAATACCACCAGCACTACCTGTTACTAAAGCAATCTTTCCAGATAAAGCTTTAGGTTTAGGCATACGCTGTAATTTAGCTTCTTCTAATAACCAGTACTCAATATTGAAAGCTTCTTGACGTGGTAATGAAGTGTACTCACTCACTGCTTCAGAACCTTTCATTACGTTAATCGCGTTGGTATAGAATTCAGCAGCCACACGAGCAGTTTGTTTATCTTTTGCGAAAGCAAACATACCTACTCCAGGATAGATAATAATTACCGGGTTTCTATCGCGAATTGCTGGACTATTTTCATGTTTACAAGTTTCATAATACTCCGTATACATCGCTCTATAGTCTTCAAACAAAGGCTGTAATTTTTCCTTTAACGCAGCAACATCACTTAGGTCTTCATTTTTATCCAAATTTAAAATTAAAGGTTGGATTTTTGTTCTTAAGAAGTGATCTGGACAGCTAGTTCCCAATGGAGCTAAACGCTCTAAATCATTGGAATTGATGTATTCTAAAACACGTGCATCATCCGTAAAGTGTCCAATCATATGACGTTCACTTGAACAGAAACCACGTAAAATTGGAGCAATTTTAGACGCTTGAGCTTGACGATCTTCAGCGGATAAACTTTCCACTTTTTGTCCTCCAAAAACTGGTCTTGTTTTTCCGTAGTTTTCTTCTAAATAAGTAGCACAAGCCTCAATTACATCCAATGAATTTACATAACATTCATAGGCTGTATCTCCCCAAGTAAATAATCCATGAGAACCTAACATAATACCACGAATACCTGGGTTAGCAGCTAAACAATCTCTCAATTGCAAACCTAAATCAAAACCCGGTTTTTGCCAATCAACCCATCCGATGGTACCGTTAAATAACTCTTCAGTAATTTTTTTACCATCTTTTGCAGCAGCAATAGCAATCGCTGCATCTGGATGAAGGTGATCGATATGTGCAAATGGTAAAAATCCATGTAATGGTGTATCGATAGATGGCGCTTTTGAGCTTAAATCATAGATGCAGTGGTTGAATAATTCGACCATTTCATCTTCATGCTCAATACCACGATATACATTTTCTAAGTTTCTCAAACGATCAACATACAAAGCGGCTAGTCCAGATTTTTTCAATGTTCCGATATCTCCTCCGGAACCTTTAATCCACATAACTTCAACCTCTTCACCTGTTAAAGGATCTTTATCGACTAACTTACAGGAAGTATTTCCTCCTCCATAATTTGTGATTCTTAAATCCGAACCCAATAAATTCGAACGGTATAATAGTAGAGCTACTTCATCTCCAGCTAAGGATTGAGCTTTCTCTTCGTTCCACAAATAATTTACATGCTTGTATGTTCTCACTGTTTTGAAATTTTTAAGTTATTATTCTAGTGTTTTAGCAAATCCAACGATACATATAGATAGTATAATCGTCACAATACCAGCTATGATTGCCCTATATGTTGGCTTACTAACGCCTTTCCATTCTTTTAATATAATTCCCCATGCATTGGATATCAAGATGATAAATGCCATGTGCAAAATCCATGAACTCGCTCCATTTCCTAAACGACTCTCGCCCATTCCATAGAAGAAAAATTGCAGATACCATGTCGTTCCAGCGATTGCACAAAGGAGAAAATTCTTTCCTAGTGGTGTTGAAGATTTGCTGTAATCTCCAAAACTCTTATTCTTAAATAATAAGTATAAACACCATATAAAGTTGGTGGTAAATCCACCCCATAGTATCACGATATAGGTCACGTTGTTTTGGTATAAAAACTCACCCTGACCTGGATTTGCAGCTTTCCAAAGGTTATTCGCTACATCAGCCATTGGTTTTCCAGATTCAATTCCGAAATTGAAACATGCACTTAATACCCCGGAAACAATCGCGACAATAATCCCTAATCCAAAATTATATTCGGATTTGGACTCATTAGATAAATTGGCTAAACCTTTCTCCTTCAACACCCCTGCTTTACCACACAAGTAAATCCCTAACACACAAACCAATAAACCAATCATCACACATATACCAGCACTTTCTGTAAAGAAATAATCAATACCGTGCTTCCCTTCAGCCTTATTGAAAAAATAATAAATCGCAGGCATCAAGGATCCAAATACCATACTTAAACCAAGGATAACACTACTTCCTAGTGAAACACCAAGGTATCGAACACCTAAACCATACGTCAAACCACCTATTCCCCATAATATTCCAAATAGAAAGGTATATCCAAGAATACTACTCTCCGTATTACTAATAATTTCCACGAAATTTGGAATCGTTAAATAAGCGGCAATTGGAGGAACAATTATCCATGAAAACAAACCTCCTAATATCCACATCGCCTCCCAAGACCATCCCTTGACCTTCTTATAAGGGACATAAAAACTTCCGGATGCGAACCCTCCGATTAAGTGAAATATAACACCTGCTAATGCATTCATAACTTCCTTTTAAAATAATTTAGGTTATAACTTAATCCGAAGATATTCTAATTTTTATTTTTAACTGTTATGGACTGTCATGCCATTTTTAATCATTTTAAAAGAAAATTCGCAGACATTTTTTTTAGAAATTATTAAAAATGAGATTATTAAAACCAAAAAAAAGACCAAGCTTAAACTTGGTCTTCATTCTTATTTTATAGCTATTAAATAATCAATTTACCCGCGGTACTACGCTTCACCTCTTCCAAAGTTACACCGTCATGTAATTCGACTAAAATAAATCCTCCTTCAGGATGAATGTCAAAAACACCCAACTCGGTGACAATTCTTTTGACACAGCGTATTCCGGTAAGAGGAAGTTCACATGCAGGTAATAACTTAGATTCTCCATGTTTATTCACATGTTGCATCGCTACAATTATATGTTCTGCACTTGCCACCAAATCCATGGCTCCCCCCATACCCTTCACCATTTTTCCAGGAATTTTCCAATTGGCAATATCTCCATGTTCTGATACCTCCATGGCTCCCAAAATGGTTATATCAATTTTTCGAGATCGGATCATCCCAAAACTCATAGCCGAATCAAAAAATGCCGAACCCGCTAAAGTCGTTATGGTCTGCTTTCCTGCATTGATGTAATCAGGATCCTCTTCTCCTTCCCATGGAAATGGTCCCATACCCAATAAGCCATTTTCGCTTTGCAAGACTACCTGCATATTTTCAGGAATATAATTGGCAACTAAGGTCGGAATACCTATTCCCAGATTGACATAATAGCCATCCTTTATTTCTTGCGCAATACGTTTTGCAATTCCAAACTTATCTAACATAACCTAGCATTTTTTTATGATCATGGCACTTGCTCCCCCTCCTCCGTTACAGATCGCTGCAAGACCTAATTGCCCTTGTTCCTGTTGAAGTACATGACAAAGCGTGACTAAGATGCGTGCCCCTGAACAACCTAATGGATGCCCCAGTGATACAGCGCCTCCATAAACATTGATTTGATCGACTGAAATACCCAAAATTTTGGCATTCGCCAAGGCGACTACTGAAAAGGCCTCATTAAATTCAAAATAATCGATATCATCGATGACTAAGCCTACCTTTTGTAAAGCTTTTTGCGTAGCTAAAGCAGGACTCGTTGTAAACCATTCCGGAGATTGTTCTGCATCAGCATAACTTATAATCTCAGCAATAGGTTTAAGACCTAAGGCAATCATCTTCTCTTCACTCATGATTAGTAAGGCAGCAGCACCATCGCTTAATGTCGAGGCATTCGCAGCCGTAATTGTCCCATCCGGTTTAAAAGCAGGCTTCAGCTGTGTTATTTTTTCAAAATTGACCTGCGGATATTCTTCATCCTCTTGGAAATACGCTTCACCCGAACGACTTTCCAACTTAATAGGCCATACCTCTGCATTAAATTTACCAGTTTCCCAAGCAATCTTACTTCGGGTATACGATTGAATAGCATATTGGTCTTGCTCTTCCCGATTAATCTGATATTTATCTGCACAACTTTCTGCACAAGTTCCCATGGCTGTTTGCTGATACACATCCGTCAATCCATCCTTCATCAGACCGTCAATTAGGGATTGATCCCCAAATTTTGAACCCCATCTGTTTGTGGAACTATAATAAGGTACTTGGCTCATATTCTCCATCCCTCCTGCTATGACCACATCAGCATCTCCTAAAAGTATTTGTTGCGCAGCTATGGACACCGCCTTCATTCCACTAGCGCATACCTTATTAATGGTAGTTGCAGGAATATGATCTCCCAATCCAGCAAATTTGGATGCTTGTCGAGCAGGAGCCTGCCCTAAATTTGCTTGTAGTACAGACCCCATATAAACTTCATCCACCTGATCTTTTGAAATTCCCGACGATTCAATGACAGCAGCAATAGCTTGAGCCCCCAACTTCGGTGCTGCAATTTTTGATAATTTACCACCAAATGAACCTATGGCAGTTCGTTTGGCCGCTACTATAAATACTCGTTTAAGCATAATCTTCTTTTTTTCTTACCGTACGCTGTTCAATTCTTTTTTCATAATGTTCTCCTTGAAAAATGCGTTGTATAAAAACCCCAGGAGTATGAATAAAATTTGGGTCTAACTCACCGGGTTCCACCAACTCTTCCACCTCCGCAATGGTAATTTTTCCACACATGGCCACCGCATGATTGAAATTTTGAGCAGTACCACGATAAATGAGGTTCCCCGCTCGATCCCCTTTCCACGCTTTTACCAATGCAAAATCCGGTTCAAAAGCATATTCCATTAAATAATCCTTCTCCACTCCATGAAATGTAAATCTACGTTGTTCCTTCCCTTCAGCTAATTCTGTCCCTACTCCAGCAGGTGTATAAATTACAGGAAATCCATAACCGCCTGCCATTAACCTACTCGCTAACGTACCTTGGGGAATTAACTCCACTTCCAACTCTCCGCTTAGCATTTGTCGTTCAAATTCAGCATTCTCTCCTACATAAGAAGCTATCATTTTCTTAATCTGATGGTTTCTTAATAATAATCCTAGTCCAAAATCATCCACTCCTGCATTATTGCTGATGCAGGTTAACTCTTTTACGTTCTTTTCTAACAAGGCTTGAATTAAATTTTCTGGAATACCGCATAATCCAAAGCCACCTACGGAGATCGTCATTCCATCATGTAAATCCGCTATGGCTGCTAGGGCATTATTTACCGTTTTATCTATCATCTCCTTCTGTTTGAATATTTCAATAAAATCCTGTGATCATCTTCAATTTGTACACCTACTCTTTTAAAACATAGTAATTACACATTTTTAAAAATATACGGATAGCCAAATATTATTTTTTAAAGGTAAAGCATAAGCGTATTTTCCTTTTGAAAATCAAGGTTTTATTTCGTTTATAATCTTTTTAAAATTAATTAAAATAAAAGCAAAGTCTTGGTTTTTCGTAATTTTTAGTATTACTATAAGTGATTAGAAATTTTATTTAAAACTTTATACTAAATAGGATTAACCGATGAAAAAAAAGAAATTAAATTTACTTCAGCAACCTAGCTAAACCTCAATTCCTTATCATTGATTATTTTTAAAAAATCATTAAGCGATTTATTATACAGGTTAATTTTTAATTTTTTTTAGATTTTTTAATTAAATTGCTAAACTTGATTTATAAAGCAAAAAAAAACAATTTTAATATGCGATTTTTATCTTTTTTAGTATTGTTCTTGGTATTAACACCTACTGTGTTTGGTCAAACACTTCAACAAAAATTACGTACAACCAGTTTGGACAGCCAATTTGTTGTTTTAAACCTTCAGTCAAGATCACAAGACGCTGATTTCAAAATCATCCGAAAAAGCAACCTGGATATTATCCGTCAAAATGTCAAAGACTCTTTGAGCAAATACAAAAAAGAAATCACTGAACTGAATGGAAGCGCTTCTTCCTCTGCTGGTAGTATCAAAGGCTTGAAAGATTCCGTTCAAACCCTTACTTCAGCGCTAGAACTGGAGCAAAATAAAACGGATAGCATTAGTTTCTTGGGTATTAATTTTTCAAAAAGTTCTTACCATACCTTAGTATGGTCCATCATCATCATATTAGGTATTGCTTTCTTTGCGACATTAGTAGCCTTCCGAAAAGCGAAAGTAGATACCGATGAAAGCAAAAATACAGTGGATGAACTTCAAGAAGAATTACAAACGCTACGAAAAAAATCTATGGAAAAGGAACAGTTGCTAAAACGCCAATTATTAGATGAACAATTGAAACGGAATTCGTAATTATTAGACATGAGATATTAGACGTGAGATATTAGACGTTTTATTTAAGATATAAGCCTGAGCGAAGAGCTCAGGCTTTTTTGTTTTTTGTGTATAAGATGGTTCATAGGGAAAAGTCCGTTTATCCTTAGGTTCTAACACGGATCTTCTTCGAATTTTTACATGGAAGATCCATTGAAGGTCCGAAGAAGATCCGAAGGAGATCCACGATAGAGTAGTATTTAGTATTGAGTATTTGGTATTTAGAGGTTGAGCTTGGCTGAGATTAATTTTGAACCACTGAGAACCTGAAATAACTGAATTTAATGAATAGAAAGAATAGTAAAGTAATTAAAAAACCCTATTCAGTTCCTTTCATTTAAATCATTTCCTCTTGGTTCAAAATACTTAACGATATCGTTCAGAGATCGCTTCACAGGCTCGCGATGACGGCAGTTCTTGGTCAGGCGAAGCCTGATTTCACCTGCGGAGCAGGTGCACATTCGGCCCATTTCCAGCGGCGGAAAGACAGCAAAAACATCGTGGCCATTGAGCGAGAGGAATGGCCTAGGAAGAGCGTAGCGAATTCCAGCCATCAAAGATGTTTTTGTTGTGTGTAAAAGCCTTGTTTTGAACCACTGAGAACCTGATTTTACTGAATAGAAAGAATAGTAAATTAAGCACATTCAGTCAATTCAGTAAAATCATTTCCTCAGTGGTTCAAAATTAAGCGAACTTCCTCGGTACCCTCCTCGCAATGACGTGCGGAACTGGGTCAGGCAAAGCCTGAATTACCCATCAGACTTCACTTGATGCTCAACTTTACCTCCTTTGGCACTATCAATAATTATCTTCAAATTATTTGGTTTTCCTTTCACGATCCACCTTACCTTCACTGCGGACATTCCTTCAATACTTGGCACTTCAATCTGTGCAGGTTGAAAACGTTGTTCCAATGTTTCGTTGAAATCTGCATTAAGAACACGCATACCAGTCAATACCTGCGCGCCTTCTAAACGGATAAGGTTTGGTCTTTCAATTTTATAGCGCACATCATGATCAGAATGTGTTGGAATAATGCGATCGTTCCAAATCGTTGCATTCACCTCATATAAATTACTGCCAATAGATTTGATTTTTGTTTCCAGCACTTCTAGCTTCGGCATGTGGTAAGCATGGTATATGGTGAAGGCTGCATTTCGATGGGCATCCTCTAATAATAAGAAACCAGGATGATTTCGGGTATAGTTCTTTTTAGCACCACCGATTTCAATTTTTCCAAATTGAGGATGATCATATTCTTTCCAAGGCACATAGGCATCGCCAAACATCAGGTATTTATCAAAATCAATATATTCATCCGACCCTCT
Source organism: Sphingobacterium sp. (assembly GCA_036781025.1). Taxonomy (GTDB): domain Bacteria; phylum Bacteroidota; class Bacteroidia; order Sphingobacteriales; family Sphingobacteriaceae; genus Sphingobacterium. The sequence continues at coordinate 59,482 of DAIQBS010000003.1, read as the reverse complement.
TAATCCTGCATCTTCCTTGTTGTTAAACAATTTATAACTGGTCATTAATTCATTGGAAAAGGTAAATATCCCTCTTGTTAAAGCCAGAAAATCAATTTCACCACCATATACGGTATATAGATCTTTGTGAATAACAATGTAATTATACCCTGGTAACATCTTTGCACCAGCAGTTCCTAAGGCATCATACACTTGAATATCTTTGCGGGAATAAAACTGTTGATCTTCTGCTGCTCCGGGTCCTCTTAAAATCATACCTCCAAAATTATGGTAGGATTGTGCTCCAGCGATGTTGGGATGCGTATAAATAAAGTTTTTTACGGCTTGGGTTTCAGGCAAAGTACCTGGATAATATAAAGCACCGTTTTGCACATAATTAGGTTGCCAATTCCAACCCCAATCTCGGTTAGGATCATAGGTTCCTGTGATATCTTCATTCACTAATCCATCGCCATCATTATCTATCCCTTCAAAACCCAACATTTCATATTCTCCAATTTCCCCAGGTTTAACCATCAGCATACGATTTGGATTTTCCGGATCTACTTTATATTTTCCGGTTTTAGATTTCCTACGCATCATGACGATGTTTCCATCCTGATCTAAATCATCGTATAAATCTTCTGCTACCAACCCATCTCCGTCATTATCAAAAGGACGTCGTCCAGTTCTGGAAGAATGCATGGTATTCGGTTCATAAATAAAATATTCTCTGGAATCAGGGTTGATGGTTGGTGCAATGTAAAACACCTTGTCTTTCAATAAATCGCGAATAAACGTTACCGTGTTTGCATTTTCTACTAAATACCAAGCGGTATACATGGCTATTTCTGAACCCTGCAATTCGTTGGCATGAATATTTCCATCGATCCACATAGCTGGTTTCCGCGTAGCATCCCCCTGTTTAAAATCCGTTACTGTTAATACAAAAATATCCCTTCCTTCATAACTCTTGCCTATCGATTCGTATTTCACAAAATCAGGATATGCCTTTTGTAAGTCTTTATAAAATTGCTCCATTTGTTTTAAGTCGTGGTAGCGACTCCAATTCATTTGCACTTTCGGATTTGAAGGTGATCCTACAGCTCTTAAACCAGCAATTTCTTTATTTATATCCTCTTTTTTCTGTTGGGCATGTCCATGTCCTATGCTGAATAAAAAGGCTAAGACAAAAATTTGAATATATAGTTTCATACGATTGAGGCTTAAAGATTGATAGTAATAGTTTTTTCTCCTGCGGATGGACATCCAACGGTCAGCTGAGCTTTACCCTTTCCCTTGACTAACCAAGAAAAAGTATTGGATTCCCCAGCTTTAAGTGAAGGATACAATTGAAGGCGCTTGCCACTTAAAAATTGCTGATTTTTCTGTAAATCTAAAATTGACTTCATTTTAGATACGTGTTTAATGCGATCAGCGATTTCAGGATACACAGGCATATCTCCGGTATTGTAGACTTTGATCGTAATTCGGTAAATATCATCTCCCAAAGGATCAATTTTCGGTTCCGTAAATTCTAACACGGCCATAGCCTTCAATAATCGAGTAACAAACTGGGTATGCAGTTTCGCCGATTCCTCTAAAAAGTTTGTTGGAGGATTATGCATAAATCGCTCTACAAGCCCTCCTATTTCCACTTCTTGATTAGGAAAGGATGGATGGTTTATTTTAGTCCAAGGCAATATAGCTCCCTGAATAGACTGATCTTTCACCCACAACAAGAATTTTTCCTCAGGTTTAGCATTAGAGGATTTATTTGCTTGGGCTAAAGAATCTTTTAAGGTTGGTGTCCACCAAGTAGGGGTAACAAAACTAAATTTGCCAACATGGTAGTACATCGTATTGCTTAAATTTCCTTTGCTTGCATTTAATTTAGAAGCCTCTCCCAGAGGTTTCATCAGTTCATTGTACCATTGAGAAACTAGACCAGATACCTGCACATCTTGGTTAGTCCAAGATTTGACAATGCGCTCAGAAGCTTTTCGCTGATCGAATTGTTCCGCAGTAGATAGGTTATTTTGTAAACCGAAATGCAAGACCGTAGCGATTTGTGGATTATCGAAGACTAAATCAATAATGGCTCTTGTTTCTGGTTCAGAAGCTGCGTAATCGCCTGATTCTGCTTCAAAATAGGGATAGTCAAAAGTGAAGTTTCGATCGATATTGACACCTCCTTCTCCATCTTCTCCAAACCAATTGTCCATATCTACATCTAAACCTTCAGTATAAAGCTCGTAATTACCTTTTTCACCTTTATTTTGTTCTGCACGTTGCATATAGTCGGCATGTGTGGAATGAGATTTATAGGGACCAGCAGGAGTTTTGACACGCATTTGCGAAATAACTCCATCTTTATTCAAATCTTGCACTGGATCCTCGTCCATTCTACCATCACGATCATTATCTATTTTACGTGCGTTTCCAGAGGCCCAATGTACAGCTTGACTATTTCTTTTATAGGCATCCGGATTTAGAACAGGTAAAATCCAAATGTTTTTTTGTGCCAATAGTTCATTCAATTCCTGTGGTGCCAAAGCAAGCAATTGTTTACTTACATTCAACGCATTTATAATTCCGGCCGGATGTTTTCCATCCACTCCGGCTACTATTAAAAGTGTAGGCTTTGCAGCAGAGCCTTCTTGAATTTTGATAATAGGAATCTCCTCCCCAGCATAACTTTTACCGATGCTAACAACTGTAGATTGTTTCTGTGTTCCGAGGGATTTAATTTGATTTTGAAGTTCTTGATAAGTAGGGTAATTCCATTGCGCAGAAAGCAAGTTGGGAATACTCAGGCATAAACACGCGAGAAGCAGGTATTTCATAAATAAGGGAATTAGTTCAATATAAAACTAAGGATAATAACATAAAAGAAAAAAAATAAACTGCTATTGGAAGCAGTTTATGTAATATCGTTACACTGTAAATAATCGGGACATTCAATAAAGAAATTTTTGGAATTGTTTATCCTCTTTCTTCCCGTCTATCCAATGCAGATTTATCTTCAGCTACTCCTGCTTTCCAATAAGAAAATGCATAAAAGTCTTTTGAAGTCCATAATAAATCATCCTTAAAATATTGCCTGATATTTTTCACGGTTTGATATTCCGCTGCGATATAGGCGAAGGTAGATTCGATCGTTGGGAATTGCACTTTTTTCACCAGATCAAACAGATAACTTCCTTTTTCAGGATGCGCATTAAATAACCAACTGATTTGAAAACCTTCATGTTTAATTTCAGGATGGATATCATCCTCAGTAGGAACCTCCAAAATACACATTCCTCGAGCATGTTTAGGTAGACTCTCCAACAAACAACTAATGACAGGAATGGCGGTAGCATCTCCCACGAAAAGGTACCAATCTGCTTCTGGATAATGGATGGACTCTCTAATTTTCATAGCCACACCTAATTCATCATTTACTTCAGCATGCAATGCCCAAGCAGATGCTGGACCATTATCTCCATGATTTACAAAATCAATACTGATTTCTTTTGTTATTGGATCTATGGCACGATGGGTATACGTTCTCACTAAAGGTTTTCTCGAATCATCTGGCATGACCCATTCACCCTTATCAGGGTCAAATGTTGCAAACTGCACTTCATTAGTACCAACAGGAGGAATAAAGATTTTATTATTTGCACCCGGACTACATTGATCAAAATCAATATCGGCTTCTGAACGTAACTTTATACGTATGTAGTGCGGAGTAATGTACTCTTTAGAACTTACCTTAAATACATATTTGGAGATTAGGGGCTTTTCCATGTGCTTACTTTATTAAATTTAAAATATCGTCCAACATCAGGTTTACAGAAGTTAATCCTCCTCCCGAGATAAACCACACTTCAGGATCTAAATAGAAGATTTTACCGGTTTTATAGGCTTTCGTTTGTTTAATTAATGCGTTTTCCATATCCTCGCGATTCGCAACCTTCCCCATCACAGCCGCATTGCGATCTACGATAAATAAATAATCTGGATTTGCTTGGGCAATTAACTCATTAGATACCCGTTGACCATGAACAGATTCATCTTTCAAATCCATAACCGGTTTAATATGCATTACATCATGAATAAACCCGAACCTAGAGCCTTTTCCAAAAGCGGAGAACTTCCCATTATTGTAAATTAGAAACAAAGCTTTATTAGGATCCTGATCATATTTCGATTGGGCTTCTTGCATTTTACTTTTTATGGATCCCAACTTCTCCTGAGCTTCCTTTTCTTTTGAAAATATCCGTCCGATGGTTTGAATATTTTTTTCTAATGAGGGGATGTAATTTTTATTATCTGTACCGATAAAGATGGTGGGTGCAATTTCAGACAATTCGTTATAAAAGCGTTCTTGGCGGGTAGAGATTAATATCAAGTCTGGATTTAAGGCAGAAATAGCTTCAAAATCAGGTTCAATAACCGACCCTACATCGGCGATTTGATCATCTGATTTCAAAGTTGATAAATAAGCAGGAAGGAATTTTTTAGGTATTCCAATAGGCTTCACTCCCAACTCATTCATCGTTTCTAATGCCCCAATATCGAGCGTTACTGTTTTGCTAGGATTAGATGAGATGCTCGTTTTACCTAATTTATGTTCAATGATAAGCGTATCGGCAGATGCTGATTCTTGATTCGATTTAGAATTTGATTGACAAGATGCGATACCAGCAAGCAACACGATTAGCATCAATTGCAGACTTCTTTTATACAGTTTGGTTTTATTTTTCATGCTATAAATTAAAATAATTACAAATTCGCTTATTGTTTTTTTCAATGACTTCGAATTCCAGGCCAAAAATTTCCTGTAGGATCTCCGAAGTAATCACTTTATTTGTTTGATCACTGTAACAAATTTCACCATCTTTCAAGGCAAGGATATGATCCGAATATTGTGCAGCAAAATTGATTTCATGAATCACGATGATGATTGTTTTTCCTAATTCGTCCACCAGTCTGCGCAAAGTTTTCATGACTTGAACGGCATGTTTCATATCTAAATTATTAAGAGGTTCATCCAACAAGATATATTCCGTGTCTTGAGCAATGATCATAGCAATAAATGCACGCTGTCTCTGTCCTCCAGACAATTCATCGATGTAGGCATGCTCCAGTTCTTTCAAATCTGAAAAAACTAACGCTTCTTCTATTTTTCTTTGATCTTGTTCCGTCAACCTACCTTTGCTATAAGGAAAGCGTCCAAAAGAAACTAAATCTTTAACGGTTAATTTCATCTCCAGATGATTCGCTTGCTTTAGAATAGAAAGTTTCTTAGCCAACTCGTCACTTTTGTATGACTCTAGGCTTTTATCCCAAAAACTAACCGAACCTTCGTCCTGCTTTAGGAGACGACTTACAATACTTAATAAGGTACTTTTGCCAGCTCCATTTGGCCCTATAAGGGAAGTAATTTTTCGATTGGGTAAGCTTCCTGTCAATTGTTTCAGCACGGTATGTTTTCCATAGTTTTTGCTGAGATTATTAAATATTAACTTATCCTTTTCCTTGTTTTCCATAATAAATACATAAAATATAGCGCCCCGACAAAATTGATGATGATACTCACGGAGGTGGAGAATTGAAAAATATGTTCCACTAAAAACTGCCCCATAATCAAACAAATACAAGCTATTAGGCTACATAGAAGCAACATGTGTCTGTGTTTTCGTGTTGGAAACAACTCATAAGTCAGGTTACAAACCAAAATACCTAAAAAGGTAATTGGACCTACCAATGCTGTAGAAACGGAAACTAAAAGCGAAATAATAATGAGCAGTTGTTTAATTAAACGGTCATAATTAACACCTAGATTGATGGCATGCTCTTTTCCCAATGCTAAAACATCCAAGTATCGACTCAAATAAAATGCATATCCTATAGCAATAAACATGATTATGCTGGCTATGAGCAATAAATTACTGTTCATTTTGCTGAATGAAACAAACATAAAATTTTGGATAATGGAAAATTCATTCGGATCTATCAACACGTGTATAAATTGACTGATGGTTTGAAACAAAGTTCCCATCACCATGCCCGTTAATAATAAATGATACATGCCTCTGGAATGTTGACCAAATATCAAGAGATAGATAAATAAGGAAAATACAAGCATCAAAATAATGGCGTAAAAGAAATTCTCTTGTTGATTGATGACTTGAAAAGAATGATCACCATAAATAAACACAATGAGTGTTTGGAAGAGAATAAAAATCGATTCATATCCCATGATGGATGGGGTTAAAATTCGATTCGTGGTGATGGTTTGAAAAATGATAGATGAACAGGCTATGCTTATTCCTACCACCAGCATCGTAAACAATCTGATGGATCTTTTTTCTAAAATATAGGACAAATTGCCTCCAAGGTTATAACTCATGAATAAAGCTATAAAGATGCAACATAAGGCTATCAGTGCTAATAGTTTTATTCTCGTGCTCATTTTCTTTTGTTTAATACAAGAATTAAGAAAATAACACTACCCAATATACCTACCGTCATTCCGATTGGAATCTCATAAGGATAAACCAGCAATCGACTAAACAGATCACAAATCAATAAAAAGACGGCTCCGACATACGCGATTATAGGTAAAATACGCCTCAGGTTATCACCTACGAACATACTGACTAAATTTGGAATGACTAATCCTATAAAAGGAATCGCTCCCACCGTAACAGTAGAGGTACTTACTACTAAGGAGACTACAAATAATCCAATATATAAGATGCCGTGATACGAAAGGCCTAAATTTTTGGCGAAGGATTCTCCCATTCCAGCAATGGTAAACCGCTCGGCATATAGGTACACTAATAACACAGCAGGCAATATCAAGAATATGGTTTCATATTGACCTTGCAAGACGGCAGAAAAATCCCCTAAGAGCCATTCTTGTGTGTTTTGTACAATACCATGTTTATAGGCAAAGAAGGTAGATACCGCACTTAAAATGCTAGCGAACATAAGTCCAACCAGTGGAATAAAAATCGTACTCCTCAATTTAAGTTGATGAATAAACAGAATAAAAAGTACAGAGGTTAAAAAGGTGAACCCTAATGAAATGCCCATTTTAATGATTAAAGAGGCTTCGGGCAAGAGGATTAAAGCAAATAAGACGCCCATTTTAGATGCTTCTAATGCTCCAGAAGTCGTTGGCGACACAAACCTATTTTGCGATAGTTGTTGAAGAATAAATCCTGCAATACTAAGTCCTGAACCTATCAATAGTAAGGCTAATGTTCTAGGGATTCGACTAATGACAAAAATTTCCCAGGAATTTACATCTGAAAATAATTCAGCATACCGGATATCTTTAACACCCGTAAATAAGGATATCCATATTAAAAGCAATAAGCCTAAGAGGGCTATAAACCAACGAACTAAATTTGAATTAACGATATGCAATGATCTTTATGCTTTATTATAAGGAAAACTTGAGCATATCTTATATACCCAAGTTTTTCCAATTTTACCCATGAAACTATTTTGATAAGAATCAGTTTATTTGACTTATAACTCAAATTACTGAGACTTTTATTATTCCATTTTAATTGATTTTCGTGATGGTATCTCCGTTAGGATCAATGACCACAGGCTGCCCTTCAACAGGTCTTCCTCCTTTAGCTTTATTTAACACATAAGCTTCACCTGTTTTAGGATCTATTTTTACATGATTCGGAAGAGAACCGGTAGGTAGGTCCGCAACAACTTCTAACGTCTTAGCATCAATAATGCTGGTTGTTCCTGTTTGACGATTTGCTGAATAGATTCTATTTTTAACAGCATCATAAGCTATTCCAATTGCGCCATCACCAGTTTTTATACTTTTCAGCAGTTTACCGTCTGCATCTAAGACAGTTACAGTACCTGATTTTTGGTTGGCTACAAAAAGATGATTACCATCCGTTGTAATATTTACTGGTGCTTCACCACCGGAAGGAAAAGATTTTTCAATTTTTTGGGTTTTAACATTGACTACCGCTACCGTGTTTTCGCCTAATATGGTTAAATAAATACGGTCCGTATCTTTTAGGAATGTCATACCTGTCGCTGTTTTACCAAGATTTGCAATTTGATGAGAAAATTTATTGGTTTTTCCATCAATCACCCAAATTAGGCTAGGATCACCTACGTCTGAAATATAGATCAAATTGTTTCCTTCATCCACCAAAACCTCACGTGTATGGCTTTTCTCAGCACCATTCGAAATGGTTGCCAACAATTTTCCAGATTTCAAATCAACGGCACTCACCGAGTTTGTTCTGGTATTTGTGGTATATGCTATTTGTGTTTTATTGTTAATTCCTATACCAAATGGTGGATTTTCTTTTAGGGTGATGCTATCTACAATAGCTAAATCTTTAGGGTTAATTTTATAAATCGCTCCTCCTGGATTAGTTCTAGAACCAGCAGCTGTGACATAGATATGGCCATCATTTTGATTGATTACGGCTTCGTATATACCTGTTCCTGCTTTTGCAGATTTTTCCACTTGTTGTGCTTCTGCATGGTAATTAACAGCAAATAATGCAGTAATCCCTAGGATTGCAGTTTTTGCGGATAAAGATTGAAATTTTGATTTATTCATTTTTTATAGTTGTTTAAATGTGGATTGTTGTTTTTACCATCTAGATTGCCAATAATCATAAAACCTCTTAAAAGCTTTCTGCCAATAAAAAGCGCCATGTTTTCCATTGGCTAGAACATCTATGGTTATTTCATTCGGAATTTTCTCTTTAAACCAATCTGCAAAAGCCAAAAGATCTAATTTCATATCTTCAATGTTCGTTGATCGATCTATTCTTTTTTCTTTCGCTCCTATATAGAAATAGTAATGTTGGTTTGAATTTTCAACAGATTTTTGGTTTGTTAATTGCTCAGCAACAGCATATAAATTCGTTTCATCCAACCAAATCGAAGGTGAAAAAGAAGCAATCAATCCAAATATTGTTGGATATTTTAGTCCAGCATAAATACTAAGTAGCCCAGCTAATGAACTACCTAGCATTCCAGTATGCTTTGCGTCTGATTTAGTTCTGTAATGTTTGTCTATATAAGGTTTTAAAGTATAAACTATGTCTTCCAAATAATTCCAACCTTTGGCGATACTCTTGTCTTTGGATGGGTGAACCATCATTTCATTCATTCTGTCTTCATAACTGTTGGGATGATCTATAGCCACAACGATACAAGGATTTAAAGATTCATCCAAGGTTTCATCGACCATCCATTCCACAGGACCAGATCTTCCTAGCGAAGTGGCTTCGTCAAAAAGATGCTGAGCGTCGTGCATATAAAGTACAGGGAAAGATTTTTCTGAGAGGTGGTAGGATTTAGGGAGATAGATCCAGATTCTACGATAAACATTTAATTCCGGGAAATAAAAATGATCGTCTAAAATATGGACTTGCGGACTTGCCGTAGAATTTGGAAATTGGTCTCGCCAAGCTTCAATTTCTATTTCTAACTGGCTATCTTGTGAAACAGGAATTTGAATAGGTTCCAGTAGAACACCATCTAAAGATGATTGTAAAGTGCTCCAAGTCCCCCTATTGAATTTTATTTCTAATTCCCCTAAGGGTATATCCAGTAAAGTATAGGAAAGTTTTTCTCCTATAGATGGAATCCTTCCGATATATGTATCATTGACCTGCCAATTGTTAAAATTTCCAGTCACATAAATAGGATCCCCTACCTTATCTGGATCTTTATTTAAAATATTTAATTCAATTTGACACCTATTTTTACTCATATCCTATCCATATTCTGAAGTCATTATCATACGCTAATAACTTACTTAAAATACGGGTACTAATTTAGACACATTCTAAATAAATAACAAGTTTTAATTAAATTAATTCTAAATAAGACTATATTTGCATGAATAACAAGAGATTCACGCATAGATATGTACGACAACATCCGTCTTCCTATTACTTTTATATTTATTTTTTTCTTTGCTTTCCAAGTTTATTCACAAAGTAAATTTGAATTGCAAGGTAGGATTGTTCAATCGGAAACAGATATTCCTATTCCACAAGCAAGCATTCAAATTGGGGATAAGACAACCAGTTCAGATAGCCATGGTAGATTTCAATTTGAACAAATTAAACCGGGCAAATATCAAATAGAGATTTCGGCGATGGGTTATAAACCCTATATAGAAAGCATTGTAAAAATCAGTTCTGAAAACTTAGTTCTTGAAATTGAATTGCTAGAAAAAACGAATGAAATAGATGGAATCACAATTATAGGAACATCTGAAAGTAAAAAAATTCAACAAGCACCAATACGAGCAATCGTAATTGATACAAGAGCAATCAGTACACAAGCTTCCACATTAACAGACATCATGAATCAAAGTCCGGGAATACGGATTCGTCAAAATGGTGGTTTAGGAAATACTCCAGATATATCGATTAATGGTTTTCAAGGAAAAGCCATCAAATATTTTAAAGATGGAATTCCATTAGACTATTTAGGAGAAGGATATAACCTATCCTCGGTACCTATGGAACTCTTAGACCGAGTAGAGGTTTATAAAGGAGTACTACCCATTTCCTTGGGTGCCGATGCATTGGGTGGAGCCATAAATTTAGTTAGCCATGATGAATCCATTGACAGGAAGCAAGTTTTAAAAGGCTATTATGAAATAGGCTCATTTCAAACACATCGAATAGGTTTAATCCATTCAAATTCCTCAAAAAATAGAAAATGGACTTATGGATTGGAAGGTTTTTACAATTATTCAGCGAATAATTATAAAGCCTGGGTACCTGTGGTAGATACAGAAACCAAAAACATCGTTGACAGAAGGCTTCCGTTTTTTCATAATGGGTACAAACATTTTTTGGGAAATGCCTTTTTATCGATTAAAAATAGGAACTGGGTCGATGAATTAAAATTCGCAGCGACCGGTTTTACTATGCAAAAGGAACAACAACATCCGGCATTATTAACGGATGCCTATGGTGAACTTCATTCTGCCCAAAGTACCATTTCTCCCTCGATTCGTTATAAAAAGAGCTTTAATGAAAATCGCATTCGCATAGACCAGTTTGTATCCTATAACAATCTACATAGTCAACGAATAGATACATTGAAAGGTTATTACGATTGGTATGGAGAATTTTTCCCAAGAACCACTATAGGAGAAAGCAGATTAGCTTCACAATCTTCCATCCATGAGAAGCAATGGTTAAGTCGCAGTAATTTATCATTTCTAATAAGTCCATATTCCAAAATGGAGTTTAATTATGTATTTAATGACGTACAAAGGAAAGGAACAGATCCATATGGTGCGAAATTACAAAACAGCGAAACGGATGTGCTCCAAATCCCTTCCTATTATCAAAAACATAGTATAGGAATATCCTTAGATCAATACTTTTTTGATAATAGACTTCAAAATCAATTGATGGGTAAAGCCTATGCTTACAATACATCTGGGATACAAAACACCTGGTTAGCTACGGATATTACGAATAATGACAGACGGCAATCCTCAGGTTTTTATTGGGGAGCATCAGAGGCTTTAAAATATCAAATAAACAGTAGCTCATTTTTAAGAACATCCTTAGAATTGACCTATCGCCTTCCAGAGCGTGAAGAAATATTTGGCAATCAAGTTTTTATAGTTTCTAATTTTGAATTAGCCCCTGAAAAAAGTTTGAATGTTAACTTAGGTTATCAAGGTTATTTCTGGAACAGATTATTGGTAGAGGCTAATTCATTTTATAGAAATACAAAAAACCTAATCCTACTGGTTCCGATTCAAGCCCCGAATGCACAATATCAAAATCAAGATCAAGTTAGAGGCTATGGTTTCGACTTGGATTTTCAATATCAGATCAATAAGCAATATCAAATCTTGATGAATACGACTTGGCAAAACCTTAGACTTTTTGGTATTGAAAACCTTCAGGATGTATGGAAGAATGATGCACGATTAAGAAATACCCCATATTTCTTTGGAAATATAGGTGCAAAAGCAAAATATGGCAATTTGATCCAACAAGATGATCAGTTTCATTTCTTGTTTAATTACAATTTCATGCGGGAGTTTTATCTAGAGACAATCCCTAAAAACCTAGAACCAGGAGGATTTCTTGGACTTACAGGTTCGGCCCAATTAAACACCAAGCTCATCATTCCAAATCAACATTTATTCACTGCTAGCTTCCAGTATGAGATGGCCAATAAACATTTAGTCTTGGCTGGAGAACTTCGCAATATATTCAATAAGGATATATATGATTTTTATCGAATCCCAAGACCTGGACGTAGTGTAAACTTTAAGATAACGTATAAACTATAATTTAAAATAAAATTCAAACGATATGAATCTTCAATTTTTTAAAACCAGTATCACCATTCTTTTTGCATCCATCCTCTTATTTAGTTGTAGCGATGATAATCCTGTCTCTCCTCCTACAAAATCCACCGATAAATATGTATTGATAACCATGAGCGACAATAAACTGGAAAAACCAGGTTTTGCCACGGCATTTGAATCATTGCCTTCGGGAAATATTTTGAACAATGGAAGTAATTCGTTACAAGGATTTGGATTTGGTGGTTGGAGACCTTATAAGAATCAATTGTTAAAAATGTTTAGTTTAGAAACTAACGCCTTAGGCATTCAACAGATTCAAGTAGATGCTGCTGGTAAATTATCTGCAGGTAAATTTATTGCAGGTGACAATACGACGAATGGAACAGGTAATTTCGTAATAGTCGATGATAGCAAAGGATTTTATTGGGACGGTGCCAATCCATTACGCATACAAACCTTCAACCCTACTACCCTATCCCGAACAGGTGATTTAGATTTTGCGGATGTAGTAAATCAACAAGGAAAAGATAATCCAGCCATCCTTTATCGATCCATAGGACAAAAATTTCTTGCGGTTAAAAATGGGAAGCTATTTGCAAATATCACCTACGCAAAAACCAATGGAACTCAGAAAGGATTTTTCGATGATTATTTCGAAGATGTATACATTGCAGTTATAGACGTAGCTACAGGAAAGCATGAGAAGACCATAAAAATAAAAGATACAGGATCCATCGCATACATAAACGACAATAACATGTACGATTTTGATAGTAATGGAGATTTATACATCGTCACCCAAGGCAGGTCTGCAATTGGAGGTAAGTCGAAAATATCACGCATCAAAGCAGCAGAAACCGAAGTAGATGAAAATTGGAGTTTAAATATGGATGAAATTCAAACTGGAGGCAAGTTTGTATCAGTCTTTGCAAAAGATGGTAAAATCATCACCGTCATCCCAAATATCGCCCTTACTGGAGGTCCAAATGGAAACATAAATTTCGAAGATGTTTGGGACTTTTATAGCATTGATATAACGAGTAAAGAAAAAACAAAGATTACGGGTATACCCTCAGTTACTAATCCGGGCGCTGCATTTTGTGCTATTGAAATAGATGGAAAAATATTATTGCGTGTAAATACAAAAGATGGATCAAAAAATGGGTATTATGAATTGAAAGGAACTTCTGCAAGCCCCCTATTTCAGGTGACAGCAGGAGGTTCTGTATCAGGTTTACATAAAGTTAGCGTACAATAACTATTCTTTTTTACAGATAACACATCGAACAAGCAGATTTTAGATCCATAATATCTAAATATCAGTTAAAAAGCTGATGCAATTACTTAAAAAATAAGCTTCAATAGTTAAAACAAGGTGGTTTGCAAAAAAATAAAAATTAAATATGCATATCTCTTTTGGTTTTAAATAGATAAAACTTATTTTTGCATTCCGAAATAGAGCCTGTAAAAAGGCTGTATTTAAATTGATTAATAAATTTTAGTCCCCAGAATATGCCCAATATTGGTAAAATAGCACAGATTATCGGCCCAGTGGTTGACGTCAACTTTGCCGAAAATGAAAGTCTTCCTAAGATTTACGATGCATTGTACATTGAAAAAGAAAATGGACAACGTATTGTACTAGAGGTTCAACAACACTTAGGTGAAGAACGTGTTCGTACGATTGCGATGGATGCTACCGAAGGTTTAGTTCGTGGTATGCAAGTAGTAGACACTGGTGCACCAATCAAAATGCCTATCGGCGAAGAGATCAAAGGTCGTGTATTTAATGTTGTAGGAGATCCAATTGATGGTATCAAAAGTTTGGATAAATCAAATGGTCGTCCAATTCACAATGTACCTCCTAAATTCGAGGATTTATCTACAGAATCAGAAGTTTTATTTACTGGTATCAAGGTAATCGATTTATTAGAGCCTTATGCAAAAGGTGGTAAAATCGGATTATTCGGTGGAGCAGGAGTTGGTAAAACAGTTTTGATTCAAGAGCTGATTAACAATATTGCTAAAGGACACGGTGGACTTTCTGTGTTTGCAGGAGTTGGAGAGCGTACTCGTGAAGGAAACGATTTATTACGTGAGATGTTGGAATCTGGTATTATTAAATACGGAGAACACTTCATGGAAGAGATGGAAAAAGGACAATGGCCTTTAGATACTGTTGACTTAGAGTTGATGAAAGAATCTAAATGTACGTTTGTATTCGGTCAAATGAATGAGCCTCCAGGTGCACGTGCTCGTGTAGCATTATCTGGTCTTACAGTTGCTGAATATTTCCGCGATGGTGAAGGTGATGGTAAAGGACGTGATGTATTATTCTTCATTGATAACATCTTCCGTTTTACTCAAGCTGGATCTGAAGTATCCGCTTTATTAGGTCGTATGCCATCTGCGGTAGGTTACCAACCTACATTAGCAACAGAGATGGGTTTAATGCAAGAGCGTATTACTTCTACTAAAAACGGATCTATTACATCTGTACAAGCGGTTTACGTACCTGCGGATGACTTAACTGACCCTGCACCAGCAACTACATTTGCTCACTTAGATGCAACTACGGTATTGTCTCGTAAAATTTCTGAGTTAGGTATTTATCCTGCGGTAGATCCATTGGATTCTACTTCACGTATCTTATCTCCAGCAGTTTTAGGTGATGAACACTATAACACAGCTCAACGCGTAAAAGAAATTCTTCAACGTTATAAAGAATTACAAGATATCATCGCCATCTTAGGTATGGACGAATTATCTGAGGAAGATAAATTAACTGTTCACCGCGCACGTCGTGTACAACGTTTCTTATCTCAACCATTCCACGTTGCTGAGCAATTTACAGGATTAAAAGGTTGTTTAGTAGACATCAAAGATACTATCAAAGGATTCAATATGATCATTGAAGGTGAAGTTGATGAATATCCAGAAGCATCTTTCAACTTAGTAGGTACTATTGAAGACGCTATCGAAAAAGGTAAAAAACTATTAGCAGAAGCTGTTTAAAATAGTACAAAGTATTTAGTATTTAGTAGTTAGACCTTGTTTAACTACTAAATAATTAAAAACATTTTCTAAATACTAAATACTATCTACTAAATACTAGTCATAAAATGAAATTAACTATAATTACTCCAGACAAATTAGCTTACGAAGGTGATGTAACTGCGGTTACTGTGCCAGGATCGGCAGGATCTTTTCAAATTTTGAAGGATCATGCGGCTATTGTCTCTACGCTAGAAGATGGTAAGGTCATTATCAAAAATAATAATGATGAACAAGTCATTATTATTAAAGGTGGTGTGGTCGAAGTTAAGGAAAACAATATCATTATACTAGCTGAAGGAATTGCCGGAGAATAGATAAAAAAAAGATAAAGAAAGCCCTTAAGACTTCAAGTTTTAAGGGCTTTCTTTTTGCAGTTTAATCTTGTCTGCTTAGACCGCATCTTCTACAGAATTATTGTAAAATTTGGAAGCAAATAAACAGTGAATTTTTAAGAAAAATACCTGGGTTTTACCAATTTTAGGAAGAATTTTAAGGAAAAATTCAAAAAGTAACGATTTTAAAAAATATACCAATTTTAATTCTAGTCTACAGACTTCAAAATTAAATTAACAAGATTTAGCTATATTCTGAAATATAATTTTTTAAATAGAAATAATACAGAATAAAAAACTTTATCAAAATACTTTGTTTGGCTATTGTAAAGAATTTTTATTCGAGCTAACTTACCAATGTAATAAATAAGTGATCTTATGTTGGCGCAAGTATTATGCTAACATAAGAAAACATTTGAGGGAACAATGCAATATTATAATCAAGACACGTTAATCTATTTAAACACTGATTTTGTTCAGGCAAGCAGTGCAGGAATAGATATGTTCGGGCAATCCTTACATTATGGGTATGGAGCCTTTGAAGGATTGCGTGCCTATAGTACGCATAATGGGACTCGAATTTTCAAAGCCGAGGAACATTTTGATCGTTTAGCAAGGTCATGTGAAGCTATCGGCTTACCTTTTGAATGGGAAACTCGGGAACTAATCGAAAAATCTTATGAATTATTAGAACTTAATAATTTACGGGAGGCTTATATACGTCCATTGGTGTTCTCCGGATCCAATATGCATTTGACAACTTCGAATGTAGCTAACATCATGATCGCTGCATGGGAATGGGGGCCTTATTTGGGACAAAATTTATTACGTGTTAATATTTCTAAGATTGAGCGTCCAAATCCTAAGTCCTTTCCTACGGAAGCAAAGGTGTCCGGACAGTTTATCAATTCCATATTAGCAACAAGTGATGCCATTAAAAATGGTTTTGATGAAGCCTTATTATTGGATCAAGACGGCTTTGTAGCGCAAGCATCCAGTGAGAATCTTTTTATAGAAAAAGATTTTAAAATTTATACTCCCCCACTTGGGAATATCTTTCCAGGTATCACACGAGAAACCGTTATTGAAATCTGTAAGAGCTTAAATTTTGAAATCATTGAAAAACGACTAACCATCAAACATATATACGAAGCTGACAGTGCCTTCTTAAGTGGCACTGCGGCTGGTATAATAGGGATTAAACAAATCGACAATACCATCTTTACCGAAGATTGGGAAGATAGTATTGGCGCATCTATTCAACGAAAATATAAAAACTTAGTATTAGAGCAAGAGAATTATGAAGTCATCATCTAATAACCAAAATGGGATCAATAAGTACAGCCGTATCTTTACCCAAGATGAAACACAGCCAGCAGCAAAAGCCATGTTGTATGGTATTGGTCTTACCGATGCAGATATGGATAAGGCTCAAGTCGGAATTGCCAGCATGGGATATGATGGTAATACCTGTAACATGCACTTAAATGACTTAGCACAAGTCGTCAAAAAAGGCATTTGGAACAATGACTTGGTGGGTTTAACATTTGGTACTATTGGGGTAAGTGATGGTATGAGTAATGGTACAGAAGGAATGCGTTATTCCTTAGTATCTAGAGATGTGATTGCAGACAGTATTGAGACTATTTGTGGTGGACAATATTATGATGGTGTAGTTGCCATTCCAGGCTGTGATAAGAACATGCCAGGAGCTATTATGGCTATGGGTCGTTTAAATAGACCTGCTATCATGGTGTATGGTGGAACAATCGCACCAGGACATTATAAAGGAGAAGAATTAAACATTGTTTCTGCATTTGAAGCTTTAGGAAAGAAAATAGCAGGTACGATTTCTGATGAGGATTACGATGGCGTTATTCGTCATACCTGTCCTGGAGCGGGTGCTTGTGGCGGTATGTATACTGCAAACACGATGGCTTCAGCGATTGAAGCTATGGGTATGAGCTTACCTTACTCCTCTTCCAATCCAGCGACTTCAGAAGAAAAGAAACAAGAATGTTTAGAGGTTGGTAAATACATCAAAATATTATTAGAAAAAGATATCAAACCTTCGGATATCATGACTCGCAAAGCATTTGAAAATGCCATGAGAGCAATTGTTATCCTAGGAGGTTCTACCAATGCGGTATTGCATTTTATCGCGATGGGCAAATCAGTAGGTGTGGATATTTCACCAGATGATTTCCAACGCATGTCTGATGAAACACCAGTATTAGCAGACTTTAAACCTTCTGGAAAATTCTTGATGCAAGATCTACATCAATATGGAGGTATTCCAGCGGTATTGAAGTATTTATTGGATGAAGGTTTATTACATGGAGACTGTTTAACTGTAACCGGACAAACCGTAGCAGAAAACTTAGCTGGAGTAAAATCCATCATGGAATACAACCAAGCGATTATTCAACCTTTGGATAAACCAATCAAAGCGACAGGACATTTGCAGATATTATACGGAAACTTAGCAGAACAAGGTTCTGTTGCGAAAATATCTGGAAAAGAAGGAGAGAAATTTGTTGGTCCAGCACGTGTATTCGATGGAGAACAAGATTTGGTAAAAGGATTGGAAACTGGAAGAATTAAGAAAGGTGATGTCGTTGTTATCAAGAACGAAGGTCCTAAAGGAGCGCCAGGTATGCCTGAAATGCTTAAACCAACGTCTTTAATCATAGGTGCAGGTTTAGGAAGCTCTGTTGCATTAATCACTGATGGTCGTTTTTCTGGTGGCACCCACGGTTTCGTCGTAGGTCACATCACTCCGGAAGCATTTGAAGGAGGATTGATCGGACTTGTTCAAGATGATGACATCATCGAAATTGACGCTGTAAACAACAGCATCAACTTAAAAATTTCAGATGAAGAAATCGCTAGTCGTAAATCATCCTGGACACAACCAGCCTTGAAAGTAACCAAAGGTGTTTTGTATAAATACGCAAAAACCGTTGCCAATGCTTCACAAGGATGTGTGACGGATCTTTAATAGTAATTAGATGTTAGTATTTAGTAGTTAGATACTAACTCTAAATATAACGCTGAAAAGGTTCAATTTAATATTAAAAATTAACAGTAAACAAAAGAATAGTATTCAAGCCATAGGTCTAAATACTAAATACTTTATACTAAATACTAAAAAATGAGTACACTTGAAACAACGGAAACTATGGAACCAAAAACCATAGCTGCCAAAACCCAAATTTCGGGTTCCCAAGCTGTATTAGAAGCTTTGATCCACGAGGGAGTGGATACCATCTTTGGGTATCCTGGAGGGGCTATTATGCCGATTTATGATGCATTGTATGATTACAATGATCAGCTGAAGCATATTCTGGTCCGTCATGAGCAAGGTGGAATTCATGCTGCACAGGGTTATGCGCGTACCTCCGGTCGTGTAGGTGTAGCTTTTGCAACTTCAGGTCCTGGTGCTACAAACCTGGTCACTGGATTAGCAGATGCTATGATCGATAGTAACCCGATTGTCTGTGTCACAGGGCAAGTCTTTGCTTCCCTTTTAGGTACAGATGCTTTTCAAGAAACTGATGTAATTAACATAACTACCCCAGTCACCAAATGGAATTATCAGGTGACTGATGCAACAGAAATTCCTAGTGTATTAGCGAAGGCATTTTATATTGCAAAAACGGGTAGACCAGGTCCGGTATTAATCGATATTACGAAGAATGCACAAATGCAATTATTCGAATACGAAGGATACGAACCTTGTAACCATGTACGTAGTTACCGCCCTAGTCCTATTGTTCGTAAGGAATATGTGGAAGAAGCTGCGAAAGTAATTAACGAAGCGAAAAAACCATTTGTATTATTTGGACAGGGAATTATTTTAGGTAGAGCAGAGCAAGACTTTAAGAACTTCATTGAAAAAGGAGGCTTTCCAGCTGCAAGTACCGTTATGGGATTAAGTGCTTTGGAAACCGATCATCCTTTGCATGTGGGTATGTTGGGTATGCATGGTAATTATGCCCCTAACGTAATGACCAATGAATGTGATGTATTAATAGCGGTAGGTATGCGTTTTGATGACCGTGTAACTGGTCGTTTGGATAAATATGCGAAACAAGCGAAGGTGATTCATTTGGATATTGATCCTGCAGAAATAGATAAAAATGTAAAAACCACAGTTCCTGTATGGGGAGACTGTAAAGAAACACTTCCTTTATTAACTGCTTTATTGGAGAAAAATGATCATACGGCATGGGTTCAAAAATTCCGTGATTTAGAGCAAGAGGAGATTAAAGAAGTCATTCAAGAGGAACTTAACCCAAGTACAGATATCATGACAATGGGTGAAGTCATCAAAGTATTGAATGAACTTTCAGGAGGTGATGCAATCATTGTAACGGATGTTGGTCAACATCAAATGGTCGCTTGCCGCTATGCAAAATTCAACAGTTCTAAATCCAGTGTAACCTCTGGTGGTTTAGGTACCATGGGCTTTGGATTACCAGCAGCAATTGGCGCTTGGTATGGAGCTCCTGATCGTGATGTGGTAGCGATAATCGGTGATGGAGGTATCCAAATGACCATTCAGGAATTAGGAACGATCATGCAATTTGGTGCTAAGGTAAAGATCTTGATTTTGAATAATGAGTTCTTAGGAATGGTTCGCCAATGGCAACAATTATTCCACGATAAACGCTATTCATTTGTCAACATTACCAGCCCTGACTTTGTCGCTGTAGCCAAAGGATATTATATCGATGGAAATAAAATTTCCGAACGTAAAGATTTAAAAGATGCATTAAAAACAATGCTTGACCACGATGGAGCTTACTTATTGGAAGTGATGGTGGGCAAAGAAAACAATGTATTCCCTATGGTTGCACAAGGAACATCTGTTTCTGAAATAAGATTGAAATAACATGGAAAAACAAGAATATACCATCACCTTATATACCGAAAATTCCATCGGGATGATTGGCCGTATATCAGGGATTTTTTCACGACGCAAAATTAATATAGAAAGTTTAAACACATCCCCTTCTGAAGTAGAAGGAATTCACCGATTCACTATTTTAATTACGGAGTCTGAAGAGGTGGTAAGAAAACTTTGTCGTCAAATTGAAAAGCAAGTAGAGGTTCTAAAAGCTTATTACAATACAAACGATGAGTTAATTTGGCAGGAACAAGCTTTGTATAAAGTGCCAGCGGATGTGATCGCTGAAAAAGCTTATGTGGAGCGTTTATTACGTCAATATGGAGCCAATGTCGTTGTGATCAGAAATGATTATATCGTTTTTGAAACTGCAGGTCACCGCGAAGAAATCGATAGGCTTACTGCTGAATTAGGTAAATATAGCCTAATTGAATTTGTGAGAGGGGCACGTATTGCTATCATCAAAGATAGTGCAGGATTTCATACTAAATTAAAACAATTCGAAAAAGAAGAACCAGCACCTGAGATCGTAGAAAATGAATTCTTAGATCAACAGGATAAGGTCTTCACCATGTAATTTTTACAAAGAATTCGAATAAAACATTCCAATGAACAGCGTATTTAAATTTATAATCGATAGTAGAAAAGCTTTTATTCAATTGATTGATGGATTAACCATCGATCAATTGAATCATATTCCTTCTGGTTTCAATAATAATATCATCTGGAACTTTGGACATATCGTCGTGAGTACCCAAACCCTATGCTATGTACGTACCGGTATTTGGAAAAATGCAGATACCATAAAATATGTTTCAGCATATGCCAAAGGTACTAAACCAACTTATGTCGTTTCTCTAGAAGAAGTAGAGGAATTAAAGGCTTTGGCTATTAGCAGTATTTCGCAAATTGAAAAAGACTATGAAGCAGGTCTTTTCCAAACTATTGCTCCTTATGACACGGCAACTTATGGCAGTGTATTACAAAGCTTCGAGGATGTTATTGTCACCACAGCTGGACATGACAATGTTCACTTTGGCTACGCAATCGCACAAAAACGCATAATCAACAATCAATAAATAAAAATCTAAACGGAAAAAATATTTTAAACAGTATTACAATGGCAAATTATTTCAACACATTACCTCTTAGAGAACAACTAAACCAATTGGGAGTAGCAGAATTTATGGATTCAGCAGAATTTGCTGATGGCGTAAATGCTCTAAAAGGTAAAAAAATCGTAATCGTAGGTGCTGGCGCTCAAGGATTAAATCAAGGATTAAACTTAAGAGATAGCGGCTTAGATGTATCTTACGCTTTGCGTAAAGAAGCTATTGAACAAAAAAGAGATTCTTGGAAAAACGCTACGGATAACAACTTCACCGTAGGTACTTATGATGAATTAATTCCATCTGCCGATTTAGTAATCAACTTAACTCCAGATAAACAACATACTTCTGTAATCAATGCAGTAATGCCATTGATGAAAGACGGTGCTACACTATCCTACTCTCATGGTTTCAATATTGTGGAAGAAGGTATGCAAATTCGTAAAGACATTACGGTAATCATGGTTGCTCCAAAATGTCCAGGTTCTGAAGTTCGTGCTGAATATTTAAGGGGCTTTGGTGTTCCTACTTTAATTGCAGTACACCCTGAAAATGATCCTCAAGGAAAAGGATGGGCAGAAGCAAAAGCATACTGTGTAGGTACTGGTGGTCATAAAGCTGGTGTATTGAAGTCTTCATTCGTAGCGGAAGTAAAATCAGATTTAATGGGTGAGCAAACTATTCTTTGTGGTTTGTTACAAACAGGTTCCATTCTTTCATTTGATAAAATGGTAGAAAAAGGAATTGATGCTGGATATGCTTCTAAATTAGTTCAATACGGTGTAGAGGTAATTACCGAAGCCTTGAAACATGGAGGAGTAAGTGGTATGTTAGATCGCTTAAGCAATCCAGCTAAAGTGAAGGCTTTCCAATTATCTGAAGAGTTAAAAGATATCATGCGTCCATTATTCCAAAAACACCAAGATGATATCATGTCTGGTGAATTCAGTAAAACAATGATGGAAGATTGGGCAAATGGTGATGCTAATCTTTTGAAATGGCGCGCAGAAACAGGAGAAACAGCTTTTGAAAAAACGCCAGCAGGCGATGTTAAAATTGCAGAGCAAGAATATTTTGACAACTACTTATTAATGGTTGCATTCGTAAGAGCTGGTGTGGAATTGGCTTTCGAAACTATGGTTGAAGCTGGTATTAAACCAGAATCTGCTTATTATGAATCATTGCACGAGACTCCATTGATTGCTAACACCATTGCTCGTAAGAAATTATTCGAAATGAATCGTGTGATTTCTGATACTGCTGAATACGGTTGTTACTTATTTGATCAAGCATGTAAGCCTTTGTTAGCAGATTTCATGAAGAAAGTTGACACTGATGTGGTAGGTAAAAACTTTAACGAAGGTAAAGATGCTGCTGTTGATAACATTACCTTGGTGCAAATAAATGAAGTACTTCGTAACCATCCAGTAGAAATCGTAGGTGTTAAATTGCGTAAAGCGATGACAGCTATGAAAGCTATTAAAACTATTTAATTATTATTTAATTTTTCATAAATTAGATAGTAATTCTTGGGGTAAAATTATCATTATCATATTTTACCCCATATCATATTAAAAAAACTACAGAATACGAGAGATATGGGAAAAACATTAGTTGAAAAAATTTGGGATGCACACGTCGTCAAGCGTCAAGAGGGTTTTCCGGATATGTTATATATCGATACCCATTTGATTCACGAGGTGACATCTCCACAGGCTTTTGATGGATTAAGAAAAAGAGGATTGCCTGTTTTCCGCCCTAACCAAACAGTGGCTACCGCTGACCACAATGTTCCCACATTAAATCAGCACTTACCAATCAAAGAAGAACTTTCACGCTACCAAGTAGACATGCTGACCAAAAACTGTAAAGAGTTTGGTATCGAATTGTATGGTTTGGGACATCCTTACCAGGGAATAGTGCATGTTATCGGTCCAGAACTAGGCATTACGCTTCCAGGAAAGACTATGGTATGTGGTGATAGCCATACTTCTACGCATGGTGCTTTTGGTGCTATCGCTTTTGGTATAGGAACCTCTCAAGTGGAGCAAGTATTTGCTACGCAATGTTTGCTACAACAAAAACCGAAGACCATGAAAATTGAAGTCAACGGTGAATTAGGTAAAGGTGTAGGAGCTAAAGACATCATTCTTTACATTATTTCTAAAATCTCAGCGGCAGGCGGCACTGGATATTTCGTAGAATATGCAGGATCTGCTATTCGTTCATTGAGTATGGAAGGTCGTATGACCATCTGTAATATGAGTATAGAAATGGGTGCTCGTGGAGGATTAATTGCTCCAGATCAAACTACTTTCGATTATGTGAAAGGACGTGAGTTTGCTCCTAAAGGTGAGGAATGGGATAAATCTCTTGCTTATTGGAAAACTTTATACTCTGATGAAGATGCGCAATTTGACGCCGTATTAACTTACGATGCAGCAGATATCCAACCGATGATTACCTATGGTACTAATCCGGGTATGGGTATTGGCGTAACCGAACAAATTCCAACCACATCTTCACAACCGGATTCAGAAAAACCTTCTTATCAAAAAGCTTTAGATTACATGGGCTTTCAAGATGGCGAGCAAGTCATTGGTAAACCTGTTGATTATGTTTTTATAGGAAGTTGTACCAATTCGAGAATCGAAGACTTACGTCAGGTAGCTGCTTTTGTTCAAGGAAAACATAAAGCGGATAATGTGGAGGTATGGATTGTACCTGGATCTAAACAAGTAGAAGCGCAAGCTAAATTGGAGGGTATTGATAAAATATTCGAAGAGGCTGGCTTTATGCTTCGTGAGCCAGGATGTTCTGCTTGCTTAGGAATGAATGAAGATAAAATTCCTGCTGGAAAATATTGTATTTCTACATCCAATAGAAATTTTGAAGGTAGACAAGGTCCTAATGCAAGAACCATGTTAGTGAGTCCGCTTACCGCAGCAGCAGCAGCAGTAACTGGAAAAATTGTAGATGTCAGAGAATTGGTGTAATAAGAGATTATGAAGAAATTTGAACAACTTAGCTCTCGCGTAGTTCCTCTACCGATAGAAAACATAGATACCGATCAAATCATCCCTGCTCGCTTCTTAAAAGCGACCACAAGAGAGGGTTTCGGAAATAATTTATTCCGTGATTGGCGTTTCGATGCCAATGATCAACCTAAGGCAGACTTCGTCATGAACGACCCTACCTATCATGGTAAAATTTTGGTAGCAGGAAAAAACTTTGGTTGTGGTTCCTCTCGTGAACATGCAGCATGGGCTATTCAAGATTATGGATTTGATGTAGTAGTAAGCTCATTCTTTGCAGATATTTTCAAAGGCAACGCTTTGAATAATGGAGTACTTCCTATCACTGTATCTGAAGAGTTCTTAGAAAAAATATTTGATCAAATATTTGCTAACCCTGAAGCAGAGCTTGCGGTAGATTTAGAAGCACAAACCATTACGATTGTCGCAACTGGGGATACTTACGAGTTTGAAATCAATCCTTATAAAAAATCTTGTTTGATTAATGGTTACGATGATATTGATTTTATTTTGAGTCATACATCAGAAATTGAAGCCTTCGAACAACAACGATAATGAAACCTTTTGTCCATATTGAAAACTTATCTATTGCCTATGCTGGAAAATCAGTATTGCAGGATTTGTCATGGACAATATTTCCTGGAGAGCAGTATTTGCTTGGAGGAGCAAGCGGATCTGGGAAAACTACCTTAGCCAAAGCATTGGCTGGCTTAATATCCAACAATGCTTTGGTTAATATAAACTACGATAACAACATCCCATTAAGTGCTAAGACCATCTACATTTCCAATTGGTACCAGTTTACTAATTTGGAAGGAGATCGTAATTTTTACTACCAACAACGATATAATAAGCATCAAGGTCATGATACCTTAACAGTTCAGGCAGAACTTCAACATTATGCTGAAAAGGAAAATTTGCAATGGGAATCCTTATTACCTAAAATACATTCCTTTGGCTTTTCGGAGTTAATGTCATCTCAATTGATTGAATTGTCTAGTGGGGAACATAAAAAATTACAATTATTAAAAGGTCTTTGGTTAAAACCACAATTATTAATCATTGATGAGCCATATACAGGTTTAGACAAAGCTTCTAGACATGTATTAAATTCTTGGTTGGATGAATTAGTCGATGAAGGAGTACAATTGATATTAATCTCTAATGATTCACAATATCCAGATTCTATCAACAGATTCGCTCATCTTGTGGATGGGAAATTGGAAATAGTATCTACGTTCGATGAACTGACTCAAGATAGTCCACGTGAACGTAAAGAACTTCCTTCTTTTTTAAAGACAGCTCCAAACAGCTCCTTTGAGTATGTTGCCAGATTAAAAGACATCATCATTCATTATGATGAAAAACAAGTCTTAAAACAGGTATCATGGGATATCAAAGTCGGCGAACGCTGGCTATTGCAAGGGCCGAATGGTTCTGGAAAATCTACCTTATTGAGTATCCTAAATGGCGATCATCCCCAATCCTATGGTTTAGATATTGAATTATTTGGAAATAAGAGGGGATCAGGAGAAAGTATTTGGGATATCAAAGAAAAGATAGGCATGATATCTCCTGAAATGCACTGGTATTTTGATCAAAACGCTACCGTATGGCATACCATTGCTTCGGGTTTTTACGATAGCATAGGCTGGTTTATTGACGTAAAATTTCAAGAGAAAAAACAAATAGAAGAATTATTGGAATTCTTCGAATTAACTCCTTTTAAAAATCAACTTTTACACACCTTACCTCTTGGCAAACAACGGTTGGCAATGTTGGCGAGATGTATTATTAAAAACCCAGTACTCTTAGTGTTGGATGAGCCCTGTCAAGGTCTAGACAACCAGCAGGCACAATATTTCAATGATGTATTGGATGAGTTAAGCCAATTTGGTAAAACCCTCATTTATGTAGGTCATTATGAAAGTCAGTTACCTAGTAACTTGACGCATAGAATTAGATTAGAAAGAGGCGAAGTAGTTGCCCAAGAAAATATAGTAGAAAACGTTTTATAATTTATGAAAAAAAACATTCTTATTATTCCAGGAGATGGAATTGGACAAGAAGTTACCACTTGGGGTAAACAAGTACTACAACATATTGCAAACCTTTATGGTCATGAATTTACTTTTGATGAGGCCATTATGGGTCATACTGCAATAGAAGCTACTGGAAACCCATTACCTGATGAAACCCTAGCGAAAGCTAAAGCTGCCGATGCCATATTGTTTGGAGCCATTGGACATGCTAAATATGATAATGACCCATCTGCAAAAGTTCGTCCTGAACAAGGTTTATTAAAAATCCGTAAAGAACTAGGTTTATATGCAAACCTACGTCCTATCCTTTTATTTGATGAATTGTTAGATGCTTCAAGTTTAAAGCCTGAAGTATTGAAAGGTACAGATATTCTATTCTTCAGAGAATTGACAGGTGATGTTTATTTTGGAGAGAAGAAAAGAAATGAGGACAATACCTTCGCTTCAGACTTGATGAATTATCACCGATACGAAGTTGAACGTATTGCACGCAAAGCATTTGATGCTGCCAGAACTCGCGGTAAAAAGCTTTGCTCTGTAGACAAAGCGAATGTATTAGAAACATCCAGACTATGGAGAGAAGTAGTTCAAGAGCTTGCTAAAGAATATACAGATGTGGAAACAGAACACATGTTTATCGATAATGCAGCGATGCAACTAGTTAAAAACCCTAAGAAATTTGATGTGGTTTTGACGGCTAATTTATTTGGAGATATTCTAACCGATGAGGCCTCTCAAATCGCAGGCTCTATGGGCATGTTAGCTTCAGCATCCATTGGAGATGGAACAGGATTTTTCGAACCTATCCATGGTTCAGCACATGATATCGCAGGTCAAAATAAAGCCAACCCATTAGCTTCCATTTTATCTGCTGCTTTAATGTTAGATATTGCTTTTGGTTTGCAAGAAGAAGCTAAAGCAGTAACCAATGCCGTAGCAGAAACATTGAAGGCTGGTTGGAGAACTGGAGATATTGCAAATGCGGAAACAGCATCTGAAAACATCTTAGGTACAGAAGAAATGGGTGCCAAAGTATTGGAGTATTTAAAAAAGAATTAATCAAGGTATAAACATAAACGGTAAAAGTATGTTACACGATCCTAATCACTTATATATTTTCGACACGACTTTACGTGATGGTGAGCAAGTACCAGGTTGTCAATTGACGACCCCTGAGAAAGTCGAAATAGCCAAAGATTTGGAACGTTTAGGAGTAGATATTATCGAAGCAGGATTTCCTGTATCTAGTCCTGGCGATTTTCAATCTGTTGTCGAGCTATCCAAAGCTGTTAATGATGTTATCATCTGTGCACTAACCAGAGCGAATAAAAATGATATAGATGTTGCTGCAGAAGCCCTAAAATATGCCAAAAGACCACGTATCCATACCGGTATTGGATCTTCGGATATGCATATTAAATATAAGTTCAACAGTACTCGTGAAGAAATATTAGAACGTGCCGTTCAAGCTGTAAAACATGCTAAATCTTACGTAGAAGATGTGGAATTTTATGCGGAAGATGCTGGCCGTGCCGATTTAGCATTTCTAGCTCAAATGGTGGAAGCTGTTATTGCTGCTGGTGCGACTGTGGTCAATATTCCCGACACCAATGGATACTGTCTACCTGATCAATATGGCTCTAAAATAAAATACCTAACAGAGCATGTAAGCAATATTGATCAAGCCATTATCTCAGCACATTGCCATAATGACTTAGGATTAGCTACCGCAAACTCTATTGCAGCTATTCAAAACGGTGCTAGACAAGTAGAATGTACCATCAATGGTATCGGTGAGCGTGCAGGAAACACTTCCTTGGAAGAGGTTGCCATGATCTTAAAGGTGCATAATCAAGTATTTGGTGGTTTAACATCCAATATTGACAGTAAAATGTTCACGTATATTTCTCGCAAAGTGAGCGACATGATGAATATGCCAGTTCAGCCAAACAAAGCTATTGTTGGTCGTAACGCCTTTGCTCATAGTTCTGGAATACATCAGGATGGATTTTTAAAACATCGTGAAAACTATGAAATCATCAGACCAGAAGATGTTGGTTTAGAAGAAGCTGATATCATTTTGACAGCAAGATCTGGTCGTCATGCTTTAAAACATCATTTAGAACGTTTGGGATATCATTTGGACAAGGATTCCTTAGCTGATTGTTATCAAAGGTTTTTAGTGTTAGCGGATGCCAAAAAAGAAATCGTCGATGAAGATTTATTAATCCTAGTCAGAAATAATTAAAATAAAGGCTGTAGCAATACAGCCTTTAAACCTACCTATCAAATCGAATAAATAGCATGAGCTTAGATCTAACTACATTAAACATAGACTCTATACAAGCAAAAGATAGAATAAAAGATGTGGTTACACGTACACCATTACAGTACAACTTACATCTTTCGGAAAAGTATGGCGCGGAAATCTATCTGAAGAGAGAAGATTTACAAGTAGTACGATCCTATAAACTACGTGGAGCTTATAATAAAATAAGCAGTCTATCTGCTGAAGAATTATCCCATGGGGTAGTTTGTGCGAGTGCGGGCAACCATGCACAAGGCGTTGCCTTATCTTGTAAAAAACTAAACATCAAAGGGGTTATTTTTATGCCTGGTCCTACCCCACGCCAAAAGATTACCCAAACAGAAATGTGGGGAAATGGAAATATCGAAATTGTATTGACAGGTGATACCTTTGATGATTGTCAAAAAGCAGCTATAGCATATGCTTCTGAGCATCAAATGACCTTCATTCCTCCTTTTGATGATTTAAAAATCATTGAAGGGCAAGGTACTGTTGCCGTGGAGATATTAGAAGATCTTCCCGATGTAGATGCGATATTTATTCCTATTGGAGGAGGCGGTCTATCCTCGGGTATTTCTTTTCACCTGAGTAAAGTAGCTCCTCAGGTAAAATGCTATGGCGTAGAACCCGAAGGTGCACCTTCCATGCAAGCAGCAATTGAAAATAATGGACCAATTGAGTTGGAGCACATCAATAAATTTGTCGATGGAGCAGCCGTGAAGAAAATTGGAAAATTAAATTACGATATCAGTTCTCAACTACTCAGCAGTGTAAAATCTATTCCAGAAGGTAAAATCTGTACCACTATCTTAGAATTATACAATAAAGATGCGATTGTAGCCGAACCTGCAGGTGCCTTATCTATTGCCGCGTTGGAATTTCATAAAGAAGAAATAAAAGGCAAGAAAATAGTTTGTATTGTTTCCGGAGGAAATAATGACATCGATCGCATGAGTGAGATCAAAGAAATGTCTTTATTATACGAAGGCTTTAAACATTATTTTATCGTTCGATTCCCTCAAAGACCTGGTGCACTTCGTTTATTAGTAACCGAAGTTTTAGGTCCTAAAGATGATATTACTCGATTTGAATACATTAAAAAAACAGAAAGAGAACGAGGTCCAGCATTAATAGGTATTGAATTAAACAATCCAAATGACTATATTTCATTTATAGAACGATTGAAAGCGTACAAATTTGATTACATCGAAATCAATAAAGACCAGACATTGTTTGAATATCTGGTTTAAAAGGAACTAACCCTCCAAATAATAGTTGAAGTAACGGCCGGTAATTTTGCTGGCCGTTGCTCTTTTAGGGTTATTTCTTTAACATTTTGTTACAACTCAATAAAAAATAGAATTCCTTGCGAAGAAAGACATTCCAAATCAACCTCCTTCAAATCACCTAAATCCATTACATCGAATTGATATAATAATCTACCAGAAAGTTCAAAACATCCATCCAACACCATAGCGATGGCTTCTGAGCTGTTAAAAGATCTTTTCCACTCATTTTCTTCCCTTCCTATAAATGCTCCAATTGATAATACAACATTCGATTCTAAGACATGCTCCGCAATAACGTGTAGGCAATTTCTATTTGCCTTCAAAAGTTCAGGCATTTGCAATTTGTACACTTTTCGGGAAACCGTATTATTATCAATAACGACCTGTATAAATTGAGCTTCCGAGGAGTTCTCATCGAGGTTTTCAACATACATTTCCTCAAGAGAGTCAGAAGAGACTATAAGCAACTCTCCAATTGCCACTTTCAATCTCGTATTAAAAATAGATATAGCTAAATCAGCCTGTAAAGGAAGAATAATATGAAACGTATTTTCAGGTATGGTAAACGCTACTTGTTGGGAAGAAAAAATAACACATTCATTAATTTGATGGATTGTTCCATTGATGGAACTTGAATCAATCTCTCCATCATAGAAATTGACAGTAGATCTAATGATAGCATCATCATTTCTGTTCTCCAAACGACGATCTGCTATAAAGATTCTAGTATCCTTCATCCTCGTTGTTCCTTTTTTATTAGGCTTTAACCTTAAGATTAATTTTAAGTTCAAAACCCTCCTCTAAAGAACCTGTAATAACAGACATTTCTTTACTTACTCCATCTGAAAAAATACCGTCCCTGCTATTTGTGGTATAACCGGAAACTCCCTTTTTATATCCGTATTTGGATCCATTACGGTTCACCTCCATGGACAAGCTATCTTGAAAAGCAATTTGAGTAATCAACAATGATTTTCCAGTTTCATCATAAATATGAACATGAATATGAGTTGACCTACCTTGGTACCATCCTGGAAAAATAGTTTGAAATTTCACCAATCCATTAACATCTGAAATTTGCCTTCCCCTATACCAATTCACTTCTTGCAAATTATTTTGCTGCATTTGAGTTCCTCCATATTGGGAATAGTTGCCATCCACATCACAATGCCATATATCTACTACAGCTCCTTTCAGACCCGCACAATTTGCATTCACATTCTGTATAGTAAGTAATGCCATCATATCTACCCCTATATTATCTCCCTTCCTAATATCGGATCGAATATAAGATGCTGGGGTTTTGGTAGGAAATGGGCCTGCTGTCTCGGATGGCGTTACAGTACAACTTCCATCTAAAACAACCTCCTCCATTTCCTCTTCCAAAGAATTTCCAGAAGATTTTTGACATGAGTTAAAAATTGCTGTCCCTGAAAAAGCAAATAAGGATAGGGTTTTAATGAATTTTTTTCTTTCCATGGTAGTGAAAATTTATCATACAATGATACCAAGGAATATTGTAAATGAGTGTAAACAGAATATAATGTTTTCTTAAAAAAAATGTTTCCATGTACCTAAATCGCCAACAATAAACTTGAATTAAAAAATAATATAAAATTTATACAACAAAATAAAAAAATTAAGGTTATCTATATGATTACCAATTAATAAGGAGGTATATATGAAAGCTATAACATTAATGATTGTGTTTATGTGCACAATAGGTTCTGCATTTTCGCAGATTAAATTAAAAGCCCCAAAAGCAAGTCCTGCCGATAGTTCCATGGTTAAAACAAGTGATGGGGTTCAAATAAACATCAAATACGGAAGTCCTTCGTTAAAAGGAAGAAGTATTGGAACAGATTTAGCTACATTTGGACAACGCTGGAGGACCGGTGCTAATGAAACTACGACGGTCTCATTTGACAAGGATGTTACCATAAACGGCAAGAAATTAGCTGCAGGTAAATATGGTTTAAACACCATTCCTGGCAAGGATAAAACGACCGTCATTTTCAATAAAAATTGGGAGCAATGGGGTGCTAAATTTGATGAAACTGCCGATGTATTAACCCTAGAAGTGAATAATAAATCTGATGGAACAAATTCCGAACGATTGAAAATTAATGCAGAAAAATCTGGAAAAATTAATTTGAATTGGGGAAATTATGGTTGGTCTGTACAGGTAAAACCTGACTAAGAAATTCTTAAAATGCATAAAATGACCTAAAAACCTCGTCATTTTATGCATTTATGTTAAGCATAAAAATAAAAACCATTCCAACCCAATCCCTTCTGTTAGATCTTATGAATTCTTAAAATGAATGGATTTTTCAAGTGCCTCTATTTTATGGCTCAATGTTTTTATCAATTGAAATTGAGCTTCTTGAGAATCAAACACCCCTTTAATTTGCTCTTCTAATAAGATATCCAATTTTTGATGCAGACTTCTAATTTCAAGTTCTGCTTTTAAATTAATCATATAGTCGTTTTCATTTCTCTTCCTGTCTTTTTCTTCTTGCCTGTTTTGACTCATCATAATTACCGGAGCTTGTATTGCAGCAATGCAAGAAAGCAGCAAATTCATTAAAATAAAAGGGAATGGATCAAATTGATCTTTCGTAGGGACTAAGCTATTATAAATAATCCAAACAACTAACAGGGTACCAAAAACCAAAATAAATGTCCAACTGCCACCAAATCTCGCCACTTTATCCGATACTTTTTGTCCCTGAGTCAATACCTCTTTACCAGGATTTATTAACTTATCTAT
The DNA here is from genome assembly GCA_036781025.1 of Sphingobacterium sp. Lineage (GTDB taxonomy): Bacteria > Bacteroidota > Bacteroidia > Sphingobacteriales > Sphingobacteriaceae > Sphingobacterium. The sequence continues at coordinate 26,288 of DAIQBS010000003.1, read as the reverse complement.
CAGCAATTCTTCCTCATCAATGGTATTTTTAACAATGCCATGTAACCTTGAAATGTACTCGTTATTTTTCTCTATAATTTTGTGAAATTCCTTTTTGCTTTCCATATCTAGTCGGGTTTAATTTTATATAAATTTATTTCATCTCTTGGAATTATACAATCTCAAATTGTGTGATTTTGTAAACTATTTCAATAGTTCTCAGACGGATCTCCTTCGAATCTTCATCGGAAATTAGACGGATATGAACTGAAAAAGACCGAACAACCTCCACAGGAGATTCCTTTCAAATCCTACCATTTTCTAACTAAGGTTTAAAGCAACGTGGAAATAAAAGCATTACATTTTTATCGCGAACTGTTTGTAAGTTAGAAGTTGAAATTAACATTGAGAGGAGTTATTCCATTTGAAATGATGGGGAATCATTTGAACAAATATTTAATTTTATTCAAAAAATCAAATGTTCTTTTTATATACAAAATTTGCTGTGATTTCGCAAAAAAAATCAGCTATTTTGACAATTAAAAAACGAAGCTTTTACGATGCCAAATGGACTAATAAATCAGGATGTCAAAGTTATCCACATCCTTACCTGACTGAAAAACAATAGCTTATCAAACTACAGTTGTTTCCTGATGGGTTTTAACCCGATTCTAACATTCGATGTGGAAAAGTATCATTAGCACTCGGGAAGAAATTATGGGATATTTGTTCTACTTGAGAAAATAGCCTTCTCAATTCAAACGTTTTTTTAATTACTAAGGGGTACCGCAAAATAAGTGTTATTCTTTAAAATCTTAACATATCATGGCAAGAATCATTAAATTCGAAAAAAATGACTGTGCGCCATGCGCACAAGTATCGGCATACCTTGACAACAAAGGGTTAGCCTATGAAACTATTAATCCATTTGATGAGCCGGAATTAGCTGTTAAATTTAAAGTTCGTACTGTTCCTACCGTTATTGTATTGGAAGAGGAAGAAATTAAAAATCGTATTATCGGATTTAAACCTGAAGAATTAGATCAAATCGCTTTATAATTAATCACCTAATCTACTTAGCCAAATGATTAACTTATATTACGACTCAAGAACTGGAAATGTGGAACGCTTTATCAATAAAGTGATCCAGATAACAGGATGGACTGCCACTCGCATCGAGGAAGGCATGAACATCACTGAACCAGGCCACTTGGTGACATATACCACCAATTTTGGTAAAGTTCCAGAAAAAACACAACAATTATTAGCTACTCAAAGCCAATTGATTTATTCAGTGAGCTCCAGTGGGAATCGTAATTGGGGTAGAAATTATGCCATTGCGGCTGATAAAATCGTAGAAGAATACGCTATTCCATTTGCGTTGAAATTCGAATTGTCAGGAACAATGGAAGATATAAACTTATTTATTGACATCATCAAAAATCAATACTATGATCGCAAACGAGGTAGCGAAAAGCTGGATATTGCTTAACAACGAAATCATGATCAAACATGATGACGAGTATAGCTTACATAAAGATAAAGAAGCTGTACGCGCCTACTTTCTTGAATATGTAAATAAGAATACCGTATTCTTTTATACATTGAAAGAGAAAGTTGACTATTTGGTAGAAAACAACTATTACATCAATTTCTATCAATGGTTTACGTTTGAGCAGATGGAAGAAGTATACAACTATGTTTACGCAAAGAAATTTCGCTTTCAATCGTTTATGGCAGCTTTCAAATTTTTTCAAAGCTATGCATTAAGAGATGACTCTGGCGAGAAATTTTTAGAGCGTTACGAGGACCGTGTTGTTGCGGTATCTTTATTCTTAGCAAGAGAAGAAGGTGTACAAAAAGCGATCGAGTATGCTGAAATCATGATCAACCAAGAATATCAACCAGCTACGCCTACCTTCTTAAATGCAGGCAAGAAACGTTCTGGGGAATTGGTTTCTTGTTTCTTAGATGAGATTGGTGATAACTTAAATGGTATTGGATACGCTGTAGATTCAGCGATGAAATTATCTTCTATCGGTGGAGGTGTTTCTTTCAATATTTCAAAAATCCGTGCTCGTGGAGAAGCTATCAAAGGTGTAGATGGACGTGCAGGTGGTGTGTTGCCGATCATGAAAATCATGGAAGATACGTTCTCCTATGCGAATCAATTGGGACAACGCCCTGGAGCCGGAGCTGTTTATTTGAACATATTCCACTCCGATATAGAGGAATTTTTGGATTGTAAAAAGATTAATGCTGACGAGAAAGTTCGTATTAAATCCTTATCCATTGGAATTATCGTTCCAGACAAATTCATGGAATTAGCCGAAAAAGATGAACCATGTTATTTGATTTACCCACATACGGTAATGCAAGAGTATGGTCAATTCTTGGATGAGATGGATATGGATTTAATGTATGATGAATTAATCAGCAATCCTAACGTTAAGAAAAAGAAAATCAATGCGCGCCATTTATTGGTGAAAATAGCACAAACTCAAAAAGAGTCTGGATACCCTTATATTTTCTTCAAAGAAAATACGAATAGAGTACATGCTCTAAACGGAATTGGAAGAGTTAAATTCTCCAATTTATGTACCGAGATTATGCAGGTTTCTGAGGTGTCTGACATCAATATTTACGGTAAAGAAGATACCATTCGCTATGGTATATCCTGTAACTTAGGTTCATTGAACATTGCCACAGTAATGGACAATAAACGCATAAAAGAAACTGTAAAAACAGCTATGCGTGCCTTAACCGTCGTAACTGATGTGACGGATATAGAAATGGTTCCTTCTATTGCAAAAGCGAATAGAGAGTTGCATTCTGTAGGTTTAGGAGCAATGAATCTACATGGTTTCTTAGCAAAAAGCTTCATCATGTATGAATCTTCCGAAGCATTAGATTTTGCAAATACCTTCTTCATGATGATGAACTACTATTCATTAGAAGCATCGATGGAAATTGCAAAAGAGCGCCAACGTACATTTGTAGGGTTTGAAAAATCAGCTTATGCAGATGGTTCCTATTTCGACATGTATCTAAACCGTGATTACAACCCTAAAACAGATAAAGTAAAAGAACTCTTTGGAGATATTCATATTCCTACCGTAGAAGATTGGAATAATTTAAAAGCACAAGTGGCTGAACATGGTATCTATCATGCTTACCGTCTGGCAATTGCTCCAAACCAGTCTACTTCATACATCATGAATGCTACTGCATCGGTTATGCCTATTGTAGATATCATTGAGGTTCGCGAATATGGTGATAGTACGACCTATTATCCTATGCCATACTTAACCAATGATAATTACTTCTATTTTAAATCGGCATACGATATGGATCAGATGAAAGTATTAAAACTAATCTCTGTTATCCAACGCCATATTGATCAGGGAGTATCTACGATATTACATACCAATTCGAAAGATTCTACACGCGATTTAGCTAAATATTACATTTATGCGCATAAATTAGGATTAAAATCCTTGTATTATACGCGTACTCGTAAATCAACAATCGAAGAGTGTATTTCTTGTTCTGCATAGCAGAGGAAAAGATCCTAGATAAATAAGAAACGATTATAGTACAATTTGAGCTGAATTGATGAAGTTGTAAAACTTACTCAGTTCAGCTTCTTTAACAACAGACAAGCTTCAACATGAGTAAACAATATACCGCGGTAAACTGGAATACACCAGATAATGATTATGCATTGATGTTTTGGGAACAAAATATTAGGCAATTTTGGATTGATACAGAATACATTCCTTCGAAAGATATCGATAGTTGGAAAGGTTTGTCTTGGGATATGAAAGAATGCTATAAAAAAGCATTGGGCGGATTAACCTTGCTTGACACCTTACAAAGTCATACAGGTATGCCTAAGATTATCGATCATATCGATTCTCTTCAAAATAAAGCGGTATTGTCTTATATGTGTATGATGGAGGCTATTCATGCGAAGTCTTACTCTACCATTTTTACAACAGTTTCAACCACAAACGAAATTAACGATGTCTTTGGTTGGGTATCTCAGAATAAATTCTTACAATTTAAAGCATCAACCATTGATTCCTATTACCGTGCAATCGATAAAGAAAATGTGAGCAATGAGGAATTGTTTATGGCATTGGCTGCTTCTGTATTATTAGAATCTTTCTTATTCTATTCTGGTTTCTTCTTACCATTGTGGTTATGTGGTCAAGGACAAATGGTCGCTTCTGCGGATATCATTAAAAAGATTATTGCAGATGAGTCTATTCACGGTGTATTTGTAGGCTTAATCGCGCAAGAGGTTTTTGCAAAACTTCCTAATAAAGAACAAGTAAAACAACGTTTCTTGGATTTACTGAATGAGCTTTATGAAAATGAAATTAAATACACAGAAGAATTATATACTGTGGTAGGTTTGACTGCTGAAGTAAAAGAATATGTGCGTTATAATGGAAATAAAGCCTTAATGAATTTAGGTTTTGATCCTATTTTTGAAGTGAAACAGGTCAATCCAATTGTGTTGAACGGATTAAATACCGAAACTACACAACATGACTTCTTTTCTAAAAAATCTACGAACTACGAAAAAGCAACGGAAATTGTTCATCTAAAAAATGAAGATTTCTTTATGGATGCTACGGTTGACGTTTAAGATAAATTCTCTTTGTTATCGAAAAGCCCTCTTTACAATTGTATTGAGGGCTTTTTATTTACTAAGTGTACAATTGAACAAATAGCTTGGAATAATTTGACCAAGCTATTTGTTTTCCAATCACTATTGGCCTGATTGATAACCAGGGTTTTGTTTTAAGTTAGGATTGATAGCCAACTGTGTTTGAGGGATAGGAAACAATTCAAGGTGCTCTTGATTGGTTGCTTGATGATCCCACCAACTGGTTGACGTGAATTTTCCAAAACGAATTAAATCTGTTCTACGCTTACCTTCAAAAATGAATTCTCTTCCACGCTCGGCTAATAACTCATCTAATGTTAAGGTTGCTGTGGTATAGCGATTAGCAGGCCAATCCGCAGCGGAAAATGCTCGTTGTTTTGATTGATTGATTAGATCTAATGCCTCCGCATTGGCTGTTCCACCATTCTTACGCATGATAGCTTCTGCTTTGTTAAAATAGATTTCAGTCAATCGATAAATATTGTAGTCATTTTCCTGATAATTTTCATCAGAAGTTCGACCTGATTTATATTTATTGAATCGAGCTCCCGAGTTTTCCTCCCCTTTATCCATTCCACCTTGAGAGCTATTATCCCCTTCACTTTCCCGACGAATGGAATTTACAAATACTAAAGGCTTTCCAGAGTATTCTTCCGTACCTAGCACTGGAGTCGTTGTTCCAAATTTATATTGCGGACCGAAAAGAAACCATTCTTTTCTCCGCAAGTCATTCGGCTTATAAGCATCAAATGCTGTTGGAATAACAACAAATGCGTTCCATCCACCATAACTTACACCAAGCGCTTCTTTCATGTAATCATACCCCATGTAGAAACCTCCCCAATCAAAGGTAAATCCTCCTTTTCTACTGAATTGAAATTGAAATATCCCTTCGGAATGAGCATTATTAGTATTACTAAAAGCTGTATTGATATTGGGAGCAAGTTTAGGGCCTCCGGCTACCGCTCCAGCCTCCCCGGAGATGACTTTATTACTTGCAGCAATACATTCATCCCACATCGCTGTTCCAGTCCATTTCTGCGCATTTAAATAAAGCTCAGATAACATAGCATAGCCAGCAGCTTTATTTACCTTACCTACTGTCTCTGCATTTAATGCAGGCAAATTAGGCACTTCAGTTTCTAATTCTTGCTTAATAAAATCGAAAATCTCCTTACGCGTTTTTGTTTCCGGATTGACAGGTTTATCTACCATTTCGATGGACAGCGGAATATTTCCCCACATGTCTATTAATCGGATATAATGATACGCACGTAAAACTTTCAACTGAGAGACGGTGGTTTTAATTTCCTCTTCGGTCATTCCAATTTCGGTTGGTACTAACGCTTCGATATCCGTAATCGCATTATTGATAAATCCAACACCTGTCCACATCAGCTCCCATCCACCACGCATTCTATTTTCATCCTCGGTCCAGGTATGGTAGTGCATTCTAAAATGGTCTCCACCATCATAACCATGTCTGCCTTTTTGAGGCCATGCGACCTGGTCTGCAGCAAGTTCTGAATGGTAATAAAAACCATTGTTACCCGTTGGCGCAAGCCAAGCCTGCATATGAGTGAAAGGGCGCAAAGCGGCTTGTTCTACTTCCAACTTATTCTTATAGAACCTATCCTTTTCTAATGTACTGTACAAATTTTCACTTAAGTCTGTACAGCTATTTAAAGAAGCTATTGCCAACATGCCGACAGTAGCCATTCGTATATTATTTATATTATAAAGCTTCATGATAATTTCCTCCTTAAAAACCAATATTTAAACCCATAGACCAAGATTGCGTTCTAGGATAGAATCCTCTTGAATCTATACCTCCATCAAAACCAGTATCTTGCAATTCTGGATCGATTCCTGAATAAGAAGTAATTGTTGCTAAATTACGTGCCGTTAAGTAAACATATAAGTTTCTTATTAAAGCTGTTTTTGGTTTAAAATTATAACCTAATGTAATATTATCGATTTTCACAAAAGAACCATTTTCCAGGTAATAGTCTGAGTATTGAGGATCTTCTTTTATATCGGCATGTTTACCAAATGCTGATGACAACACATTATTTGGAAGCCATTTTTGATTACCAAAAAATAGATCGGAAGTATTTAAAATGCTGTATTTAAATTTACCTCTCAAGAATACCGTCAAATCGAAGTTTTTATAACTAAAACGGTTGCCTAATGAAGCTTGAAACTTCGGAATACCATTTCCTAGATAAACTTTATCTCCATCATTGGTATCACCAGTCAAAGCTGTAGTTCCATCTGCTTTATAGAATAACCATCTTCCCTGATCATCTAAACCCGCAAAACGTTTCCCATAAAAATTACCAACTTCACCACCTTCTTCCAAACGAATCGTATTTCCTAAATTACCTGGGGAAGGAAGTCCTCCGAAATCTAACCAGTTGCTTTTGAATAAATCACTGGATAACTTAGTCAAGATATTCTTTTGGTAATTTCCTGTAAAATCGACTTGCCAATGGAAGTTTTCATTTGAAATTGGACTTCCTGACAATTGCAATTCAATACCCTTATTGACTACCTCTCCTACATTATACCATATACTCGGTTGTACATAGGAAGGTTGTTGAGCACGGTATTCATACAATAAATCTTTGGTATTACGGTGATACACATCTAAAGCACCTGTCAGGCGATTATTAAACATGGCAAAATCAAGCCCTATATTTGTTTCTGCTTTTTGCTCCCATTTCAAGTCAGGGTTTTGATTAGCGGCCAAACCGTAGGTTTGATAATATACACCATCTTGAGGATAGACTCCTCCTGTTCCTAAGCGCAAAATGGATTGGTAATTCGGAATACCCTGATTACCTGTCACCCCATAACCTACTCTAAGCTTCAACTCGTTAAATAATTCTTTGTTGGTGAAGAAGTCCTCATTGCTAATAGTCCACCCTGCGGAAATAGCCGGGAAGTTACCCCATTTATTATTTGCACCAAAACGAGATGATCCTTCACGTCTTAAAATAGCGGTAGCAAAGTATTTTCCAGCATAGCTGTAATTAACCCTTCCGAAGAAGGCAATTAAGGTATTATCTTCTTTAAACGAACCCAAGGTAGGCCTTGGTAATTTATCATTACGAATGGCAGTACCTGAATTCATGTCCCAGTCTAAAAATCCATCCGTTGTAAAACCGTTATTACTCATACTGAAGTTCTCTCCGGTGGAATACTGATAACTATAACCCAATAATCCGGTAACGGTATGAAGCTCGTTGAATGTTTTATTATAGTCGATCGTACTTTCAAAAGTTTTCGTCCAATTTAAATCGTTGCGTTTATAGGCATAAGCCATACCTTGATAATCAGTACCTACACGCTGATCCCAATCTAGTGTAGAGCGGTATTGTCTGTCGTTCCAATTATCACGCACATAAGATCCGAAAGCTGATACACTTAATTCATCGATAATTTGAAATTTCAATCGGGCATCTCCAGAAAAGGTTTGTTGATTACGTTCTTCAATACGATGTGCCAAACGACTTAAAGGATTGTAGTTATTGAATTCCTGAGTTTGATAGAACGTACCATCTGGATTGTAAATTGGTGCTGTAGGGTTACGTTGAATCGCTTGTTCGAAATCGCCTGTTTTACCACCCAACAAATCTGCTTTATTAAAGTTGGCAGCTAAATTTGCGGATAGGGTCAAGCGATTATCTAAACCAGTCTGGTTGAAATTGATACGCCCACCAAATTGATTTTTACCATTTTGCTTGGCTATACCTTGCGCTTGTTCATAATTAAAGGAAGCACGGTAGGTGGAATTCTCACCGCCACCGCTTGCTATGAAATTATGGAAATGGGAAAAGTTATTCTTGTTAATAAGTTCATCGTACAAATCTGTTGAACTCCCCAAATCATAATTTGGTCTATTCAATCCGTTGACCACCTTATCTCTGAATTCAGTAGCATTGAGCATGGTAGGTTTACGATTGACAACCTCCATTTGGCCATAGGTTAAATATTCAAATTGTGGTGTACCTGATTTCCCCTTTTTGGTGGTCACTAAAATAACCCCACCATTACCGCGAGTACCGTAAATTGCGGCAGCAGAACCGTCCTTCAACACATCCATGGATTCGATATCACCCTGTTTGATTAAATCCAAATTACCACCTGGAATACCATCAATAACAATCAAAGGACTATTGGTTCCTTTTAGAGATGCCATACCCCGTAATTGGATATTAGTACCAGAATTCGGATTACTACCTTGAGTACGTGTAATATTCAAACCGGCAACTTTCCCTTGGACCAGTTCCATAGGGCTTCTCATTCCACCTCTGTTAAAATCTTTCTCTTTCACAGAAGCTACGGCAGAAGTAATTTCTTTCTTCTTTTGGGTACCATAACCCACCACCACGACTTCGTCGATGGTTTCTTCTTCAGGAGTTAAATTAACTTGAACTTGAGCACCTGTCACGGTTACTTCTTGATTTGGAAACCCAATGGAACTTACTTGCAAAACATCACCTACCGAAGCTTCGATAGAAAATTTCCCTTGGTCATCGGATTGGGTGGATACATTTTTACCCTTTACACGGATGGTCACTCCAGCAATTGCTGATCCTGTCGAAGAATTTTTAACTACTCCATTGACAGTTTGTTGAAAGCTCATGGACATCGTGCTAGTGGAGGTTTTCAATGGTGTTTCTGCTGAAAAACCATAGCTACTTGCTAATAACGCAAAGCAGAGCAAACTTCCCCTTACATATCCATAGCCACGAATTTTTGTAAAGTAAATAGTCGGCATATTAGTCTGTTGTTAATAAATAATTAAAAAAATGAGGTTTATATACGTTTCAATGCAGGTTAAAACGTTTTAGTTTTTTACTAAAATCATTCTATTTTAACCTATTAATAAATTATATAACGTAAAAAGTACCTGAAATATTACAATTAAGCACAAAAAAAAGCGAGAATCATTAATTCTCGCTAAATCAAAACGTTATAGAAATTATTTTAATTTTTAAACCCTAATCGTGATAAAAAAAGTATTAAAATTTAACTAACTAATAACTTGCCATTCGGGCGTACATCTCTACAAATGCCATTTGATCTAATAGCCATCTTTTACTTGGCTTTTTTTGCACCGTCCAATCTTTAATAAATAACCCTCGTTGATCACGCATGGTATTCCAAGCATATTCTAAATTGGCTTTAAAACTGTTGATATAAATTGGATTTTGATCGATTTCATATAAGGAAGCATATCCCCTCATCATAATAGCTATAAACCAGATGTCTGAGTTCTTCAATAATTTGAAAGTTTGACCATCATGGTTTTTATTTTCATGAAAGAAAAATTGATGACCTGCTTCAGCTATTTCCTGAGCTTCTTTTGAATAACGTTCCTCTTTTGTAACTGAATACAGCAATGTAGCAGCTTGGAGCATTTGCCCAGAATTGTAAGGAAATTTGGCTTTTCCTATTTTACCTGAAAGTTGAATATTGTCAAAATATATGTAATCCGTTGGGTCCTGCAAAGTATTTTTAGTCCAGTCATATAGCGATTTTGCTAAGTTCAAATAACGAGTATTTTTAGTTCCTTGATAAAGTTTCATCAAATAAACAACCCCAGGTGCATTTGAACAAGTATTTTTAGATTCTTTTCGTTGTTCACACCAATATATACCTCCCCCCAACTTATCATCCATCCCACTCTCTACGAATTTCCAAATTTCTTCCGCTTTCTTTAAATAGTGCTTTTTACCAGTTTCTAAATACAGATCTGCAAAATCAATACCCAGCCATACATTATCATCGTAGAACCGATCGGATTGTTTTGCTGTGTTAATATAGGAAGCATATCCATGAGGAGTACGTTTATCATAATAATGTTCCAAACCTGGTAATACTCTTTTATTAATCGCTTTCAAAACCGAGGAAGATTGGTCTATTTCATACAAAGCTACTTGCGCAGATAGGGAACCAGAGAATGGCCATAAATACGAATAGGCATTGCCTACATTTTTAGGCTCGTTTGTTCCTAGGTAAGAGGCTTGATAACTTTGATCAAATGGGTAATTCTCTCTTAAAAGGTTACTGTTCTCTACAGCATAATATTTGTAGACCGAGTCTAAAGTTTGTTTTGCTTTTTCGTGGAAATCTTTGGCTTTAAAGGAGCTTTGACTAAATCCTAAAGGAATAGACAAGGTAAGTGCACAAAGTAATAGTAGATTTTTCTTCTTCATTCTAGTTTTTAATTTGGTTCAAGGGTTGAAATCAACAATTGCCAACGCACTCAGGGATATAATTAAATGAGATGACAATTGTTGATACTATAATAGATAAGCTCCAGAAGCTTATCGATAAGGCATGTACTATAGCATTATAAATTTCCTTTTTTCAATTCTTCGACAGCATAATCTACTGCACGAGCAGAAAATGCCATATAAGTTAAAGAAGGATTTTGGGTAGCTGTGGAGGTCATGCTAGCGCCGTCGGTAACAAATACATTTTTGCATGCATGTAATTGATGCCATTTATTTAGCATGGAAGTTTTCGGATCCAATCCCATACGTACACCTCCCATTTCATGAATATCAATTCCTGGTGCTTTTTTATGCTCATGGCGGCCAATATTTTTAAATCCAGCTGCAGTAAACATCTCTTCCATAGTATCTAAGTAATCTTTCTGCATCTTTCTATCATTCTCGTCATAGTCTACCGATATTTTTAATAACGGCATCCCCCACTCATCTTTCTGAGCAGCATCCAGCGTCACAAAATTACTTTCCTTAGGAATAGTTTCACCCATCATATGAGAGCCCACTCCCCAATTGCCATATTTAGGCGTATGAATGGAATTTTTCAAATCTTCACCCAATCCGGATTCATCGGACCACGAAGAACGATAAGCTCCAAATCCAGCCGCATAGCCACGTAGGAAATCTGTCTCTTGCTTATGTAGATTTCTGAACCTTGGGATATAACCACCACCTGCAGGATTTCTTCCATCCGTTTTATAATCTAAGAAACCTTCATATTCGCCTGAAATTGTTGCGCTATAATTATGGAAAGCAATGTATTTACCTAAAGTTCCGCTATCATTGCCAAGACCATTTTGGAAACGATTTGATTTGGAGTTTAATAAAATTAGATTGGAATTTAAGGCGGCAGCATTTAAGAAAATAACTTTTGCAAAAAAGTCTATTTCTTCTTTAGTTTCCTTATCGATTACCTTTACCCCTACTGCCTTTCCTTTACTTTCATCATAAAGAATAGAATGCACCACCGAGTTAGGTCTAAGTGTTAAATTCCCTGTTTTTGCTGCCCAAGGAAGGGTAGACGAATTCGAACTAAAATATCCTCCAAACGGACATCCTCGCTGACATAAAGTTCTGTTTTGACATTGAGCTCTTCCTTGATCCAAATGAATTTGGTTAGGCTTAGAAATATGAGCACAACGCGCTGAAATTACGGATCTTCCTGGGAATTTCTCAGCGACTTGTTTTTTAAAGTATTTCTCTACAATATTAAGCGGATAAGCTGGTAAGAATTCCCCGTCTGGTAATTCAGGCAAACCATCATTATTTCCTGAAATACCAGCAAAACGTTCTACATGATCATACCATGGTTTGATATCTGCATATCGGATAGGCCAATCTACGGCAAAGCCATCTCTTGCAGGACCTTCAAAATCAAAATCTGACCAGCGTTGCGTTTGTCGAGCCCATAATAAAGATTTACCACCAACCTGATATCCACGAATCCAGTCAAACGGTTTTTCTTGAACATAGGGATGTTCATTGTCTTTTACAAAGAAGTGCGCAGCATCTTCATTAAAAGCATAACAGCGTGATACTATTGGATTTTCTTGTTTGATTGCATAAGGCATTTCTCCACGGTGTTCAAATTCCCATGGGTACATATTAGTTGTTGGGTAATCTTTAATATGTTGAACATCGCGGCCTCTTTCTAACACAAGGGTCTTCAATCCTTTTTCACACAACTCTTTAGCGGACCAACCACCACTTATTCCAGAACCTATTACGATTGCGTCATAAGTTGTATTCTTTTCAGCGTCTATATTAAAATTGGCCATAGTTATGCGTTAATTAAAAATTCTCCATTGTACCTTCCAGGTACCAATTCATATTTAAGTTTATTTTTCATGACGTATTCAGAATTCTTATAACCTTGAATAGTACGCCATTTAAGAATTGAAAAGAACTTATCTCCTTCTGACAAACCTTTTAGGTAGGTTCTTATCTCCTCAGGAGTTTTAGCCTTTTGCTCATGAGCTAATTTTAGGCTTCCCAAAAATAATTGTTGATCTTCAGGATTGGTACAATCGTCTAGCATCTTCATAACAAAAAGATGTAGATTTAATTCTTTTGCACCAGGACTATCTGTTTTAGGAAGAATGGCCTCGACATATGCTGCCAACAGCTCTTCATCCTTTTTTACCATTTTGATGTTTTTCAATTCAATGCTCGTCGCATTTAAACTGAGATCACAAGAGGTGGCAATAGCTATCCCCCCTGCTATAATAAATAATTGTTTTATTGCAGATCGTCTATTCATAGGTTTAATAATCAAACTTAAAACTACGAATTAGGACTGATAAAACTAAATGGTTTTTAATTAAATAAGTATTTTTCGACTTCTGCTAAATCGTTTAGAATAATATCCGCATGTTCCAGCCTTGATCTTTCTATAGCTTGCTTCGTTACAGCTATGCAATATAGTCCTGCCTCTTTAGCTGCTGTACATCCCGTTCCTGTATCTTCAATAACTACAATATCCGACTTCTGTAAACCTAATTTTTCTACAGCTAACAAGTAGGGTTCAGGATTAGGTTTTGGAATTTCCACCAATTCACGAGTCACGAAAAAAGAAAAATAATCTAACAATTGATGCTTGCCTAAAACTGCTTCTACGGTAGTTTGATAACTTGAAGTCACCAATCCAATAGTCAAGTCCTCTGCTTTCGCTCTATTCAGAATTTCCTTAGCATGGGGCATTAAACGAATATTTTCCATATTCGCTTTTGCGTAGCTAGCTCGAGTTGCATAGAACATATCTTCTTCATCAACTTGTAGTTCATATTTTTCTTGCAACATCAATACATTATGCTGTAAAGTATGTCCGGCGAAATCACTAATCCAATCTGTAAAATCAATCTTTAATCCATAATCTTGATCCAAGATTTTACTCCAACCTGTATAATAGAAGTATTCTGAATCAATTAAAGTACCATCTAAATCAAATAATATTGCTTTTCCTGTATTCATGACACAAATTTACATAAAGCAATATTAACTCTTCGTTAAGAATTGTTTTCTTAACATATCCAGACCTAATCCTCTTTGGGGCGATTAAATACTCATTAGGAATCCCATTTTACATTTTTGCTTAACCGTCGGGGTTTTAGTAAGTTTGTTTACTAGAAAATGAAATAGATTTATTTCCAAAACATAATAATTAAAGATTCCCATGAAAATCATTGCTGTAGGAAGAAATTACATCGATCACGCGAAAGAATTAAACAATCCAGTTCCAGAGAAGCCTGTCATCTTTTTAAAACCTGATACGGCAATATTAAAAGACAACAAAGATTTTTATTTCCCAGAATTTTCAAAAGACATTCATTACGAAGTTGAAGTCGTTATCCGAATTTGCAATGAAGGAAAGCATGTGTCCAAAAAGTTTGCACATAAATATTACGATGCCATAGGATTAGGCATTGATTTTACGGCAAGAGATATTCAATCCGAACACAAAACAAATGGTTTACCTTGGGAATTAGCAAAGGCTTTCGATCATTCTGCTGTAATCAGCCCATTAATTCCGAAAGATGAATTTCATGATTTAACCAATTTATCTTTCTCACTAAACAAGAATCAACAACCTGTACAACAGGGAAACACAAAAGATATGATTTTTGATTACGATACCCTAATCACATTTATTTCACAATATATAACCCTAAGGAAAGGTGATTTGATTTATACCGGAACACCAGCAGGAGTTGGCCCAATTCAGATTGGTGATGTGTTGGAAGGATTTTTGGAGGATAAAAGCATGTTTACATGCCAGATAAAATAACCATGAATAAAATCGTACAAATCCTATTCGTTTTTTTAACGACAGCAAGCTTCGTTCAGGCGCAGAATAAAAATATCATTACATCAAGAAATTACCCACAGGGTTATTTCAGAAATCCATTGAATATTGTACAAGATGCATCTGGAACATTTGGGGAACTACGGTCTACCCATTTTCATGCAGGAGATGATTACCGTACACAACAACGAATAGGCCTTCCTCTTCATGCCGCTGCTGAAGGGTATGTTTCCAGGGTTCGTGTTCAAATAGGTGGTGGGGGCAATTCCGTTTACATCACCCATCCGAATGGATTCACAACAGTCTATTTGCATATGGAAGACTTTAATGAAGCATTAACGGCTATCGTTAGAGAAGAACAATATAAATTGAAAAGATTTGATGTAGATATACCATTAAATGAAGGAAAAGTCAAATTAACTAAAGGCCAGTTTATTGGTCGCGCTGGAAATACCGGAGGTTCAGGCGGTCCACATTTACATTTTGAAATTAGAGATACAGAATCCCAAAGACCATTAAATCCTCAATTGTTTGGATTAAAATTTAAAGATCTTTTTCCTCCTACCATACAAGGTTTAATCGTATATGATTTGAACAGTCCATATTTCAATGAATACAGCGGCAGAAGAGTTCAAACTCTAAAATCATTAGGTTCAGGTCAATACAGCTTACAAAGCAACCAACCTATCCCAGTTAATGGGAAATTTGGTTTGGGTATTAATACCATTGATAGACATCGTGCAGGAGGATTTCAAAATGGCGTCTATTCCATAGAACTATTTTTAGATGGAAAACCAATTTCAACCGTTTTATTTGAAGAATTGGATTTCAGTAGCTCCAGTTCGATTCATTCCTACATAGATTACCCTCAGTTTAAAAAAACCAAAGCAAAAGTTCAAAAAAGCTTTAAAGATCCGGGCAACCCCATCAACATATACAAGTATTTGGATAATCAAGGAATTATTGAATTAAGCGATGAAGCCATTCATGATGTAAAATATGTTGTTAAAGACGTTCAAGGAAACTGTAGTGAATTAAATTTCAAAGTGCAGCAAAAACCTACATACAGTCAAAAACAATATATACCAAAAGGAACCCCATTTAGTTTTAACAAAGCAAATGCCTTTCAAACTGAGGACATTCAAATTCAAATTCCAGTAGGAGCACTATATACAGATGTAGACTTTGTTTATCAAAAATCAGCGCCACTAGCTAAAGGGTATTCCGAAGTTCACCATGTAAACAATTCATTTACTCCACTGTTCTCCAGCTATAATTTAAAAATAAAACCAAGCACTTTACCTCAGCATTTAGAGAGTAAAGCTTTAATTACTTCGGTGGAATCGGGTTCCGTAGGTGGAAAATTTGAAAATGGCTTTGTTACTGTAAACACCAAACTTTTCGGTTCATTTTATGTCACGGTGGATACCGTCCCACCTACGATTACCGCTAGGAATCTTACCAATGGAAAACGGGTGACCAACCAATCCAAAATTGATTTCACCATTGCTGATAATTTCTCCGGAATTCAATCTTTCGATGCTTATATCGACGATCAATGGGTATTAATGGAATATGACTCGAAAACCAGACATATTTGGCATACATTTACCAGTGCCACGAAAAGCGGCACGCATAAATTCCGATTGGTTGTTAAAGATTGGAAGGATAATGAACAAGTTTATGAAGCAAGTTTTATACGATAAATAACGATACAGCATGTCAATATTAACTATTGGAGATCAAGCTCCAGCTATAAAGTCTACAAATCAACATGGTCAGGAAATCAATCTATCAGATTTCAAAGGGAAAAAGATCATTTTATATTTTTACCCGAAGGACAATACTCCAGGTTGTACCACAGAAGCCTGCAATTTCAGAGATAATTACCAAAGTTTAGTAAAGGATGGTTTTGAAGTTATTGGAGTTAGTACAGACAGTGAGCAGTCGCATCAAAAATTCATTGCCAAATATGAAATTCCTTTCCACTTACTAGCGGATGTCGATCAAAAAATTGTCCAAGACTACGGCGTTTGGGCAGAAAAAAACATGTATGGAAAAAAATATATGGGAACTGCCCGTACCACTTTTATAATTGATGAACATGGGATTATTCAACATATTATTAAAAAGGTAGATAACAAAAACGCAAGTCAACAAATTAGAGACTTATTGAACAAATAAGTCGTACGAATACATTATATTTGCCCCTTATGAGCAAGCAAACAGACGATTTTTTCAAAAATATTATTTCGCATGCTAAGGAATATGGTTTTGTATTTCCTTCTAGCGAAATCTACGACGGATTAAGTGCCGTATACGATTATGGTCAATTGGGTTCAGAACTTAAAAACAACCTGAAAACCTACTGGTGGAAATCCATGGTTCAATTGAATGAAAACATTGTAGGCATTGATGCTGCAATCTTCATGCATCCAACCACCTGGAAAGCATCTGGACATGTGGATGGTTTCAATGATCCCATGATTGACAACAAAGATTCTAAAAAAAGATACCGTGCCGATCAATTAATCGAAGATAAGATTGATCGATATGTGAAAGATGGGAAAACCAATAAAGCTGAACAACTTCAAAAAGATTTAGATGATGCCTTAAACGCGGATGATTTAAGTCGTCTAAAGACTATCATCGAAGAACATGATATTGTATGTCCTATCTCAGGAACTAAGAATTGGACTGATGTACGTCAATTCAATTTGATGTTTGCTACCCAAATGGGTGCGATGGCAGATGGAGCAGAACAAGTATATCTTCGCCCAGAAACTGCACAAGGTATTTTTGTCAACTTCTTAAATGTTCAGAAAACCGGAAGAATGAAAATTCCTTTTGGTATAGCACAAATTGGAAAAGCCTTCCGTAATGAAGTGATTGCACGCCAATTTATCATGCGTATGCGTGAGTTTGAACAAATGGAAATGCAATTCTTCGTGCGTCCGGGTACTGAATTAGATTGGTATAAACAATGGAAAGAAACCCGTCTGAAATGGCACTTGGCCTTAGGATCCGATAGCAATAAATATAGATTTCATGACCATGTCAAGTTAGCGCATTATGCTAATGCTGCAGTAGATATTGAATATGATTTCCCTTTTGGATTCAAAGAAGTAGAAGGTATTCACTCCCGTACAGATTTTGATTTAAAGCAACATCAGGAATTCTCAGGTAAGAAATTACAATATTTCGACCCTGAAATCAATCAAAGTTATATTCCTTATGTTATAGAAACTTCCATCGGTTTAGACCGATTATTCTTAACGGTATTAGCGAACTGTTTAGTACAAGAAGATTTATCTACCGAAGAAAGACAAGATTCCAGAGTGGTCTTAAAATTCCATCCTGCAATTGCTCCTATTAAAGCTGCAATATTGCCTTTAACTAAGAAAGACGGTCTTCCTGAAAAAGCGAGAGAGATCATGGCTAAATTAAAGTTAGATTACAATATACAGTACGATGAGAAAGATTCTATAGGAAAACGTTATCGTCGTCAAGATGCTATAGGAACTCCATTCTGTGTGACTGTGGATCATCAGACATTAGAAGATAACACTGTAACTATTCGTCATAGAGATAGCATGGAACAAGAACGAGTAAATGCTGCAGATTTAGAACAAATTATCGGTAATTTAGTAAGCATGAGTAATCTTTTAAAGCAACTGCAATAAAAGTATAAGCTATAAAAAATAGAGAACCTGTTTCAGTTGAAGCAGGTTCTTTTTTTTAACAATATAATAAGAAGGGTTAGTTTTAGGTTAATTTAAACTCCTCATATTCTCAATAATATTAAACATCCTAAATTTCGATATATCAAATTCAAACCAATTAGAAATTATACTATCGTAATAAACTTAATTCTCATCCTTCCTATAGATCGCAATCCCCTATTACTTCTATCTCCTTGTTGATTGATGACAAATAATCCCTAGATTTTTATAGATTACTTCCATTTTTGAAATGTATGATAAAGGTTCGAAAAGTTTAAGAATCTATTTATATATTGAATACAGGGAACTAAGATTATTATAAAGAATGAATTTCTTTGGGTAATGATCCTAATGCCAGTTTCTTTTTTAAGCTTATGAAAATGAGCATGGATTACTTCTCGTTGTTTATTAGGAAAGTAATAGTTAAAATTAGATTGTGGAAGCCATCCTTTGAAATACTTTCTAAAGATCATTTTTTTACCATTCATAAAATATACAAGAATAAGCAATACTAATGTTGCATAAGCAGTTTCCGAGAAGGTATGCCAGGATTGCTCATCATAAAATAAACCTGATACGATGGTCACACACATGACAAGTATTTTAATAAGATATAGTCTTTTAGCCAATTGACCATCAATGGATAGAACAATTGGATTTAGATGATTACTTTTTAGATTGATTAATATCCAATCATAAACCATCGTAATCGCAAATAATGCTGACTGAGCTTTTATAAAAAAGAAATCTAAAATTGCATACACATCCCCATTGAATAATTCAAAAGCAAAAATGTAATGATATATATAAAAAATATAAAATAGCGTAAATGGAAATAATGCTAAAATAACCAAGTAAATAGAGGTTCTACTTTCCATTACCACTTGCCTAAGAAATAGAGATGAAAAAGAGGCTAATGACAGGCCAATGCTACAACTAAAATATTCCTGAATTTTACCTTGAAAAACGGGTGATACCAGCTTATTAAAAAGAATAAATATTGAAATTATAAGCAATATTTGGAGAAATATTCGACGCTCCGCCCGAAGTGATTTAAGCTGATTAAAACTATTAATCAACCACATATTTATTAACGTCAATATGATTATTATGGACATGCAACAATAATAATGCAATACTATTAACTAATTAAAAAGACTTAGTTAAATTTTCCTTTCAAATGCAGCTTTTGAAAATGATTAAACCTTAGCTTATAACATTCTAACATTTGCCATCATCCTTTTAGTTGTTAAAACATGCATCTATATTTTCACAAGTAGAAATTATGATATTTCAATTGTTTTGAATAGTTGAAAAGTGAATAATTAATATCTTTGCATCTCAATCTATCAACACTATCTATATGAAAAAAATCACCAACTATTTAAGCATTGTTGCATTGCTTTGCGGGTTAGGTTCTTGTTCAAAATCTGACAATCCTACTCAAGAACAACCTAAAAAAGAAGAAACAGCTGACCTTGATCAAAATGTTCCTGCAATTATTCCCCATGTCTTTATTGATATAGAGAATAATCAAGAAGTCGTAGTTAAGGATACTTACTTAAACGCTAAAGTTTCTATTAATGGAAATAAGGTAAATACAGATTTAGCAGAAGTAAGCACTCGTATCAAAGGTCGTGGCAACAGTACTTGGGGCAAACCTAAAAAACCTTATCGCCTAAAACTTGATAAAGAAGCTAGTGTCTTAGGATTACCTGCTGCAAAAGACTGGGTACTTTTGGCAAATTATCAAGATTATTCGTTTATGTGTAATGCTATAGCGATGAAGATCGGTCAACAACTTTCCATGCCATTTACCAATACCATGATTCCTGTAGATGTAACTATCAACGGAGAATATCGCGGTAACTACATGTTAACTCAACAAATTGAAGTTAAACAAAATCGAGTAAATGTTGGAGATGAAGGATATTTGATAGAGTTTGACACCAACTACGATGAAGACTGGCAATTTAAATCGGCCAATTTTGATTTGCCAATCATGATAAAAAGCCCTGATATCGAAAGCGATGAGCAATTCAATGTTATCAAAAATGAAATTCAAAGCTTAGAAAGCTTGGTTTTTAGCAGTCAATTCCCAAATAATGACTACGGAAAAGTTTTCGATAAACAACAATTAGTAAATTATTTTATTGTCAATACACTTACAGGAAATAGAGAACTTACACACCCTAAAAGTGTATATATGCACAAATCTAAAACAGGGAAATTCACCATGGGGCCTATTTGGGATTTCGACTGGGGATTTGGATTTAATGAAGAAAATAGAAAATACTTCGGGTTCACCGAGATCGCATTATTAGTAGATGGTGATCAGCGTTCTGGTGCAAAATTTTTCAGTAAACTCTTAACAGATCCTGAAATCAAACAATTATATAAAACAACTTGGACCAGCTATAAAAACAATCAATTTCAATCCCTATTGGATTATGTAGAAGAATATGCTGCTAGAATTAGAGAATCTCAACAAAAGGATTTTGCAATTTGGAAAGTTGGGGAATCAAATCTAGGAGAGACCAAAAAATCCATGAAGAACTATTTGAAAAAACGTGCTGAATATATGGATAGTTTTGTTTCCAAATTTTAATATCAACCAATAATCCCAAATAACGAAAAGAGGTCTGCTGAAAATGAGTTGACCTCTTTTCCTATTTTTTCTATTGACAATTTATTTGCTTTAATAATATATCCCTTAATAATTTACCAATTCCTCCCCTTCCCACTCTTCATTCAGCAAAGGAATAAAATGTCCAAATCCTTCAGCCTTTGGATTCAACAAACCTTTAAATGTTAATTGAATATTATTCTTCAAACTGGCAGATACTTGAAAATTTCGAAGTGCTTGTTTATCATCCCAAACTTCTATCTGGTAACGAATTAGTTTAGGTTCTTCTGAATGACCTATAAATTGATTAAAAACAGCAGTTGGATCAACAGCAAAGTTTTTAACGATTTCTATCGGCTTAACATTAAAACTAAGCTTTTGTTGCTGTGAATTTCCTGAAAAAGGAGTCCAAATTAATGGATCGTGTAAAGGATGAATAACTATTTTTTTTACCTCTGATAAATCAGACAAATCCGTAAAAGAGAATTTTATTAAACTATACAATCGCTTCATTTGTACCTCCTTTTTAAAACTTTGATTAACCTGAATTTGATCCAAATTGGCAAATATACGAGCATGTTTATTACTGAATTGATTACTCATATAAAAATCAGACTGATACATAAGGTCATTCGGCACTAAAATATCCTCCTCTGATTGGTTGTAAATAAACAAATTCTCATATTCCCCGTAAGGTAATTTAATGACAAAACTGCTTAAATCCTCCTTCTGATCAATCACACCTTTACTAAAAATTTTCTTAGTATCTTTTTGAAAAATATAATAATGGAATTTAGATAATTTAGGTAAGACTATATTATTTAAATACCCATGAATTCGAATATTATCGAGCATGATCGTTCCTCGATCTACGATGACACTCGTTTCTTTATCATCGGGGTTAGGTAAAAAAGTGATCAGGAATCTCATTTCAGTTTGATCTATTGGCAGTTTACTGATATCAAACCGAGCTGTATGAATTTTGAAGGGCGTTTTTTTATCCGATAACAAATAATTTTCCGAATAATTCATGATGGCTTGGCCTTGACTATTTTGAACTTTCAAATTGATTAATTTAGGACTTTGATCTCCCGTACCAATATCAAATTCTAGCACATCCAATTTCTTCACATTCTTTACATTGATATCCACGTAAAATGTTTTCACTCCAATTTCATAAACAGCGTAGTCGGATGGATTATTAATGGTATTGAATCCAGGTGCATAATTGACATTTGGTTTATCAAAATACAATAATGCTCCAGTCATATTGCTATAAGTTGGATCTAGTTTTTTAGCATCAAAATTCCAAAAATAAAGCAATCGCCTTCCTTCTAAATTTTTAACATCTGCTTTGATTGATTTAGAATTTGTATTTTTAGACTTCCCTGCTGTTAAATTGGAGCCAATATTTCCATACTCTTTCTCAAATCCCGAAAAATCATATGCTACTTCATAAAGCTGTTCATCTTCTAATTCTCGGCTTAATTTATCCCTACAAGATATCAGTCCAATACAACTGCTTAGTAGTAAAATGAATGGTATAACTAACGATTTCACAAAAATAACTTTAAAATATTTAACTAATACTTTAAAGTTATAATTTTAATGAAAAATAATTGTATGAATATTTAAGGATAATAAATCCTTAATAGTTTATTTATTTAGCAGCTTATAGCTCTTATGAAATTGAAGGAATATATCAATTTTGATTGTTTAGATCAATCCTTTATAAAACATAAAACATACTGAATACCAATTACATACAATCTAATATAGCTTCAATAACGTTGAAAATTACATACCATATATTTTTCTTTTATATGAATTGAACTAAATCAATTATATTTATTGAGAAAAATCTTTCCTGTTTCTTTATTTATAATCACAACATTTTCAAGTATTCATCTTTTAAGGTGTAACACGCACTTCCACCGTTTTAACAATTTCACCAACTGTATATTTTATTTTTGTTGTTCCTTCGGAAACACCTATGATTTCTCCTTTTTCATTCACAGCAGCTATATTTGCATTATCAGATGACCATAAAGCATTTGGGAAGTCATTCGCATTATCAGGTACACGTTGAACGCTGATTATTATTTTTCCCTCAGGCTTCAATTCCACTTCAGTTTCACTTAAAATAATATCCTTCAGAGCTATTCGATTAACAGCATATATCTCTACCTTTGTTGATATACCCTCAGACGACACTATGATGTTGGTAAATCCTTCAGCAATAATTTTTACTTTTCCGTCTGCAGTTACGGTAGCAACATTCGGATCCTCAGAGCTCCAATTATATTGATAACTACCGTCAACAGGACTTGCTATTAAATTCACTTCATCTCCCACAAAGCCATTAATAATAGATTTATTGACATAAATCTCCTTGACCACTTCTGTACGAATAAATTCATCACAACTGACTAAAGCCAGCAAGAGAACTATTCCAAATCCGTACTTTATTATATACTTATTCATTCGATATTTTTTAGATTGTGAACAGTTAGGAAAATTAATTTTCCACTTCATCTTCCTCTTTAAACTCTAACCTCAATTCTTCTTTAAACTCTACAGTCGTATTATCTGACACATAATTATAGCGCAGCAAAAATGTTTTATAGGTTTTAAAGCCATCATCTTCAATTTTGAACACATTTGGGAAATCCGGATCACCATCTACTTGAGTAACTTCTATATTTTTGTAAGGAGTAATTTTCAACTTATTATCTTCTCCTACTGTTACAACAATAGCAGCTTGGTTAAATGTGTTAATATCCGAAGCGTAAGCTTCATTTCCAGCCATGACACGTACACTATTCTCCGTAATTGGATGCATTATTTTATTTCCTGGCATTTCTAATTCGGAAGTAGAACCCTGTTCTTTATATTTTCCACGCATATTATAAATGGTAGAACCATCGGATATTGCATAGTAATTCTTTGTTTTTATTTGGTGTAAAATATAGCTCTTCTCAGCATTCACTTCATAAGCAGAGAACGAATTTACCCGTAAGGCAATAAAATAAGAGGAATCTGGAGATAATCCATCTGGACGAATCCGAATAGGTAAGCTTCCAACAATATCACCTTCAGGAATTTTAAACTGATAGCTTTCAATATCGTATTTATCCTTAGGCATAACTCTCACATATTTTGTTACATCGGTATCAAAATTGATTAAATTAAATTGATCAATTAAGGAATTATCCTCGACTAGATCCACTGTGATATCTTTATCGGTGGGTTCTGTACCTCCCAAAGATGCAGAAACATGGCCAATAGATTCTGCGCCCAACTTATAAAATTTTCGAGCCACATTATCCGATTCACTAATCAATGCAAATACATTTTTATATTGTTCTTTTTCATACACTTCATCATCTTTACAGGATTGGAAAGCCATACATGTTAAGATAACCCCTATATAAATTAATATTACATTTCTTTTCATTTGGAACTGATTTCTTATTATCCTTTTCATAATAATTCTCAAATAGGTTTTAATTTTCCCAACCAGGATTTTGATCTAACGATGGAAGTAATCTAACTTCTTTAAGTGGTAATGGCAATAAGGCTAAACGCTTATTGACAATACGAGCACCAATTCTAGAAGTATTCGGAATAACACGATTGAAATAAACATCTTGTGAGCCTTCGATATTCATGCCGCGAATTGGCTCAGCTTCTACGGTCTCCATTATACCCCAACGTCTCACATCATAATATCTTCTGTTTTCAAACAAGAATTCCGACATACGCTCTTTTTCGATTAATCGTTGAACAGTTTCTTTATTTTCAGAACCCGACATTCCCGGTAATCCTGCACGGTATCGAATCAAGTTAAACGCTTTTCTGATTTGAGTCATATCTCGGCTAAATGTTTGCGACTCTCCATCCAACTCAATAGTAAAAGTTCCTGATAAGTTATTTAATGCTTCTGCATAAGATATTAATACTTCAGCGAAGCGAACAATAGGAAAAGCTTTATCCATACGGCGATTATTTGTTCCGCCCCAAGCATCCGACGGGTGGATATATTTCTTAATAACATAACCTGTAATTGGGAAATCTACCGGGGAACTTACCGAACCTTTACCATTCGGTGAATCAAAATAATATTCAATCGTTTGGTTGTAATAACCCGATGATGTGGAAGATGTCATAGGCCAAAAAGCACCAGAGAACCCTATGGACGCATAGAATCTCGCTTCTCTGTTGTTGTACATATTACTCACATTTGCATTTAATCGGTATCCTGAAAATACTTTGGCAGATCCGGTAAATCCTGTTTCAGTATACGGATAATCTGGACTTGAATTGGCAATTTCACGTCCATCAATCATCGCATAATTATCGATTACCTTTTGCGTCACACTAGCTCCATTCCATCCGTCTAATTTCTGTGGAAATGACATCCTTGTTTCATTCACTAAAGCTCCACTTCTTCTACCCCATACATATTCAGGGTTAACTGGCAATACTGACTCCCCGTTGAACATTTCGGAATAAGAACGGAAATGGTCGATTCCCGCAGCACCATTTGGCCAAAGGTTATAATAGTCCGGATCGGAAGTTACTCCTGTTGGTAATGCTGGAGTTTCGGAATCCGCAGGAACCGTATGCAATTTATATAAACCAGTTTCCCCTAAATCGATGATGCGTTTTGCCGCCGCAGCTGCTACTGCCCAGCGTTTCTCATCATAGGTCTGCGATACATAATGCACATTATCCGTCGATCGTTTCCAGGTTCCAAAATAAGAGCGGGCAGCACTTCCTCCATTGTACAATGGACTTGCATGCAATAAACGAATGCGGGCAATTAAGCCATATGCAGCTCCTTTGGTTGGTAATCCAAATTCTACTAAGGAAACAGTATTTGGCAAGAACTTCGCAGCCTCTTCCAATTCATTACAGATATATTCTACCGCTTCATCATAGGTACTTCTAGGCCTGTCATAATCTTCCAAAGCCGCATTGGATTCGATAATCTCATCACCTAATAAAATCGGTGGCCCGTAATCTATAAGGATATTGTAATAAGCATAGGCCCTAATGAATCGTGCATTTCCCAAGATCTCAAAACGATCATTGGTTTCCATATCTTTGACCTCATCTATCCGATTGAAAATGGTATTACACTTCCGAATTACTTTATAGTAATTCCCCCAACGGT
>DAIQBS010000002.1:0-111605 GCA_036781025.1 Sphingobacterium sp. | reverse complement strand
CCTCTGCTTGTAAGGCAGATGCTCTGAACCAGCTGAGCTAATTCTCCTTTTCCGTCTTGCGGTGTGCAAATATAGGTCTTAAATCTGATTTACAAAATATTTTGCACATATTTTTTACGATTTATTCAGCAAATTATTAAAATACAAGAAGATAAATTTATGTAAGCCTTTCTCTTTTCACTCGCTCTCCAAGTAAGAATAGATCTTTTGCATATAAAATGCTTCGTCAAGGGCAGAAACAAGTTGATTTAATTCATACGGATTAAAAGAAAAGTTGATGCCATTATAGGGAGATTGCAATAAAATACGATGCCTCCCATCAGGAAAAACAATCGCACCACGCTCTGCATAGATATGTTTTACCATTGTTCTAAAAATAGCAAAATCCTTTATAGTAAAATTGATCATCAAATTATTGAAACATAAATGAATAAATTCTTTATTCTCGGGCATACTGATAAATCCCAATTCATTCATTGTTAATATTTTAAATTTACATTGCTCCATATTTGATTGAAAAATATATGATTTGTATTGTGCCTGCCTTACCCGTATGGCTTCTCCATACGGGTAAACAGGACTTCAGTATGAATGATACTTGATGTTCATTTGTTGGAAATAAAGATATAAATTATTTAGAATGATTATAAATAACAACAAAAGAATACAAATTTTATGACATTCACATTATACTCATAAAATTCACTCTATCATAAAAAAAGAGGACTTACTTAAAAACCCTCTTTTCTACCAAGCTATTGTAAAATGATTATAATTCTCGTAGGTGAATTTTTCTAAATCCAACTGAATCTGTATGATTCTGAAAAGCTATTTTGCCTGATTTAAACGTTCCAAATGCAGGATAATTCTTCATATTCGTATTGGCAACTTTCTCTTTAAATGCAGGAGTATGCACATCATCTTGAAAAGTAATTTCACCGTTTAACCAAAAAGTAACCTTCCCATGCTCTTGCCTGATTTTTCCCTGATTCCATTCATTAAAAGATTTAGGTTTGGAGGCGCTTCCGCGACATTCTACAGCATATAAGCATCCTGCCCAATGGGTAGAATCAACTTGA
The DNA here is from genome assembly GCA_036781025.1 of Sphingobacterium sp. Lineage (GTDB taxonomy): Bacteria > Bacteroidota > Bacteroidia > Sphingobacteriales > Sphingobacteriaceae > Sphingobacterium. Next base: position 110,526 of record DAIQBS010000002.1, on the reverse strand, counting down.
TGCCTTGGCTCTGCATTGGCATTATCCAAAAGTTGCATCTCCAATCCAGTCGCAAATGTAGCAGCATAGGCTGTATCTTCCTTCACATTGATAAAAACACCACTATTCCCACCTTTACTTACCTTCCACTCAAATTCCAATTCAAAATTTTCATATTCATTATCCGTTATGATATCCCCAAATACTCCTGTATTCTTTGGATCACATATCAACTCCTCATTCACGACTTTCCATTTAGAATCAATTTTACCTTGATTATAAATGTGCCATCCAGTCAAATCTTTAGCATTAAAAACTGGAGCTTCCTCAACCTTTTTTTTCGAAGACTGACAAGCTATAAAGACAATAAAAAAAATAAGGAATACAGGTTTTATGTAATTACTCATATCAAAATTTGCTATTATGTTGTAAAACGAAACTACAAAATTTAAAGCGATAAATTATGATCATAAATTCAAGGCATTACTCCAAAATCAATATAATTACAAAAAAATAACCCCTTTGAAAAATCAAAGAGGTCACCATTTTAAATTTACTTAACATTTATTTATTCTGAAACACTGAATTTACTTCCTTTACTTTCCAACCATTAGCATCTTCCGTTAAACTTACATAATCAGTACGGGTAAAATGATCAAATGTTAGGGTCACTTTTGCTATACTAAAACCATTCGATTCTTCAATCATTTCTACAGCAGTATTACAATCGTATTTTACACCAGCTAATGACTTAATATGCTTGATATAGGCATTTTTCTTCACAGGACTTTGTTTATAACCTGTCTGATAGCGCTGAACAAAATCATCCGAAAGAATCTCCTGTGCGAATTCAGATTGTCCATTTACAGAACTGTTGATATAAGCCTCAACAACCGTATTTACATGCATCCTATTCAAACTGCTTTTAGGACCGTTGGCAAAGGAAGGAACGTAACTTGCAACTACTAAACCAACTAATGCGAATATTTTTACTAAACTTTTCATAATGTGTATTTTTAATAATTTCTTTAGTTTCTATTGTTTTGATAGTTCAAAGGTATACCGAAATCGAAGCGCTACCTAGATGGAATAGGTTAATACAGGAAGAAATTCGGTAAAACAAGAGATAGATTCGGTGAATAAGATTGACTGAATCAAAAGCATTTAAATTAAGCGGAAGGGATATTTCCTACTCAATAACTAAAGAATTAAGAAGTTAGATTAATATTAATCGTAAAATTTCCAAGAAACACCAAAACGTAAAAAGGATGGGTTCATAGGGTATCTTCTAACGGTATAATACCCTTTAGGGTATATATGTTGGTTTACGAAATTATAACTAAGAAACAAGTTTACACGACCTATGTTCGCAGTCAACCACAAATCAACTATTGGGTATGTTGAAAATTCTAATCCTACCTGATCATTATAAAATTGACCTGAATTTATAGAATACGACGGGCTTCTGAATGGCGTATTAAAACGCACATCTGTACCAATTCTAAAATCCATCACTTTATACAAAATATTTGCATAGTACAAACTATGCCAGGTATATAATTCCGGAGTGGCTAACACTTGGAGTGCATCTGATTTTTGATATACAACCCGATTATCCAAATGGAATTTTCCAAATTTAAAATTCTGACCTATGGTCAATTTCAACAAATTTAAATTCCCATGTTGAGTAGGACTAATCACCTTATTCAATTGCAACTCATTGTTCGGATTATCTACTTCGCGAAAATAGGTATAGTTATTAATCAGGAAATACTCTAATTTACCGTTAAATCCTAATTTATCATTCGCATAGGTAAAGGATAAATTCTGTGTCTTAATTTTATCCAAATTAAGATCTGATTCCTTCCAACTATGATAAGCTAAATTGGCATTCTGGAAAATCATTGCAGCAGATTGATTTTGTGTATATGCACCAATTCTCAATTTACCTATTGCTTCAGAAATATAAACATCCGCATTTGCTTCATACAAGAAGTCCCCAAAATTCCTTCCCAACACAATCTGATTGACAGCAAAATTGATATCAATACGGTCACTAAATTTATACCCAACATTACCCTTAACAGTAGAATTTTGGTAAAACTCGCTCAATAAACTATCGGTATACCAAATTAAATCATTCTGAAAACCAAGCTCTATCTTCGCTTCATTTTTTAGTGATTTTCCCCGCACAAAAAAACTATAGAAAAAATCATTACTTATCGTTGTTATCTTAGTCGTATCATCGACATGTACTAAAGACTTAAAAGGAAAAGCATTGTATAAATCTGCTTGATTTTTAAAAAATATAAACTGTTGCTGACGGATGCTGGAATTATGTGCAATCACATTAGTCGGATGTATTTCCCCATCAGGCCCTTTTCCATTAACCGTATCTATCCTTCCTAAATAATAAGACTGTCTTAGGAAGAATGCCAAGTCTTTCCATTTATTATATGGACGGTTAGCTTGAGTTCCATTTAATCGTACTGGATAACGTGCTGGAGAGGTATTCGATGCCGTGTCACGAAATACTGTATCATTCAATATAGAACCATTTTCGGTGGCATCTAACGTATTGAATGTTACATTTGTCAATAAATTATACCTCTTGCTTGGAGATTCATACCAAGAAAATACAGCTCCTTTACGATCACTATAGGTTTGATTATTATAATATCCATCCGTATTTGTCGCATGATATTCTGCTCCAATATTCAGGTTAGGATTTATATTTTGAGCCAGTCGCGCTCGAAAGACTTGATCATCAAAGAAAAACCCTACCGCATACAATTCAGAAAAACGTGCTCTCGCACGATAATATTGTACCGAATCCGAGTGCAGCAAATACCGTTCTAATGCATGATAACCCGGTTGAAAACCAATTTTTTTATTCGGTGTAAATAATAAATCTCGCGTTGCTAAACCATAAGACCCTAAATTAATAGACGGATTCCAAGGCAAGTTTTGCTTATTATAATATTGAAAATTTATGTGTGAAGTATCTATCTGAAATGTCTTGGTATACTGCTTCATCGTATTCAAGTTCGTATACCTGACGTATTTTGCAGAAAAGACCACGGAATCTTTCTTGTTATCTTCTTTTGCTCTTGCTGAATCCAATGCCGAACTAAACTCCTCTTCCACCTGAGCATATACAGCAGGTATACAAAAAAACAACATCAAGACAAGAAACCACTGTTTTAGCATACGCATGAAAGATTCCAAAATTATTTTATCAGCAAAATTAAATCAAAAAAGCAAAACTATTGCATCGCAATCAGTTCTTTTAATATTTTAGTCATTTTAGGCTCTGCTTCTGCTGCTACAGCAACAATTTCTTGAAGTGACACGGCTTGTAAATGAGCATGAAACCCTTCATCTGTAATCACGGAAATGGCAAAAACAGGAATATTCATGTGGTTAGCAACAATTACTTCGGGTACAGTACTCATCCCAACAATATCGCCACCAATAATCCGCATGTATTTATATTCCGCTCTTGTTTCCAAATTAGGCCCTGGAGTAGATACATAAATTACCTTATGCGTTCGGATTCCTAGATCATCAGCAATTTGCAATCCTTGTTCGATCATCTTAAAATTATAGGGTTGACTCATATCAGGAAAACGTGGACCAAAATCCCCTTCATTAGCACCTCGAAGTGGATTGTCCGGCAACATATTGATATGATCTTCTATGATACCTAAATCACCCTTTTTAATCGATGGATTCAAAGAACCTGAGGCATTGGAGACAAAAAGCTTTTGAATACCTAGAACTTTCATCACACGGATAGGAAAAGTAATTTCTGCCATGCCATAACCTTCATAATAATGAAGTCTACCTTGCATCGCCACAACCTTTCTTCCATTTAACGTTCCAAAAATGAGTTTCCCTGTATGAAATTCTACAGTAGAGATGGGGAAATTAGGAATATTGGAGTACATCATTTGAAATTCTATTTCAATTTCGTCGACCAACTTACCTAAACCTGTGCCTAAAATAATTCCAAATTCTGGAGTAAAATCTCCTATTTTTCGGCGAATGGATTGTACAGATTCTTCAATCAAATGATACATGTGTGCAAAAAACTAATTCTTCAAACTTACAGCTAATTTTTTGCACACACAAATCATCAAATAGGCTAGCGCCTACCTACTAGTTTACCCTCAACCTTACCTGGAGAGGTCAACCACAATAAAATAAAGGTTAATAAACCATTGTATACAATCAGCTCAAACCCTATTTTGTATGCTGTATGTGGAAATACATACAACGATAGTAAAAACATCAAGATTGGTGCTAAAACACAGATAAATGGAACCAATTTATCATTTACCTTCCTATTGGTCAATATACCAAAAGAAAACAAACCTAATAAAGGACCATAGGTATATCCGGCAATCTTAAATATTGCGGATACAACCGAATCATCATTAATCCAGTTAAACAATAAGATCACCAATAACATCACGATGGAGAAAGCAAAATGAACGTAGTTTCTTTGCTTCACTAACTTCGGATCATTCGGGTTTTCTTTCTTATTAAAGTTTAAAAAGTCGACACAATATGATGTAGTTAATGCGGTCAATGCAGAGTCTGTTGTCGCAAATGTAGCTGCTGTAAGACCCATCATAAAAATGATACCAGGCAATAAACTCAAATGACGTAATGCAATTTCTGGATACAAATAATCTGATTTTCCTAAATCAGAAATTTTAATTCCATTGGCATCAGCGTAAAAATACAATAAGGCTCCTACCGCTAAAAAGAATATATTGATGACAATAAAAATTCCAGTAAAGGTCATCATATTTTTTTGAGCTTCACCAATAGTCTTCATGCTCAGATTTTTCTGCATTAAATCCTGATCTAAACCAGTCATGGCGATCGTCACAAATGCTCCACCGATGATATGCTTCCAAAAATGTCTCGTATCCCCCAACAAATTCTCCCAAACAAAAATCTTCGAATAAGAGCTCTCTTTTACTTTTTCAAAAGCCTCACCAATGGACCAACCTAGCCCATCTGCCATAAAATAAATGGAAAGAATAACCGCTAATACCAAAAATGTAGTTTGTAAAGTATCGGTAATGATGATCGTTTTTAACCCTCCTTTGTTGGTATAAAGCCAAATAAGCAACAAACAAACGGAAACAGTCAAAAAGAAAGGTACATTCCAAGCGTCAAAAATATAACGCTGCAAAACTATGGCTACCAAATACAGACGAAAAGCCGAACCTATGGTTCTGGAGATTAAAAAAATCATCGCCCCAGATTTATAACTTCTATGCCCTAAACGTTCTTCCAAATAGGTATAAATGGAGGTTAGGTTCATCCGGTAATACAATGGCAATAACACATACGCGATGATGATAAAACCAATGGCATTTCCAATAACAAATTGGAAATAGCTGAAATTATTTGGATCACTCATTCCTCCAGGGGTATTCCCTACATCACCTGGAACTGAAATGAAAGTTACTCCTGACAAGGCCGTACCAATCATACCGAAGGCTACCATATACCATTTGGAGTTCCTGTTTGCAACAAAAAATGTACTGTTATCGGCAGATCCCTTGGATGTAAAATATGATACACCTAGTAAGACCGTAAAATATACGACCAAAAAAGTCAATAATATAATTGGAGACATCCTGTTTTATTTTAATTGCTTTGGTTATAATTATCAATAGCTTTTCGCACATTGCCAAATTCTTCGATCAATGCAGTAGCTGTTTCTTCATCGGTTCCTGTCTCAGCCATCACCATACGAACTCCTCTTCCCACCAATTTATGATTAGACAATTGCATATCGACCATTTTATTTCCTTTCACGCGACCCAGTTGAATCATAACTGCGGTACTGATCATATTCAACACTAATTTCTGCGCTGTACCTGCCTTCATTCGAGTAGACCCTGTAACAAACTCTGGCCCTACAATGACTTCTATAGGATATTGTGCTCTTTCTGCTATTGGAGAATTTCCATTACATACAATACATCCCGTAGCGATGCCATGTGCATTTGCCGTATCCAAACCTCCTATCACGTATGGTGTAGTTCCTGATGCAGCAATACCAATAACAAAATCATTTTCATTAATCGCATATTCCTCCAAGTCCTTCCAAGCTTGTTGTAAATCATCTTCTGCAAACTCTACCGCTTTGCGGATAGCTGTGTCTCCACCTGCAATTAATCCAATAACCCAATCAAACGGTACACCATATGTCGGAGGACACTCTGATGCGTCCAAAATACCCAAACGACCACTGGTTCCTGCCCCTATATAAAATAATCTTCCTCCTGCTTTCATCCGTTCTACCACAACCTTTACCAATTCTTCAATCTGTGGTATCACCTTTTCTACCGCCAACGGAACCGTCTTATCTTCTTGATTGATATTAGATAATAATTCTTGAACCGACATCAACTCTAGATTCTGATAGTTAGAATCTTTTTCCGTAGTATTCACCATAACATTCTGCATTTGCAATACATTCAATAACATTTCGTAAATATGCGACTTTTTACTAAAAAACGCAAAAACACGCAATCATATTTTATAATTCATCTAAATTGACGAATTCATAGTTTCTATTTTTCAAAACAGTGATCAATTTATCCAATCGATTAAAAAATTTATCGGTACGTCTTGGGTCAGTTCCTATATGAACTAAAACAATAAATCCATGAAGACCATTTTTTTCCTCGTAGCTAAGAAGTTGCTCCATGATGCGATCAGAACTCAAATAACGATTCCCCATTTCCGGGTAAGTATAGTCTGCTGCTGTTCGCAATCCGGGGCTTAAATTGATTAGTTGCAAGCCTCGCTCCGATGTCCAGGAGCCAATGGTTTTATTATACCACTCATAAGGCGCCACAAATTTATCAATGTTTAGCATACCTAAGGCATTTATTTTAATAATATTTTGTGTTAAATCTTTATTAAACTGCTCTTTTGAGACTAATAAGCTATCCCGATTCTCCCAAGTTGCATACAATAAATGTCCATCAGAATGTGGTCCAACATAATGACCCTCCTTAATTAATCGCTTCAAAATTTGAACACTTTCTACATCTTCCAAAAACTTACCTGTCACAAAAAAACTTCCCGGCACTTTATTCTTTCTCAATGAGTTAGCTATGTTCGCCAAACCTTCTCGAAATTCATCTCCCGTAAAAATTAAGCTTACTTGTTTTTTTGAAGTATCGCCCCTAACAATTGCCCCATAAGGATCAATTACTCTTTTTTTTTTGACTCAAACTCTTTGGCAGCCAACAAATAGATTAGTGATGCTGTACCATCCATGGTTGGTTCATTTGTACTATAATCTCCAAAATCATCATGATATACGACTAAATCACTTTGAAATTCCTTGTATGTATCTTCCTTGTACAACTTAATCCCAATCAAATTATTAAAAATACTAGAGTAAACAGGACCATCCACTAATCCCCCATCTATCGGATAACCATGCAAATAGGTAAATGCTGAATGTGGGTCCACGGGTGTATCTCCATCTGCGGGCAATCCATAAACCATACTCGTACCCCAGGGATTGACACCAAATAACCAATCAATATTCGCTTGTGCTAGTTCATCAAAAGTTTCATCTCCACTTACTTCTTTATACCAAAGACATTGAATAGCAAAAGCAGTCGTTAAATTATTGCTACACCAAATAAATGGAACACCACGATAGAACATATTTTCTTTGGCTCGATTCCAAACATGGTTAATTCCTTCTCTATAATAACTGATAGCTTCTTTTTGAATTTTCTTATCCTTAGATTTTGCCAATTCATAATGCCCCAAATTTATGAATGGGTAATACTGATAATGATTGGCAGTATCTCGGACTATCCAAGGGGTAATGGTTTCCTCTCTCGCATAATTCAACGCATTTTGAAGATATTTATCTTCTTGATGAAGCTGATACATGGCTACTTCTGCCAACTCCATATCATCAACCCAATTATCTTCCGCATAGATATAAGGAGATTTGACAGATACTGTTTGGGTAACACCAGGTTTCTTATAGGCATATTGATAAGCTGTTCCAGCTTTTTCTTTAAGTAAATTCGCATAACTAGCATCCATACTTCCCCATAAGTGGTGTCCCAAGCCAAAAGCACTCACGAATTTGGCCGCTGTAGAACTCGTCCCTGTGGTATTATTTAAAAATTTACCTCTTTGTTGTTTATTCCCATCAATAAAATAAACTGGACGCTCATGACCACGTCCATAAATGGAATCTTGTCCTGGCAACCTCATTTTCGTATGATCACGATCATCGGCAATTTGATTGAACATGATATGTGGTTCGGGATGCATTTTTAATAACCAATCCAATCCCCACTTTGCTTCATCCAACACATCAGCAATTCCATTTTTGCCAGCTAATCCATTTGCCTGCTTTTCATCGGTAAATACAGACCGGAAGTCCCGGTATGCCGCTAATAAATGATAGGTCGCATTTGCTGAAGTCGTCGCATATTGCAAGTAGTCAGAGGCATCATGCCATCCTCCCCCTACATCCACTCGGGTACTATCAGCCAAACCTACCGAAGAGGCATACATCGTAAATCCGTCATGGGTATGACAACTATCTTGTAAATAAGGGTTAAATAAGGTTCTTTGTTGACGCATGTACCGCAAAGCAAAATCTGCTGTACCTTTATATACCTCTGAGTTTACTTTAAATGTTGGAGATCTCACCCCATCATCTGTTTGAATATAAAATTCTCCACTCGTCTTTACCGATGAAAAATTTAAACGATAGCCTCGTTTAAAAGGACCATACTCTCCGAATGATTTTCCTGCTTTCCCCTTAAAAACAGATTTTTCAGTATGAACATCTATTATCTCAAAACTCTTTAACGTTTGTGCTGACTTTGTCACCCAAACAGCGACTTTAGAAGATTCAGGAAGATATCCCAATTGATTGATTCGTATCCAAGATTGCTCTTGAGCAACGATGGAAATAATGCTTATAAAATAACCGAATAAGGTAGATAATACAATTTTCATAGTAGATTTTAAAGTGCCAATTGAACAATTTTGCCATCCATCGTACTAGCAACCACCGTATTCTTGTAAATGAGCAGTGGATTAATCATTCCATTAGATATTTTATATTGCCAAATGAGCTCACCTGTTTTAGCGTTTATGGCTGATAAAAGACCTTTATCACTTGGAACAAGTACAAAATCGCGATGGCTTAGTATTGCAGAAGGAGCTAATTCATAAGGCAATTTTAATGTTGATTTCCATTTTACATCCAAACCAGAACTGTTTACAGGCACCCCAATTACTTCACCATCCATGGTTTTAGCATACACCAATTGGGAATCATAGGAAAGTCCCATGGATTCTCTGACACGGATATCCACATTCTTCTCTCTCCATATTTCTTTGCCAGTCTTTAAATCCAAAGCCGTCATGAAGCGGTCTGGAGCCACAATAAATACTCGACCATTTGCAACTACAGGATAACAAGCTCCTGCTGAAAACATTCGGTTTTGATGTCCATTGTTCCATTCCCAAATTAATGCCCCAGACTTTTCATCCAAAGCATAAAACCCATTAGACCAACTTCCAAAAATAACTTTCCCATCTGCTAATGTTGGCTTACTAGAAACATAGCCTTTTACATCTTTAAATTCCCACACTAATTTCCCGGATGTGATGTCTATTGCACGAAATATTCCATCAGAACCACCAATGTAGGCCAAAGAACCCTTGATTTCTGGAGAACCAAGAACTGCTTTATCAGTCTTTAATTTCCAAATTAACTGACCATTTTTTGCATTTAGACCGTAAATATGATGATCCGATGAACCTACAACCAGCCTGCCTTTAGCTACTGCAGGTGTGGAATAAACTTTTCCACCTGTTTTATAAGTCCAAACTTTTTTACCTGTTTTAGCATGCAAAGCATAGACCTCTCCTACCGTATTGGCAGCAAATATGTGCTTACCATCTGTACTTAAACCTGCTCCAATATCTCCATGATCTTCAAAATCCCAATGTAATTTGGTACTTGTTTTATTCAACTCGTAATTTGGTCGAATCACCACAGGCTTTGTATCCTTTGCAATTGGTTTTAACGGAACCGTTAACCATGCCGTTTCCAATTGGGCTAATGGTCGCTTTACTTGGAAAATAGCCTGTCCATTTTCAATGCTGATGATATTATATCCTCCGATACTATCCTTTGCACGTAAATTGGAACGAGACATCACCCCTGGAATGCCCTCCCAATCGTACAACTTATTTTGATGGCCATGACCACATAAGGCCAATTGTATATTTCTATTTTTCAATCGATCGATTGCCTCGTACCAATTGTTTAAATCAGGATCCAAAGGATAATGGTTTATGGCAATCAATGGTTTCTCAGTGTCAGCATGTACCTTAAAAACAGAGTCTATCCAAACCAAATTTTCTCTTGGAATTTGTCCTGGACTCATCCGCATATTGGGACCAGAAGCGGAACCAACAAATTGATACCCCTTATGTTCAAAGAAAAAAGTTTCCGCACCAAATACGCTCCTAAAACTATTTGCTCCACTTTCAGACCAATTACTATCGTGGTTGCCCGGCAAAATATACAATGGTAATTTTAAACTATCCAAAATCTGTTTTGCCAAAGCGAGCTCTTCATCAGAGCCAAATTCTGTAACATCTCCAGAGAGTATAACAAAATCAATATCTTGAGAATTATTCAGGTCTTTTACCGTCCTGCGCAAATCTTCCGCTCCTGTACTGCCTCCAACATGCGTATCAGTAACCTGAGCGAATTTGAACGATTGTCCAAAAAGAGTAAATGGTAATAAAAGGAAAATTAGGCTTAGTCTTTTCATGCATTAAGTTTAATAATAAAATTAGTAAAAAGGCTAGAACATATCTAGCCTTTTTATATACTTCATTTTCTATATTATTCTTCCCAACCAGGATTCTGAGTTAATGTAACTCCTTGGTCTTGATATAGGCGAATTTGATCTTTAGGTATTGGATTCAAGTAAACCTTTTCACCTGTGTAAATTCGTTGAGTCTCAGCTCTGAAAGCAGGTTTTATATAACCTATACGGTCGGTTGGGCCGCCAGTCACTGTTAAATTCTCCACTAATAATTTACCATTTGCGTCTTTATAATCATCTTTGTTGATCCAAGCACCTAGATTAATTTCTGGATGATTATTGGTATCCATCGTAGGAAGAAGTTTCCATCTTCTTAAATCATTATAACGGAAACCTTCCATCATTAATTCCACACGACGTTCTCTTCTTATCTCCCATAGAATCGGAGAAATCGTAGGGTCACGTTCTGGATCGTTGATAGTAACACCATCTACCAATGCATTTTGTCCAGAAACTTGTAACTTAGGTAATTCAACTCCAGCCCTATTTCTAATGACATTGATCGACAAATCTAAATCTGATTGCGTTAAGTTCCCTAGCTCAGCAGCTGCCTCAGCATAATTTAATAATACTTCTGCATAACGAATAATCGGCGCATCTGTTTCATTTAAACTTCCACTTCCTTCAGGATTATTTTTCACACCTTCATTTAAGAATTTCATTACGGCATATCCAGAAGTACTGGAGTTTGAAGCCACTCCAACTAAACGATATTCAGGAGCTAAAATTTGATTTAAACGTGGATCACGATTGCTCAATACATCTTCAATAGATTGATCTCCTTGATACAATGGTGATTGATCTACAGGTAAACCATCTTTCGCTAAATAACTTCTAACTGCATCACGTGAAATTCCAGTTTGTGCTTCCTTATTATTGTAAGACATTAATGCATGGGTTAATAAACCTGTAACATATCGTCTATACATAATCATTTCAGGATTTCCAGTTAAACTTAATGAGGAAAATAAATCCCTATAATTAGTCCCTAAAGAAAATCTTTTTGATGTAATTAATTCATTTGCTGCCCATTTAGCGGCTTCTAAATAAGTTTTAGCCCGTGCTTGATCTGTTGTGTGGTATTTCAACCATGTTCCTTGAAACAACATAATACGAGACATATATGCTAAGACTACATCTTTGTTGACATACAATCCTTTTTCTCCTACATCTGTTACACGAACATTTTCAGCGGCAAATTGCAAATCTTCTAGAACTTTATCCACTACCAAACTTCTAGGATCACGTGGTTTATAAAGTGAAGTTAAGTCTGTATCACTTACTACCTGATCGTAAAATGGCACATCTCCAAATCGACTTACCAAGTCATGGTATTCCATTGCACGGAAGAAGCGAGCCACTCCAGACCAATGTTTATTTGCTTCTTCAGATATTGGTGCACGTTGAATACGATCTAAAAATACATTCGCTTTACGTACCCAAGTAAAGCTCCATCCACCACCTGATTCGGGAATAATTCTCGTAAATTCACCTGGACTTGAACTTGCAAAATCATCGTTAAATGCTTGACCTGAAAAATAATTTCCCCAGGTAAATCCTGATCCATAACCTGTAAAATATCCTGTGTAGAAACCGTAAGAGAACGTTCTGATATTTTCCTCTTTAGTCCAAAAATCCTCATCGGTCATTGTATCTTGAGGATACTTTTCTAAGAAATCCTTACTACATCCCGTGAAAATCGCTGTTGTTCCTATAATACCTATAAAAGCAACAATCTTATTTATATATTTCATGATAAGATTCAATTTTTAATTATATACCTAATTGAACACCAAATGAGAATGATCTTTGGAATGGATAAACACGACCAAAGGAGTTCCCATCATTAATACCCCAGCTAGTATAATCTGTTTCAGGGTCAATTGGAACGTTTGTATTCTTCTTCTCAAACAAATTTTCTCCACTAAAGAATACACGAGCTCTAGTAAATTTAGCACGCTCAACCCATTCTTTCGGAAGTGAATATCCAATCGTTAAGTTTTTCAAACGTAAATAGGACATATCCAACAAATATTTCGTTTGAGGCATAAAATTTCTAGTGGCATTACTCTGTCCTTGATCTGTAGGGCGCGGGTAAAAGGCATTTGGATTATCTTCTGTCCAATAATCCAATTGATGTTGATACCATGCTTCTCCTGGACGGAAACCTGGAACAAACACTGTTCCACTTGCCCATTGATTACGTTGACCTACACCTTGGAAGAACACCCCTAAGTCAAATCCTTTAAATTCCATATCCAATCGGAAGCCATATTGCCATCTCGGATTACTGTAGCCAATAATTTTGCGGTCACCAGGGTTCTCCACAGTACCATCTCCAGTAGAAATCTTACCGTCTCCATCTAAATCCTTATACTTGATGTCTCCAGGACCATAAAAGAACCAACCACTTTCAAATTGCTTTTGATCAGCTATTCCTTCGTTTAAAATCCATTTACCAGCAGCATCCTTCAATAATTCTCCATTGGCATCTTGTTGAAAGTCATTTTTTGAAAAGAAACGATCGGTTTCGTAACCCCAAATTTCTCCAATAACTCGACCTTCATAATTTGATGTAATCAAACGGGTAGCATTATTAAATTTAGTAATTCGTTCCTTGAAATCACTTAATTGCCCAGAAACACTGAAAAACAAGCCATTATCAAAGGAATGTCTGAATTTCACCTCTGTTTCCCATCCTTTAGTTTCCATAGCACCTGCGTTTACACGAGGAGGAGTTGAACCAAAAGATGATGGTAGTGTAGATCCACTACTTAACATATCACTCGTAGTTCTTTTAAACCAATCAAAGGTGACATTTAATCGATCATTAAATAATCCTAGATCAGCACCAAAATCTAAATCTGTTACTTTTTCCCAAGTTAATATAGGAGAAACAACTGTTGGAGTTCCTACAGTATTTAGAAATGCATCACCAACCAACCATCCAGAAGACGTTGGAGACATAGTAGATATGAATGCATTTGTACCTACATTCTGATTACCAACCATACCATAGGATCCTCTAATTTTCATAAAGGATAATACTGGTTTTAAAGGATCCATAAATCCTTCTTCAGTAACGACCCATCCTGCAGACATCGCTGGAAAAAACGCCCATCTATCTGACGACGGAAAACGGGAAGATCCATCTTGACGACCACTTACTTGTAATAAGTATCTGTTTTTATAGGCATAGTTAATACGACCTATGTAACCTAAAGTAGCCCAATTTCCTAAATTACTTCCTGCCGTTTGAACACCTGTAGCTAATGCCAATTCTCCTTTATCAGGATCCATTAATTCAGTTTTCTGCGAATAATGATTTCCACCTTCATACATTTCCATGTTCATACCAGCAGTGAATTTCAAATCATGATCTCCAATAACTTTATTGTAATTAAAGAAACCGTTGAAAACGTGCCTATCTTGGTAATATGAAGTATAATTTACACGGTCATGTGATGCAGAAGTAAAAGTACGGTAAGGCATATCTCCTCCGCCTGCCCAAAAGTCAACCCCTGCTACCGAACCTCCAACAATATGATCTCTTGCGCCATAATTCGTATAGGTATAGTCTCCGTCAAAAGTCAAACCATCAATGATATTTAAGGTTGCTCCTAAGTTGATTCTAGTCATACCCATTTTATACTCATTCATTTTGGCTTGCTCTACCTCTGTTATTGCATTTCTTGTAGGATTGCCATCAATAGTGCCATATGGGAACACTTTTTGCCATCTATATAAATAAAACCAAGGATCGTATGTTCCTCCACCAAACGAATATGGTGAGGTTTTTAATGTGTTTGAATACAACAACTTACTTCGAGCAGAAATCCATTGATTTACTTTTGCATCAATAGATGCATTGACATTATACCTAGTAAATTTATCTGGATTAACTTTTAAAACACCATTTTGGTTGATATAACCTAAACCCAAGTTATATGAAATGTTGCTACTTCCTCCATTCAAATTCACGTTATGGGTTTGCTGAGGAGAAAATTTATTCATATACATTCCGGGTGCATCCCATGGACGATAGAAAAATAATCGACCACCTCGTACTTCCCAATCACGACCTTCAACTAACTCGTTGCCTAAATCTTGACCTCCATACAACTTCTCCCATTCACGCATTTTTTCAATCGCAGTTTGATCATAGTTAATACCTACTGCACCGAAAACATTCGTGTTTGGATTTGTACGTTGCATCGCATTTAAAGCAACTTGAGCACCATCTGCCGCATCAGCAATCTCTAAAACTTCTGTTGGTTTTTGCCAAGAGAAATTATTCGAATAGGACAGTTGATTTGGAGAATCCTTACGACCAGTTTTTGTGGTAATCAAAATTACACCCCATGCAGCTCTTGTCCCATAAACAGAAGTAGATGCCGCATCTTTTAATACGGATACACTTGCAATATCTTCTGGATTTACCATCTGTAAATTAGGTACTTCCACGTTATCCACCAAAATTAAAGGTGAGGCTGAACCTGCATTCAATGACCCTGTTACTCCACGTAAGCGAATGGTTGGATTTGTTCCCAAATCTCCACTAGGACTTGTTATCGTCAATCCAGGTACTGAACCTTGAAGTGCTTTACCCACATCGGTAATTGGCCTAGTTTTAAATGTCTTTTCCACATCCACGGAACTAACGGCCCCAGTTACATTAGAGCGTTTTTGCGTACCATAACCTACAACAACCACTTCATCTAGGTTATCGCTTGATGTGTCCATGAAGACATTTAAGGTATTCCCCGATACCTTTACTTGTTTAGATTCATATCCTACAAATGTAAATTTTAAGGTTGAACCTACTGCTGCTGCAATACTGAATTTACCATTGGCATCAGTAACGGTAGTTTGAGCGCTACCTAACACATTTACTGTTACACCAGCTATTGGTCCCGTAGAACTAGTAACTGTACCTGAAACAGTATTTTGGAAAACAGCAGATGCTGATTTCCAATCAGCAGATTTTCCTAAGTTTCCAAAACCAGCTTCTCCAGAAAATGAAGCATAACTTGGCATGGTTAAACCTAGAGCGAGAGAAAAGAGTAGAAGTCTTCGCATTGCTAAATGATTAAAAATTAATAAATTGAGTTATCATAATTAGGTCTATTTCATTTAAAACATGAAGAAACCCGCATAATTTCATCTAAAAAAACATTATAGCTTGCTATAATGTGCAATACCTTACATTAAATAATATAAGGGCTCACAAGCTTATGAGCCCTTTGTTTTTCATTCAAAGTCTGGGTAGAGCAAATATTTTTTTCGCATCTCTTTATATGCTTTCAATTCAGGTTCCCAACTCTTACGAATTTCATCTTCTGATTTTCCAGCAATGATTTGCTTCCTTAATTCATCAGTTCCTGCCAACTTATCAAAGAATTCTGCTCTAGCGAAAAACTTAGATTTGTCTGGCATTTTATCGTAGAAATGCAATACATACTTTAAGGTGAATTTTTGTTGATCTGGATCTAAACTCCTTAAGTCTAATCCATAATTTACTTCTCCTTTGCCTTCTACATGTTTGACCATACCCGCTTTTTCACCAGGGGTAAATGTGAAATCTCCATAAACCGGATTGGTATATCCTACCACCTGAAATGGCCAGTCTGTACCTCGACCAACGGAAATATCCGTTCCTTCAAATAAACAAAGTGAAGAATATAATCGAACAGATAGATGGTTTGGAAGACTTGGTGATGGAATCACAGGTAATTCATATTTACTAGCATGGGTATAATTCTCTACAGGTATGACAGTTACCTTGCATTGTTTGCCATCCTTTAACCATTTTTCCCCATTGATCATATGCGCTAATTCCCCAACAGTTAATCCATGAATCATGGCAATTTTATGGAAGGAAACTCCCGACTTAAATTTATCATCTTTACGCACTGGCCCATCAACCTGATCGCCACATGGATTTGGACGATCTAAGACAATTAATTCTTTATTATGCTTTGCACATAATTCCATAACTTCATGCAACGAAGTGATGTAGGTATAAAAACGCGCTCCCACATCTTGCAAATCAAAAATCATGACATCAATAGAATTGACGATGGAATCTTGCTTATCGTTTTTTCCGTATAAAGTATATAATGGTAAGCCCGTTTTTTTATCTACTGCATTACTAACCTTCTCTCCACGCTCTATATCACCACGGAAACCATGCTCAGGAGCAAATCCAAATTTTAAATCTATATTTTCCCGTAACAACACATCCACTAAATGTTCTTTCTCTGCTGCAACTACTGTAGTTTGATTCCCCATCAATCCTACCTTTTTCCCTTTTAAAAGAGGTAGATATGCTGTCAATTGATCTGCTGCAGGAAGGATTATTGCTGAAGTTTGTTCAATTGCTTTGGTTGAGCTAATTGAAGTCTGATTAGTTTTTTGGCTTGTTCCACAACTATTCGTTAATAAAACACCTAATAGAGCAGTATGGATAAAATAATTTTTCATTAGTTTGATCAAGATGTAGATGCAGATTCATCAATATTTCATGATAAAAATAAAACAAATCACGCATAATTATGCATGTTTTATAGTTTTTTATGCAACACTTGATAAAAAGCGCTTCTTAACAACGCTAAAAAACGCAAATGTTAATTTTCATCAGAATTATTTTTTTGTTGAAAATGAGCGTTCTATTGATTTAAAGTAAATTAATTATGCAAACGGTTGCAATTCTTAGTGTACTTTTAACACATTACAGTAACTTTCTTGTGACTTTATAAGTTCCAACACCTATACCCTACAAAAAAGCCGAATAGAATGGATGTTCTATTCGGCTTTTCTATTTAATAAATAAGTTATTCTATTCTACTTCTTCTCCTATATATTCCCCTTCATTTCCTAAACGATCTACCGCTTTTATCGCAACAGCATTAAGCTTCTGCCCATTTTTCACTTTAGGTAAGCTCATTTCAGTATGCGAAGCATCTAGAATTTCTAAATTCCACTGATTACCATATTTACTATAAACCACCCATTTGAAAACCTGTTCCGATTGTTTATGTAGCCATTTCGCAAAAACACTGCTCGGCTGCGTAGTAAGAAGTAAGGTAGGTTTTAATATCGGATTTGAAGACAGCCAAGGAGATGCTGGAACCAACGCATTTTCTCGGTATAACCCTTCCCTTAATTCTTTCAACAAAGCTGGGTTTTTAGTTAATCCTGCAATACTCCAATGCACTGCTCCTACACTTTTGGGTGTCAATTCTCTTGTTACCTCAATCTGTCTTTTTATTTCTTCCGTTTTATTTGCGGCACGCACCTCCACGGTATTTAATCCTGGCCAAAGGTGCCTTTGATGTTTATTCTCAGACTGCCACCATTTCAATAAAGCTGAAAAACTTTGCTTTGGAGGATCAATAGGCCAATATAACTGAGGCGTGAAATAATCTATCCAACCTTCATTTAACCATAATTTAGCATCCGCATACAATTCATCGTATTGGGAACTGCCCGTTACACCTGCCGGATAGCCTGGTTTCCAAATACCAAAAGGACTCAGACCAAACTTCACAAAAGGCTTCTCCGCTTTAATTTCTTGATATATTCGTTTAATAAATTTATTGACATGGTCGCGCCTCCAGTCAGGGCGACTTAAGGAACCACCTGTACGTTTATATGCAGTCCAGGTTGCATCATCCGGAAAATCAGCTCCTCCATTGTAAGATGCGTAAGGATAAAAATAATCGTCAAAATGCACGCCGTCGATGTCGTATCGCTTCACGATATCACGTACCACTGCGGAAGCATGATCTTGAGTAGCTTGGCTAGCAGGATCAAACCAATACATGCCATTTCGTAAACGAACCACATGATCTGCAGCCTTACGTACCATCGATTCACTAGTCACTACACCTCCATTACTATGGTGCGCACGATAAGGATTTAACCAAACATGCAGTTCCAATCCTCTTTTATGTGCTTCGGCTACCCAAAACTCCAATGGATCATAATAAGGACTTGGGGATTTGCCAATACTTCCAGTTAAGAAATACGACCAAGGTTCTAAAGATGAATTGTATAAAGCATCAGCAGATGGACGAACCTGAAAAATCACTGCATTAAAATTATTCTGCTTTAACAAATCCAACAACTGAATAGCTTCTTGTTTTTGCTGTTCGGTGCTTAAGTTATTCTTGCTTGGCCAATTGATATTTGCAACAGTGGCTATCCAAGCCGCTCTGAATTCACGAGGTGCTGCAGGAAGATCTGCTTTGAATACAGGTTTTTCCACAGGTTTTTTAACCGCAACTTTGGGAAGTTCCTCTTTTATCGGAGCTTCTTTTTTAGTGCTTTCTGAAGCAATCGCTGGCTCAGGTTTGCTAACTTGACTTTCTTGAACAGTTTCAATGGCTTCTTGCTTCTTATTTTTATTAGCCTGCTTTCTTGACTTACAGCCCGCAAATGAAAATAAAATAACAGCAACAACCAATAAAGGTAATAGTCTTCTCATCATACAATCTTTCTAAACACAAAACTACACTTTTTATTATCGTTATGTTAAATTGTAACTTATTCTTTATACGTAGGATCTCAGTTCTCCTTGAAAAACAACCTTCAAAACCTCAAAATCATCGTTAAAAATTAAGACATTGGCTAAGGCATTCTTTTCTAATTGTCCTATATCAGTTCTTTTTAATAATCGAGCCGGATATAAAGTCGCCATTCGAATACTCTCATCCAAAGGCAAGTCTACGTGCTGAACACAATTTTTTACAGCCTGCAACATCGTTAATGCAGACCCAGACAACACCCCATCTGGCATCACGTAATGATCCCCCTTAAATACATGAGGATAGATATCTTTATCACATTTGGCAACAGCATCAGTTATTAGAAACAATCGTTCAGCCATCATTTTTTTACTTATTTTAACCGCTTCATAACTGACATGAATCCCATCCACAATAATCGATGCGCATACTTCGGCATGATTAAATGCCGCTCCTGCTAATCCAACATCACGATGATGCAAGGCTGACATGGCATTCCACAAGTGTGTAATTGTCGGAATTCCTAAATTAAAAGCCTTTGTAGCTTCATCTATTGTGGCTGCACTATGCCCTGCCGACAGGAGAATGCCTGAATTCTTTAAATAATTAAAGCTTTCTTCGGATAACAATTCCGGAGCAATAGTAATCATCCGAACCACGTCGGTCTGTCCTTCTATAAGATCCTTCAATGCATCGAGAGTTGCTTCTTTTATAAATGATTCCGGGTGAGCACCTTTTTTCGCAGCGTTAATAAAAGGGCCTTCTAAGTGTAAACCCAGTCCAGCTTTTGGTTTCGTATCGCGGTATATTTGAGTCGCTTTTTTAAAAACTTCCTTACTATTGGTAGCCAACGTTAACATATAGGATGTACAACCTTGAGCAATTAGCTGTTCATTAATCCTTTGCAAAGAATCGGAACTTAACTCTGCAGAGAATAAATCCTCTCCAGTTCCATAAATCTGCAAATCAATTAGGCCAGGACAAATATTTGCCCCTCCAACATCAACCAATTGATAGCCTTCGGGAATATGTTGCTTATTAACAATATCCTCAATTTGATCTCCTGATATTAAAAGCGCATGATCTGTAAAACAATCATATCCACTATAGATTATTCCGTTATATATTGCATATTTTCCTTCCATATTGCAAGTTACTTATTGTGATTATAAATTGAAAATTCAAGCCCCTAATCGTATATTAGCCAACTACTATTCCTAAAGGTAATCTTTAATTCCTGCGTTACTTTTTATGAGCAGCTATTAATTTAAGCCTTTTAAGTAGCGAAAACTTGTTTGAAATTTAATAGATATATCATATGGCCAACAAAGAAATTTTAAATACCGAAAAAGCTCCTGCAGCGATTGGACCTTATAATCAAGCGATCAAAGCTGGAAATACCTTATACGTCTCCGGACAAATTCCATTAATTCCGGAATCTATGGAATTGATTAATACCGGTGTAGCCGATGAAGCGCATCAAGTATTAAAAAATGTGGAAGCTATTTTAAAAAATGCAGGTTACGGTTTTGATGATGTAGTAAAGACTTCCATTTTTCTGAGCAGCATGGATTATTTTGCTACTGTAAATGAAGTGTATGCACAATACTTCAAAGAGAACCAACCCGCTAGAGAATGTGTTGCCGTTAAAACCTTACCTAAAGAGGTCAATGTAGAAATTTCAGTAATCGCTTGGAAAGACTAATCAAAGATTAGTTATTGCATTTTTAAAAGACCAGTTGAATCAAACTCAACTGGTCTTTATTTTTTGCCATCATACTTCCATTTTTTATTCCAAAATCAACAAAGACAATTTCCACATTTTTTGGAATTATTTTGTTCTTATACGGATCTCCTTCGGATCTTATCCAGACATTCGGCGGATCTTGCTTGCTAAAATTCGTATGAGTTCCGATGAATATGCATAGCATATCTGAATCATCTACACATCTTTCTAGAACCACTAAGAACACAAAATAAATCCAGATGTATCCTTGAATTACCCCACTTTCTCCTCCTTCTTACATTTAAGCTAATTATTTATAAAACGATGTCGCATAAATTGGTTAATTATCGTATTCATTATTAATTAATTGAACTTATTTATGAAATTATTAACCTTACTTTCCGTTTTGTTGTTTTTCCTTTCTTGCTCAAAATCAAATCAACCTTCGATGAAAGACCAAGATCAACAAGCACTCGTTAAAGAATATGATGCTATTCAGAAAATTTATGCCTCTTTTACTTGTGAGGAAAACATCGAATGGACCATTATAGGTTTAGGAGAAAAAGCTTGTGGAGGCCACAAAGAATTTATAGCATACCCTAATCAAATCAATCAGGAAGAATTTAATAAACGAATTTTAGATTATAACAAATCAGAAAAAGATTTTAATATCAAATACAACATCATTTCCACTTGTGAGGCAATTATCAAGCCCAATAGGGTAGTATGTCAACAAGGTAAGCCTATATTGGTCTACAATAATATCAACTAGGTATCCATGCTCTAATGAGTTGTTTTAGATTGCCTGAGAAGTCGCCTTAAAATAAATTTGCTCAAAATTTATTACTTTAGTGGGATTAATCAGATGGCAGATCTATCACTAATTACTCCCATAGAATATCTCAAAGGCGTTGGCCCTCAAAAAGCTGATGTACTGAAAAAGGAATTGTTAATCTTTACGATTGGCGATCTGCTTACCTATTACCCATTTAGGCATATCGATCGGACTCAATTCCATAAAATCCGACAATTACATAGTGATATGGCTGCTGCACAGGTATTGGGGAGACTCATTAATCTGCAAGAAGTAGGAGAAAAACGCGGCCGACGTATCATAGGACAGTTTAGAGATGAAACTGGTGTGATCGAATTGGTCTGGTTTCAAAGCTTAACTTGGCTCAAAAAAAGTTTACAGGTTGGAGCAGCTTATATTATATACGGTAAGCCAAGCGAATTTAATGGGAGCATTTCGATTACCCATCCGGAGATGGAATTGTACCAAAATCAAGAAAAGAAAACCGGAAATCTGACCATGCAGCCGGTATATTCTTCTACGGAGAAGTTGAAGAAATTTAACCTGGATAGCAAGGGCATACAAAAGTTGGTACAGACTGCTTTAGAAACGGTTTTTCGGAGTATTCAGGAGACCTTACCCGAATACCTAGTACAAAAGCACGAACTCCTCAACTACCCAAGTGCTATATTATCCATTCATTTCCCGAAAAATGAAGCCTTGTTGAAGGAAGCTATTCGTAGACTAAAATTTGAAGAGTTATTTTTCATTCAATTACGTTTATTAAATAACAAACAGTTAAACACGAAAAAATATAAAGGACATATTTTCAAACAAGTTGGTGACAAATTCAATCATTTCTATTCCCATAAACTCCCTTTTCCGCTAACCAATGCGCAGAAAAGGGTGGTTAAAGAAATTCGAATGGACTGCCAAACCGGCGCTCAGATGAACCGATTGGTTCAAGGGGACGTAGGATCTGGGAAGACCGTGGTTGCTCTGATGAGCATGTTACTAGCGATAGACAATGGCTTTCAAGCCTGCATGATGGCGCCCACAGAAATTCTAGCTCGTCAACATTACTTGGGAATCAAAAGTTTACTAGGCGATGATTTTTGCAATATCAAATTGCTTACCGGATCTACTGGAACAAAAGCCCGAAGAATTATTCATGAGGAATTAGAAAATGGAAGCCTAGAAATTTTAATCGGCACGCATGCCTTGATTGAAGATAAAGTAAAATTTAAAAACATCGGTTTTGTTGTCATCGATGAGCAACATCGATTTGGTGTTGAACAACGTGCTAAATTGTGGCGGAAGAATACCATTCCACCGCACATGCTTGTGATGACGGCCACCCCTATTCCAAGAACATTGGCGATGACCATGTATGGCGATTTAGACATCTCTGTCATTGATGAATTACCTGCTGGTCGTAAGCCGATAAAAACTATACATTTCTTCGAAAACCAGCGATTAAGGGTATTTGGATTCATGCGCGAAGAAATTGCAAAAGGTAGACAGGTCTATATTGTTTATCCATTAATCAAGGAAAGTGAAAAAATGGACTTATTGTATTTAGAAGCTGGATTGGAGGGGCTCATGCGAGAATTTCCTTTACCTAACTATAAAATCAGTATTGTCCATGGAAAAATGCCGGTGAAGGATAAGGATTTTGAAATGCAACGCTTTGTGAAAGGTGAAACGCAAATCATGGTAGCGACAACGGTTATCGAAGTAGGAGTGAATGTTCCGAACGCTTCAGTCATGATAATAGAAAATTCGGAACGCTTTGGATTATCTCAGCTTCACCAACTACGAGGGCGAGTGGGGCGTGGCGCGGAGCAGTCTTTTTGTATACTCATGTCAGGTCAAAAATTGAGTAAAGAAGGGCGAACCCGCTTGGAAACCATGGTGAGAACGAATGATGGATTTGAAATTGCCGAAGTAGACCTTGAATTACGTGGCCCTGGAGACCTATCGGGCACGCAACAATCCGGCGTATTAGATATGAAAATTGCAGACCTGGCTAAGGATCAATCCATATTGATCGAAACTAGAGAATCGGTCATAGCGCTTTTTAACGATGACCCGGAATTGTCAACAGAAAGAAATAAAATGCTCCGCAATTATTTGCAACGAAGTACCCCTGCTATTTCTTGGGACAAAATATCCTAAAAACCTTACCTTTGTATTCTTGTTTTATAACAAGAAGGTTTCCTTATTTAAATCAATTGTTATTGAGGAACAAAACATTTTTAAACAGACTACATGGCTAGATTTAAAATATATGACACGGCAATTAAACCGGAAACTGCGGTATTGGTAAGTGTAATCACTCCGGATGTTTCTGAACAAACTGCTAAAGAGTATTTAGAAGAACTTGAATTTCTAGTGAGCACTGCTGGAGGGATTACCAAGGGAGTTTTTACACAAAAACTTGCTTATCCTGACCGCGCGACATTTGTCGGAAGTGGAAAGCTAGATGAAATCAAAGATTTTATCGAGGCGGAAGAAATTGATATCATCGTTTTTGATGATGAATTATCTCCTTCGCAATTACGTAATATTGAAAAGTATTTGAAGATTAAAATCTTAGATCGCTCCAATTTGATCTTGGATATTTTTGCTAAGCATGCGCAAACTGCACAGGCTAAAACGCAAGTAGAGTTAGCACAATTGCAATATTTACTTCCACGATTAACGCGAATGTGGACACACTTAGAGCGTCAACGAGGTGGTATTGGTATGCGTGGACCCGGAGAGAGTCAGATAGAGAGCGATAGACGGATGATTTTGAATAAGATTTCATTGTTTAAAGAGCGTCTTAAACATATCGATAAACAAAACGAAACGCAGCGAAAGAATCGTGGAGAAATGATTCGTGTAGCCTTAGTAGGCTATACGAATGTGGGTAAATCAACCATCATGAACATGATTTCTAAATCGGATGTATTGATTGAGAATAAATTATTCGCTACGCTGGATACCACGGTGCGTAAGGTGGTCATTGACAATTTACCTTTCCTACTTTCGGATACGGTAGGGTTTATTCGTAAACTACCGCATCATTTGGTGGAGTGTTTTAAATCCACATTGGATGAAGTTAGGGAAGCGGATGTATTGATCCATGTGGTGGATATTTCACATCCTTATTTCGAAGATCATATTCGTGCAGTAAATGAAACTTTAAAAGATATTGGCGCTGTAGATAAACCGATTATCACTGTTTTCAATAAGATTGATGCTTATAAACCTCCTGTTGAAGTTGATGAAGATGGAGAGGAAATTAAAGTGACCTTGGACGATTTTAGAAATTCTTGGATGGCTAAAAATGCAGATCCGGCCATTTTTATTTCGGCGACGAACAAAGTAAATGTGGAAGAATTTAAAAACAAATTGTATGAGGTCATTGTCAAAATGCACAATGCCCGTTACCCTTATAACAACTTGTTGTACTAGACTTTATACATGAAAAATAAATCTGTAAAATTTATAGACTGGGGTAGCAAAGATTATCAGGAAGCTTGGGATAATCAAGAAGATATCTTTGCAAAGACCTTGGCCATAAAACAACAAAACAGACTGAATAACACGGAAGATCCTACTCCAAACTACCTCATTTTTACAGAACATCCCCATGTTTATACCTTAGGGAAAAGTGGTCATGAGGATTATTTATTATTGGATGAGGCAGGCTTAAAAGAAAAAGAAGCTAGCTTTTATAAAATCAATCGTGGGGGCGATATTACCTACCATGGCCCAGGGCAAATTGTAGGATACCCAATTTTAGATTTGGATAATTTTTTCACAGATATTCATTTATACCTAAGGACCTTAGAAGAGGCTATTATTTTATCCTTAGCTGAGTATGGTATTGAGGCTGGACGATACCCAGGTTACACCGGAGTGTGGTTAGATGCTGATAATGATAAAGCTAGAAAAATTTGCGCCATGGGTGTCCGTGCTTCCCGTTGGGTGACCATGCATGGATTCGCATTTAATGTGAATGTGGATTTGGATTATTTTGGTAATATCATTCCTTGTGGGATAGATGATAAAGATGTGACTTCTATGGAAAGGGAATTGGGTTATCCATTGGACATGGAGGAAGTGAAAGGAAAATTGAAAAGAAATATCGCAAAATTGTTTGAGATGGACTTAAGTTAAAGTAAGTTTATAATCAAACTTTTATATAAGGAAAAGGCCCTCTAATTAACAATTAGAAGGCCTTTAACATATATCAAAAAACTATTTAATTACTTGGGACAATACTTTTTCTAATTCTTCACCTCGAAGATTCTTCGCGATAATTTTCCCTTGAGGATCTATTAAAAAATTACTTGGAACTGCACGTATCGCATATATTCCGGCCACTTCATTTTTCCAACCTTTTAAATCAGAAATATGTAACCAAGTCAATTTATCGTCTTTAATGGCTTTTTCCCAACTAGCTTTATCATTGTCTAATGAAACAGCTAAAATTTCAAAGTTCTTATCTTTAAATTGCTGATAGGCTTTGACAATATTAGGATTTTCCTGCCGACAAGGCACACACCAAGAAGCCCAAAAATCAACTAATACATATTTACCTTTCAGGTCTGATAATTTAATAGTCTTTCCTTCTGGTGTAGCTTGTCCAAAATCGACAGATTGCGCACCTACTACAAAGGCTAAACCTTTTAACATGGTTTCAAATCTTTTTCCTCTTTTAGAGGACTTTAACTCAGGTGACAAACTGTTAAAAATTGGGAATAACTCATCTGCATTCGGTTTCGAACCAGCTAAATCGCTTACAAACATTAAGCTTAATGGATTATCAGGATGGTTTTTAATAAAATCTAATTTCGATTTTTGGAAAACATCTTTAGGGTTTCCATATACCTGATTTAACGCTTCTTCCTTTTCCTTCACTTGATTAAGTAAGTGTTCGATTTCTTTTCTTTTGTCCAAATATTCTGCTGACTTGTAAAAGTCTCTTTTCTCATCAACTTCTTTTTTGAATGCCAAATACGTTAGTACTTCTTCCGAGCCTCCTGTAACTTTATCTTCTTTAGAAAAATCAATTTCTGTTTTTCCAGGATGTAAGTAAAACCAGGTGTCCTTCGAACTTCGTTCATTTTGGTTGTTGATATGCTCTCGGAATAATAATCCAGCGTAGGAAACGCCTTTTATTTCTCCTTTAAGGCTAAATCTCCCGTCTTTAACGATGGCAGAGTCCAGAATCTTTTCATCATCATCGAAAGAATAATACATTAGGTAAATCTTTTTAACATCTCCAGCATTTATTGCTTTAATTTCAAATGGTTTTACTTCTTGAGCGAGACTTAAAAATGGTAAGCTCAAAAGAAGAAAAAGGGATATATTTCTCATGTTAATTTTTTTATGTTTTATTATTTATTTAGTCTGCAGCATCAGCTTAAATTCCTGCATGAACATCGACAACCTCTTCAGCTACGTTTTTATCAACGATTTCTAAATTCATTGTATTAATATCATACACATATACGGAACTTTTCTTCTCACCAACAAATTGTTCATCATAAGTCGCGAGTATTAATTTTCCGTTTTCCAATTTAAAAGTCTTAATCACACCTTTTTCATCATTGGGTAGGCTAATGTAATTCTGAAATTCAAGGCCTAAATGCGAAGCCCTATAGATGGCTTTGCTTGTCGCTACATACCAGAAATTATTTCTAAAATCATAGGTCGCAAATCGAATTTGCCCATCTCCCGGGATTTGTGCTTCAGCAATTTTATCCATACTGCTCGGAATGTAGCTGCTGTTGTAGTTTACCATGTAAGAAATTAATTTACTTCCCTCTTTCATTAAATAAACCATTTTTACTTCCGAAGCAATGCTTGCTTGACGTCCCGTTACGTAAGTTTGATTTTCAAAAATGGAAGGTTTGGTGACATGATCGTAACTGATGGTATAATCATAGGCAATACCCGCCATAGCATGATCCACCACACGCATAGTCTTATTCTTTTGGTCATAAAAACTAAAAAAATATTGGCCGTTGCTGTAAGGAGGAACAATACTATTTAAACCTGCAAAATAATCTTTAGGATCATTCCTTAAAATAGGCAATCCTATAGCTCCCTTTTGCAAAACATGAATTTTACTATTATTAACAACATAGATAATTGGATTGAAAGGATCTGTAACTACTTCCGAAGGTTCAAACTTGAAATTAGATTTTTCTCCTACGTATGATTCGGTGTTATATAAAAGCGTTGGAAGAAACTCTCTAGAATCAATCATAATCACAGGGTAAGTAGCATTTTTCACACCAATAACTAATCGATTATAATAATCAGTACTTGAATTTCCGTATTGTCTCATCCCCCCTAAAGTCAATGGATTTTTCCCTAAATCTATATTAGGAATAAGTACTTTTTCAAATTTTTTAGATTGACTTAAAGTGGATCTACAATATAAAATACTTTCATTAGCAGTATTTTTTGACAATAAATAATAGCCTAACTTATATGGATTGATTACATTCACAAAAAAGTTAAAGGTTTTTTTAATGCCAGTTTCTTCATCCGTAACAATGAACTCACCTGGCAATTTTCCATACTCTTTATTAGCGACATAATTAAGATTAATCGTATTTGAGATGGTTTCATGATTCACTTTCCATTCAAAAGACAATTTACTATGGTTTGTACCAGAAATACTGCCAACAACTGTAGGATTAATAATAATAGTATCTTTAAATGGTAAATTATAAATCCTAGCAGTATTGTGATCACCTTCTAAAACACCAGTGATACTGATCTCATTCAATGTTTTATAGGAATATGAACCTGTATCTTTTGAACACGATGCAAATACAAGCATGGTCAAAAAGCATACTAGGGAATAGATTATATTTTTCATTTTCGTAATTCTTAATTAGGGTAGTAATATTCTATCTTGACTGCTATCTCCATTTGGATAAACTACATTATTCGCAAAATAGTCCTTCAAAATTCCTAAATACATAAATGTTATAGGGTACCAAGAAGGCGTTGCAGATGAAGGCATATTATTCCAATAATAGATTGGGCCAGGCGTACCTTCAGTTAAATGAGGACTCATGTCAGCTCCTAAATAATAGATCTGCATCCATTTTTGTAAAATCTCTTTATGATAGGTTCCAAAATACCTTCTCCAAGTATTCCACCAAGTCGGTTCCACCAAAATATCACTAAATACCAATTTTATAGACTGATTAAAACGATGGCCTTTAATGAAGTTTTCGTTAGATTCCATGACCAATTTGATCATCATTTCCTTCTCGGAAAGAATTGATGAACGCTTAATCTTGATTCGCAAAGTATCCTCGTAAGCGTTCCCAGCAATCTTCGGTTCGGAAATACTCACTAATGAAGCATCATAATCCGAACTATCACTTATTACATATTTATATTCCCTATTTTGAGATGTAGGTAAACCCGCAATCTTAATTGGTATTTTTATCGTTTTTTCAGTTAATGTGAGATCCTCATCAGCTGCAAAACTATAATATATACTATCTGTAAATTTTTCTACACTTTTCTTATTTGAATTTGGATACGCGAAATACACATATGAATCTGCCGTATTATAGTCAATAAGATCATTTTCTTTACATCCAAAAAGACATAAAATCAATAACACAACAATACTATTTCTTATCATCTTAAATTAATTTTGAGGGTTATACAATAATTCATCATCTGGAATCGGTAATTTGAAGATTGTCAGACTCGGCTGAACTGCTGTTGCACGATGTATCGGCTTATACAAGCGTTTATACTCTGCAAACATATAGCCCTCATCAATGTTATCTTTTCTCATTTCATCAAAAATTAAATTCTTGATAGTTTCTTCGTTCATTGTACCAGTATAAGACAGGTTGCTAGTTAAATTTCTAGCATTTCGTACCTTATTTAAATATTCAATAGCTTTAGTAGGATTACTAGTAGCATAATCTTCTGCAGCGATCATATACATTGTATGAAGTGAAATCACCTTGTTTTCATATAATGGCTTGAATGTGGCATTGGTAAACAGGTACAATGGATCAAATATGAATTTAACCAACTTCCATGTCGAACTGGTTGTGCTCACTCGTCCGAACCAGTTCAATAATCTAAAATCATTTAATGAACCGTGTCCTGATGCATTATATAAATTGTTTAAATGAAAATTATAATTCGGAAACAACAAAGGTGAGGTAGAAGAAGAACGCGTATCCTCAATAGTTGGATGTACAGTCAATGTGTAGGTCAATAAATTCTGAGACATTAAGGCAAAAATGTTTTCCATTGGAAACCTTTTATTAGGAATCTGACTTAACTCTCCGGCAGTTGCTAAATGAATAGAACTTTCTGTAGTTTCCAATTCATTAATTAACTCTTCAGCAAATTTCCTTGCTTGTGGTAAATCGCCCTTCCATTGAGCAACCAAAGCTTGTAAGGAGATTATAGCGTAATAATTCATTCGAGTACCTCTGTGGTCAAGTAAACTATTGTATTTTTCATAGGTAAACTCATTTAAATTTGCCGTTCTAGCATTGCTACGAATAGGATCATTTTCCATCAAATCTCTTGCTAATAATAAATCAGCTTCTATTTTTGAGATCACCTCTCCTGCGGAAGGAAATTGCCCCCCGGTATATTCCACTTGAGCTTTATAAGGAATACTTGATGTATTCAAACCTTCCTCTTTGATTACAGGTCCAAATAATTTCAACAATTGCAAATGTAACAGCGCTTTAATTCCTAATGCTTCTCCTTTAACCAAACCATAATAAGGATCATTTTGAATCGCTTCAACATTTTTCAGAATTACATTGGCTTGATTGATGGTATTGTAACTCGCTCCCCAAATATCCTCTATTTTTGATTTAGGAAATTCATATCCATATTCATGACGATAAGCACGATAATATTGATGAGATGAGCCCAAAGTAGTATAAGTACCAATTAAAGATTCTAAAAATCCAAATTTCATCTCCTTACCGTATAATACTTGGGAAGACATGGTCACATAAATTCCAGCTAAGGCTGTCTCAAATCCGCTACGATCAGTAAACAGATTCTCTTCGTACGCTTTATTTTCGGGATTTACATTTAGGAATTTCTCACAACTCGAAAGAAAAACCAATGCTATTAAACTATATAATATCTTTTTCATCACTTAAAACTGAACCATGACACCAAAATTGTACTCTCTTGCATAAGGGTATGTCAATCCTCTTTCCATTCTTACCGAGCTGAATCTAAAAGGATCATTCATGGAGAAATTTAATTTTAACCGTTGTAATTTATATTTCTCTAATATTGCTGTTCCAAAATTATAATTGACATTAATGGATGCTAATCGCCAAAAGTTTTCATTTTGAACAAACCGACTGGAAACTTGCGTAACCGAAAGGTCGCTGATGGATTTATATTTCGCTTGATCCCCAGGTTCCTTCCAACGCTCTTCCAACACACGTTTATCTGCATTCACATATGGTGAGTTATTTTCAATCTTATCCATTAAGGTTCTATTAAACACATCTGCACCTAAAGAGTATAAGGAATTGATTTGAACAGAAAAACCTTTATAATTCACGGCAGTACCCAATGAACCGTATAAATCCGGTTCCTCATTACCTACCACTACTTGATTACTTGGTCTCCAGGTATAGGTAGAATTTCCTTCACGATCTACGTACAATTCCCTTCCTGTAGCAGGATCAATTCCTAAGGAAGGAACCGCACGAATGACGGTAAGTGACTGTCCTTCTTCATAATAAGTTGAAGGCGCAATAACATTACCTGATGCATCAGTCTTTATTAGTGAATTATTCAGCTCCCTTAATTCATTTGAAATTTCTAACAACTTACTTCTATTTTGAACAGCCCCAGCTGTCAAATACCAGGAGAAATCATTTTGAGTATCCTGATATATTCTCGAATTAGCAAGAACTTCAAATCCTCTATTTTGAGCTTTCCCTAAGTTTTGAAAGAAAGTGTTTCTAGCAAATCCAAAAGATGGAGCTACTGTGACTGCAGAAATCATTCTATTGGTTGTGCGATCATATACAGAAACATTTAAATTTAGAAGGTTATCTAAAAATGTAATATCTAAACCTAAACTGGTTTGTTTTTGTTCAGGCCATCTAACACTTGAATTTCCCTGGCCTGCATACATTGCTGCATATTGATTGTTATAATACATCCCTGATTCAAAGTTGTAAGATGTACTTACCATTCCTGCATTGAAGTTGTTTACCGTACTATTGGTTCCTATATTTCCAAATACACGTAACCGATTGATAAATCCTTTATTAAACCATCGTTCATTATGTATATTGTAAGATAAACCTGCAGACCAAAATGTTCCAAAACGATTATCTTGTCCATAGATGGAAGCTCCGTCACTTCTTGCAGTGAAACTTGCATTATACCGATTATCATAGGTATAGAATAAAGATCCCAAGAAACCAACTTCACGTACAGGTCTTGAAATTGAAACAGGTAATGAATTTACCTTATAGCCTAAAGCCATTTGGGGGGTAATAAAGCGATCATCTGCATAACCTGACACAATATGCGAATTGCCTAAAACGTTGGAAGATCTTGCTTCAGAAACAACACTTGCATTAATTTGATGTTTATTAA
This sequence comes from Sphingobacterium sp., assembly GCA_036781025.1. Lineage (GTDB taxonomy): Bacteria > Bacteroidota > Bacteroidia > Sphingobacteriales > Sphingobacteriaceae > Sphingobacterium. Next base: position 77,922 of record DAIQBS010000002.1, on the reverse strand, counting down.
TAGAGTTTGAATATTGCAATTCTAATCTACCTTCATAGGCCATCTGGGAAGAATCTCCAAAAGCATATTCACCTTTTAAAGTGGGATCCGTTACATCGTAAAATCTTGTATGAAATGGAGAGGTATATTGATCATGGTTTGCTATTAATCTTGAAATAGCTCCTTTACCTCTCAATGTAAATTGTGAGTTGATAAACCATTCCAAGGATAAATTGTTACTAATAAATTGGGTTATTGATTCATTCTTAAACCCTAATTGGGAATTATAAATCGGATTAAATAAAGGCACAGGACCAAAAGAATAAAATTGACCTAATTCTCCAAACCGAATGTTATATTGACCATTTTCATCATAAATCTTTTCATAAGGGTTCAACTTGGCATAGTAATCAAAATTTCCATAAGGACTCTCATATCCCTTGGTATATTGATAAGTGGCAATATTCCTGAAGGTGATCACATTTGGGATTCGATAAATCAAATTAAATCCTGCACCGCCTCTTGTTCTACCAGACTCTTTCATGACACCTTTATAATCGTGGTAGTTTCCTTCTAAACTATAGCGTACATCGTTACTTCCTCCCTCCATCCGAATGCTATTATTCACTGAAAATGAATTTCGTACAGGCTGTTTTAACCAATAGGTATCTACTCCCGATTTAACATTTTTCAACCGTTCATTATACAGGTTGTTATACATTTCCTGCTCCATCAAATTCCATTCTGGAGTTTCTGTGCTACTTATATATACGCCAGCCAATCGTTCATACTCCAATTTTTCCGATGCGTTCATCAAATTATAATCACTCAAGTCTACAAAAGACATATTGGGCTTAGCATCATAGGTGATGGTGAATTTACCGTCTTTCGGCAACCTGGTTTCTATGACAATGACACCATTACCACCTCTGGAACCATACATACTTGTAGAACTTGCATCTTTTAATAAGGAAATGCTTTCAATTCGATTGACATCTAAATCATACAAGGTATTCAGCGCCACTTCAAAACCATCCAAAATAACCAATGGCGCATTGACTGCATATTCTCCTACACTCGAAATTCCCCGGATATTGATCTCTGGCAATACATTTGGATTCGAACCAGCTTCCACCCGTTCATCTACTTTAAACGATGGATCCAATGCTTGAAGCATCGAAAAAACATTCCCTGTATTAAATTTCTCGATTTCTTTGCGTGTGATAGTCTTTGCCGCTCCTGTGAAATTCTCCCTCCTAAGTGTTCCGTAACCTGTTACAACCGTTTCTTCAATTACTTGATCCACCTGTTTCAGCTGTATATTAATTTCACTCTTTCCGGCAACAGGCAAAGTCAATGATTCGAATCCAAGCATCCGAAAAGATAGCGTAGCATTAGGTGACACCAGAATAGCATATTGACCATTCTTACCTGATTGACCAAGGATTTTTCCTCCATCAGCAAGTTGAACAGTTACACCTTCTAAAGGTTCTCCTTTAGTGTTGGTAATGAGACCTGTCAACTCCATCTGTTCTTGCCTGGTAGTAGTCATATTTGACGAAAACTGAGCTTTAGAATTTCCCTTTTTCTCTGAAATAATAATTGTTTTATTCTTGAAAATTAATCGCACGGGTTGATCTTTAGCAAGATCGTTGAGAACTTGTTCAATTGGTGCTTTTTGAACGTTAATAGTTACAGGTTTTGTTTTCTCCAATAAATTAAGATCACCTACCAAATCTGATTTGGTTTGCTTACTAATTTTTTCAAGAACTTCTACTAGCGTTGCATTTTTCTCCTTCAACGTAATTACCTGAGCAATCGCGCGGCCTAATACACTCGAACTCACCAGAATTAATAGGATAAGTATAGGTAAACTATAACCTCCTAAGGAAAGCTTGATGCCGCTAAATAACTTCAGAACAACTTGTAAAATTTGTTTCATAAAGTAGCTTAATGTTTTTAAATAATTTTGGTTTCAATAATGATAATCGATAGGTAAATGTTGGTAGATAGCTTTAATAGTTATTCTATTCTCTCCCGATGTATCAATAATAAAAACGGTAGAAAAACTCGATTGTCCTGCCGGGAATGAAAAAAAATATAAATGTTATTAGATAAATTCAAAAACCTTTTAAAAATCGATAGAATACAAGGGTTTCCTTATCAAATCATTAATCGACTTTAATAAAAAGAATAGTTTGTGAGGTATAAAATTGTATTACTTTTTTGTCGCCTGTTTCTCTAGAAACAATTCTCCAGCTTTTACGTGATAATTCATAGGGATAGCTTCTGATATGATCTCCAAAACCTCATTCAGATCTTTTGTACGACTGATTCTACCCACTAATTCACTTTCTTCCAATTTAGGATCAACATTTATTTTCACCCCATACCAGTCGGACAATTTTTTAGATAACACCTTTATATTTAAGCCATATAAATTGAAATAACCATCTTTCCAATCGATATAATTTTCAATCTTGTCCACTTGAAATATTTGTCCATTCAAATAAACTTGATTCGGAAGAATAGTCCCATTATATGGTATATTCGAGGCATCTACACGCTCGTCCCCTTTACCTACCGCAACTTTTCCTTCTAGAAGTGCTGTTTCAAATCCATTGTTTAAATTGACATTAAATTTTGTGCCTAACACACTGATGCTATGGTTTTCACTTCTAACGTAAAATGGAATGGAATTTCCTTGACTTACCTGTTTTTCTACTTCAAAATATCCTTCACCCTTCAAGAAAACTTCTCTTTTTTCTGTATCAAACTCAACGGGGTACCGAAGCTCCGAGTTTACATTCAACCAAACTTGAGTACCATCCGATAATACTACATTTGCTGTACCTCCAACTTTTGTACGAATGGTATTATAGACTAATTGAGTAGATTTATGATCCATTACATACCTTATTTCACCATTATCTAGCCTAGTAACGTGATAATTTTGAGTATGTATAGTATCTCCTGCCTTTAGATTATTTAAATCGTATTCTTCGTTGTTTTCTAATACAATAATTGCGTTCTCTTTGGAAGGTGCTTTGAAGGAAGCTACGGTAAATACTTCTTTCTCGAAAGATTTGTTGTAAATCACATAGCCTGCAATCATAAAAATCAATAAACTTGCGGCAATGGAGATGATTCTTTTATAATTAATCACTTTTCTTCTTGTCGGAACACCCATCTTTTCATCCAGAGAATTCATCATTTTCAGCAGATCTTCATTAGAAATATCTTTCTCCTCACCTAATTGATTAATCCATGATTCAACGAAATCATTTTCACTTTCTGAGGTTTTCCCAGCTAGATATTTTTTAATTAACGATTTCTCTTGATCCATATTGGTAATTCAATTTTTTGATGTTCCTACCTACAGTTTATAACGGAAGAGACAAATACTTGTCCCTAAAAAAATAAAAATAATAATAGACATGAGAATTTTGAACGGATAATCTTCAAAATTGAAGAATAATTGTTCCGGATTGTTTTTTCGGAAAGACCGAGTAGATCAGCAATTTCTTGATTACTATACCCCTCCATTCTCATTTGCAATATTCGGTGATATTGGGGGCCATACTGGATTAATAGATTTTGAATATAATTTAAAAAGCTTTCTGCTCTCAGTTTTTCATCAGCATATTGGGTTGAGTATTGGTATTTAAAATCGTCTAAAGAGTTGATGTATTTCTTCGCATTCTCATCCCTGTCCATGTAATCCAATATTCTGTTGCGCAATGCTTTGAACAAATAGCCTACTATTTTTTCCTCAATAATGACTGTGAATCTATTATTCCAAAGCTTTACAAATATATCTTGGACCAAATCTTCCGCCACATCCATAGGTACACGTTTGGCAGCATATACTAACATGGCAGCTTTATAACGCTCATAAATTTCATGATAAGCATGTTGCTTATCTTGATTTACAAGGGTGTAAAGGTATTCATCCGACAGCTGTGTTCCTTTTGCCATGAAGATTAATGTGGCATTAATAGATTAATTAATTGCAATATTAAAAAATTAATAAGAAAATATGGAAAATCATTTCTTTCACTTCAGTAAAGCGATGTAGAAAAACTATTTTTTAATCAACTGAAGATCAACAGTAATTTCACTTAGCTATATGTTTCCGCTTACAGAAAAAGACTGCTCAACAAAAACTGTATCCCCCATTTTTTCAATTTGTATGGATTGCTCTACATGAATCTCCAATTGTTGAAAACAATATAAAGACGTAGACTTATGTCGTTCTGCTACAGATAGTTTAAATGTTTTGCTATGTTCTGAAAATGTTTCATAAACTAGATCAACTCGATTATTCTCTCCAGACAGGTGCCCTAAAATAAGATGTTTTAATCGATCAGTTTTATTCTCCAACAACGCGTTTAAGGATATTGTATTAGATAGATGTCCCATTCCTCCAGAAATTCTATTCTTCAAGTAATATGGATATCTTCCATTTTTCAATAGAAACTCATCGTAGTTAGATTCCAATATTAATACATCCGACAAAGAAATCGCACGTTTTACATTCGCACATACAGCACCTAAATCTGTAAGTACCGCCATATTAAAACTTCCATCACTAATCAGAAAACTACAAGGCTCTTTAGCATCGTGGATTTTAGGAATACCATATATCGACAAATCGCCTATTTGAACACAGGAATTAGATTCAATAATATGAACTAAATAGGAAGGAATTAGGTGAGCGCATGATTCATAGGTACCCTTTGTCATAAAAACTGGGATTTGGTACCTTTTGGAAAACACCGAAAGTCCTGCAATATGATCTATATGTTCATGAGTGATGAATATAGCTTCAATACTGAATGGATCTACCCCAACACTTGCCATTCGCAAATGCAGTTGTTTGTTATTTATGCCTATATCTATAAGGACTCCCTTTCCATTCTTACTTACATAATAAGAATTCCCATTACTTCCGGAAGCTAAGGCACAATATTGAATCATAGAACAAAGATAGAAAATCTATACTGAGGCAAAAGATAAAAATAGAGGGATGATTTACATATAAAATCTTTATATAATAAAAACCGATAAGGCATTGCTTATCGGTTTATTAATGGACCCAAGATTATTATTCCTTATTAGTTTCCTATATGCATATCAACGATTTCCTCAACAACATTTTCATCTTTAAAAATTAAATTCATATTGTTTATATTATAAACAAGCACCGAACCCTTTAGATCACCATTAAATTCTGGATCATAGGTACCAATCATTAATCGACTATTTAATATTTTGAATTTTTTTATAACTCCTTTAAAATCTTCCGGTAATTCTAAATAAGATTGAAATTCTAAACCTAAATGAGATGCTCTATAAATAGCTCTATTAGTAGAAAGGTACCAAAAATTACTTTTGAAATCATAAGGTAAATTAGTTCTAGTATTTTCAAGTAAACAAACGGTTTAGTTTTTAGTATCATAGAAACTAAAATACCGATGATCAACTCACCACTCCTCTTTCTCCCCTGCAATATCTGCAAATAAAAAAGCCACCCAGATAAGCATCCAGATGGCATTCACAATTTACTATATTGGGTAATATTATCTTATTTCAATAGTTTTTCAAGTGCTATTTCCAATTCTTCACCTCTTAAATCCTTAGCTACTATTACACCATTTGGATCAATCAAATAATTCGTTGGAACTGCACGAACAGCATAAAGTATGGAAACCGAATTTTTCCATCCTTTTAAATCGGAGACATGCTTCCAATTCAACCCATCATCTTTTATAGCTTTCAACCAACTCTCTTTATTACTGTCTAAAGAAACAGCGAGAACATCAAAGTTTTTTGATTTATATTTCTCATAAGCTTTTACCAAATGAGGATTCTCCTGCCTACAAGGAGCACACCAGGATGCCCAAAAATCCAAAAGAACATATTTCCCTCTATAATCTGTCAGTCTAATTAACTTACCATCAGAACTTTGCTGTTCAAATGGAATTGCTTTTCCACCCACTATCAAATTGGTATCCGCGTTTAACATTGCTGCGATTTTCTTAGCTTTTGCATCCTCAAGAAGATCATTTGACAAACTCTCTAAAAGCCCCTTAATATCAACCTGAATAGTTTTATTCCCTGCCAATTGTTCTAAATAAACCAAACTCAAGGAATTAGTTGGATTATGTTTAATGAACTCAATTTTATGTTCAACAGTTGATTGACTGGTTGAACCAAATTTAACATCTCTTTCCTTCGCCAATGAATCCATTTGCATCTTTAAAGAATTTATTTGATCATTATACGCCAGATATGCTGCAGAGCTAAATTTTTTATTCTTTTCAGCAAGTTCCTTTTGATAATTCAAATACACTTTTGTCAATTCTCCTCCATCAATGATCTTAGCAGATGGACCAACAGAAGCATCGACTATCGTTTTACCAGGATTTATGTAAAACCAAAAATCCTTAACCTCTCCTTTAACTTTCGAATTCAGTGACTCTTTGAAATACAAACCAGCATAAGTTGCCCCATCTATTTTCCCTTGAAAAGAAAATGAGTTATTTTTAACAAGGACAGAATCCATTAATACGCCATCTGTCTGATAATCATAGCATAGCAAATATACTTTCTTTAATCCTGCAGGAGATTTACCCTCAATTTGAAAATTGTATTTCTGCGCAAAAATTGCCCCAGGAAACAATCCAATTAACATAAGTATTGAAATAATTGCTTTCATTATATATTGATATTTTTACTTATAATCTATTTAATTCCCATAATTAATGCTACCGTCTTATCTACTTGATATAAACTCTTATTGAAAAGTGTTAATGGATTTCCATTGCCATCCTCCTTAATCTCATAATGATAAAACGACCCCTTCTTACTTTCACTCGAATTCTGATTGTACGTTGCTATACCTATATGAGTGGATCCCACAGCATTATCCGCTTTATCAAAATCAAAGGCAACTATATCTCCTGTTCCATCCTCTGGCAAGGTAAAATATGGTTGCGTATTGAAACTTAAAAATGAAAATCTATAAATGGTTCTTCCTATAGCATAATAAAAATTCTTATTAAACCTATTTAACTTTAGACCTATTGCCTTATCGATATTATCAATAGTTCCGGTGGAGACCAATTTTATCGCAACAGGAATATATTTAGTTCTTGTAGAATTAACATCATACCCACCCTGATAATTAAAAACCTGATTTCCAGTCCTCATTAATATAGAATAGGAATTTCCAAATCCAGATGCAGTTGTCACATCACCCCCAACTCCCCAACACTCTTTACCTTCCAACACTTCCGAACAATACGATAAATCCAAAGTGTTATAATAATTTCTATACGACGTAAAATTGGAGAATTGATAAATGCGTTTACTAATTTCATCATACCCCATTAATATTCTTCCATTATCTGCACTTAAATTTGACACAACATAGTTATTAGCACCAAAATTATAGGCAATGCCTGGAACATTAATGATGTCATTCGCTAGAAACCTATTTACGACATTTCTTATTTTTCCATTTTCCGCAAAATAACCATTCGAAGTACTTTGGTTATGATTCATTCGATAGTTCGTTGGATGAAAATCTCCACCATCAATTCCATTTCCAGAAGATTTTATTAAATAGGAAGGAAGTAAATTCGATATGCCAATTTCCATAAATGGAAATTCCCCTTTTTTAGTCGCTATCATAATCGAAGTGTATTTCAAGTTATAATAGGATAAATAAATATTAAGAGGCTCTGTCCCAATTGGAAATTCATTATTACTACCAAATGCTGTCAATCCAACGAATTTAGAATCTGGCTTCAGAGATGATTTTAAATATAGAATGCCTTGCTTATTTTCTCCTTCAGCTAGCAAAAAATATCCTTTGGATAAACCTGCATTAAAATTAACACGGAATGTGCTATGATACTCAACATTACTTAAGTAATCTTTAGCAATGATTGTTACGAAATTCTCACCAGACTTAAAGAACTCACTGGTCATTTTAAACATACTCCCCTTCGCGACCGTATCTTTTTTAATTAACCAATATATTTCCGCCTTTTCTTGATTGAATTGTGAAAACTTTGATTCCAATTTAATTTCTACAGGAATCGTATCTGCAATAGTCAAATCATACGATCGCCCAGAAATATCCTCTCCTTCTACATCAAGTATGGTCAATTTATTGACTTCATTATAATTATAATTCCCTTCGTCTTTAGAACAAGCCATAAAGCTTATCATAAATGCAACGATATATATAGGTAATCTTTTCATTTCAATAATTTTTAGGGTAATAAAATTCTTGGTTTGCTAGTATCACCATTAGGGTAAACTATGTTCTTCTCAAAATATTCTTTCAATTTTAAGATATGGTAATACGTTACTGGATAAGACGTCTGAAGCGATGAAGCACTTGTTGGCATATTATTCCAATAATAAGCCTGACCATTTCTACTGTTCACATTAGGATCAGCTCCTTGGTAATAAATAAGTATCCATTGTTTATAAACTTCTACATAATAAGTACCGAACACCTTGAGATAAGTAGTCCACCAGGTAGGTTGTGTTAGGATGTTGCTTACATTAAGTGTAAATGTTCCGAGGTCCTGATCTGCTAATTCAAAATTTAAATTATTTTTCAAAGAAATACTTAATCGGAGTTGTTCAACAGCTATTTCCGGCACATTTTTCACCGTAATATATAAGGTATCCACATATTTATCAGCATGAAAAATTGGCGGTTGAATAGAATACGATCCTTCAGGCATCGTAGTTTCTTCTGCATTTATTTGATAAGAAAATTCAACTTCTTTTTTAAAAGGCAATCCAGTTTTTTTTACCGGAATTGCTATCTTCTTTTCGTCTGTCCCTTCTTTTTCAAAAACAAAGGAATAATCTAACTCTTTTAAATAACTTTCTATTGATTTCTTAGGATCTTGGTAAGCAAAATAGATATAACTTTTACTTTGATCATAAGCAATAATATCTTCGTTTTCTTTACATCCAACCAGAAAGTAAACAAAACCAATGAAAAATATATATAGGTATTTCATACGTCAGATTTTATTTGTTAAAAATTAATTCAGCTGTAGGAATTGGTAATTTATAGATATCTAGCGTAGGCTCTACAAGTTTGCTAGAGAAAGGAATCTGCGAAAAATTACGTTTATAATAAGTAAACAAATAACCTTCTCCAATATATTCTCTTCGCACTTCATCTCTAATTGCCAATTTAAGTTCATCCGCATTATCTATAGTCAATTCCGTTAGAATTTGTCTATTCAGCCTTAATTCATTCAATAAACGAAGTGATTCCTGCAAATCGGTATCAACAATTGCCTCAGCAGCTATCAAATAAAGTTCCGGTAAGTTGATAAGTTGAATTTCATAAGCATTATCATTTCGCAAATCAACTAGCTGATCGGATGCTGACACCAAAAACTTATTGAAGTTGGTAAAATAATAATCGCCTAAACCCCATTGAAAACGTATATCATTTAAATCTCCAGTTCCGCCTTCATAAATATGCTCTAAATTGCTTTCGTAAGCGATTTTATAATTGTTATTAATAAAATACTGATTATGTGCTTTTTCCGCAGAGTTATCATATAAACCAAAGATATTTTCGCAACTGAAACGGTAATCTTTTTTAGATTGTCCTTCAATATCTGATCTCTTCACAAAACGCACAGCTTGTGTTGTTGCGATTTCCTCTATTAATTTTTTCGAAATTGCATACGCTTGAGTTTGATCTCCTTCCCAAAGTGCTAACCTTGCCAATAATGATTGTGCAGCATATAGGTTCATGCGATCCCCTCTACGCTCTAGCAAAGCAGAGTACTCCCCAAATTCTGAACTATTCAAATTCCCGGTTCTTCCGATTACCTGAATAGGATCATCTTTTAAAAAGACACTCGCCTCTTCCAAGTCTTTCCTAACACTCGCAATAACTTGCTTTGCTGTTGCAAACTTCTGAGGTACTTTTTCACTAGTTAAATAAATCGGAATTGCACTCGCACTTAAACCCTCTTCATTAATCACAGGACCAAACAATTTTAAAAGTTCAAAGTGGAGAAAACCTCGTAGTCCATACACTTCCCCTGCTATTAAACCATAATTTTCATGATCCTTAATTTTTGAAAGATTTTGTATGATGATATTTGTTTGATGAATACCTTTATATAGTCCTTCCCAAATGCCATTGATCCTGGCTTGAACCGAACTATTGGTATATTTAAAATTTTGAATGTCATCTGCCTCAATATCAGTAGCAGGCGTTGTCCAATAGCCTACCATTAAATCTAAGGTTCCAAACTTAAGGTTGTATTTATACAATTCATCGGTAATCAAACTTGTATAAACACCATTTATTGCTTTAACGAGTCCTCGCTCATTCACAAATAATTCTTCTTCGTATAACTTATCATCAGGTCGAACATCTAAAAAAGAATTACAACTTGAAATAAAAAAGATAAATGTGAGAAATAGATATATGCTTAATTTTTTCATGTCTCTTAGTATAAAATGGATAATCCAAGATTATAAGTTCGCGCAAATGGATAACTAGTTCCTCTCTCCATTCGAACAGTACTTAATCTAAAAACATCATTCATAGAAAAATTCAATTGCGCTCTTTGAAGTTTGTATTTTGCTAACCATGATTGATTTAATGTGTAATTAATATTGATTGCTGACATTCGGAATGTATTCTCATTCTGTAAAAATCTACTGGTCAATTGGGTTAGTGTCCGATCGTTTATACTCTTAAATAATGATAAATCTCCTATTTCCTGCCAACGCTCTGTTAAAACTCGTTCATCAACATTATACAAAGGATTAACATTTTCGATCTTACCCACCAATGTGCTGTTGTAAACGTTTTTATTAATTATATAGTAAAATACACCTTGAACAGACAAACCTTTGTAGTTGATGGTTGCGCCAATATTCCCATTTAGTTTAGGGTCAGAATTCGCTAAAACCCGAATATCATTTGCATCCCAGGTAAAAGTTTGTGAACCATCTAGCTTGACAAAAATCTCTTTACCTGTAGCCGGATCAATCCCTAAAGATGGAACACCTTTAATATTATCTAAAGATTCCCCCTCCTGATAATAGGATGTTTGTGGAACATAACCTCCATTCCCGTAGGTATTATTGTTTTGTGTATTTAATGTTTGGAGTGCCTCCGAAATTTTAGTAAGTACATTTGTATTGTGTGCTCCTGATGCATTGATATAAGCACTAAAACCACTAGTCCGATCAGCATATACCCGTATATTCGTATATATTTCAAAACCCTTATTTTCTACCTCTCCAAGATTCTCAAAATATTGATTATTTGCCAAACCTAAAGATGGAGCTACAGTGATTTCAGAAACCATGTCTTTCGTAGTTTTCTTGTAAGCATTCAACCTTAAATTGAGTAAATCTTTAAACAGAGTTGCTTCCAATCCTAAACTTGTGGAATAAATTAATGGCCATTTTAACTTTGAATTCCCCTCAGAACTATAAGCATAGCCTATATAATTATAATATAAATTTGAGCTGGATGGAGAGTAAGCGGTAGATGTCATCGTAGGAGCAAAAGAATCTGCCCCACTCACACCATAATTACCGAAAAATCGCAACAGATTAAAAGGACCATTTTTCAGAAAATTCTCCTTATGCAAGTTGTAAGCTAAACCGGCACTCCAAAATCCTGAAAAACGCTTATCTTTTCCAAATGTTGATGACCCATCCAACCGATAACTTCCTTCAGCTACATATTTACCATCATAACTGTAATTCCCGTTCACCAACATTCCAAACATCCGATTCACCAAGTTTGCATAAGTAGGTCTTGAATTTAATGTATACTGCATAGCCAAGGATGGCGAGAATAAATCGTCATCCATAAATCCTGTCACCGAGTAACCTGAATTTTTACTATTTCTGGATATCACTTCAGAATTTCCTAGAATTGAAACAATATGCTTCCCAAATGATTGACCATAATTAATATTGACACTTCCTGTTAAGGTAAGCCCGTCGCCTGAACTGTAGTTGTAAACCCCTCTTTGTTTTATGTCTGCAGTATTTACATATTCCGTATGATTTGGAGATCTATAAAATTCATTATTAGTATAAGTCTTACTAATAATACCCGTAGCATTTACTCGAAGATGAGGATTGATATAATATTCTAAATTGAGATTATTATTCAACACAGTAGAAACCGCATTGTTTTTATAAGGCAAATTCGCATCATACAATGGATTACCGACAATGGAATTTTTACCTAACACATCAACATATTCCACATTGAAAGATTTTATTAGTTCTCCATTTTCGTCCCTAGGCTTAAAATATGGATTCAAATTCGCATAAGTCTGTAGATTTTCATAAGGCGAATTATTGGCCAATGAAGAACTAAAATTAGCTACATTACGAAAGGAAAATTTATTCGCTAAGCGATACATTAAATTGAATCCAGCCCCAGCTCTTCTTCTTCCTGATTCTTTAATCGCTCCTTTCGTATCCCCATAACTTCCATCAATACTATACCTTACCTCATCTTTTCCTCCCTCCACTCGTAAAGAATGATTTAATGAAGTCGTTGTTTGAACTGGTTGATATAACCAATCTGTATTTACTCCTGAGAGAACATCTGCATAGCGATCACCATACACATTATGCAATGCAGTATTGGTATAAGGAGACTCAGAATCGTAAGTTCCTATTAATTTCTCATACTCTAACTTTTGAGAAGCATTCATTAAGTTATAATCGGATAGATCCACTACAGTTGTAGATGGTCTTAAACCATAGGAAACAGAAAGCTTTCCTTGTTTAGGTAATCTTGTCTCAATCACCAAAACTCCATTTGCACCTCTAGAACCATATAAGGAAGTTGCACTAGCATCTTTAAGCAAGGTGATCGTTTCGATACGATTGATGTCAAAATCATATAAATATTCCATGCCTACCTGCATTCCGTCCATAATAATTAATGGAGAATTTAATGCATACTTTCCTCGAGTACCTATTTCTGCCCCAGAAACCATATTTTGACCACGAACTGTAATATCAGGAATAACATTTGGGTTGGATCCATCAACTAAGTTCTCTTTGATCTTGAAAGCTGGATCTAAATTTTCAATAATGGAAAAGATATTTCTATTATTAAATTGATCGAGTTGTTCCTTCGTAATTGTTGTGCTAGCGCCTGTAAAAGATTCCCTCTTTTTCGTTCCAAATCCTGTAACTACTGTCTCTTGAATAACACTGGTTTGTTCTTTCAAGACAATGGAAATTGCCTTTCTATTTAGCACTTGGATATTCTGACTTTCATAACCTAACATCGATATCACTAACTCCGAATTAGCACGAACTTGGAGACTAAATTCCCCCAAATTATTACTTGAAATTCTTGAATTACCTCCTCCAGAGATCAAGATAATTGTTGCTCCAATTAGTGGTTTACCATCTTCAGAAGCAATTTTCCCTCTTAATTGATAAGTTTCTTGTCCGGTAGTAGAATTTTGTTTTTGATTTTCTACTTGCTTGTTTTTGATTAAAATCGTCTTTTCATAAACACTTAATTCAAAATCTTGACCGGCATTTATGCTATGTAAAACCGTTTCCAACGACACATTTTTTACTTGAATGGTTATTGGCTTTGCAGTCTTAATGAGATTCATATCGCCGATAAAATCCATATCGCTTTGTTTTTTAATACTCGCAAGAACCTTTTCAATTGCTGCATTTTTCATGTTCAGATTAATCAACTGCGCGAATAATTTACCTTGCGATGGCATCGATAAGCTAATTAATAAAACCAAGGCAATCCATTTATCAAGCAATAGAAATCTGATGAAGCGTTTAAACACTTCATGAATTTGTTTATAAATCATATAGTATGGCTATTTAATTTGGTTAATTACAATTTTATTGTTTTCATTTATTTCATAAGTAATAGGTAGCACTTGAGTAATTACGTTTAAAACTTGTTTTAAACTTTTATTGCGTGATATCTGACCATAAATGCGTTGACTTTTCAGATGATCCTGCATTGAAAATTCAACACCATACCAACTAGACATCTTCTCTGCGGCATCTTCCAATGTGATGTTGGTAAAATCAAAATATCCATTTTTCCAATCTATAATTTTTTCAGGTTCTGAAATAGTAATTATTTGCTGACCATTGTATTGCTGATTTGGAAGCAATACAACCGGAAACTCCCGGGTAAACAAATCCCCTATTCTCGTTTCCAAATTGGTTAAGGCAATTTTCCCTTCAAAAAGAGTAGAGATATAGCCCTCAGATTTATTATTCACATTAAATTTGGTTCCCAATACTTTTATAGTATGCCCTGATGAACGAACATAAAATGGTTTATCTGGAGAACGCTCTATTTCGAAATAACCCTCACCTTTTAAAGAGACTTCTCGTTGGTTATCAGAAAAGCTAATTGGAAATTTCAACTCTGAATTAGCATTTAACCAAACTTTGGAACCGTCTGCGAGAATCAATGATGTCATTCCGCCAACCGCAGTTTTAACAATATTATAAACTGGTGTCAACAAATCTGATTTTGGGTGATAAACAATTTCACCAAGGCTATTTTTACTAATGAAATATCCATCAGCTGATACGGTATCACCTATTTTTATATCATCCAACTGAACCGCCGAACTGTCTTCTAATATTATTATGGCGTTAGAACCCGATGGAGCGGGAATATCTGCTATTTGTTGTACTTCCGCATCTTGTTTCAAATGAAAAAAAGAAAAATATCCAACCAAGATTACTATTGCAGCAACTAAAACACGAATGGCAATTGGGATGATCTTTTTACCTTTTGGTTTTTCAAATAAAGGTAATATACGTGCATCCAAATGTTCCACGATTTCGTCAACGACCTCTTCTTGATTTTCACATTCCGAATTCAGACTTTCAAACCACGCTTCTACTAGCTCCTGCTCTTTAGCATTGCAAGCTCCGTTCAAATAACGTGTTAAGATATCCTCTTTTAATTTCATTTAGACTATAGATGAATTGGTAAAGGCTATTTCTAGCATTAATACAGACAGGACGGTTGAAAATTAAATTTGTCCCTTAAAAAAGAAAAAAAATTGAAACTATTTTCAACTTAGAGCCTAATGACTTGGTAATCAAGCTATACCTGTTTCTAATAGTTTTTTCTGATAAGCCTAAATGAACTGCAATTTCAACATTACTATATCCTTCCATTCTCATTTTGATGATTTGCTTATCCTGCTCATTATAATTATTCATAAGTTTATCGAGTTCAAGCATAAATTGTTTTTCTCGAATGGAATAATCGGCAGATTCAATATAATCTTGACTATACATCACTAAGGAATCATAATACTTTCTTTCGTGACTTTGATGAACAATATAATCAAGGATTTTATTTCGTAAAGATCGATATAAATACGATTTCACTAATTGATGTACTTGAATTTGATGTCGATTTGTCCAGAGTTTGACAAATAGATCATGTACTAAATCTTCTACACCCTCCTGCTCCATCTTTTTGACAGCCAAAGCAACTAAAGGTCGCTTGTACCGATGATATAATTCAGTAAATGCTGACTCATCGTCTGCTTTGATTAGTTCAAAAAGCACTTCATCCGTCTGTCTATCGTAGGAGGTCATAATTTGGATTAAAGTGCAAAATTATATAAAAAATTATATAATCTCCTAACACTCAGGCAAGCTCAAAGGCACTTTTATTGCCAAGCCTCCATCCGCAGTTTCTTTATATTTCACATTCATATCTTGAGCCGTTTCCCACATGGTGCTTACCACCGCATCCAGACTCACCTTTGCTTTATCAGGATTCGACTGCAAAGCCAATTGAGCAGCAGTTATAGCTTTAATAGCCCCCATGGTATTTCTTTCAATACATGGAATTTGCACCAAACCACCAATAGGATCACACGTCAAGCCCAAGTGATGCTCCATGGCTATTTCTGCGGCCATCAGTACCTGCCTTTGAGAACCCCCTAAACATTCCGTCAAAGCGCCAGCAGCCATGGCAGACGAAACACCAATTTCAGCCTGACAGCCACCCATTGCGGCAGATATCGTTGCTCCTTTTTTGAATATCGAACCTATTTCAGAAGCCGTAGCTATAAACTGAATAATTTTATCTTCCTGATAACAATCGTGAAAAACAATGTAATATTGCAATACCGCAGGAATCACCCCAGCAGCACCATTTGTTGGAGCAGTCACTACCCGACCGAAAGATGCATTTTCTTCATTCACTGCCAAGGCAAAGCAGCTCACCCAATCCAGGATATACCCAAAATCTTTACCACCACTACGAATTGCCTGAATCCAGGAATCAAAATCATGGTATGGACGATCCTTTAGCATACGCTTGTTCAATTTAGATGCCCTGCGTTCCACATTTAACCCACCAGGCAATAAACCATCCGTATGACAACCTTTATAAATACAATCCTTTAAAGCTTGGAAAATCTTCAAAACACCAGCTTTTGTTTCCTCTTCCGATCTCCAGGAGCATTCATTCTCCATCACCAGTTCCGAGATCTTTAATCCCGTTCGCATACATGAAACCATCAGTTCCTGAGCGGTATCAATTGGAAAAGGTAAATCGATCTCCGAAAGCACTCCTTCAGCATCTCCCTCCTGAACCACGAAACCTCCACCGATGGAGTAATAAGTTTCACTAACTGCAGACCCGTTCTTCAGAAACGCTTGAAAAGTAACCGCATTCGGGTGAAAGGGTAAACTCTGATCATATAAAAACATCAAATGTTCAGCATAAGAAAATGCCACTTCATGTTGTGCCCCTAAGTTCAACAAGTTGGATTGTTTTATTCGCTCCACTTTTGGAAGTACATCATGCACATCGAATGTAACAGGATCATCTCCACTCAAGCCCAATAATACGGCAATATCAGTACCATGCCCAACCCCTGTTTTTGCTAAAGAACCATACAATAAAATATTCACTTGTTCCACATCGGCCAACAACTCCCTATCCAACAACAGTTGAACAAAACGCTGTGCAGCTCGCCAAGGTCCTAAAGTATGGGAACTCGAAGGGCCTATGCCGATTTTAAACATGTCGAATATCGATATCTGTTCTTTTGCCATGATTGTCTATAATTACGCACAAAAATAGATTTTCTTTATCCAAATCTACAAAGAGAATTAGATTAGCTTTTTAGTTTTTTTGAATTATCAAACAAACATTATTTCTGTTGAAAATCTATCAACTTTAAATCCTAAAAATTGCATTTATTTTTTCTTACACAAGATTATAAAACAAAAAAAATGAGCCAGTCTCTCGAACTGGCTCATTAAAAAATCTATATTGAAAAAGGATTATTTTCCATCTCCAAATTCATACCTTTTAGAAATACTTACAGGCAATTTTCCAGTAGCTTTCAATTGCTTCAATAAAACTTTCAAGGCAGCTTTCTGCATAAATGCTTCATTTTGATAAGTCATAATCAACGAACCGCTATGATGAACATCCACTGAGTTTAATGCATAAGGATTGGTAAACATAACCGTGATTGCCTTCTTTTTAGCCACATCATGCACAAACTCTTTCACAGCCTCATTAAAAGCCAATTCGCTTCTTGGTCTGCTCCTACTATCGTGAACTGCCAAAACAACTTGCTTGAAATCTTTTATTTCTTTTAACCATTCTTTTAACTGTTCTTCAGTCTCTTCACCTTTGATGAAGAAGTTTTTCGAATCAGCCAATTGGTTTGATAAAGCAAGTTCAAATTCCTGCGCTTTATCTATACCCACGCTCACTATTGCCGTTTCTTTTTTCACATCAAATCTTTGTAGAGCTCTATTGGAATTCAATAAAGTCACCGAAGCATCTGCCAAGCGTTGCACCAAACTCTGTTCACTCGCTGTATTTAAATCTTCATACAAAAAGTTGGTATTTACATAAGTTCCCTTATCCAAGCCTAACCATAATTTGGCTGCTAAAACACGTTTCACCCGATTATCAATATCTGCCTGTGATAATCGACCAGCTTTAATGGATTGCTCAATTAAAGCAATAGCACGTTCACTATTTTCAGAAATCTCCAAAAGATCATGTCCCGCTTCAATGGCCATTACATCGGCTTCCCCATTTGGAAAGAATTTTTTCACCCCCTTCATGTCCATCGCATCCGTCACTGTTAAACCTTGAAATCCCAATTCATTACGAAGTAGATCAGTTACCACCTTTTTTGAAATAGATGAAGGAATATTTGGTGTTGCATCCAAGGATGGAATGTTCATATGAGCAACCATCACACTAGGAGCACCAGCTTTAATCAATTCCTTGAAAGGAAATATCTCTAAACTTTCTAGACGCTTTTTATCAAAAGTCAATTGTGGAAGATCATAATGCGAATCAACGTCAGTATCTCCATGTCCTGGAAAATGCTTAAGGGAGGCTAAAATACCACCATCCACCATACCATCCATGTATGCTTTCGCTTTTAAGGTTACATTTTCTTTATTATCTCCAAAAGATCGAAAATTAATAACCGGATTTTTAGGATTATTATTAATATCTACTACCGGAGCAAAATTGAAATGCATGCCTAACCGCTTAAAATCACGTGCTACCTGTCTTCCCATATCATAAATAAGGCTATTATTTTGAATTGCCCCTAAAGTCATTTGGTAAGGAAATGAAACGGTAGAGTCTGCCAAACGCATTCCCAAACCCCATTCTCCATCGAATGTAATTAACAATGGAACTTTACTGACTTGCTGATATTGATTGAACATATTCGCATGGCGAACAGGCCCTCCCTGAAATACGACCAAACCTCCTAATTGCTCTTTAGCAATAATTTGTTTGACGGAGTCTATATATTTTTCACCTAAATTAGTATGTGCACGCACCAAAAATAATTGTCCGATTTTTTCTTTAGGACTTAATGACTGGAATACAGATTCCACCCAATCGTGTTTTTGATTAATAAACGTAACAAAATCAGGTTTCTTTTGAGCCAATAAGCTGCTCGTGAAGAAAAGAGTTATGAACCCTATAAACAATATTTTTTTAATCATCTGCTGATAGTTTTATACGAAATAAGGGATTTTACCTTATTTAAAAAAATATTTTTGCGTTTTTAATTTGCAAACAAGCATAAAAACGCATTACTCCAATCCGTATTTTTCTTTGATTAAATTAGCTAGAGCGAGTGCATTATCAATATCACCGCAAGCTTCTTTTTTCCACAGAATATCTATAACCAACAACAAATATTGTGTTTCCAGATCGGGATTTTGGAATCCAAGCTCTGTAAATGCTTTCACCAAAATTGGTTGAACAGGCTTAATAAATAATTCATGTTGCGCCTTAGAAAAGGCATGATGAGACAATCGTTCTTGCAATTTCCAGAATAATGGTTCTTCTGCTACTAATTGACTCGGCAACATCACCATGTTTCGTAAAAATTCTTTCCCCCCTCGATAAGACATCATTCCTTTATGCTGCAATAACACCTTCCGATAGCCTGACTTAACAATATGCGCTAATAGGGAATCCTTATTTCCAAAATGTTTAAAAATTAAAGCTTCTGAAACACCTGCTTGATTTGATATTTCTTTCGTCGATGTATCTAAAAACCCCTTAGTAGCAAACAATTGCAAGGCAGTTTGCACAATTTTTTCTTTTCTACTTATTGCTGTCTCTTTCATGTTCTATCCAAAACAAATATATCTATTTTATCCTAGAGAGGATATAGAATGTATCTTTTTTGTGATTACACCCCATATTTGATTAAAAAGCTCTAATATTGATTAATCAATTTATAACTTAATAAGATGAAATACGTTGTGTTTCTTTTTCTTTCATTTATTTTCGCACAGACGCTAAGTGCGCAAGTGAAACTTTCGGGAAAAGTAAATGATAAAACCAAAAGCTCTGGATTAAATTCTGTTACACTTCAACTTCTCAATTTAAAAGACTCTACTCAAACTTCCAATAAATCAAACGACAAAGGTGAATTCAATTTCGACAAAATTGCTGCAGGAACCTATAGACTAAGCACCTCTTTATTAGGCTATAAACCCTATGTCATGGAAATTCAAATCAGTAATAAACCCTTAACCTTCCAAATCGATTTGGAACCGGGGGAGATTATGATTGAAGAAATTGCCATCACAGCTCCACCCGCAGTACTGGTGAAGGGAGATACCATGGAATTTAACTCACGAAATTTCAAAACCCGGGAATATGCCGACGCAGACGAGATGGTGGCTCAAGTGCCAGGTGTCATGATTGATGAGGATGGAAATGTCCAGGCACACGGTGAACCTGTAACGCGAATTTTAGTCGATGGAAAGGAATTCTTTAGTACTGACCCTAAAGTAGCCTTGAAAAATCTACCTGCAGATATGATTGATAAACTGCAAATTATTGATGAAAAAAGTGAAGCAGCAAGATTTTCCGGCTTTGATGATGGTAAAAGAAATAAAGTCATTAACATCGTCACCAAACCAGATAAAAAAAGGGGTTATTTTGGAAGAATGAATGCCGGAAAGGGAGACAGTGATAAGTTTGCTATTAGCACTGTAATGAATTCTTTTAGCGGAGATCGAAAAATGGGCCTAAATATTATGGCTAATAATATCAATGAAACCAATTTTGGAGAGCAAGGACGTGGTGGATCAAGACGGGGCAACAGCAATACGGAAAGAGGATTATCTGATACCTATGCTGGTGCTGCTTCCTATTCAAATACCCTTTTAAATAAAAAGATGGAAGTGAGTGCTGATTATGGTTTTAATAATTCAAAGACATTATCTGCAACAGCATCTGAAGTTGAATATATTGCGGGCAACCGAATCAATCAATTTCAATCCAGTAATAATCTAGGAAATCAAAACAATACAGAACATAAATTTGGCGGAAGAATAAAATGGGATATAGATAGTGTCAATAAATTAGATTTTACACCTAATTTAAATTACACCATTGCGAATAGAGATAATATATCTTTTAGCAAAATGACAAAAGACCAAAATCAACCCATGAATAGTTCGGATAGAACGAATTTAAATAAAAACGACAACCTAAATTTTGGAGGAGGTTTAACTTTCAATCACCGTTTTAAAAACCCAGGTCAAACCTTAAGCTTAAACATTAATGGAAACAAGTCCAGCAATGATGCATTAGGAAAAACATTAGCTTTCAATGAATATTACAAAAATGCTATTTTAGACCGTATTGACACTAATAATCGAGAAAATGTCACCTACGGATATGGAACAGGATTTAATTCTAATCTTTCCTTTTCGCAAAATATTACGAGAAGATCAAGACTCCAAGCTAATTACGGTTTTAGAAACACCAGTAATTATTCAGACCGTAAGACCTTAGACTTTTTAGCTGAAACCGGACAATATGAAGAACTAAATGAGCGTCTATCTAATGAATTTCGGAATGATTTCAACCACCATAGCGCAGGTCTTTCATTCTCATATAATAAACAAGATACTATAAGAATTCAATTTGGTTTAAATTATGAACATGGTCTTCGAATTAATGATAGAACATTTCCATATGATTTAAAAACAACTGCAGATTTTAGCAGTTTTCTTCCAAGTCTTACTACACAATATTTCTTTACCAAGGAACGAAGTGTCGAATTCAATTATAATACTGCAACCAATACCCCTTCCATAGATCAACTTCAAGATTATTTGAATAATGGAAATCCATTGTATATGAGCAATGGAAACCCAAATTTGAATCAAGAATATAATCATCGTATGAGATTACAATATCGTGATGTCAATAAAGTTACTGGGAGAAGTTTAAATACAAATGTCAATTTCAGTTATGTAAACAACAAAATCATTAATTCTGTATTTACTACAGATACGGCTGTCGTATTATTTGATGATGTAATTCTAGGCGCTGGAGGACAATATGTAGTTCCATTAAACATTGATGGGGTTTATAACTTCAACTTAAATAACAGTTACGGTTTACCATTGAAAAAATTCGGTTTTAATTTAAATCTTTCAACAGATGCCTATTATAACCGGAACTTTTCCTATCAAAATGAAGTGCTTATACGAAACTTTGCTTATGGATTTGCTCAACGAGTTGGCGTATTTTCAACATTCAGTAGTAAAATTATCATAGGTGCGAATTACAATTACAACATAGGATTTACCAAAAACCCAACAAACAGTGATCAGCTGTATAATGTTCAAAACCATCGTTTAAGTCATAACTTCACCTTGGAATTTTTAAAAAATATGGTTTTAAATTATAATTTAGCTTATATCAGAAATGGAGGAATTAGAGGTGGAGAGGCAACATCTCTTACATTATTAAATGCATCCTTAGGTTACAAGCTATTTAAAAAGAAAAATGGCGAACTTGCTTTGAAAGCATTTGATATCTTTAACAATGCAACGAACATTAACCGAAGTGTGAATGATATACAAATCTCAAACGTCACTTCAAATACCTTAAATCGATACTTCTTACTGAGTCTGACTTATAACATTAGAAAATTTGGAGGCGGTTCAGGCGGAAGACCTGAACGTGGTTCAGGAGGACCATGGCAAGGAGGAGGAAGACCAGGAGGAGGGTTCGGCAGACCAGATTAAATACTACAAAAATCTTTGTTAAAAGCCATAGAAAAATAATACTAAAGAATTAAAACACCTCTATATCGAGGTGTTTTTTTTGTTTGTCCGATCAGCAAAATTCTACTTAGCAAAATTTGATCTGATGCGCATCTCCTTCGGACCTTCATCGGATATTCAATGAAATTCAAGCGAAGAATTTCGACCAAGATCCATAGGAGATCCATGGAAAATCCAAATCATAATAAATCATACTACAAAAAAGCGAATATTTGTATGGATTATATTTTAACCGAATTATTGGAATTTTTTAAGAAGTTTATTTATAAAAAATACATCCTCCAGATAAGAGGAAAGAATAAAGATTAGATGGAAATCAATAAGAAAGCAAATCAAGAGGTAAATTCGAAAGGATCGTTTTAACAAGTATAATTAGGGGTTAAATTAATAAACCCCCTGCTTGAATAAAATCATTCTTCTTTTCCATCATTGCCCCTTTATCTATTGCTTTGGTTGCTTTAGAAATAATACTGGTTTTAAAACCTTCCTTAAGAGCGTCCATAGCCGTGAAAAACACACAGAAATCAGCTGCTAAACCACAAACATGCACTTCATCTACAGCGCGATCTTTTAAATAACCTGACAAGCCTGTATTCTTTAATCGTCCGTTATCATAAAATCCAGAATAGCTATCAATTGTTGGGTTCATACCTTTTCTAAATATCGCTTCTACACGAGAAAGATCTAAATCATCTGAAAATTGGGCTCCATAGGAATCTTGTATACAATGGTCCGGCCAGAGAATTTGGGGTATTCCTGCCAATTCAATGCTTTCAAAAGGCAATTTATCGGGATGTTGAGAAGCAAAACTTTGATGATTTGCGGGGTGCCAATCCTGTGTGGCCACGATAAGTTCATAATCCTTCTGTAAATAATTGATTACCGGAATAATTTCATCTCCCTTACTCACTTCCAAAGCCCCACCTGGAAGGAAATCATTTTGAATATCAACAATAATTAATGCTTTCATAGTATCTGCTAATCGATAGACATCATATAACCAACACCTCGAATATTAGTGATTTTAATACGCTCATCTAAAGATAAATATTTTCGAATTCGACTAATAAACACATCCAAACTTCTTCCTGTAAAATAGGTATCGTTATTCCAATAAGTTCTTATTATTTCATCTCTTGGCAATACTTTATCCTTACTTTCTATAAGTCGTTTTAATAATTCAGCTTCACGATAAGATAATTTTTCGATGTGATCATAAATAGATAAGGTGTTTTTCAGTGTGTCCAAGGTATAATTACCAATTACAAATTTGGTATTCGACATTCCCTGACCATTCTTTTTTAGTGCAGCTTCAATACGAACAATCAACTCTTCAATTTTAAACGGTTTTCGAACATAATCATTCGCCCCTAATTTAAATCCCTTGACCACATCCTCTGTTTGAGTCATGGCTGTTAAAAAGATAATAGGCGTATGTAAATCCGTTTTACGAATTTCTTTAGCCACCGTAAATCCATCCATCAAAGGCATCATCACATCTAATACGATGATATCAGGCTTATACTTCTGATGAAATATTAATGCCTGTTGTCCATTCACCACATGCCTCACTTCAAAACCATGATCTTCTAGGCTATCTGACACAATCATAGCCAGACTTTCTTCATCTTCTACATATAACACGTTGATCATTGTTGCTCATTTGGTAAATAAATAACAAAAGTACTGCCAACTCCTTCTTCACTAATTAATTCTATAGTCCCCTGATGCTGTTGAATAATCTGTTTAACATAAGCTAAACCCAATCCAAAACCCTTAACATCGTGGATATTCCCTGAAGGAACACGAAAGAACAAATCAAACACCCCTTTCTGGTACAACTTAGGAATTCCAATTCCTTTATCGGATATACTCAGCGAAACTCCATGTTTTGAAGTTTTTAAATCGATGCTAATATCGACTTGTTCTTTGGAATATTTTACAGCATTATCCAGCAAATTACTGATGACATTCTTGATATGAGAAGGATCAGCAAATAACCTATAAGAATTTTCTTCACTAAAAAATTGAATTTCAATTGGTCGTTTTGCAAATAGCTTCGTATTTTCTATAGATTCCTGAATCAATTCCACCAAATCAAATGTACTCTTCTCCAATTTTACACCATTTGTTTCTGCGACATCTACTTGTAACACTCGTTCAATCATATCCGACAAGTGCTCCAACTCTTGCCTGGATATCGTCAAATATCGATTCATTTTTTCTTTATCATCCCTTGCTCCAAACCGTTGAATGGATTCCACAGCAGCCATGACAGTAGAAATTGGTGTTTTCAATTCATGCGTCATGTTATTAACAAATGCTTTACGAAGGCGAGCCAATTGGTTTTGCTTTTTAATAGTATCCCATAAGTAAAAGAATGTTCCAATCAATAATCCTATTAAAACGATAGAAATAAATAATTGCCAAGCAATCGTTTTCAAGATATACAACCAAGGATTTTCAAAATCTATTTCCAAATGCAATTGTTCTGTGGGATCCACCAACATCGGTCTTGTTTGGTTATTCTTAAATCGAATCTTATAGAACTTATCATTTCTATCCCCTTGTTCAGGAAGTTTTAATAAATTAAGCTTAAAACCTGTGGTAATACCTTTTTCAAGAAGTGCTTGCTTAAAACGAATACTTAAAGTATCTACCGTTTCTTGTCCCCAATTGATATTTCGAAATACAAAGGATGAAACAAATCGATTATTTCCTTTTCCAGAAGCATTTGTAGAATCTGCCTTATTACTTCGCTCAGGATTAGCCCCTCTTCTCCAGAACCCCTGAGATTCAAACAGTTGTTTTACAGAATCTTCTGGAACATTCGGGTATTTGGAATGCAAAGATTTCGCAAAACGATCCACTCTCCCTATTCGTTGAGTTTGCGAATCTTTCTGTATTTCTGCTTCGTTATCCTGGTAATAACCTTGAATCACGTCAAACAATTCATGCTCTGCAAAACCTAAAAAGAACTGCTTTCTTACCTGATAACTACCATACAACCAAACAGTTAAGACTAGCGCAATACCAGTAGCTGTCATGATGATGGCTAGCATCAATATTTTATACTTTTTTAACATAATTAAAACAAATTTAAATTAGTAGATTTGCACCTCATAAAGTAAATAAAGCTTTTAACAAATTATAACACTGATTAACAATTCTATACTGTTTGGATTGTAGCAATTAGGAAAATAAAATCGTTAAGTTAAGCAATAGCTTTATTAATTTGATGTTTTTAAGGTATCATGGCAGATAATATTGAAAATAGAGCATCAAGATATTTCTTGTTATTTAACATTATATAACAAAATCTAGCTTTCTGTTTCTATACTTTTGCATGACTAGTGATTTTATGATAAAAAATATACGTTTTTCTCTTTTTACTTTATTCAGTTTAAGTACTGCCCTATTCTTCACCAGTTGTGATAAGGATATGGCTATTTCGTTGAAAAACGATAACATCGATAACTTAAATGTCACCTCAGTAGACACCTTAGCAGCTGTAGTTTCCACGATACAACTACCTAATATTCCTGCTTCTGGGCAAGGCATGTTGTTGGTTGGTAAAGTCGCTCAGCCAAAAATTGGTAGTTTAGAAGTGAATACTTATTTCCGTTTAGTTCAAGCATCTTTGACAAACGATATCCCTGCTGGAGCAAGTTTTGACTCTATTAATTTAGTGATAAAGCCAAATTTACAACGTTATACTTATGGAGACACCACGAAGTTTCAGACCATTCGTGCACATAGAATTACGGAAAACTTAGAAACTAGCACCTTAGGAAATTCCATAACGGGACAACCGAATCCAATTTATTATCCTGGTGCGACCATTTTTGCACATAAGTCTTTCAGTTATGATGCTGAAGCTTTAGGTTCTGTTCGCTTTTTACCACACATGGGCAAAACCGATTCCTTATCTATCAAATTATCAAATGCTTTAGGTACAGATTTATTTAACAAAATTAAGAATGCCGATATGACTTTCAATTCGGTTGCTAATTTTCAAGAATATTTCAAAGGAATCACTTTACGTACAGATGATTTGAATACGGCCGTTGTTGGTTTTAAAGATACACTCGAGGTAAATATTAATTATTCCTATCTTGGAAGCGATGGATTTAAGAAAACAGGATCCAAAAGTTTAAACATGGGGAATAAGGCCTATCAATATAATCAGTTTTTAGCAGATCGTGCAGGTACAGCATTCGCTACGTTAACAAGTCAATCCACTATTTCAACGGAAGATACTGACGGCTTAAGTTTCATTCAAGCAGGTACAGGCGTTGGTACTAAAATTGATTTCCCAGGATTAAAGGCATTCATGCAACAACCTGGTATAGCAATCAATCGTGCAGAATTGGAAATTGATATAGAATCTTCGCATTTAGGCTTCTACACAGCAGCACCAATTCCGATTTTATTGATCGCTGATGACAACAATATTCCATTGAACTACGTAACTGTTCCATTTTCAAACACGATTCAAACTGGAACTTATATTTTAGGAAACAATACAGGTAAGCCAGGTAAATATCGTTTTAACATGATTCAATATATCCGCTCTTCGTTAACAGCAACCTCGGATAAACAATCATTGATTTTATCTCTTGCTTCTCCAGCCTTATTTAATACGGCAAATACCAGTATTTTGGCGACGGAAAACAATAAACCGAAAATTAAATTAAATATCGTATATACAAAATTTAAATAATCTATGAATAAGAGAAACTGGCTAGTACTACTTTTAGTAGGTGCCTTCACAATCGCTTCCTTTAACTCATGTAAAAAAGAAGATGAAACCACTACGGAAACAGGTCCTACTGAATGGACAAGAACAACAGCATTTGAAGGAGAAAATCGTAATGGTGCAGCATCTTTCACTATAAATAATACCGCTTATGTTGTAGGTGGATACTTAAAAACAAACGCTTCATTAAGTGATAGCTATTCCTTTGATGGATCATCTTGGGTTAAAAAAGCAGATTTCCCTGGAACAGCTAGACATAATGCTGTAGGTTTTTCAGTTAATGGAAAAGGTTATGTAGGCTTAGGCTATGGAACTACTGAGGCAGGACAAACAGCATTGAAAGATTTCTACAGCTATGATCCAACAGCTAATACATGGACAAAAATTGCTGATTTTCCTGGTGAGGCCCGTTTTGGAGCAACTGCATTTTCAATAGGCAATAAAGCATATGTAGGTTTAGGTATTACCTCTACAGATAAAGCATTCAGTGATTTTTATGAATATGATCCACAATCCAATTCTTGGAAACAATTAACAAATACTAAATTTCCATTTAAGAAAGCTTATGCTTACGCATTTGTAATTGACAATATTGCTTATGTAGGTGGTGGTCTTAGCAATGGACAACCAGCAGAAGATTTATTTTCTTTCAACGGTACAGAATGGACTGCTTTGGAAAACACCAAAACTGACGAATATGATGCTCGTCGTTACAATGCTTCTACATTTGTTGTCGGTAAATTCGGTTACTTAGTAAGTGGTCGTTCTTCATCTGGTATCGTTTCTACAGTTTGGAAATTTGACCCTGCTACTAAAACTTGGACAGATAAACATGAAGCTTTAGGTTCAGTACGTGAAAAAGCAGTGGCCTTCGGTTTGAATGGTAAAGGTTATATCGCTACTGGTACAAACGGAAGTACATTCTTTGAAGATACTTGGGAATTTGTTCCTGTAAGATAGTATCTTATAAAGTATACGATAAAAAAGGATGGTTTTAAGACCATCCTTTTTTGTTTATATTCATTTTTGAATAGGTTTTACAAAGGAAATTTTCTTCCTGAAAACCTGAATATATTGGAGTTCCTATGTGGAATCATACCTCTATCCATACACCTGTTAAAAGAACGTAGTGGCCTTCCATGAAATATTTACTATATTCGTTCTTGATAATAAAAACGATTAAAATTGATTGCTTGGTGCTTACCCCCTAGTTCAACAGTTTTCCCCAGCTCTGTGTAAGCAAAATCATAAAAAAGCATCTCCACCTGTATTACTCCAAAAGTCTACTAATTCGACGATCCAAAACAAGTTTCATTTGAATTTACACTCTTTCCATGTAAGGTCAAGCTGTTGGTTGAAAATTAGTATAAAAAGGAATTTGGGTTTAGTAAATGATTAATTGAAAATAAAAATAAAAACTATTTATGCAGCATGAAAACTTTTATTTATTAACTGGCGGTCCGGGTACAGGGAAAACCAGTCTTATTCATACACTTCAGCATGCAGGTTTTAAAACAGTTGAAGAAGATGCAAGAAGAATTATTAAAGAACAAATCGCTATAGGAGGAAATGCACTTCCTTGGGCAAACAAAGAACTATACGCTATATGTATGTTTAATGCCTCATTAAGTTCCTTTAAACAAATGGAACAACGGAATTACATAGAACCTATTTTCTTTGACCGAGGTATGTTAGATGCGATTTGTTATATGAGAATGGAAAGCATTCCGATTTCAGAAGACATTATTAGAACTTTAAAGAGATACACTTATCGTAAAAAGGTCTTTATCCTACCAGCATGGAAAGAGATTTATTCGCAAGACAATGAAAGAAAACAGTCATGGGAAGAAGCGGAGTGTACTGAAGTTGAAATGAAAAGAACCTATCTTGAATTTGGGTATGAAGTTATTGAAGTACCTAAGGTATCTGTTTCCGAGAGATGCCAATTCATTCTAAATAATTTGGGTTTGATGCTTGTTTATTTAAATTGCTCAAATCCTTTTATAGCCAAGCTATACCTGTTCTAGAAAGACGAATATACCGTTTGTTGCTAGTTCTTAAAACATAAAAAAACCTCTTCCAAAACTTGAAGAGGCTTTTCATATTTGTATAAGTGATTTATCTTAGATTAGTCCTTTTGCTTGTAAAACTTCTGCCACTTGAACAGCATTAGTTGCAGCACCTTTTCTTAAGTTGTCTGCTACAATCCAAAGATTTAATGTTTTATCTTGCGTTTCATCACGACGGATACGACCTACAAAGACTTCATCTTTACCATGTGCATCCTTAGGCATAGGGTATTCTAAATTTGCAGGATTATCTACGACAATGATTCCTTCTTGAGCTTCCAAAGCTGCTCTTACATCTTGTAGATCAAATTCATTTTCAAATTCAATATTAACCGACTCTGAGTGGCCACCAATCACTGGGATACGAACAGTAGTAGCTGTTACTTTGATACTGTCATCACCCATAATTTTATTGGTCTCCAAAATCATTTTCATCTCTTCCTTAGTATATCCATTATCTTGGAATACATCGATTTGAGGAATAACGTTTAAATCAATTTGGTAAGGATACGCTTTTTCACCCTCTACACCCTGACGCTCATTCATCAATTGATCTACGGCTTTTACACCTGTACCTGTTACAGATTGATACGTGGAAACAACTACACGTTTGATTTTATATTTTTCATGTAATGGTTTCAATACCACCACCATTTGAATGGTTGAACAATTCGGATTTGCAATAATTTTGTCCTCCGCTGTTAACACATTTCCATTTACTTCAGGTACGATCAACTTTTTAGAAGGGTCCATTCTCCAAGCCGAAGAATTATCAATCACGGTAATGCCAGCCTCAGCAAATAAAGGAGCATATTCGGTAGAAGTACTACCACCAGCAGAAAATAGAGCAACATCAGGTTTCAATGCAATAGCTTCAGATGGCGTTACTACCTTATACTTCTTTCCCTTAAAGTCAATTTCCTTACCCTTACTTCTTTCAGAAGCAACTGGAATTAACTCTGATACTGGGAAATTCCGTTCCGCTAAAACGGTCAACATTTCCGATCCAACAAGGCCTGTCGCGCCGACTACTGCAACTTTCATAGTTTAATTTTTTCTTTAAATTTTTAAATAACGTTAGATTTTTTAGTTCAAACTTGGGTAGCAAACATACTAAATTACAGGGACTTCTACGAATATAATTTAGGGATTAAATAATAGAAAAAGGCATTACAAAAATATTATTCAATGATAATACTTAATCAGTGAAATTTATTCAGAATACTATTGATTTCATTGACAATCTAACAAATTATCATAGAATAAACAGAAAAGTAAAATAGATTAATAAATTTGCATCCACTCCGTTTTAAGAAAGATTTTTATATAATAAAATGGGGAAGATGACAACATACGATTGCGTAAAATATCGAATTGACAAAATAATCAGGCATTAAATTGGTAATTTTGTAATCAAATATTGAATTGAACCAGAATTAAAGATACTATCATTACAAGAATGAAAGAATGCATTTTGATGATCGGCGCTAATGGGCAGATTGGCTCAGAATTAGCTGCGGCGCTACGATTAAAATATGGAACAGAAGCTGTCATCACCTCCGACATCAGAGCTCCAAAAGAATTAGCTGAAGGAGAAGTATTTGAAACTTTAAATGTATTGGATAAAGAAAGCATCAAGGCTCTTATCATCAAATACAAGCCAACACAAATTTATTTATTAGCAGCGATGCTTTCGGCAACTGGGGAACAATATCCTCAAAAAGCATGGGATTTAAATATGAATGGATTGTTGAACGTGTTGGATTTAGCCGTCGAGTTCGGGATTAAGAAAATATTTTGGCCAAGCTCTATTGCTGTTTTTGGACCTCATTCTCCGAAAGTAAATACAGCCCAATATTGTATTATGGATCCAAATAGTATTTACGGGATTAGTAAATTAGCTGGCGAGCGTTTATGTGAATATTATCACCATAAATATGGATTGGATATTCGTAGTATTCGCTACCCAGGTATTATATCTTGGCGCACAGAACCAGGAGGAGGTACCACAGATTATGCCATTCATATCTTCTTTGAAGCGATCCGATCTGGCAAATACACTTCATTCTTATCCGAAGGCACTGAGTTACCGATGTTATATATGGACGACGCTGTACGAGGAACTATAGCGTTAATGGATGCGCCAGCAGAAAACTTAACCATACGTTCTAGTTATAATTTAGCAGGAATAAGTTTCACCCCGGCACAAATTGCTGAAGAAATTAAAAAAATTCTACCTAATTTTGAGGTTTCTTATGCAGATAATGATCCTAGACAAGCAATTGCAGATTCATGGCCAAAAAGCATTGATGATTCACAAGCTCGCCAGGATTGGGGTTGGGAACCTACCTTTGATCTGACAGAAATGACAAAAGACATGTTGGACAACCTAACAATTAAATTAATATAAAATGGGAAGAGCTTTCGAATTTAGAAAAGAAAGGAAATTTAAACGCTGGGCCAAAATGGCCGTTCAATTTACACGTTTAGGCAAAGAGATTGCCATGGCTGTTAAAGAGGCTGGACCACATCCGGAAAACAACTCTCGCTTGCGTACAGCTATGCAGAATGCGAAAGCAGTAAATATGCCAAAAGATCGTGTAGAAGCAGCGATTAAAAGAGCTTCGGAAAAAGATGCGAAAGGTTACGAGGAGTATGTTTATGAAGGATATGGCCCGCATGGGGTACCAGTCCTTATTGAAACAGCTACTGATAATACCAATAGAACCGTAGGAAATATCCGCAGTTATTTCACCAAATCAGGAGGTTCATTAGGCAAAACTGGGTCTTTAGATTTTATATTTCAACGTAAATCTATTTTCCGATTCCCTGCAACTGAGGAATTGGATGTGGAAGAATTAGAATTGGAATTAATTGACGGAGGTCTTGAAGAATTGTATGTCGAGGCTGATGAAGAAGGAAACGACATCGTTGTTGTTCAGACTTCTTTTGAAGATTTCGGAAATATGCAACGTTTGCTGGAAGAAAAAGGTATTGAAGTTAGTTCAGCAAAGTTAGAGCGAATTTCTTTATCGCATAGTAGCTTAACAGAAGAGCAGGCAGCAGATGTCTTAAAATTAATCGATAAAATAGAAGAAGACGATGATGTCCAAGCGGTTTACCACAACATGGATTAATCGAAATAACAAAAAATAGTTAAATTAGGAGGCTTATAACATAATCCTCCTTTTTTTATGCCTGAATAATTACATTTGTATATGCTAACGATTGTTGAATTTTTTTCAAAAAAGAAAATAAACCTAAAGGCTATAGAAAAAGAACAGCCAGAACTATATGTTGAATTTGTTCGCGATTATAGCCAAATGGGAGAAAAGAGTTTTGATCATAGCAAGAAATTTTGGTTCAATAAACTTAGAAAGCAATACTTATTAGCAGATGAACCTATTGTAGTAGAAACCAAATTACAACAATCAGGATCCGTTGAAAAACCTGTAGACAATCAGTCCATTATTTCTAAACCAAGTGGA
This sequence comes from Sphingobacterium sp., assembly GCA_036781025.1. Classification (GTDB taxonomy): domain Bacteria; phylum Bacteroidota; class Bacteroidia; order Sphingobacteriales; family Sphingobacteriaceae; genus Sphingobacterium. The sequence goes on along the minus strand of DAIQBS010000002.1, from coordinate 44,950 downwards.
TTTAAACCAAAATTCAAATCTAGCATCAGTGCTAATGAACAAGTTAGCAACGAAGATAATAGCAAGCCTATATCTACAGATACAACTAATGATATTCCCGAACCGGTTCATACTACACCAGCTTCTACCGCATCCAATCCAGGATTTAAGCCTAGATTCAAAGCTAGTCAACTACCTAAACCTGTAGAGGAGGTAAAGGAAAATTCGGCTCAGAAAAGTAATACGGGAGATGAAGCTAGCTCTTCTAGTAATAAACCTGCTGGCTTTAAGCCTAGATTCCAAGCGAGTCAACTACCTAAACCTGTAGATGAGGAGAAGGATAGCTCTGCTGAAGAAATTAAAGCAGCTGATGAAGTTAGCTCATCTAGCAATAAGCCTGCTGGGTTTAAGCCTAGATTTAAAGCAAGTGAACCACCTAAACCTGTCGAACAGGTTAAAGATAATCCTACTGAAGAAACTAAAGCAGCAGAAGAAGTAAACCCTGCTAGCAATAACCCTGCTGGGTTTAAGCCTAGATTCAAAGCAAGTCCACTACCTAAACCTGTCGAAGAGTTGAAGGAAAGTACTGCTGAAGAAATTAAAGCAGCTGATGAGGCAAGCCCTACTAGTAATAAACCTGCTGGGTTTAAGCCTAGATTCAAAGCTAGTCAACTACCTAAACCTGTAGAAGAGTTGAAGGAAAGTACTGCTGAAGAAATTAAAGCAGCTGATGAGGCAAGCCCTACTAGTAATAAACCTGCTGGATTTAAACCTAGATTCAAGGCAAGTCAACTACCTAAACCTGTAGAAGAGACTAAGCAAAATTCTACATTAAATGAAGAGCCTACATTGCATAATGATAGTGCGACCAACCCATCTATTCCTGATGAAAAACAGATTCTTCATCAACCTGAGGAAAAATCAGATAATATATCCCATCCGAAACCGTTAGGTTTTAAACCGAAATTTAAAAGCAACATTAAAACCAATCTCAAAAATGATAATGAGGGAGGAACAGACTAATAATTATAAAAACAACCGTATTTTTAATACATTTATCATCCAAAATAAAGTATAAGTTATGTTAAAAGAAGAAAGGCAAGCCTATATCATACATCAAATCAATATCCATAATAAAGTATTATCCTCCGATTTAAGTGTTCAGCTTAATGTTTCAGAAGATACCATTCGTCGGGATCTAAATGATTTAGCGGAGAGTGGACAGGTATTAAAAGTTTATGGAGGAGCCTTATCTAAATCTTTTCAATATCCTTTTCAAGAAGGAAATGTATATGCCAAAGAGGCAAAGAAAGAAATTGCTTCCAAAGCGATATCGTTAATTCAAAGTGGCATGACGATTTTAGTTGGTGGTGGAACTAGCATGATCGAATTGGCAAGGTTGGTTCCTAAGGACATACAATGTACATTTTTTACCATTAGCCCTTTAGTAGCCTTAGAATTAGCAGAAAAAGAGAATTTAGAGGTCATTTTATTGGGTGGAAAATTGTCTAGAAATACCAATGTAGTTACCGGTTCCCAAGTTATCAATGAGCTTTCAGAGTTGAAAGTTGATTTATGTTTATTAGGAACAAATAGTATCTCTGTAGAAGAAGGGATTACAGACTCTGATTGGGAAGTTGTCCAAATCAAGAAAGCTATGATAAAATGTGCTAAGAAATTAGGAATATTGAGTATTGTGGAGAAATTGAATTCTAATCAAAAAATGCGCGTTTGTCCATTAAAAGACATCAATTATTTAATAACAGACTTGGATCCACAGCATAAAAACTTGAAAGAGTTTAGTCAGTATATCACTGTGATTTAACGTGAATACAGCTTATTTTTTCATTTTTAACTGAATGGCTCGCTCTACGAGCCATTTGTTGCTTTCAATAAATAAATTATGCCAAAGCATGTTGTAATCGATAGCTCTATTAAATAGGCTACGTTTGACATGTTTTAAAAGCGATTTGAATTGATATTTAGCTAAACCATTGAATGGTTTGGCATAATACGTAGAATGATGCAAATCCCATTCTTTAAGCGCGAATTCATTTACATAATTTATATAATCTGCTGAATGCAACTTATCCTGTAATTTTTGAAGTTCTGAATTGGATTGCTGAGCATTCAATAATTCCAAATGTTCTCCTTTCTTTTCAAGGAATTGAAGTTGATGATGAACTAACTTCTTGTTTTCAAATTCCAAGCTTAGGAGTCCACCGCGATTCCATTGGGGATGATTAGAAGGATAATCGAAATAAAAATTCCCTAAACTATAACAAATCAACTTATCCTGAACTTCTTCTATGCCTTGAACAACATGCGGGTGATGAGCAACAATGATATCCGCACCGGCATGTAATAAGGAATGATACCGTTTTTTCCATTCTGGAATAGGTACATCCAATAATTCCACCCCTGCATGCACCTGAACGATCAATACATCAACTTTAGATTTCCAATAAGCAATCGCCTGATCAGCTTTTTCTGCATTCACCCAAGCATGGCCGAATTCCCGATCCCCATTTAATGCCCCGTACCCGTTTTCTCCAAATGCCATAAACCCATAGCTTACCTCATCCATCCTACGGATTTGAGCAGAATATGCTTGCTCTTCATCTCCCACCCCAATGATCATTTCGATCGGAAAGGATTCCATTGTTTTTTGCAAGCCTTGGAGCCCAAAATCAAAAATATGATTGTTAGCTAGACTAAATAGATTAAAGCCCATATCCATTAATAAACGAGGAGCCTGCGCAGATTGTGCAACTAAAGGACCTGTTTTTTGTATTGGAAAACCATATCCTGTTAAAGGTGCTTCGAAATTGCAAGACACTACCTCTGCTGAGTGAAATGCATCCTTTAATTCTGTGGACAATTTGGGAGTGCTTGTTAAAACCGCATCGCCAACAAAAATGAATTTATGCTTTTTTGAGATAGACATTTCGCTGTTTTAATAATGATTCAATAGGCTTTATGGTAATATAAGCAAAATAAGCATCAATAAGTTCGTTTTTAGCTCCCAATAGTTTAAGAACCCCCTTCACCTTTGGTGTGTGCATGAGCGTTTGAAAAATGCGCTCTTTAGTTCCAATATTGGATATTTTCTGATTAATCCATTCCAAATAAGCTGGCTGAATAGCTTCTTTTAATAAGGTTACATCAAGGGGTTTTAACTCTTCATGTAACAAGGCATAATAATTCAGTGAGTTCTGATAGGTATATTGATGCTTTTCCTCTTCAAATAATACGCCCTGTTTTCTAAAAAAATCTCGTTGCCATATCCGATCTGCTTTTCGTTCGTTTGGTAAATTCAACATGGCAATAGCCAATTCCTCTTGAATAAAAGGTGAATAACCCGGAAATCCTAAAGCCGAAGGAACCGTAATCAAGTATTGCAGCAACATCATTTTGGTGCGCATGGCAGTAATGATTCTGAAATCAGGATCTTTCAAATGATCTTTTTGACGATCAAAGATCTCTTCCGCCAGATGAGTATAATCAAGACCTGTAGCACGCGCAGAATCAGCACTCATCCCATGGGTATAACCTAATGTTCTATATTCTTTAGCAGAAGAAATAAAAGGAACCTTGACGGCACCTGCCCAGGCATCGCCTATAATACCGCTCAATAAATGTAATTTTTGACCAGCTTCTTTTTCTTGTATTTTCTTATAAAATTCGATATGGTATGTACCCGAGGCTCCAACACTTGGGCCAAATTGATCGTACCAATCATCCATATATTGATTGAATTTACCCAAAGGAATTCTAGACCATTGTGTACCCAAACGTTCAGAAAGGAGATTGGCATAAACTGATTCTCTGGATTCCCCTTGGTTTAAAGACGTTCCGTAAGTATAGGCGTGTATCCTATCTTTTTCATTTATCAAGACATTCATCAGCCGGGAATCAAAACCACCGCTTGTTGGAATTAATATAGGTTCAGAAAATGTAGAAGCCCATAGGTTCACGGATTGTTGAATTTGATGCAACACATCATCCTCATGGGTCTGTATGCCAAGTAATGAAATGCTGCGATCGGCATGTTCTTGGATAATTAATTTACCATCCTGCCAATGTAATGTTTGATTGGGAAGTAGAAACTTAACATGCTTCACAGGTGTTCTGCCAAATACAGCATAGCCAAAATCCAGGTAGGCAGATAAGCCTTCCATATCGATTTCTAAATTGGTAAAATCGATTACCTCATGTATGTCTGTACTGTATTTTCCTGATATTTCATGATAAAACACAGTTTGATACCCTACCCAATGACCTTTAACGACTTCCATTAATTTTTATTAGGAAACTTTTTATTCAATAAAGCAACAATTTCCAACCAAATGACATTTTTTACAAAGTGATTGATGGAAAGATAAACAACAGCAAATATGATGGATTGTATAGCAATAAGCAATACATTATTGGAAACACAGTGATAATATAAAGGAAGATAGGCTAAAACACCAGCAATCAGACTGATTAAAAAAGAAGGTAGAAGATCTTTAAATTGGGTAAATAACTTATAGCCATAAACTGGCCTACTCATTAAACAAGCAATCAAATAACAAACGATTCGGACTGCTAATTGACCGTAAATAATGGTAAATATGCCGTAGGAATAGGTGAACAAAAATACTATTACTGCTAAGGATAATTTCACTAGTTCCAATCTCAATCCAAATTTTGATTTTCCTTTGATGGTGATAAAGTTGACATTCATATCTGTCAAGGCAATGAATATCCCAGAAAAACAAAGCCATTGAAACATGGGAATGGAAGGAATCCACTTTTCGTTTAGGAAGGTTTTGAACGCAGGATCTGCTACACAAATGGCTAATATACTCACAGGAAATAGCGCAAAGGCTAAAGAGGACATTGTTTTTCTACAAGCGTTCAGAAACCTTGGTTTATCGTCTTGAATGGGAGCTAATGTGGAAAGTGTTGTCCCTTGAATAACAGAAGAAATCAGCATATTGGGAGTTTCCCCCCATTTATTGCCATTAAAATATTGTCCGCTGGCAGCAGGAGAAACGACTTTATTCATCATAAAGGCATACAATGGAGACATCAGTTTACCCAACATGTTCGCCATCATAAACATGAAAGAAAAGGAAAGGTGTTTTTTAATGATGGATTGATCAAATGAAAGATTCAGTTTCCAATCTCCCCAGCACCAAAACAATAGCGTTCTAATGCTGGAATAAACAGGCATTTGTAAGACCAATGCCCAGATTCCAAAACCATAGTAAGCTAGCGTACAAACAAAAATTCCAGAACAGAAAATGGATATTACATTGACTTTCGCAACAATATTGAATTCAAAAGTCTTTAAAACTTTAACATATTGTACGATGCCTAAGGAATGTATGATTAACTGTAAAAATAAAACCCGCGCATAGGTTGCTAAATTGGGAATTCCTTGAAATTTTTCAATAAGAGGGGCGAGAAAAAACAAGATGAGGTATAAGCCCACACTTACTAGGATATTAAAGCTAAACATGGTACTATAATCCCGTTCACCCACTTCTTTACTACGCACCAATGAGGTAGCGAGTCCACTATCTACAAAGGAGGTCGCAATAACCGTAAAAATATTAATAGCGGCTATTACGGTATAATTTTCAGGGTCGAGTAAATTCGCGAGAACAACACCAATAATTAAGGTGACCGCTTGACTACCGAACCGATCTATTGCGTTCCAATAAAGACCTTTGATAGTTATATGCTTTGTGTTTTCGCTCATGTATTTGTTTAATCCACAAATTTAGGAAAGATTCCGATTCCGACTAATAAAATCTTTAAAGGGAAAGTGGCTTATTAAAAAACCGATTTGTTTCCACTATTTACTACAAAAGACATATAAAATGACAATATCATAAGCAATTCCATATTATCTACATATATTTGATTTTGGATTGAATCATTTCAGACAGCATGTTAGCACCTATTGCTTTATTTGTATATAATAGACCTCATCACACTAGAAAAACGTTGCAAGCCTTGGAAAACAATTTGCTTGCTGAAGACTCGGATATTTACATATTTTCAGATGCTGCGAAAAACGCGAATGATATCGAAATGGTCAATCAAGTCCGATCAATTATTCGTGAACCTTGGAAATTCAAACATATTTATATTATTGAAAGAGCACAGAATAAAGGTTTAGCCAACAGTATCATCGAAGGTGTTACACAAGTCATTCAACAACATGGTCGCATCATCGTATTGGAAGATGATTTGGAAACTTCAACTTATGCGCTTCAGTATTTCAATGATGCGCTGACACATTTTGAGCAAGAGGAAAAGGTGATGGAAATTAGTGGTTACATGTATCCAGTAGAAAAGCCTAAGAGCCTGCAACAATCTTTTTTCTTTCGGGTAGCAAATAGTTGGGGATGGGCAACCTGGGCCAGAGCTTGGAAACATTTTAATCCAGATATTGAAGCACTAACAAAAGACCTGACAAAGAAAGACATCAAGCGATTTAGTATAGATCATACCGAGAATTTCTGGAAACAGGTGAATCAATATAAAGCAGGAAAAATAAATTCCTGGGCTATTCGTTGGTATTTAAGCATATTCAATCAAGATGGATTGGTACTATATCCAAGACGTTCGTTTATACAGAACACAGGCACTGATGGTTCAGGAACCCATTCGGATGTGGATCAGGTATATAAAGTGGAATTAGCTACAAAACCTGTATTGCGATTCCCAAAACATATACAAGAAGATCCTATGGCTTATCAAGCCATAAAGCATTTTTATAAGAATAGAAAAGGAAATTTCTTCGCGCGATTAGCACGGTTTTTAGAAAAGAAATTAGCCACATATAAAAAAAACAAAGGGGAAATTTAGTTTTCCCCTTTGTTTTTAAAGAATAATGTACGTTTTGTCTTAGCAATCAATTCGTAATTTTTATTCAACATGAATTGATAAATCTCTGATTGATCCAACTCAAATATTCCTAGTGCTTCCTCCACCAAAACGAAGGTAGGGCTATATCTTTCCCAATCATTTGAATTTAATACGATAAAATCAAATCCCTCAGCGTCAATCGAAAGAAAATCGATCTTTTTACCTTGTGGTACATATTTTTCTAGTACGTCTTTTAAAGGTAAAGTTGGTACAGGAATAGTTTTTAAAAGTTTGTATTTAGCATATAAACCATCGCGTTGTTCGGATATCTCTTTGGAGAAGCCATTTAATGCAGGTTCATTGAAACAATAGTAAGTAAGTTCTTGCGGGCTTTCACTAATTCCAATGTTTAAGTTGACATCTTTCGACCTAAAAAATCTAAACCATTTCATGGCTTCAGGTGATGGCTCTATATTGATACCCCGCCAACCTTTTTTATAAAAATACATGGTATTTGAAAATCGATAAGGATGGTGGGCCCCTACGTCTACGTAAAATCCTTTATAGTGTTTTCTGTTTTCATAGAAACTCCGGATGACCATATCCTCTCCTTCTTGGGAAAATGATTGAGCGCGAAAAAACTTATCTATCGGGAAGTACTTAAGTATTGTCTTCTTTATGGATGACATGAAAATTGAGCGTATAGTTTAAATTGTTAATATAGAAAGTTTAATCTTTCACGCCCTCAAGTTAAGATATTCAATAATATTATTCAATTAATTTTAATTTTTTATATTGATTTTGAATCATTTTGTAATATTTTGATTTAGTAGCATCTCCTGTTAATGATTGATAAGCTGGAAGGTATTGCTCAAAATCACCTGCTGTATATAATTGATAAAATACAAAAAAGGTAGAAATGGGATGTTTGGAATGGTTCGCGACAAATAATTGAAAGTTCTGATGAAAGATCTCGTCGGTCCATAATTTAGATTTTACGGAATCAACTTTTAGAAATTGTGTTCGTATTGAGGGATCTTCATTTTTGACAGCTTCATAATAGGTCAAATTCAATTTCTTAATGAGTGAATCTTTTCTATCAAAAAAACCGTTGTATAAAGCCCAATATTGATTTGTTAATGTACAATATGGACAGATTACACTGTCTAATTCTAAGGACTTCAATTCCATCAATTCAATTTCTTCTGGTTCCATTGCTTGTTTTGAAGGAATTTTAAATCGAAAAGTATTGGATTGAGAGGGTAATACATAAAATGCTTTGGTTAAACTGTATTGATCTCCAATATTCTTATCAAACATTTTATTTTTAAAAATTTGATGTGGAATAAAGGTTCTGTCCCAGGAAAAACTAACTATATACATGTCCTCATATAAAGAGGGGATTATAATATCCTCGCCAACCGCAACAGGTGTATCCAATAATTCCTTTCCGTCGATAAAATGCAATAAACGCATTTGCACAGAGTCTTTTTTCAAGCCTTGAATAGAAATAATAATCGGCGCATTGCTATCGCTGGAATTGCATGAGAATAGCGTAATTAGTATTAAACTGTAATAGAAAAGAATCTTCATGCTCTAGGTTAAAGTAATGGAGCCAAGGAATCTGGCTCCATTAATGGGATGTTTTATTAATTTTAGCGTTTATTATCGTAAAATGCCTTCAATACCTCTTGCCCGTCTTTACCATAGGCTACGAATTCCATCTTCACATTCTCTCCCACATTGGTTCTATTTTTGAAAATCAAGTAGTGGGTATTGATTTGATTAATAAGTTTTTTCACTTCCTGATCAGTGCCATTATTATATGGGAATGGGAATAATGATATGGCATTATGTCCTACCATTGCTGTGGTGTTTACATTATTCGTGATTTTACCCGTTACAATTAAATAATTCGCAGGTTTAAAACCTCCAGCACCAATATTATATTGCACGTCAAATAGATCTCTGATTCTAAAGAATTCTCCATTAGCTGACCATCTCCAGAAACGCCATTCAAATGTTTTTGAGGTATTGCTGTTTAAGTAATCGAATTTCATTTCTCCGGTAACTGCATTTATATTATTTGTAAAAGCATCTGAAGTAAAATCAAATTCTATCTTATCATCTGCCCATGTCCATTCTGTTGGTCTTTTGAAAAGTTTATAAACTACGCCACCCTCCTTGGAGTATACATTGCCACTTCTATAGGGTTGAATTTGAATTTCATCGTCTTTGACGCTTACCACATTATAAATATGGTCAGTAATATCGGAAGCAGCAGCTCCTACCCTGTAAAGCGTAGACATAATGGATCCTGTTGTAAAGATTAACTGTGGAGATCCTGTACCATTAGCAATTCTGAAGTAATCAGTCGTATTGTTAGTTATTCCATACACTGTAGTTATTTTAACTTCATTTTTTGCTGTATCAAATTTTAAAATAACAGGTGCATAGATGTCACTAGTCAAATTGCTTTTTACCATCATCACCCACCCTGTTTCAGAAGAAGCAATGGTTCGTTTAAAATTCTCAGCAATTTTATCCATGCGATCTTTATTCTGATCGATATAACTATTGCTAATATTATCCTTCTCGCATGCTGCCGTTATCCAAAGAATACAGCAAACACTTATAATTTTGGTTATAATCTTTGTCATCTTCTTTAATTTTTATGATCTACTTTAAATACAACGGAATCAACCACAATTTGTAATTGATGTAAATCAACTCCCATGTCTAGATATTTTTGATGAACTAGTTTATATTTAGTATCCAAATTGGCATTTTTTGCTACAAAACTCTTTATAGTAGCTTCAGGATATTTGACCATATATTCTACGCTAGTAGCGAAGTCTTCTTCAGGAGCATACCCACCATATGGTTTAAAGAAACCATCTTTTTGAGCTTCATCATCATTTCTGATAGTTCCATCCGGTTTTCTAAAATACCCAGCTAAGCCATAATATCTTCCTTGAGAAACTCTATCGTAAATTTGTCCACGACCGTATTTATGGTCAATTTGATGAGCATGTTCATGATATAATGTGACTAAATGATCGTGTAACCAGGCTTTATTTGTCGCATCAAAACGATTGACACCACCCATACCTAAACGATAGAATTGTGCGTTCATACCGGCACCTGCTGCAGTAGCGGTAGCCGTTGGATTATTAAAATGAACAAAACCACCAGCAAGTATAAATTCGATAGGGGTTTCTTTTTTAAAGAATTCTGGGAATTTCTCTTTCAAAGGCTTCAACCACATTTTATCCAACATGACTTTGGTATATGGCAGTGCAACACTGTATTGTGGAGGCATGAAATAAGTATTCCCTGAAATAATTCTTGGAGTATATTCATAGATTATTTCTACACCATAAGCCTTATTGATAGAGTCACATAAATAATCTAACTCATTCCATTGAGATTTTGGTTTTACTTCTCTTTTAGAAAAATAATCTACATTTTCATCAATTTCACCTAATGGATTATTGTCCTTAGCACATCCGATGGCTAGAAGCAATGATAAGACCATTAACATATTTTTCATCTTCTTCATCTTATCTTGGATTTAATTGATTTTCTAATAAAGGATTTCCAATGACAGCTGTTACTGGGATTTGTAATGCTGTACGTAAATCATTCGGTTTAAGCACCTCATCTGGTTGTGCTGAGGTTCTAACCAATCGATGTTCCACTTGTATACCTAATCGTTTAATATCAAACCAGCGAAACCCTTGTCCCAATAATTCTAGCTTCCGTTCAGCTAACACGAGCTTCAAGGCTTCATCTACAGTAGTTGGAACTGTTAATGCAGTGTAAGGACTAATACGTTCTTTTCGAATGGCTTCAATATCGTTTATAGCAGCTGCAATATTTGGACTAGCTACTTTCAATAAAGCCTCAGCGCGATTCAATAATACTTCCTCCATGGTGAAACAATCGTATCTTGCCTGACCTGCATTCGGGTTATTGGGTTGCTGTCCATATTTTACGACTAAGGCTACACTATCAATTACGGTACCACCAGAGCTATACAATTGACCTCTTAAATCCGTGGAAGGTGTTTTATAAAAAATATCATGAGCCAAATAGAATCCACCTAACCTAAAGCCAAAAGGTCTACTTAAAAATACACCTGATTGATTTACCAATAATAGGTTTGGATGTATAGAAGGGTTCATGATTTCCTGGGCAAAATAGGTCTCAGAAGTCGTTCTTTTTCTATTGATATCCTCTGAAAGTTTTCTTACAATCTTTCCTTTTTCAGCGATTATCAAATCAGCGTATTTAACCACCTCATCCCATTTTCCCTTATATAAATTTACGCGAGAATAAAAGGCATAAATGCTTGACAAATTAAATCGATAGGGCGTTCTAGGCAATAAAGAACTCGCTTCTTTCAATAAAGCAAGTCCATCCGCCATATCCTTATCTATTTGATCATACACTTGTTTAACTGTTGATCTATCATATAATGCACGATTCTCTTTTGAAACCTCCAGCACTAAAGGAACTCCTAAATTGGTGGAATTTTTCGCTTCATCATAGTGCATACCAAATAGGTTAACCAGTGCAAAATAATTATACGCTCGCAACATTAAAGCTTCACCTAACAAAGCTTTCTTTTTTAATTCACTACCCGTAACTTCATTAACATTTTCGATAACAATGTTTGCTTCATAAATTTTCTTATAATAATGAGCATAGGCACCGGTAGGTGTTGCAATGGTATTACTTTCATCATAATCATCCCTCCACAAATACATAGGAACATAAATGGGAGCCATAGAAGCTTGCATGGTCGTAGCATAATGATGAAAATTATCTGTTAAAATCTCCGTAAATAAATCAGCGCGCATTGGATACGCATTGATTACCACGCCTTCTAATTCCTCCACCGACTCTAACAATACCCTATTATCATAAGGCTCATCAACAAATTTATCACATGAACTAATGAATACTGTTCCAAACAATAACATTAGTAAATAACTCAATTTCTTCATAATTTCTAACTTAAAAACCTAATGTTAATCTTACCGTATAAGAACGTTGATTTGGTAATGAAGTTCCACCATTCAAGTACAATTCAGGATCGACTCCTCTTAATCTTCCGCTTGCCCAATAATGAATATTGTTGGCTGAAAACATAATTCTTGAATTCTTTATTGCTGGCCAGGATTTATTTAACACTTTTCCTAAATCGTAAGCAAGCAAGATTTCATTAATTCGCAAACTACTCGCATCTGCAACTCTGAAATCACTACGATCATAAGCTACATTATCAATGTTATTGACTGTACCTAAGTGAATTCGTTGAATAGTACTTACTAATCCTGGGACATTGGTGTATTGTTCATCACCAATGGTTTGCCAACGATAATTTAAATCGGCTGATTTAGAACTGGAGTCATCGTAATACCGACTAACAGTAGGGCGGATAAAAACTTTATGTCCATATGCATAAGTCAAGAAAACGCGTAGCTCTACACCTTTATATTGAAAAGAACTAGCAAAAGATCCTGTACCTGTTGGCTGTCTAGGTCCCATAAAAGAAATGAATGATTTATCTCTCTCTGATGAGGTGATTCCATTTACGCGTTCATCACCCTTATAAAAATAAGGTTGTCCATTTTCTCCTAAACCTGCATAATTATATGCGTATAAACCTTCTAATGGTTTACCAGTTTGCGCATATCCTGTAGATCTTGTGATTTGAGTCAATAGGGAGGATTGAAGCTCTCCTAATACCATCTTGTTTTTAACATAACCATAGATAACATCCACATCCCAAATAAAATTCTCTTTGTTCAAAATATTTTTGAAACCTAAGGTAAGATCCACACCTTCATTGGTCATCGAACCGAAGTTGATGTCTTTTTGTGTAAAACCTTCTTCTTGAGAAACATTGAAAGGAGTAACCAAATCTTGGTTTCTTCGGTAATAATATTCTGCAGCTAATGTAATACGCTTGAATAAACCTACATCCAATCCTGCATTGGTAATATAATCCTTCTCCCAGTTCAGATTGAAAAGCTCCGGAGTAGAAATGTTTAATCCACGGTCATTATTACTAGCGTCTAAACGAGTTAAATTCACAAAATTGGAATTAAGCATTGGGGAAGTCTCAAATGCATTTCCACGTAAAGCATAACTACCTCTAACTTTAATATAATCTACTACATTATCAATTTCTAAAGCTTTAAAGAAATTCTCACGTTCGATATTCCAAGCTACCCCTACACTATAATTCGGCAAGAACTTCGATCTAGTCATTTTACCAAACATATTACTTCCATCCACACGACCACTTAAACTCAAGTGATATCTATCTTGAAAAGAGTATTGCAGAAAGGAATAAAGCCCGACTTTTCTATTGCGCTCAAATGAAGTGATATAAGTACGATCATCCAGATTTACCGCGCGAATCATCGCTAAACGACTTGGACTTATTATTTTACCTCCATAATATAAATACCCTGTCGCTTTAGAATACTCGCGATCTACATATATTTCTTCGATATCCGTACCTACGGAGAAATCAATTCTATTTTTATCGAATACATCCGAAAAATTAAGTTGGTTTCGAATACTCCAATTGTTTAACCAATTGCTTCGACTAAATAAAAACCCACCTTCTGGTAAAAAAGTCTGTCTTGTGGCAAAAGGATCACTAGGATCTCTATACAACAAGGAATTCTGCTCTCTTAACACATCATTATAATCCACCCGATGCGCATTAGCCACATTGGAACGTTCTGTTACAGTATGGTTATAAGAATTCACTGTTTTGCGAAGGGCAAAGGTTCCTTCATAATTCAAATTATCAAAAATTCGTATCGTTGGTTTAACCATCGCACGAACTTCTTGAGCTTTAATGGTATTGAAGTTTTCATTTAATTCATCCAGGATATTAAATGGAGCTAAATTTTCTGTATAGTATTTTTTAGAACCATCTGGGTTAGTAGGATACATTGCCCGGCTCGTATTCATGGCATAGATGAACGGATTAATTTCAAATTGCCTATTAATTTCAGAATAAGATGTTCCAGCGTTATAGGTACCTGGAGTTCTTTGATTTCGGTAACTCCAATTTAGATTTAAATCCAAATCTATACGTTTCGTCACTTTAAGTCCAGTACGTAGATCGGTAGTATATCGTTGAACGCCAAAGCCTATCGCTTGCCCATTATCATCAGAAAAACTTGAAGAAACATAGTAAGTATTATTATCTCCACCACCTGAAAATGATAAGCTATGCTCTTGGATCAGATTATTTTTAAATAATACATCGAACCAGTCTGTATTTGCCTGAGCAGAACGATTTAATTCACTGTAAGCTTCTTCCAAGCTGTATTCTCTTAAGGCCAATTTTTTATATGCCTCCGTGAAAGCTCCTGTCGCAGTAGGCCAATTGGCATTGGACAAATAGCCCCTATCATACATTTCCTTGTACATCTGCATTTCCTGCGCAGAGTTCATCAAGTTAAATTGGTTTACATTAGGTTTTAATCCCGTTGAATAAGCAGTACTAAAATTGATGGATTTTGAGTTATACTTACCTGTTTTGGTTTTGATAACGATGACCCCATTTGCAGCACGTACACCATAAAGTGCTGTTGCTGATCCATCTTTTAAGATCTGAATATCTTCTATATCTTGCGCATTTAAGCCGGCAATTGCGCTACTTAAAACGGTTGCTGGGTCTCCACTGTATAGCTGGCTCACAGACACATTAGAAGGTGAGGTAATTGGCACTCCATTGATGACATACAAGGGTTCTTGATTTGCACTAATGGATGAATTTCCGCGAATACGAATTTTAGGAGTTGCTCCAAATGTTCCTGAAGTATTTTGAACACTCACACCTGCCGCTGCTCCTTGCAACATCCTGGAAACATCAAGTGATGCAGAACGATCAATATTCTTCTTATCAATTTGACTGACTGACCCTGTAAATTTACTTTTATCTACTTTTTGAAAGCCTGTCACCACGACTTCGTCGATCTCTTTATCTTCTTCTAATAAGGTGACTTGCATTTGATCGGCAGCAGCCTTTTGAATGGACTTATGGCCTAAAAAAGTAAACTTCAACAGACTATTGGCTTTACTAATACCAATAGTGAATTTACCATTAGCATCTGTTTGCGTCGTATTACCATTTCCGGTATCAGTGACCGTAACACCAGCTAATGCTTTTCCTTTGGCATCTACTACTGTCCCAGAAACCGTTAGTTGTTGTTCATTCAGATTTACTGACGAAGGATTTATAGTGATCACATTATTAGAGATCACATATTTAAAGGGTTGATGATTGAATATTTCATCAAGAACCGATTTTAATGATTTTTGTTTAGCGGTAATACTTACCGTATTTGCCTTTTTTAGGTATTTCGAATTGATAAGAAAGCT
The DNA here is from genome assembly GCA_036781025.1 of Sphingobacterium sp. GTDB lineage: Bacteria > Bacteroidota > Bacteroidia > Sphingobacteriales > Sphingobacteriaceae > Sphingobacterium. Next base: position 29,686 of record DAIQBS010000002.1, on the reverse strand, counting down.
ATGACCTGTTTGTTTCTGAATTTCCTTTAAGACAGATTCCAAACGCATGTTTCTAACATCCAGATTCACCTGCTGCCCAAATATATCGGCAGAAGCTTGAAAGAATAGGAAAAATGTTAAAAATATGGTAAGCTTCATTACTAAAATCGTGTGATGGCTCTGTTTTATTAATGCACTCAAAGCCTCTGCATCGGCAAAGTGTTGCACTAATGGTACATGTTTTTTCATAATCATTCATAAAGCACAAATTCAATGATTTAGCGCAAGCTTTTCATTATATTTGTACTGGTTGGAAAAATTTAGTGATTAGTTATCAAATTTTTTAAAAACCGTTTGCTGGGGGTGCTGCAACATCTCCAGCTTTGTTTTATAATAAGTTAATTTGTTTTGTTTTTTACAATAACCCTCCTTTCTTCAATCTTAAATTCATAATTACAGTTCATTTCTAATACGTCTAATAATTCACGCAACTTAATGGATCTAGACACTTCACCTAACATTTTAATATTCATATCCAGTTGCTCTTCAAAATAGAAGGTGATATCATACCAATTTTCGATTTCCTTTAGTATATCGATAAATGAAGAGTTGTGAAATACAAACCGATCCTCTGTCCAGGCTACTTTTTCCCTTGCTAACACATCATTTATTGCTACATCCTCACTAACCAAAGCTTGTTGACCTGGTTTCAAAAAATACTCCTTGTCCTTAACCTTGATCTTTACCCTTCCTTCTAACAAAGTAGTTTTATCTAAACCTTCTCTAGAATGTAAATTAAAAATGGTACCTAACACCTCTAATTGTTGTTTATTAGAGAGTACCCTAAACGGCCTGTTTTTATCTGATGCCACTTTAAACAACAATTCACCTTCTGCCGTTACTTCTCTTTTATTTCCATCAAAATTTAGGGGATATCGAATGTAGGAATCAGCATTTAATGACACGAGTGTACCATCAGACAATTTAAGTTCACTGAAACCACCTTTTGGCGTCCTGACAATAAGGTATTCAGGAGTTTGGGAGTTATCCGTACTCTTGTATTCAATTTGGCCTAATTCATTTTTATAAACCTCTAGACCTTTTTCCTTGAATATCAAGCCCGTTTTACTAGAATCAATTTGAACTACTTGACCATTACCAATAGCTATACTCGCCATAGCTTGAGCAGGAAGAATTTCTTTCTGGGATAAAATGGCTGGTTGATTTTTGGAATTATAATAATATAACCCAAAAAAACCAGCCATAATAAGCAAACAGGCTGCAGCAATATATTTTACCCATCTAATTGTTTTAACCGAAGATTTATTAGCTCTCGGCACGCTACCTATTTCTATTTTTGAACTTACTTGTGTGTAGACACGGTCTAATCGAATGGAAATTTCTTCTGCACTTATTTTTGGGTAATCCTCCTCTGAAATAGTGATTTCATTTATTAGATCACTAAGCTCATCGTCAGATACATCAGCTAATAAATTGGCTAAAATACTTGTTTCTTCTACTGTTATAGAACTATTAATATGTTTATTAAGTAGCTCCTTAATATAATTTCGATTCATTTCGATTGGCTATTCTACGGTGTAGTTTAATAGTAATACGAACAGAAACAACAAAGTCACTAATGGATTTTAAAAAAAAATAGAAAAATGGAAAAGAAATAAAAATAGGACGTTAATTTCTTTCTGATATGTTCTGGCAAATTCACGAATAGATTTCATCGCTAACACCAAATGATTACTTATAGTTGCAGTAGATATAGCCAGTTGACTACTAACCTCCGCATAACTTTTACCCTCCAACTTACATAAAATAAACACAAGTTTACGCTGTGGAGGCAATAACTCAATTCCTCGTTGTACTATAGACCACTTTTCTTTATTGAGGTAATTTTCTTCTACAGATGCTTCCTCCAAATCTAAATGCTGAATTAAATCGTCTATGATAAATTGAGTTTTTATTCCTCTGCGCAAATGATCTATTGACATGTTATTTGCCATTTGTAACAAGAAAGCATAGAGATTTTTCTCAGGATCAATGTTTTCTCGATGATTCCACAATTTAACAAAAACATTTTGAAGGACTTCCTCCGCAACATCAGCATCTTTTAATACATAGAGTAACCTATTAAAAATAGGCTTAGCATATAATTTATAGATCTGTTCAAAAGACTTTTCATCTCCATGAATGAACTTCACAAGAAAATCTTTATTCAAATCTTTAGTAACCACGTTTGTTGGAGGAATATTATTTATTAATTAATAACGATTTTACAAAATCTTTACACACTAACAAAATATATTTAACATTTAATAGCGTTTGATAAATCCTCCAAACTTTCACAACTCTTTTAACGCAATTCTTTTCTCTAATTTTTCGCCTGAATTTTTTCTTTTTTGCATTGTTTTCAAGGAATACTTAACTATTAGGTTAGTAAGACTCAAAATCGTCTATCAAGCTTTTTTAATTCTTTTATGATTGATTTTCCTATTTTTGAGGCGAATTCTACTATTACAAATCGATTTCAATGGCTAATCCAACCATTTCTATTATTACTGTCGTTTACAATAATGTAAGAGACATCCGCTATACCCTTGAATCTGTAGCCAAACAGTCCTATCCACATATCGAGTACATCATCATAGATGGAAAATCTACGGATGGCACTTTAGAAGTTATCGAAGAGTATAAAGAACATATCAGCTATTTACTTTCCGAAAAGGACAATGGTATATACGACGCCATGAACAAAGGGTTACAATTGGCAACAGGCGATTACGTCTTATTTCTAAACTCGGGAGACGAGCTTTACCAAACACAAACCCTGGAAAACATATTTAAAAATTGCCAATTGGCCGACATCTATTACGGTGAAACAAAATTGGTCAATGAAGATCGAGAAATATTAGGTGATAGAAGGCATCAAGCTCCAGAAACCTTTACTTGGAAATCCTTTAAGTATGGAATGAATGTCTGCCATCAAGCCATTTATATCAAAAGAAGCCTAGTTGAACCCTATAATTTGGAATATAAACTAAGTGCGGATATTGACTGGGTAATCCGAGCAGCAAAGAAAGCGACAACCATAATCAATGTGAAGGATTACGTTGCCAAATACTTAGTTGGAGGAATGTCTCAACAAAGACACCAACAAAGCCTAAAAGAACGATATCAGATTTTCTCCAAATACTACGGCGCTATTCCGAATTTGATCAATCACGGCATCATTGCATTTCGTTTATTATTACACAGACTACAACATGGAAAAACCAGAGACTAATGCAATGAATCCAAACATCTTAGTAGAGCTCGCAAATACGAAGATGCCTTTTGGAAAATACCAGGGATATCTCCTTTGTCGATTACCTGAACCCTATTTAGTTTGGTTTAAAAGTAAAGGTTTTCCTCCCGGAAAAATTGGGATGCTTTTGGAAACTTTGTATGAAATTAAATTGAATGGTTTAGAATATTTATTAACCCCATTAATCAAAAAGTGATCCCTGTCAATTTTTATTTTTTAGTTTTCCGTATCTTTGCCTAAACTTTTTAACATTAAACGCCGTTTGCAGCGGTATCAATGAATATATGACACAATATCAAACATTGCTGTACTATTGCTACAGCCCTATCGAACATGCGGAACAATTCGCAGAAAATCATTTAGCATTTTGTAAATCTCTAAATCTTGTCGGACGTATTATCGTTGCTGATGAAGGTTTAAATGGTACCGTATCAGGAACTCCAGAAGCTTGCAAAGCCTATATGGAACATATTCATGCAGACCCAAGATTCCAAAAAACAGAATTCAAAATTGATGATGTAGAAGAACCATCTTTTATCAAAATGCACTGTCGCTACAAACCGGAAATCGTACATTCGGGCTTAAGAGATCCAAAAATTATTGACCCCAACGTACAAACCGGCAAGCATTTAGAACCCAAAGAGTTTTTGGAAATGAAAGATCAAGAGGACGTCGTTATTTTAGATGTACGTTCAAATTATGAACATAATGTAGGTCGTTTTAAAAATGCAGTAACCTTAGATATCGAGAATTTCAGGGAATTCCCAGAGAAGATTAAAGAACTTGAACAATATAAAGGCAAGAAAATTTTAACCTATTGTACAGGGGGTATTAAATGCGAAAAAGCATCTGCATTATTATTGAAAGAAGGATTTGAAGATGTTTATCAGCTACACGGAGGAATTATAAAATACGGAAAAGAAGCTGCCGGAGAAGATTTTGAAGGTGAATGTTATGTATTTGACAACCGTGTTTCTGTACCTGTAAATGCTGTGAATCCTAGTATTGTTTCTACCTGCAAAAACTGTGGTAAAACTACTGCGAAAATGATCAATTGTGCGAACCCTGCTTGTAATGAGCATTTCACCCAATGTGATGACTGTGGTTGGGAATTAGATGGTTGTTGTTCGAATGAATGTAAATCAAACCCTAGAAAAAGAGAATACGACGGTACAGGCTATTATGTCAAAATTCCTCAACCAGTCAATGTAGACAAAATCTCCAAAAGAAAACATAAGAAATTGGTAAAGAATTAATCATTCAATTTCCATAAAAAAACCACTAACATATAATTAGTGGTTTTTTTTATTCCTGATAAAATCATCTAGGAAGATATTCCTTTATTTTTTCCATCTCCAATCTCCAGAAATTACGAGCGGAGTTTTCAATTCCTTATCCACAAGCATTTTCACAATCTCATCATCTGTATACCGAGCAGCAGGAATTGCATCTATATTCGCTAGAATATACAGATAAGCACATCCTACACGAACGGTTTGCTCCATTCCAGATTGATCAACCAAAGAAAAGACATCCTTATTGGAATGATAAAATTGACCTGCATTATTGGGTAATTGTCCTCCTCTACCAGTTCCAGTAGGAATACCTTGTAACATAAAAGGCTGATGATCGCTATTCAATCCCACTTCTATCGCATTTTCGTTTTTGAATGTTGGATCTACTTGCGCATAAAGAGCGCCATATTGATCTAATAGCTCTTTCATTTCCGGTCTGCTCATCGCAAAACCTACAGGTGCATTTACCATATCGAAATTGAGCATATATTTTATTTGATCGAGAGACTTATTTTTCAAAGATTGCTTTACATAGGCCTTTGAACCCAATAAGCCTTGCTCCTCACCCATAAAAAGCACAAAATCTATACTTCGCTTAGATTGCAATTGTAACTTCTTAAATGTTCTTGCCATATCGATCACAGCAAATGAACCCAAACCATTGTCTACGGCTCCTGTTGCCAAATCCCAGCTATCCAGATGCCCACCAATGACGATTTTCTCATTTGCTTTTTCATTTCCTCGGATATGAACAACCACATTTCTAGCCTTAGCCTTTGCCGATTTATTGCGCATAGCAATATCAGCACTAACCTTCTTCGTTTTCAAAACCTCTTTCCACTTCATACCGTCTTCATAACCGATACACATGGCAGGGATTTTAATTAATTTACCGGTAATAGACGCTGTACCAGTAAGCAAAACACTGTTTCGAACACTATTGATAAAAATAATCCCTTTAGCTCCATGTTGATAAGCTAATGCGGTCTTTTGAGAACGATGTAAGTTTTTAACATTAGGCCCAGAGTTGGGCAATATATGAAGAAAGACCAAAGCAACCTTTCCTTTTACAGCAGTTGGATTTGCTTTATAATCAGCTTCCAATCCATTTCCCATATCCACTACTTCAGCAGAAACATCCGCTTTTTTTGGAGAATGCGCCAAAGCTACACTTGCTACATCCTCTCCTGCCAACTTAAGTTGGAGGGATTCCCTAGACCAGGCAACCGCCTCAAATGGCTGATAAGAAACGTCTAATCCATAAGATTTTAGTAAATCATGAACATATTCTTCAGCTTTAGCACCATTTGAGGATCCCGTCATGCGATGCCCCAAATCTGTTGTGCTGAACTTTAAACGTTCATAAGCTTCTGAATGTTGGTTAACTTCTTCGTAAACACGTGCAAAAGTGGGTTTTATCTGCTCTTGAGCGAAACCCATGTGGAATAAAAATAATAAACAGTTTAGGTAGATAAATTTCATAAAAGCAAAGTAACGAAATATCAACTAGAAGGCCTATTTATTGCTGAATTTCCACTGTACGTAATTAATATTTTTATCTTCAGCTAAATATTTTCGCTCATAGTACGTTTTGATGGATAACACCTCATCGACTAAATCCGAGTGATATAAATCAGTTGTTTCTTTAATCTTTGCTAATTGTTGATTTTCGATCTGTTCTAAGGTATAAGCATAAAACCCATCGTTATCTGTTTTTAGATGCATGATTCCTCCTTCTACAAGAATCTGTTTATATCGTCCCAAAAAGACAGGATTTGTCAACCTTTTCTTTTCCCGACTATCTTGAGGTTGAGGATCTGGAAAAGTAATCCATATTTCACTAATTTCTTCAGCTTCAAAATATTCAAGAATAGTCTCTATTTGAATTCTTAAAAATCCAACATTAGTTATCCCTTCTTCCAAGGCTGTTTTTGCACCACGCCATATCCTGTTTCCTTTATAGTCTATACCAATAAAATTAGTCGACGGAAACAACTTCGCAAGGTTCACTGTATACTCTCCTTTTCCACAAGCCAATTCCAACACAATTGGTTGTTCATTTTGAAAGAATTCTTTAGCCCATTTCCCCTTAAATGCCTTCCCTTCATCTAATTGCTTAACGTTCTTAAAGGTGGCTATTTCTGCAAATTTTCTTAATTTATCCTTACCCATTGCAAATACTTAAGTCGCAAAATTAACCTTATATTTGCAGTAAACAAGATATTCTGGTGGAAAAACAAGCTAAAATTTACATTGCAGGACATAGAGGTATGGTTGGATCGGCCATCCTAAGGAAATTAACAGATTTAGGTTATCAAAACCTGATTTGTAAAACATCTGCAGAACTCGATTTAAGAGATCAACAGGCTGTTCAAGCATTTTTTGAAAAAGAAAAACCTGAATATGTATTCTTAGCAGCAGCAAAAGTAGGTGGTATATTAGCCAACAATACCTACCGTGCTGATTTTATCTACGAGAACATAGCTATCCAGAACAATGTTATACACTTTGCCCACGAGTATAAGGTTAAAAAATTAATGTTTCTAGGATCTAGCTGTATCTACCCAAAATTAGCTCCTCAACCTTTAAAAGAAGACTACCTGCTTACAGGTCAATTGGAATATACCAATGAACCTTATGCTATCGCCAAAATTGCTGGAATTAAAATGTGTGAATCCTATAAATTACAGTATGGGGATAATTTTATTTCGGTCATGCCTACAAATCTCTATGGTAAGAACGACAACTACCATCCTGAAAATTCACATGTATTGCCTGCACTCATACGTCGATTTCACGAAGCGAAACACAATAATCTTCCGCAAGTAAGCATTTGGGGGACAGGAAGCCCATTACGAGAATTTATGTATGCAGATGATTTAGCAGATGCTTGTTGCTTCTTAATGGAAAACTATAATGAGCTGCAGTTTGTCAATATTGGTGTCGGCGAAGACATCAGTATTAAAGATCTTGCTTTATTAATAAAACGTGTTGTTGGATATGAAGGAGAACTAATATTTGATGCCAGTAAACCTGATGGAACACCAAGAAAATTAATGGACGTCAGCAAATTGAATGATTTAGGTTGGAAAGCAAAAACTGGTCTGGAGGAAGGAATAGCCTTAGCCTATCAGGATTTTTTAAACAAAGGAATTTAAATCCTTAGATATTCAAATTTTAAAATATACAAAAGAAGCCTATTAAATAATTAATAGGCTTCGCTGTCTTTTGGAATTCCATATATATTATCCTGCACACTTTCCTCTGCCGTAATCATAGGCGGATTGATAGGTGCTGTAGGATTTATCACCTCACCAATAGGTTCTTTCACCTTTTTCTTTTTCTTCTTTGGCTTAATCAATTCGGTTAATTTTCCAATTACACTACTCACCGAACTTTGATTAACCTGACTTGCTGCAGTTTCAGACGCTAATAAAACTAAACCTTTCTTTATCCAACCGGAATTTTTCAATACTGTTTTATTCAACACTAGCGGTAGACCAACTTGTAGCGTTTTGGTTAACCAATCCCCTTTGTGTTTGCCAGAGGTAACTTCACCAATTCCAGAAATCAACCCTTTGACGGCACTTACACCAGGCACTCGATTGAACACCATATTCAAAATACGGGAAGGGGCTTCAATCTTATGCTTCAAAAGCTGATATTGATTACCAAGAAATTGTTCTTGTTCTGTTTTCTTAGCCTTCAATCGACTTATCTCAGCAGCAAGTTCATCTATATTAGTAATGCTTGACCGCTTATTCAATGCTGAATTAATTTCGCTCATATTGTTGACTTTCTACTTTCTCCTCTTCTGTTTCTGCTCCAGCTGTTGGATTTGAATGGTTTTCAACAGGATTATTTTTTTGCTCATCATCATCATCGTCCCATTTGGCTAAAACCCTTTTGATGGTCAAATTCATAAATTTAGCCTCCAACTTAGGCTCCAATGCCCTTATGATTAATAAGATAACAAAAAATATAGCCCCTGTAGTTAAAAACCCTAGTGAATAACTTCCAAGCAGTTCTCCCAAATAGAATCCTAATGCTAAAGAAACAAAAAAGACAATTAATAGTGATAGCAAAACCTTACTGGCATCCACGATTAGTGAACCAAAAATCCTAGACATTCTTGAAATCGCTTTCAATTTCGCTAACTCGACTTGAGTCTCAAGATATTCTTTCGATTTATTAAAGGTTTCTGAAAATGAAAATTTTTGATCTTCCATGCATGTAATCCTATACGCCAACAAACTATATTCCTATGATATTATAGGCATCAAATTAAAATAATCCTATTTCCTTATACTAGAAACATGCATTATGCATGCTCTTCAATCTCATCGTCAATATCAGCAGATACTTTACCAACTTTAGATTTCAATGTGGAAACTATTTTTTCTTTCAAATCGTTCAATTGATCAAACTGCTCCTCAGCACGTTCTTTTATGGCATCGCTTAGATCTGCTAGTGAATCATTAATCTTTTCACGAGTTTCACTACCTTTTTCTGGCGCAAACAAAATACCTAAAACTGCTCCTGCAGCTAATCCAGCTAATAATGCTGTAATGATTTTACCGTTATCGTTCATTGTATATCGCAATTTAATTTCTAAATCAATTCTTTTGTAATATATAACATTATAACAAAAAACAGACCGAATCGTTTTAAAAAATTATAAATCTTAACAGAAATAATCTTCTTTAAGTCATAATATTTCTATTGTTTCTCAATAAAATCACTAAAGTATACAATTAGCTCAGGAGTAAACATAAATTTATATATAATTTATTTAACTTTAAGTAAATTATAGAATGAAGTATGCTTGTAAAAACGTATAGTAGCGCCGTATTTGGCATTGATGCCACGACCATTTCCGTAGAAGTAAATGTAACAGCAGGAACTAAATATTATATTGTAGGACTCCCAGACAATGCTGTCAAAGAAAGCATACAACGCATAGAAAGTGCCATAATGTCCATAAAATACAGCATGCCAAGGCAGAAAATTGTCGTGAATCTTGCCCCAGCAGACATACGAAAAGAAGGTTCTTCCTATGACTTAGCTATTGCAATTGGATTATTATGTGCTTCCAACCAATTGCCAATTCAGAATCTACATAAATATATCATCTTAGGTGAACTCAATTTAGATGGTAAAGTTCAACCCATCAAAGGAGCTTTGCCTATTGCCCTTCAAGCCAAGAAAGATGGATTCGAAGGAATTATTTTACCTGCTTCCAACGCGGAAGAGGCTGCTATAGTCGAGGGAATTTCCATCTACCCCATCCACCATTTTAAAGAAGCCGTTGACTTTATATTAGGAAATCTGATTATTCCTGCAACTAAGGTCAATATACAAGAGTTATTTGAAAATCAAATCAATAACTATGAATTGGATTTTGCCGACGTAAAAGGACAAGATAACATTAAGCGAGCTTTAGAAATTGCGGCAGCAGGTGGACACAATGCTATATTGATTGGACCTCCTGGCGCAGGTAAAACGATGTTAGCAAAGCGTATCCCTTCCATATTACCTCCTCTTACGATTGATGAATCTTTAGAAACAACCAAAATTCATTCGGTTACGGGTCAATTAGGTACAGTTTCTTCTTTACTAACAATTCGTCCATTTCGATCTCCACATCATACCATTTCAGACATTGCCTTAGTGGGAGGAGGCACGCATCCGCAACCTGGCGAAATTTCCCTGGCCAACCATGGCGTTCTATTCTTAGATGAATTACCTGAATTTAAAAGAACAGTTTTGGAGGTCATGCGACAACCACTAGAATCCAGAAGTATTAGCATTTCAAGAGCAAAGTTTACCGTTGAATATCCTGCGAGCTTTATGCTCATTGCTGCAATGAATCCTTGCCCCTGCGGATTTTTCAATCATCCTTCTAGACCCTGTATATGCGGATCTCAAATCGTCCAACGTTATATCAGCAAAATATCAGGCCCCTTATTAGACCGAATCGATATCCATATTGAAGTTACACCTGTTGAATTTTCAGAATTAACAAGACAGGAGCAACAAGAAAAGAGTGCTGTAATTAGAAGCCGTGTAATGGAAGCTCGAAAAATTCAGGAACAACGATTTCATAAATTCCCGCAAATCCACTGCAATGCACAAATGCGAGCCAAGCAAATTCGAGAAATCTGCATCATCTCAGAAACAGGTAAAAACTTATTAAAAATGGCTATGGAGCGTTTAAACCTATCTGCAAGAGCTTACGATAGAATACTCAAAGTAGCCAGAACCATTGCAGATTTAGATGCATCCATCCATATCAGCAATGAACATTTGGCCGAAGCAATTCAATTCAGAAGTTTAGACCGAGAAAACTGGACAGGGTAATCCCCTAAAACTGACTTATAAAATGCTGAATAACATCAGGGAAAATCAAAATAGTAAGTATCAATCCAGTCAATGCTCCAAATAAATGGGCATCATGATTAATACCATCGCGGGCATTTTTGGAAGCCCATACGCAATAACCTATATAAAGACCAGCAAATACAAAAGCTGGCAATGGTAAGGCAAAAAAGATATATATTTTGGTCGTTGGATTAAATAAAATATAACTAAACAATACCGAAGAAATAGCCCCTGAAGCCCCCAAACTATGGTAACCATAATGATCTTTCTGACGAATAATGGTAGGAATATCACTTAAAATCAAACCCACAATATACAATAATGCAAACAATAAATGCCCTAGTGAACCACTGATACTTACAAAAATAGCCTCTAAACCAAAGCCAAAGAAGTAAAAGGTAATCATATTAAACAAGAGGTGTGCCCAGTCTTTATGAATCAATCCGCTAGTTATGATTAAATAAGATTTCGATTTATCACGATAAATGCTGTAAGGATGAAGCATCAATTTACCATACCATTCTGGATTTGAAAACACATAGATACTTAAACCAATGGTAAGTGCGAAAATAAGGCTAGCAACAGGTAGGTTAATTAAATAGTCTAGTAGCATTTAAAAACGATCTTCTAATAAAAATAAATATAATTCTTTCGGTCCATGAGCGCCTAATACCAATCTTTTCTCAATATCAGCGGTACGACTTGGACCTGTAATGGTGCTTATCAAACTTGGAAATTGATGGCTTGGATATTTTTCTTGAATAAGCGCTAAGGCATGTCTCACATCCATCACCAACTGAGAAGCTCTAGCGATAACAATATGTACCGGAGGGTAAACACTCAATTGCCTGCTTCCATTTTTCGCATTACTGATTAATATACTACCATTACGGGCAATTAATGCCTCACAAGCGGTAATCGAAGCCTCAGCTTCCTCAAAATGATGAGAGGTACTGCGGAAAGGAAATCCATACTGCTTTAACAAGGATTGAACATCCTTTTCCCACACATACAATTTGCTGATATTTAATTTCTCCACCAGGATGATTAAATTCTCAATCAAATTGATTTCACCATCACAATAAATAAATTTCCCTGAAGCCTCTGTGAATTCTCTAGCGAAGGTCACATCCAATGGATCCTCTTCGTCCTTATACAACTGACTTTCTTCAAAGGCAGGATGTGGGTTTTCCTTTTTTTGAAGTAAGGCTTGCCGAATCCTTTTCAGCATCTTCTCTTTGGCAGTCGTATTTCTTATGTTCATGCTATAAAAGTTAAACAAGCCTTGCGTAGGCTTGTTTAACTTATTAATCTAATTATTCTGGATTTGTTTTCGTCTCTTCTGCAGAAGGATTTACATCATCATGATCTGTATTTGGAACCGGTAGATCCGTTTGTGGTACACCACCACCATCTGCTCCACCATTCACAAACTCATCATAAGTTGTTTTGTTGGCAAATGGGCGTTTACCCAAGATCTCTTCCAAATCTGCTTGGAATAAAATTTCTTTTTCTAACAGTTTTTCAGCGATTTTTATCAATCCGTCTTGTTTCTCAAACAATAACTTCTTAGTACGTTCGTATACCTCAGAAATTAATGTTCTTACCTCATCATCAATCAATTCAGCTGTTTGATCTGAATAAGGTTTTTGAAATTGGCTATCTCCAGAGCTATCTCGGAATGAAACATTACCTACTTTATGGTTCATACCATATACTGCAGTCATCGCATAAGCTAACTTAGTAATACGTTCTAAGTCATTTTGAGCACCAGTACTGATACGTCCAAAAGTGATATCCTCTGCAACACGTCCACCCATGGTCATACACATACTGTCAATTAACTGTTCAGTAGTATATAAAAATTGTTCTTTAGGTAAGTACTGTGCATAACCCAAAGCAGCTACACCACGTGGAACGATAGATACCTTCACCAATGGATCCGCATGTTCTAAGAACCAACCTGCAATGGCATGTCCAGCCTCATGGTAAGCAACAATTTTCTTCTCTTCAGGAGAGATAATTTTATTTTTCTTCTCAAGACCTCCAATGACACGATCAATCGCATCTTGAAAATCTTGCATTTCAATCGCATTCTTATCTTTACGAGCAGCGATTAACGCAGCCTCGTTACATACGTTGGCAATTTCAGCACCGGCAAATCCAGGTGTTTGAGCAGAAAGTTTCTTCGCATCAACCTCTTCCGCCAGTTTCAACGGTTTTAAATGCACATTAAATATTTGCTCACGACCAATTAAATCCGGTTTATCAATAGAAATTTGTCTATCAAAACGACCTGGTCTCAATAAAGCGGAATCCAATACATCTAAACGGTTCGTTGCTGCCAAAATAATAACCCCAACGTTGGTTCCAAAACCATCCATCTCCACCAATAATTGGTTCAATGTATTTTCACGCTCATCATTTCCTCCCATAATGGAATTTTTACCACGAGCACGACCTATCGCATCAATCTCATCGATGAAAATAATACAAGGAGCCTTTTCTTTTGCTTGCTTAAACAAGTCACGTACACGAGATGCACCAACTCCCACAAACATTTCTACGAAATCAGATCCTGATAAAGAGAAAAATGGAACTTGAGCTTCTCCCGCAACTGCTTTTGCTAATAAAGTTTTACCTGTTCCCGGAGGGCCTACTAATAGTGCTCCCTTAGGAATTTTACCCCCTAAATCGGTATATTTTTTAGGATTTTTCAAGAAATCAACAATTTCCATTACTTCCTGCTTTGCCTCTTCAAGCCCAGCAACATCGTTGAAGGTAATATTGATTTGTGATTCCTTATCAAATAATTGAGCTTTTGATTTACCAATATTAAATATAGCACCGCCGCCACCACCAGCACCACCATTCATTCTTCTCATTAAGAAGATCCAAATACCGACGATAATTAACAAAGGCAACATGAAAGATATAAACCATCCTGCCCAAGGGTTAGAACGATCCTCATAGCTCACTTCCAAACGCGGAATATTTGCTGCAAGGCTATCCTGAGAAGCTTTTAACTTAGCTGCAAGAAGTACATCTGAAGCTTCGGTAAACGTGAACTGCGGGTTTTTCGTATTACCAAAATTGAATGGTTTGTTCCCACCAATTAGCTCTTTATATTTATCTTGACTTAGGCGATCAGGTTTGATATAAACCTCTACCTCGACCAGTTCATTTGTTTTATAACCTACCAACTTCTCTACATCACCTGGAATCAGCATCTTGGTTTCAAAATCCTGATACGTGATTTTTTTAGTGGCCTCTCCACTAAATAAATATTGAATACCAAATAAACCTATTAGAATGGCAATCCATAACCATATCGTATTAAACTTAGGAGGCATCGGTGTAATTTTCTTACTCGGAATTTTCTTCATTTATAATCTTAAACTACGTTTCTATTCAATTATGCGCTTTGATAACTACTCAATTGGGCATCACCCCATAAATCTTCTAATCTGAAATGGCTACGCTTTTCAGTTTTAAATATGTGTACAACGACATCAATAAAGTCTAGTAAAATCCATTCTCCATTTCCATGACCTTCTTTATGCCAAGGATCTTGACCTAAAGTTTTATACACTTCATCTTCGACACTTTTGGCGATAGCATTCACTTGAACCGTAGAATCAGCATGGCAGATAACAAAAAAATCAGACAAAGTACTATTCACTTCACGCATATCCATCCGCACTATTTCGTTACCTTTTTTTTCTTGCATCCCGTGGATCACCACATCAGCCAACTTTTCAGATAACGAACTTTTTTTATTTTTACTCATTAAGAATTATTATACTTTTGACAAATAAACTATATAAAATATTATCTTTTGCAAAATAACACATTTTTAGCAGATTCACTAGGTCTAAATTTAATTGTTTTGGACGAAGTAGACTCTACAAATGATTATTTAAAGACACAAGTGTCAAATTTCAAGCCACTTCCCGAATGGACTGCCATTATGGCAAAACACCAGACGCAAGGAAGAGGTCAACGAGATAATCAATGGTTTACACCTCCCGGAGTAAACATCACAGTAAGCCTGTTGCTGTATCCAACTTTTATACGAATTCAACAGCAATTCTTCCTCAACATCTTAGTTAGTTTAGGCATTATCGATTGGTTGAAAAGTCTACAAATTCCCGCTCAAATCAAATGGCCTAATGACATTATGTTGTCTAATAAGAAAATCGCAGGAATATTAATTGAGAACAAGCTCAATTCTAAAGGATTAACCCAATCCATTATTGGCATGGGCATTAATGCCAATCAATTGGATTTTAATGAGGAATTGAATAGCAAAGCAAGCTCGATTTATAAGGAAACAGGAATTCAGCTAGCTAACCTGCAGGAGGCATGCCATGATGTCCTTGTACATGTCCAAAAACGATTACTAAGCATGAAAGAAGAAGCTTTTTCCCAAGAGAAACTTTTACAAGAATATAACAATTTGCTATTTCGTCGGGACATTTCCGCTTTATACTCGTCTAATAATATAGACTTCCTTGCAAAACTGAAGCGTGTTGAATCCGATGGTCGCCTTATTTTGGATCAAAACGGACAAGAACATGCCTATTTATTCAAAGAAGTCTCGTTCCTTTTGCAATAAATTGATTACAGTATCCATATTAAATTTATTAGTATTAATTTTGAATTAAACTTTAAATATCAATTCTAGTCAATAGAAAAAACAGTTGTTTATGAAAAAACTTAATTTATTAATCGCTTTTGTCTTATTCACCGTAGCTGGTGCATTTGCTCAAGTATTCACTCCGGTTCAGTGGTCTGTTGCTACCAAAAAAATAAGCAAAACTGAAGCTGTCGTTTTAGTGAAAGCTACCATCGAACAAGGTTGGCACATTTACGGTTTAACTGTTCCTGCAGGCGGCCCTATATCAACATCTTTTGAATTCACTCCTGCAAATGGTGCCAAATTAAATGGCAAACCTGTCGCTAAAGAACCAAAAACCAAATACGAAGATGTATTTAAAATGAATGTTCCTTATTACAATGGTGAAGTGGTTTTCCAACAAAAAGTGAAATTAGCGAACAACAAACCTACAACCATTAAAGGTGTTGCTTCGTTCATGGCATGTGATAAAGAGCGTTGTTTACCACCAGATGAATATGAATTCGCAGTTACGATTAAATAACGAATCGTATAACAATATGATTAGGCCTCCAAAATGGAGGCCTAATTTTTTTTATAAACATTTCAACGGTTACAACACTTCGCTCTTTTGAGCAATAAAAAAGCTATAACCATAATACGCTTTATACTTTCGATACAATGTTTCTTCAAATCGTTCCGAAACGATTAAATCATGAACGATCTTATCATCAGCATATTTAGCAAGCATACCCGCTTCGGCATGTTTTTTAAGCTCAAAATACTCGTCAATCCAACAAGACTCTGGAAAGGTAAAGAATCCTACAGGTAAATATCCAGCTCGATAGACCGTAGAAATTTGGTTCGGAATGGTATCTATCTCCGTATAGGCATTCATCCAAAAATCATGAATTTCTTGTGGGCGCACATCTGAAAACCAAGAACTTTCTGATATTGCGATATAGCCTCCTGTTTTTAAAAAAGGATGCCACTCTCTTAAACCTCTTTCAAATCCAAGATTATAAATCGCTCCCTCACACCAAATTAAATCTAAGGATGATGCTTCAAATGGAAGTTGCTCCATGGAACAAACTTCCCCCTTAACCCGACTGTCAAATCCATGGCTTGCCATCCGTTCATTTAGCATCTCAATAAATGTTGGATATAAATCAATGGCGGTTATCTTGCCTGTAGTTCCTTGCGCTAAAGTCAATGTTTGCCCTCCAGTACCACAACCTATATCAGCGATTTCAGAAAAACTTTCAATTCCAGGAACAAATTGCATGGCCAATTTAGTAACCGCGGAACTTCCAGGACCTTGTCGATCCATATAAGAAAAGTATTCACATATTAATGAATATTCGAAATCATGTACATTTTTTATTTCTTCACTCATGGTGATAAAAATTTTGTTCTAGAAATAATCCATCTGTATTTCTAGAATCGTTCAACAAAAAAATAAATAGAGAATTTTATCGAATAGAATTATTCGACAATTTATGCGACTAGTACTGCTTCACTAGCGCAATTACGCTATATCCAAGGTGCGTTGTAATGACATGCTACAAAAGTAAAAAATTACGTTGATTTTTAATTAATTATTTAAATGAATAATTCCTATTTAATTTAAGCTAATCTTTTTGATGTCAAAGTTTTGCAACAACTTAAATGCATTCTGCATAAAATAAGCATTGCCGAAATATTTTTTCCTATTTTTGACGCTTAAAATCAATCATTATGCATAAATCCAGGATTGTATATTTTTTCACGCTCATATTTATTTGCTTATCCACCTTATCCATATCAGCTTTTGCTCAAGATAGTTTAATCAATATCGAGGGGGTTGAATTTAGTTCAGGACAAGAAGATAGTCTTTCCGATGACAGTTTAATCACAGATTTTAGTGATGTAGAATTTTCTGATGGCCAGGATACAAGCAGCGCTGATACGACTGCTACCGCAGCCGCAAACAACAATCCAAAAGTTACATCAACCGAAGAAGATAATTCCCTTTGGGGAATATTTATTAAGGGATTAATAGGAGGTTTCTTAGCCTTTTTGATGCCTTGTATTTTCCCAATGGTACCACTCACGGTAAGTTTCTTTACCAAAAAATCCGGAAGCACCCTACAAGCGGTAAAGCAAGCCTTTCTCTACGGCTTATTCATCATTGTTATTTACGTAGCATTAGGGATGTTAATTACCATTGTATTTGGTGCAGATGCCTTAAATGTCTTATCGACCAACGGTATTTTCAACTTCCTGTTTTTCTTGCTCCTGGTCTTTTTTGCTGCTTCTTTTTTGGGTGCCTTTGAAATCACTTTACCTAGCTCGTTTGTCAATAAAATCGATGCTAAATCAGACAAAGGAGGTTTTGTAGGGCTATTCTTCATGTCGGCCAGTTTAGCGGTGGTGTCGTTCTCCTGTACAGGCCCAATTATAGGCACCTTATTAGTAGATGCCGCGACCAAGGGAGACCGCTTAGGCCCAGCTATCGGAATGTTAGGATTTTCTTTGGCATTAGCCATTCCATTCGTTCTCTTTGCTATGTTCCCTTCCCTTTTAAAATCACTGCCTAAATCGGGTGGTTGGTTGAATAGTGTGAAAGTCGTTTTAGGATTTTTAGAATTAGCTTTAGCTCTTAAATTTTTATCGAATGTAGACTTAGCTTACAATTGGCAATTTTTGGATCGTGAAGTTTTCTTAGCCCTATGGATTATCATATTTGGAATGATGGGATTATACTTAATTGGAAAAATAAAATTTGCTCATGATAGCGACTTGAAATTCCTTTCTGTACCACGTACCATCATTAGCATCTTGGTTTTCTCCTTTGTCATGTATATGATTCCGGGAATGTGGGGAGCTCCTTTAAAATCCATTGCTGCATTTTTACCTCCTATTGGCACACAAGATTTTGATGTTTCTAGTGCTGGAGCTAGCCATGCTCCGAGTAGCAAAGATGCTAGCAACAGAAAATATTACCAACATTTTCATCAAAGAACCACGTTAAAAGGTATGGATCCTTATTACGA
Source organism: Sphingobacterium sp. (assembly GCA_036781025.1). Lineage (GTDB taxonomy): Bacteria > Bacteroidota > Bacteroidia > Sphingobacteriales > Sphingobacteriaceae > Sphingobacterium. The sequence goes on along the minus strand of DAIQBS010000002.1, from coordinate 11,062 downwards.
TTATGATGAAGCATTAGCAGCGTCTAAAGAACAAGGAAAGCCATTGCTTGTGGACTTTACAGGATGGAACTGTGTAAATTGTCGATTAATGGAATCTGGAGTATGGTCCGATCCAGGGATTAAAAAAATGATTAATGAAGAGTTTGTCCTGGTAGAATTGTATGTGGATGATAGTGCATTAATGTTACCAGAATCTGAACAGTATAAATCTGAAATCAATGGTAAAACAGTCAAAACAGTCAGCAAAAAGAATTCAGAACATCAGATTTTGAAATTTAATAGCAACAGTCAACCATTATACGCTATTTTAGATGCCAATGAAGAACTACTGGTTCCGACCTCTGGCGCAAATTACGATATCGCGAGTTATAAAGCTTATTTGCAACAAGCCTTAGATGCATATCATGCTAAATAGATTTTCTAAGGTTTTTTTATTAATTAACAACAACTAAATCGGTATATTTGAATTATGAGTAACATTAAAAACATTGCAGTTTTAACATCTGGTGGTGACTCTCCAGGTATGAATGCTGGTATCCGTGCTGTTATCAGAACTGGTATTTACCATGGCATGAATATGTTCGGCATTCGCAGAGGATATGATGGTTTAGTACAAGGCGATATTTTATCGATGGATGCCAAGTCTGTTGCCAACATTATTCAACGTGGGGGAACCATTCTTAAAACAGCAAGAAGTAACGAGTTTAGAACCATTGAAGGTCGTCAACAAGCATACGAAAATCTTAAAAAACACAATATTGATGCCCTAGTGGTGATTGGTGGTGATGGTACTTTTACCGGTGCCTCCAAATTCATTGAAGAATTTGACATCCCTATCATCGGTCTTCCAGGTACCATTGATAATGATTTAAACGGTACTGATTTTACCATTGGTTACGATACAGCGATTAATACGGTTGTAGATGCCGTAGATAAAATTAGAGATACCGCAGAATCTCATGATCGCCTGTTTGTGGTGGAGGTAATGGGAAGAGACTCCGGACTTATAGCTTTGCGCTCTGGTATCAGTACCGGTGCTGAGGCTGTTTTAATCCCAGAATTAGAAGTGGATTATGACGCCATTATGAAGCGTCTAGATAAATCTAGAAAAAACAAATCCTCTCGTATCATCATCGTAGCTGAAGGTGACAAAGAAGGTGGTCTAGTAGTCGCTGAAAAAATCAAAGCAAATTTCCCTGCTTATGATGTGCGAGTTTCTATTTTAGGTCATATTCAACGTGGTGGATCTCCAACTTGTATGGACCGTGTTTTAGCAAGCCGTCTAGGTGTTGCTGCTGTAGAAGGCCTATTAGAAGGTCGTAAAGGTGAAATGGCAGGTTTAATTTGTGGTAATGTGCAATTTACACCATTCAGCAAAGCCATTAAACATATCGACAAAATTAACACCAACTTAACTAGAATCGTAGAAATCCTTTCTTTGTAAGAAACGAAAGGTTATTTCATATCAAAGGGCTGTAGATTATATGAATCACAGCCCTTTATTATTTTTGGAGATGCAGAAACTATAGATCTCGGTAAGAAATCAATTTGATGTTTCGCTCTTTTATAAGTCTGATGATGTCTTCATTCGTAAAGGCTTTTAATACCCCTATCCGGTCTTCTGCTACATTTTCATAGCCTACATGCCCCATCCCTTGAGCTTCAAAATCATTATAAGCAGGATGCTCTATAAGCAAATACCTTCCTGGTTGTAGCTCTTGCATAGCTTTCAAAAGATGTGCTTGTTTTTCATAAATGGTTAAATCGGCTCCCGACCAGCCTGGAAATGGTATCAACGTGTTATCCTTCACCTTTAATCCATATTCTGCTGCCAACCTTTTCAATAAATCTTGCGTCTCTTTCGAAAAACTCAAACAACCCATATGCTCCGTCAAATGAGAAATATGCGGAATCTTTCTTTTAGCTAATTCGATTTGAGCTCTAAGCTCCTGCTCCATTTCTTCTATCTTCCAATCACTATTTTTTAAACTATTGATATTGGGATGAAAATAACCGTCGCTATCGGTCAGGCTAGGACAATACGTTAAGGGTCTCCATTTGATATTTGTCCATTCACTGGTTAGTGTTAGATGAACGCCCATATCAATCTCTTTGCGATCCTTTACTAATTGTACAGCCTCTTCAAACCAGGCACATGGAACCATAATTTCTATGGATTTAACGATCCCCTTTTCAAAAGATTCTAGACAGGCATAGTTGGCTGAACGAGAGGAACCCATATCATCAGCCCGAACTAATACGACAATATCTTCTTCTTGTCCCATACTGAACGAGAGATTAAAAACTAAAAAAAATACGGCACAAAGTAATTGAACAACTCTCATAAAACTTCTCTCTAGGTTATAATTCATTAATAATCCTGTTAATTAAGGGTATAAAAAGCTGTATAACCCCTACTTGAATCTTTCCTAATTTACCAGTTTCACATGAAATATTTTCAATTTTCTTTCATACATCAAGTTGATTTCATAAAAAGTTATTAGGAAGTCTAGCGCATCTCAGACGCATCTTATTCGGATCTTGTTCGAAAACTCTCAAACAAGGTCCGAATAAGATACGCCTCATCAACAAAAAACAACCTAAATTACACCATCAAAAACCTCATTCAAGTTTTAACTATTAAAGCAGCAATCTTATTTCATTCCTTACTTTCAAATCCTTGATTACATGCTTACCTTTGTTTAAAAATCGAGATCAATGGGTATTGAACAACTTTATCAAATTTACTTAGCTCATCCTACAGTATGCACCGATACTAGACAAATCACAAAAGATTGTATCTTTTTTGCTTTAAAAGGAGAATCATTTGATGGGAATAGTTTTGCAGAAAATGCCATAGCTTTAGGTGCGGCATATGTTGTTATTGACAATAAGGCTTACGATAAAGAAACATCCTCCTATATATTAGTGGCAGATGTGCTGCAGACTTTACAACAGCTGGCGGAATACCATAGGAAACAGTTGCAAATTCCCATCATTGGAATTACGGGCACCAATGGTAAAACCACGAGCAAAGAATTGTTGTATAGTGTTTTGTCTCAAAAACTTAATTGTTTTGCTACAAAAGGAAATTTAAATAATCACATTGGTGTACCCTTGACCTTGCTTTCCATCAGCAAGGATATTGAATTGGCAATTGTTGAAATGGGTGCTAATCATCAACATGAAATTGAGTTTTTATGTGAAATAGCTCATCCCACACATGGACTCATTACCAATGTTGGAAAAGCACATTTGGAGGGCTTTGGTTCTTTTGAAGGCGTCATGAAAACCAAAGGAGAGCTTTACGATTATTTAAAAAACCATCAAGGGAAGATCTTTTTACAAGGAGATAATGAGTTTTTGCTAGCCATGAGTGAAGAACGTTCCTTAACAGATATAACGTATTATGGTTTTTCAGAACGCAATGAAGTTCAAGGCGGATTGGTACTAGCGGATCCATTTATCAAGATCTATTGGAAAAAAGCCAATCAGGAACAAAAGCACGAAGTTCAAACCCAATTAACGGGCGCATATAATATCGAAAACATGCTGGCGGCAGTTGCTGTGGGATTACATTTTGGTTTAAGTGAAACAGAAATCAATCAGGGTATTTCCAGTTACCAGCCCAAAAACAACCGTTCTCAAATTACTAAAACTGCTCACAATACCATCATTGCTGATTACTACAACGCCAATGCGAGCAGCATGCAGGCAGCATTAGAAAACATTGCGGTAATCCAAGCGCCCAACAAGGCAATTATCTTAGGAGATATGTTTGAAATGGGGGATCAATCTGCGGTAGAGCATGAGAAATTAGTCCTTAAGGCAAAAAGCTTGGGCTTAAATCCACTAATCTTTGTAGGGAAAGCCTTTTATGCATTAAAAGATCAGGAAGCTTTATTCTTTGAGAGCACAGCAGATGTGAAAGCTTATTTAGTGCAAAATCCAATTCATGACCACCTGATATTACTAAAAGCCTCCCGTGGAATGGCATTTGAACAATTAGTAGAGGTTTTATAATGGTTCAATTAGAAAAAGTACATCATATCGCCATTATTTGCAGTGATTACAAGAAATCTAAAGCATTTTATACGGAGATACTAGGGTTAGAGGTGATTCGAGAGATTTATCGTGCCGAAAGAGATTCTTACAAATGTGATCTTGCCTGTCAGGGGGAGTATATTATCGAGTTGTTTTCATTTCCTAATCCTTCTGAGCGGCCTTCTTTTCCTGAAGCAAGAGGATTACGCCACTTGGCATTCCAGGTGAAAGATGTAGAAAAAGAAAAGCTAGCCTTAGAAAGACTAGCTATAGCTGTAGAACCTATTCGAATAGACCCAACGACACAAAAAAAATTCACATTTTTCCAAGATCCTGATGGATTACCCTTGGAATTATACGAAATCTAGTTGCTTGGAACATCTAGGTTCAATTCCTTTTCTTTATTAATTAAATGCGATATACTGGTATCATTGAGAATTTGCAACATCGCATTTCTCACTTCCACAAACGTATCTCGTATACCACAGGCATGTTCTTCAACACATTCTTCACAAGAGCGATAGAAATTGAGACTGACACAAGGTAGTAAGGCAATAGGTCCGTCAATTAAGCGCATGACCTGAGATAAGTAAATATCCTCTGGAGCCTTATTTAAGCTATAACCGCCTCCAGCACCCTTCTTGGAATACAAGATACCTGCATTTCTCATCTCTAGTAAGATTTGTTCTAGAAATTTTTTAGGAATACGTTCCTCCTCTGCAATTTTTCCAATTTGCATAGGATCCTTACCGTAATTACGGCCAAGTACCATTAAAGCCTTTATGGCATATTTCGTTTTCTTAGACAGCATAGATAAGCTACAGTTAAGCTATTTCCTCAAAAATATAAAAAATAAAAGACTAATTCTGTAATACCTCGACAATAGGATGCCCTATTGAGCCATTTGGCTCCATTACATGCAATAAGGAAGATAAAGTAGGTGCAATATCCGTAATGTGAACAACCTTATTACTAGTGCCTTTTTTTATTCCCCACCCCATGAATACCAATGGTATATGAGAGTCATAAGGAGTCCAAGTGCCATGTGTGGTACCCGTAGAACGAGGAGATCCATCATACCATTGTGGTTCTGTGATAATTTGAATGGCTCCACTGCGTTTTCTATTGTAGCCATTCACGATTTTCTCCCGTAATTGGGCCGGTATCATCATGTTTTCTCCAGATTCCATGTCGACTACAAATGCAACACCATCTTCATGTCTAAGTTGCTTAACAATGGATTTCTTGATTTTTTCCTCATCCAATTGGTTGCTTTCAATATCCTTATAATTTAAATGCACTTGGTAATTCATCAAGCTTTTTACCAAATTAGGAACAGCAAATTCCTTCTGCAATTGCTCATTTAAATTTCTTTGCAATTGCCTAGAAAAGAAATATCCTCCATTCCCACGCATATCCATGAAATAACGGGAATTGTACGATGCAGCATGATCTGCAGTTAGGAAAAAGGTATAATTACCCTTGCCAACTGCTTTGTCCAAATATTTAAAAAATTCCGCCAGCTCCTGATCTAAACGAAGATAAATATCTTCAATTTCTACAGAAGATAATGAATAGCGATGGCCTACATAGTCCGTAGCCGATAAACTGACACATAAAAAGTCCGTTGCTTTCGTAGGATTATTCCCCAATTTCTCTTTCGCAATAGCTTCTTTTGCAAAATCCAACGTAAATGTATTTCCTTGTGGAGTTGTTTTAATCATCTCCAGACCTGCATCCTTCATCAATTCTGATGTTTTACGTGGAAAGCCCGTGGAAGCTTCGCCTGCCCATTTTCCTTCATACACATTATCATCCTCAATACTATTATTCTTGTAGGTATCTATAGGGTATAAGGTATTCCAGTCTTGTTTTAAATATTTTTCAGCCAGTTTCTGATCATTGAACCCACTTACCCATTGCGGTAAATTTTCCATGTAATAAGTACTTGATATCCAGTTTCCGGATTTGGCATCAAACCAATAAGCGGCATCTGCAAAATGTCCGGCAGGTAGAATACCACCACGATCTTTAATGGCGATACCAATTACTTTGGACTGAAAATTAGTAGCTAATTTAAGTTGATCTGTCACAGTAGATGCCAAAAGATTACGAGGTGATTGTTTTCCTTCAGAACCTGGGGCACCAACACCTTCTACAGAATCATCTTGTGTACAATACATCCCATTTCCAGATTGTTGTTCAATCCAATCATTTCCGGCAATACCGTGAATAGCAGGAACACTACCCGTATACACCGAGCTATGCCCGATAGCGGTGAAGGTTGGTACATAATCTATTAAGGTATTTTCACAAGAAAATCCTTCATTCAATAAACGTTTGAAGCCTTCGTTACCATAACGATCAGCAAAACGATATAGATAATCCCAACGCATTTGATCCACCATAAGCCCAACAACTAATTTAGGTCGTTGAACCTGAGCAGAAATAAAGGTGGTACAGCTTAATAATAACAATAATAAATTTAACTTCTTTTTCATTGGTCAAGGTATTATAGGGTTAGGTGACGTTTTAGGTAGTCACCAGTATACGATTTTTTGCAATTTACTAAATCTTCGGGAGTTCCTGCAAAGAGGAGTTCTCCACCCTTATCTCCACCTTCCGCACCAATATCGATCACCCAGTCTGCAGATTTGATCATATCTAAATTGTGCTCTATGACTAACACCGTATTTCCTAAATCAATCAGCGCATTAAAAGCTTTCAACAGCTTACTGATATCGTGAAAATGTAAACCCGTGGTAGGTTCATCGAAAATAAATAAGGTTTTTTTCTGATTATCCCCCTTAATTAAGAAGGATGCTAATTTGATACGTTGCGCTTCACCTCCAGATAAGGTACTGGAAGATTGCCCTAACTTGACATAGCCTAATCCCACTTCTTGTAAAGGCATTAATTTATTGAGAATTTTAGGCTGCTGCGCAAAGAAAGCAATCGCTTCATCCACACTCAAGTCTAAGATATCGGAAACTGATTTTTCTTGAAATTGCACATCAAGAACGTGCTGTTTAAATCTTTTCCCTTCACAGGCTTCACATGGCAATACAATATCGGCCATAAATTGCATTTCAATCTTCACCACTCCTTCACCTTGACACATCTCACAGCGTCCACCTTCCACATTGAACGAAAAGGCAGAAGGTTTTAATCCATTCGCTTTCGCAGCCGGCAATGAAGAGTATAGACTACGAATTTCATCCCATGCTTTGACATACGTAACGGGGTTGGAACGTGTCGATCGGCCAATGGGATTTTGATCTACCATTTCAATTTGCTCAATCTGGTCTATCGCTCCTTCTATTCCATCAAAAAGACCGGTTTGCTCACCAGTATAACTGCCTACCGCTTTTTGTAATGCAGGATATAGAATACGTTTCACTAAGGATGTTTTACCAGAACCCGATACACCAGACACTACGGTGAAAACATGCAACGGAAATTCGACGTTAATGCCTTTTAGGTTGTTTTCTCGCGCGCCATTAATGCGAATGCATTCATTCCATTTTCTGCGTTTACTTGGCACCTGAATGGTCAAATGCTGGCTTAAATATTGTCCGGTAAGACTTTGTTTATCTTTTAAAATTTCAGGATAGGTGCCTGCAAATACCAATTCACCTCCATTGATTCCTGCTTCAGGACCAATGTCAATTAAGAAATCTGCGGCTTCCATCATTTCTTGCTCATGCTCTACCACGATAACGGTATTTCCTGCATCCCGAAGAGATTTAAGGACTCCAATTAGTTTTTGAGTATCACGAGGATGTAAACCTATACTGGGTTCATCCAATACATAAATAGAACCGACCAATGAACTTCCTAAGGAAGTTGCTAAATTTATACGTTGGGATTCTCCGCCTGACAAGGTATTACTGAGTCTATTCAAGGTTAAATAGCTTAAACCTACATCACATAAAAATTGTAGTCTATTGATGACCTCGGCTAAAAGACGTTTTGCTACGAGCTGTTCACTGTTGCTCAGCTCAAGGTTTTGAAATACCGCAAGGCATTGATCTAAAGGCATCAAAACGACATCCGTAATCGATAAACCATTAACTTTTACATAAGTAGCATCTTTCCTTAAACGAGTCCCCTTACAGTCCGGACAATCTGTTTTGCCACGGTAACGGGAAAGCATGACCCGGTATTGAATTTTATAGGTTTGTTCTTCTAACTCAGCAAAGAAATCATTAATACCATTAAAATATTGATTACCTGTCCAGAGCAGTTCTTGCTGGGTAGGAGTTAAGTCGCTGTAAGCACGATGAATAGGGAAATCAAATTTTAACGCAGTGCGAACCAATTTATCCAACCATAAACCCATCTTTTCACCTCGCCAAGGTGCTATTGCTCCATCAAATACGGAACGGCTTTTATCGGGGATAACTAAATCGGGATCGATACCTATGACTCTTCCATAGCCTTCACAGCGTTTACAAGCTCCATAAGGATTATTGAATGAAAAGAAATTTGGGGTGGGTTCTTCAAATAGGATTCCATCTAATTCGAATTTATCAGAGAAATCGTAACGCTCCTCTCCAGCTTCCACGGTACAAACACCCTTACCTTCAAAGTATGCCGTTTGTACAGAGTCTGCCAATCGATTGATGGTATCCTCCTCTTGATCTAAAACGAGTCGATCAATAACGATATAAATATCGCCCAAATGAAGACTTTCATTTTCCACAGCTTGATCTTCTAATACCGATTCAATCTTTTGGATTTTATCCTGGTATTTAACTCGAACAAAACCTTTCTGAAGGAGTAAGGAGAGTTCTTCCTTTAGTTTTCTATTATTGGATGGAATTAATGGACTGTATACGGTAATCGTCGTTTCATCTGGAAATGCTAAGACACGATCTACAATTGAACTGACAGAATCTTTGGTTACCTCATCACCCGAAATCGGCGAATAGGTCTTTCCAATTCTGGCAAATAATAATTTGAGGTAATCGTAAATTTCGGTAGATGTCCCGACGGTGGAACGCGGGTTGCTGGAAATAACTTTTTGTTCTATGGCAATAGCTGGTGCTATACCTTTGATGTAGTCCACATCAGGTTTATTCATACGCCCCATAAATTGACGGGCATAGGAAGATAAACTTTCTACATAGCGGCGCTGACCTTCGGCATATAGCGTATCAAAAGCTAATGAGGATTTTCCGGATCCAGACATTCCTGTAACAACAACAAGCTTGTTTTTTGGAATATCTACATCAATATTCTTGAGGTTGTTTACTCGAGCTCCTTTAATCTGAATATGGGATTTGGGAGTATGATTTGCATTTTTTTGCATAACCTTCAAAGGTAGGCAAATCTCTCGAAAAGAAATATCTAACTGAGGAATAAAATCCAGAGTCTTACAATATAGTTACAATACTTAACGAGGCAGTTGCTCTGGTCTAGGCATGCGGTATTTGGTTGCCGTTATTGCTTCTAAAAATGCAGCGACCTGCAGAATCTCCTGTTTAGTTAGATCAAGTTTTTTCATGAGCGGATCGACCCTAGGATACATGGGATCGGCTTCTTGTTCTGCATTTTTGGGATTATTCATCGTCATCCCGCTGTTATATAAATTTAACAGACCGATCATGTTATCAAATAATCCGTTATGCATCCAAGGATTGGTATTCATCACATCACGAAGCGAAGCTGTTCTGAATTTACCGACGTCCTTAGGGTCTTTGGTAACTACATAACGACCTAAGTCTTCGTATTTTCTTTTGTAATAAGTAAGGCCTATATTATGAAAACTTTCATCGGTTAAGAATTGACCATTGTGGCAATTCATACATCTTGCTTTGGTGCGGAATAAATGTAAACCTGCGATTTCATCATCGGACAAGGCGGTATATTTACCATCTAAAAATTCATCAAATCGAGATCGTCTACTGGTGATTGTACGTTGAAATGCAGCTAAAGCCTGCATCACCTGAGGCATGGAAAAATCCTCATCTGGAAATGCTTCAGCAAACAATTCCCGATAACCGGCGATAGCTTTCAATTTCGGAATGAGCTTGGTTAAGTCCATCGCCATCTCGTTATGTGCTTCGATAGGACTTAGAGCTTGTTCTTCTAATGTATTCGCGCGCCCATCCCAAAACATGGATTTTCGAGCATATACATTCAACAAAGAAATGGTATTTCGAGTACCCACTAAATGATCATGCCCTACAGGCACTGTGGAATGGTCAGCAAATGAAGTTTGGGGATTGTGGCAGGAACTGCAGGAGATTTGATTAGATCCGGAAAGAATAGGATCAAAAAACAGGAGTTTTCCTAATTTAACTTTAGGAGTTTCCATTAGAGAAAAATAGCTTGTGTCTATTTTAGGTAGTGATTTAAACTCTTCCCATATTACACCTGAATCTATCGTAGGCTTTGGCCAATCTTTTACTGGTTTACTGTATAGCGCACGTAAATCTTCAAACCCCTTATCACTTAAAAAGGCGGTGCTCAGAACAGTTAAAAACAACGCAACTCCTATAATGACTACTTTCTTCATTTTCCTCTTTTAAAATAACAACCTAAAGCAACCCAACATCTATTCCTAGGATTATCCATGCGATACGTTCGGAGAACTTAATTAAGATTCGAGTTTAGGTAAACTCACCTTAATTTCTCATAGATTGTTTAACTAGTAGATGATAAATTTTAAATCTAGTGTTGCAGCAAAGGTAAGGTAATTCCTAATAATCTGTTTTTCAATTTGTAAAAATTCAATATTGAATCTACCATGTTTTACCAGGATTTGACTTTTTCATGAACTTGTACCACATCTTAGGATACAGTAAATTCGGCTAAAGCAATACAAACAATCTTATTCGTCTTCGTCGTTTTCCTCATCTTTTTCAGTGGATAATTTTTGAAGCAATTGGTTTACATCCTCCTCAGAAGCGGATAGTTTTGCTTTACAAACAGCTAATAAATCTGTAGCTCTTTTGATTTTTAAGCTTAATTCATCTACGGGGATTTCGCCTGATTCAATTTCAGAAACAAT
>DAIQBS010000001.1:16273-113269 GCA_036781025.1 Sphingobacterium sp. | reverse complement strand
CTCCGAATTGGAGCACAAAGATATTATTTGTTTCTTTGTAAAACAAATAAAAAATAAAAAATGTCACATAAAGCAGGTTTCGTTAGTATTATTGGAAAGCCAAATGCTGGTAAATCCACCTTAATGAACGCTTTAGTGGGTGAAAAGATGTCTATCATCACTCCTAAAGCACAAACTACACGTCATCGAATTATTGGCATTGTCAACGATGATGACCATCAAATCGTATTTTCAGATACTCCTGGTGTAATAAAACCGAATTATTCTTTACAAGAATCCATGATGAACTTTGTCATGGGCTCCATTATTGATGCGGATATTCTTTTATTCGTTACGGATATTCACGAGCGATATGATGAAAATGATGTTTTGGAAAAACTAAGAAATACCAGTTCGCCAGTCGCAGTCATTATCAACAAAGTAGATAAATCTTCTGAAGAAGAGGTAAAAGCTAAAATAGAGTTCTGGCAAGAGAAAATAAATCCAGCAATCATATTCCCCATTTCTGCATTGTTAGGATACAACGTGGAGGCGGTAATGAATTACATTAAAGACAACCTGCCTGAGCACGCCCCATATTACGAAAAAGATGAATTAACAGATAAAACGCTTCGATTCTTTGTTTCTGAAATCATTAGAGAGAAGGTTTTTAAGCTTTATGACAAAGAAATCCCATACAGCACCGAAGTAATAGTCACATCGTATAAAGAAGAACCACATATCACCAGAATTGCTGCAGAAATTATCGTTGAACGAGATTCTCAAAAAAATATTATTATTGGGAAAGCTGGCTCCATGATTAAAAAAGTGGGAACTTATGCTAGAGAAGATATTGAGGTTTTCATTGACGGGAAAGTATTTCTGGAACTTTTCGTGAAAGTGCTTCCAGACTGGCGAAGTAAAAAGAATTATTTAAAAAGATTCGGATATGATGATTAAATTTCGATGAATCATTCACACCCGAAGTCTCTTAAACAATAATCATTTTAAAACCTCCAATAAGCTATTTATTGGAGGTTTTTTCTTGATCACAAGGTTTTATCTTAGACATACTTCGATCAAAAGATAAATTGCCAATTTCAATATTGAAATTCGTAGAATTTGTATAAAATTCCAACTTCATTCCTTCCTTATTGCTAGGCAAAAAAGTTCTTCTTGGCAATTTTAAGTTATCATCCTCTAATTCCCCTGCCAAAGCATAATTAAAATACACTTGCTTTTTATAGGTATTCTTAAATTGAATATTCCAAACATGCCGATCCCCTTGCTGTTTAATATGCTGATAACGGTAATATATATTTTTATAACAAGGCGAAGATTTCCAAGCAGTCCAATCCTGAGCTTTAGCCATGACAGCGCATAAAAACATCAGGGCAAAAAGTATTTTTTTCATAGTATTCCTGTTAAAATCCAAAATCAAAGCCTAATTTAAATCCGATAAAAACAGTATTATAATTGTAATCATCTTTGTATTCACTTGTATTACGGTTTAATAAACCATAGGAAAAGATCGTCCCTAATGATAATCTATTTTGTTTAGTCTTCCCGATTCCTAAATCATATCCAAATCCGAATTTTAGATTAACATCAAAACTATTTTTAAATTTAACATATTCCGAAATTGTTGATGTTTCATCTAATTCTAAAAAGTTGATACCTAATGTTGGAGTAGTATATAGATTAAAACCTACTAATCGCTCGTTTCGAACTTTAAAATACTTTTTCAAAGAATACCCCAATGTCAAGTCACCTATTGCTAATGGCTCATAGCTTAATTCATCGTCACTTTGGTAAAAATCGATACCTAGGGTGAATCCATGCGCGAATTTACTTGATAAATGATTTTTTAAATTCACATAATTTAATTGGAATGATTCATAACCATAATCAATAGTTTCCATTGCGTCCGTATTGACATTACTCAAACCATAGGATATATCTAGGCCTCCTGATTTGTAGAATGTTCTAGGTTGATTAGATTGACCACCTTCCAAAACAGCTTGAGTTGTTTTTTTGTCTGCTGAGGTTCCAATTCTATTTCCTGAATTCATAATACTTGCTGCGGTTTCTGCTTGGTTAGTTGGACTTACATTCGCTATCGCAGTATTACCCTGAACCACATTAGACCCGCCCATGGCAGAATTATTAATATCAAATAAGGAAATGATTTGCATGCGATCAGAAGCTTTAAGAACGATGGTATCTACAATCCTCTGCTCTCCATACTTCGTCATAGGTATTTTTTGTTCTCCTTTTTCAGGCAACGCTACGCGCGTATAGGATATAGTCGCTGGTAAGGATTGCCAATTTCGTGTGTCAGCCTTTTCCATAGCTGCCCCTGCCGCGTCTACCCCCATTCCAACGACATCTCCTGCCAAACTTCCTCCAAAATGCGAAGCAAGAGCTTTAAAGCCAGTTGAAACACCTTTTTTACTTGCAAAGCGAATGGCAGTTTTAACAACCTCCCGCATGCTACGGTCTTTCAAACACTGTTTTGCGATAGCAGTGATATCTTCACTGACTTCAAAAAACTGTTCTTTCCCGTTGATGGTTAAGCTTGCTTTGTTGTACGCTGGAGTACCTTTCAAGTATTCCGGAAAAGCGATAGCATTAATACCAATACTGGTACCTACTGGAATAGGTATAACAATTTGGGTTTGGTCATCACTGTAGGTTCCAACAAATGTTCCCAAAGCTCCATTCGCAGACAACATCATCTGGCTCTTCTTAGGACCTAGCCCATTTTCCCAAAATACAATTGCTGAATTTTTTAGGGTTTCTACAGGAACATTCGGATACTTCTTCAGGTAATCCTTATGTTCTTGGGAAAAACCCAAGACTTTGGAAGTCCGCAAAAGATCTTTCTTCAATTGCAATGGCATAGCCACATTCATATAAAGATTATTATGGTCTTCATAAATCTTCTCTGCATTCCTATAGGCTATAAAGGCATCGTTTATTTCATGGATAGATTCATAGATAACACCCTGCAAAATTTGAGCAAAAGCATCATATTGATACTTATTTTTATTGTCATCGTATTTATCATTGATTTCATTCAACTTGATATTAATACGCTTAGCTTCAATTAAGGCTGTATCTGCTTTCCCTAGCTGAAAATAATTTAGAGCTTTATAATAATGGATTAATACTTTCTCAAAATCTTCTCCTTTGTAATTTTCCATCATGGGATTGGATAAATTTGAAAGTATTGTTGTTCCTACAGAGTTTTTGATACCATCATCCAATAATATATAAGCTTGTTCAAAATAAGAATTACTTCGACTAAAATTTCCTACCATATGTTCCAGTTTCCCTTTTTCCATAAAGTAGAGCAGTTTATTCCTGTCTTTTTGAAAGAAACTTAAGGCATCCAAGGAAAGGGATGCAGCTTCAAAATTCGAAAACTCCAATTGAGAAAAAACCTCCTGGTTTTTATCTTGGTATCTTCCTGCAGTGGCACATGAATTCAAATACAACAGAATTACAGTCCCAAAGAGCCAGATAATGGGGGATTTATAACATTTCATAATAAAAGTTTGGTTAATAGAAATCCATTCACCTTAATTTTAAGGTGTTCATGAATGAATTACTAGGGGGTTAGTTTATTTTAGCTTTTTATTGCCAAGGTATTTTTTGATTTTTTTATCGCCTATCCATACTTTATCGTTGGACTGCAAATGTGTAAGTTCTAGATTAACTTGGTAAAAGATGGTCTTTTCCCTTCCGTACTGATCAACAATAGAATTAATCGTTCCTTGAAGCATGAAATCTGCACCTCTTTCCAATCCAAATTGTTTCATCGTACCTGAAGAAGCATTGTTTTGCTGATCGGCTCGTTCTGCACGAATTTCTTCTCGTTTAGCACCACCTTGAACAACAGACATTCTACCTGAATTGATCATGCTCTTCTCAATATCTAATGAAAAGGTTTCTGCTGGAATGTGTTCATGAGATTTATTAGTAACCATACCTACGATAATTACTGGTTTCTTACCGCCATTTTGTGCCGTAAACGTATTATACCAAGGATGTGATGCTAGTTCGTTCGCAATCTCTTCAGCAGTAATTCTGGAATCTGTTTCATTCCATCGACCACTTAAGTCTGTTACAGTATCCTCAGACATACGCTGAACGTGAGGTGTTTTACATGAAATAACGAACAAAAAACTAATAGTTGCCAGGATGGCAAGTGACAAATGTGATTTAAAATTTCTTTTCATGGATAATATTGATTTAATGTTCAAAACTAAATCAATACTTATATTAAAAAAATACCCCTTATAGGGTATTTTATTGAATGACATGAAATAAAATTTACACAAGCAAATTGTTAGTTGATAATTTACAGTTTGTTTTTTTGTTAAACTTAAGATTCTGAAATGGAGGATTCCAAATCACTTAATTTCTTTTTCACTTTTTTCGGTGCTTCTTTCTGACCTGCTAAGCGATTCCAAATAGCACGAGATTCTTTAGTTAATAAGGGTGATATAATGGAAAGAATCAAGACATACACCACAACAAAAGACTGAATAACTGGCAATAACTTCCCAGCTTTTCCAATATTTGCCATGATGATGGAAAATTCCCCTCTTGCAGATAGGGTAAAACCAATATCTACAGAATTTTTAGGCTTTAAATTGGAGAATTTTGTGGCAAAGTAACCAGACGCAACATTGCAAATCACAGTAATCACTGCGGCAAATGCTGCCCATCCTACTGCCCCTCCTAAGGAGTACATATCGATTGACAAGCCGAAACTAAAGAAGAACATGGCACCAAAGAAATCTTTATATGGCAATACCATCGCCTCAATTTTCTTCAAATATTTAGAATCCGCGAACACTAAACCTGCCATTAATGCACCAATAGCTTCAGCAACATGTATGGTCTCTGAGAAACCTGCAATACAGAACAACAGACTAAAAATCACTAGGATAAAAAGTTCTGAAGATTTATCCTGCAATAGTTTATCAATAAAAGGAACAAGTTTACGGCCTAATATCAGGAATGAAAGAATAAATATCAAGGCCAAGAGTGATGTTCCAGCAACTGTCCAAAAAGAACTACTACCAGTGAGAATCAATCCGGATAAGAAGGATATGTGCATAGCAATAAACAAATCATCAAACATGATCATGCCCATAATCACTTCGGTTTCTGGATTTGCAGTTCTCTTTAAATCCGTTAAAACTTTTGCTACAATTGCTGTTGATGAACTGGTCATAATCCCACAAAGAACCATCATCTCTTTGAATGGAAGATCCATCATCCAGCCCACTAATAATCCAGAGAAGAAATTCAGCAACACATAAATTGTCCCTCCAGAAACGATGGACTTCCCTGATTTAATTAAGCGACCTACCGAAAACTCCAGCCCTAAATAAAATAGTAGGAATAGCACTCCTAACCTTCCCATGAAGTCGATAAAAGGTTTACTCTCCGTAAATGTGAAGAAACTCCAGATAGAATTGACTGAGTTGGTGAGGTTTGCATTACCTATACTATCCAACCAATTGGCTATAAATGTTGGGTAGGTTTCATTGCCTAATACCATTCCAATGACTATAAAAAAAGGAATAACAGAAAATCGAAGCCTGCTGGCCAAAAGACCTACAGAAGCGACTAATAGCACAGCGATTCCAATTTCTATGATAATGGTATTTTGCATAAATAAGAGCTTACAATAAAATTTCTTTTAATAGTTTGATGTTTTTCTGTTTTCCTGCAATAACCAAGGTGGTTCCAGGAGTAATTACATAATCAGGACCCGGATTAATGATGGTTTCATCTTCCCGAATTCCTGCTATGATGGATGCGCCTGTACGTTGTCTTACTTCTAACTGACCAATGCTTTTATTAACGCCGTCGTTGGAAGGTTCCACTTTATACCATTCTATTCGTAAATCATCTAATGCAACTTCAATGGTTTCCAAAGCTTTTGGTTTATAAGACAATCCGCCAAGAATTCCTGCTACTTGCCTAGATTCTTCATCAGAAAGCGTCATGACACAATGGGTTTCATTATCTTCATCCTCATGGCGATACAACTCTCGCCTACCATCATCATGAATGACAACGACCATATTATCGCCAGCTTCTGTTTCTATTTGGTATTTTTTGCCAATACCAATAAGATCACTTTCTCTAACTATCGACATGATTTTTAATTATATTTTTTATACAGTTAAATTATTAAACTTAAGGCTATCCTCTCAAATATAAGGAATTAGGTACACTTATTCCCCTGCAATGAGTTTATAATCACCATCTTCTTTTAATTCAGGCTTACCCACGGTGATATTTTTCGAATGATAAAACAAATACAACCATCCTTCCGGAGCTCCCTCTGCCCAATATGCTGCCCGTAAATCCCTTGCTCTTCGCCCATCAAAATCATACTTGGCAATAAAACTTCGAAATATCTCTTCTGGTTCTGGTAATTCATCTCCACCGAAAAAGTAATGTTTACCTTCTGTACGGATGTGAAACACTTGGTGAAATTTACTATGGCCGCTAGAAAGCTCATAGCTGATTTCATCGTTCAGTTGGCCATCTCCATTTACAAAAAGAATATTACCACTACGTTGTAAAACATCAAAAACATCGGTTTTGTAAGAACTGGATTCTGTACTGTAAGCATATTCCCATTCCTGTTCTTGAATGACATATTCAGCATTTGGAAATGCCAGACGCTTAACCCCGTCTTTAATATCCACCATACCATTTGCATGATCTTTATGCAAATGAGACATTAAAACGTAACGTACATCATCTACTGAAAATCCTAATTTTTTAATATTCGCATGGATAACCAACTCGTCATCAGCAGTACGCTGACCCAAGCCTGTATCAATAACGATTAAACCATTTTTTGTTTGAATTAAGAAGGGATGAACCTGAATGAATAAAGATCCAGGCCTATCTTTAGGATTATCCTTTGCAGGATCAAAAGGGATAAATTTTTTGCTGGAATCAACTGAATAGGAACCTTCAAATAAGGAATATGCTCTCGCCATTATATGTATTTGTATTCTTGATAGTTAAGTATTAACAAGCTACTCTTACTTTCGCCACATTAGGTTAGTAGCTACAGATAACGTATATTTACACGTTAATAAGTATGCAAAGATATGCAAAAAAGGTGGGTCCTGAAACCAAAAAAGAATATCCAAAAGATCACCAAGATACAGCAAGAACTTGGTGTAAACCCCATAATTGCAGAACTCTTAATAAATCGTGAAGTTGAAACCTTCGAAGAAGCCAGAATTTTCTTTAGACCATCATTAGACTATCTTTTAGATCCATTTTTAATGAAAGATATGGATCTTGCTATTGCTCGTATTGAACAAGCGATTGGTAATAAAGAAAAAATACTCATTTATGGTGATTACGATGTAGACGGTACCACCGCAGTATCCGTGGTGTATAGTTTCTTTAGAAATTTCCATTCTGGTATTGCCTATTATATTCCCGACCGATACAGTGAAGGCTATGGTATTTCCTACCAAGGAATTGACTATGCGGAAGCGCATGGTTTTTCCTTAATTATTGCGTTGGATTGTGGTATCAAAGCATTGGATAAAATAGCCTATGCAAACTCCAAAAATATTGATTTCATTATTGGCGACCATCATTTACCAGGTCCTGAAATACCAAACGCAGTAGCGGTATTAGACCCTAAACGATCCGATTGCCCTTACCCATACAAAGAACTATCCGGATGCGGAATAGGTTTTAAAATTATCCAGGCATTTATTCTAAGAAATCAAATGCAAATGGAATTAGCCTATCAGTATCTTGATTTAGTTGCTGTTTCCATCGCCTCAGATATTGTTCCTATTACAGGAGAGAACAGATTACTCACCCATTTTGGTCTTAAAAAATTAAATAGCAATCCATCTTTTGGATTACGCGCTTTAATTGATCTGTCCTCAAACAAAACAGGCAAATTCACCGTTAATGACATTGTGTTTCAAATTGGTCCACGCATCAATGCCGCTGGTCGTATAGACCATGCGAAAGATGCTGTACAATTACTAAATGCGAAGTCTCTTGCTGAAGCCAAAGCTTTCTCCGAAAGCATAGACGACCAAAATAATACAAGAAAAGGATTTGATTTACGCATTACGGAAGAAGCCCTTTCTTTATTGGATAATGATGAAATGCTGCAAAGTAAAAATACCACTGTATTATACAAGGAAGATTGGCATAAGGGGGTGATTGGTATCGTGGCTTCCCGGTTAACTGAAAAATATTACCGTCCTACCATAATTTTAACCAACACCAATGGACATATAGCTGGCTCTGCACGTTCTGTGTTGGGTTTTGACCTTTATGAAGCATTGAGTGAATGTAGCGATTTATTAGACCAATATGGGGGGCATAAATATGCTGCTGGATTAACCATGAAAGAAGATAATATCTCTTTATTTCAACAGCGCTTTGAGGAAGTCGTAAGCAAATCGATCAAACCGGAAATGCTTCAGCAAGAAGTGTTGATAGAGCGTGAAATCAACTTTGAAGATATCGACAGCAAGTTTTACAGATTGCTTCAGCAATTTGAACCTTTTGGCCCTCAAAATGAAGCGCCTGTATTTTTATCCAAAGGCGTAACCTTTGCATATCCGGCCTATATTGTGGGTAGTACTCATTTAAAATTCAGTGTTCGTCAAAAAGATTCAACCGTATTCGAGTGCATTGGTTTTGGTTTAGGAGAATATGTAGACACGATAAATTCCGGGAAATCTTTTGATATCTGCTACAGCATTGAGGAAAACAATTGGAGAGGGAAAAGAAATTTGCAGTTAAATGTAAAAGCAATTCGATTTTAAAAAATATATTTGCAAGTAAAGTGTTTAACACATGATTCTAAAAGCGGAAAATCTAATCAAAAAATACAAACAACGTACCGTTGTTAATGATGTTTCCTTCCATGTAGAACAAGGAGAAATCGTCGGTTTATTAGGTCCAAATGGGGCAGGTAAAACGACCTCGTTTTATATGATTGTAGGGCTTATTAAGCCCAATGATGGTCATGTTTATTTAGATGATATTGAAATCACGCAAGACGCCATGTATAAGCGTGCTCAACGTGGTATCGGTTATCTCGCCCAAGAGGCATCTGTATTCCGTAAGCTTTCGGTAGAAAACAATATATTATCAGTCTTAGAAATACACTATCCTAAAAAAGCGGATCGTAAAGAAAAACTAGAAGAATTGCTTACAGAATTTAGTCTTCATCGCGTACGTAAAAATCGTGGGGATCTATTGTCAGGTGGGGAAAGAAGAAGAACAGAAATCGCTAGAGCACTTGCCGCCAATCCAAACTTTATCTTATTAGACGAACCTTTCGCAGGTGTTGACCCCATTGCTGTTGAAGAAATTCAAACTATTGTCGCAAAACTGAAAACCCGTAATATCGGCATCCTAATTACTGACCACAATGTTCAGGAAACCTTGTCTATTACTGATCGTGCTTACTTGTTAACAGAAGGTAAAATCATGTTAACAGGAACTCCGGAAGAAATCGCCAATAATGAGCTTGCACGTAAATTCTATTTAGGTAGACATTTTGAATTAAGAAGAAAAAAATTCTAAATTTAACCTAAACAACCAATTACATGGCATTACTTAATTCCCTTTTTACCTGGATCATGAAAAAGCGAATTCATCAGATTGAACTTTTCATGAAATATCCTCACGATGTTCAAGATGAATGGTTTCAGAGTTTAATCTCTGCGGCAGAAGCTACAGAATGGGGAAAAATGCATGGTTATAACAGTATTTATACGGTAGAAGAGTTTAAGAATCGAGTTCCTATCCAAGATTATGATGATATTAAAGGCTATGTAGACCGAATGATCAAAGGTGAACAAAACATTTTGTGGCCTTCAGACATCAAATGGTTTGCTAAGTCATCTGGTACAACTTCCGACCGCAGCAAATTTATCCCCGTTAGTATTGAAGCTTTAGAAGAATGCCATTACCAAGGTGGTAAGGATATGCTGTCTATTTATTGCCATAATCAACCTGAAAACAAATTATTCACTGGCAAATCGGTGATTATCGGTGGTTCATCCCAAATAAATAACTTTAGCCCAGACTCGTATTACGGTGACTTATCATCCATCCTAATTCGAAACCTGCCTTTTTGGGCTGAATTCAAACGAACACCAAACATCGAAGTTACGCTAAACCCCAATTTTGAAGAAAAAATAGAACAAATTGCCCAAATTACCATTAAAGAAAATGTCACCAGTTTAGCCGGAGTTCCTACCTGGAATATCGTCATGGCTAACCGCATATTGGAAATTACAGGTAAAGACAATTTATTGGAAGTTTGGCCTAACTTAGAATTTTATGGCCATGGAGGAGTAAGTTTCAAGCCGTATCGGGAGCAATTTAAAAAGCTCATCCCTACGGAAAGAATGTATTACTTGGAGAACTACAATGCCTCCGAAGGGTATTTTGGCATTCAGGATCAATCTGATTCAGATGATTTATTGTTGATGCTGGATTATGGGGTTTATTATGAATTTTTGCCAACTGAAAATCTGCACGATGAACATCCTAAAACGTTAGAATTACATGAAGTAGAATTGGGCAAAAACTATGCACTAATTATTTCTACCAATGCAGGACTATGGCGCTATAAAATTGGTGATACCATCAAATTTACTTCTATTTCACCTTATCGTTTTCAAATATCAGGCAGAACGAAACAGTACATCAACACCTTTGGTGAAGAGTTGATTGTTGATAATGCAGAGCAAGCTCTTCAAGAAGCATGTCGTCAAACGGAATCTTCCATTAGTGATTACACTGCCGGACCTGTATATTTCAAAGATAAAGGCGCTGGGGCCCATGAGTGGATTATAGAATTTGACAAAGCTCCAAAAGATTTTAATCGATTCTGTGAATTATTAGATCAACAATTACGATCCGTCAATTCAGATTATGATGCGAAACGCTATAAAAATATGGCTTTAAATCCACCTATTATTCATCAAGTTGCGAAAGATACGTTTTATAACTGGATGAAAAGTAGAGGAAAGTTAGGGGGGCAAAATAAAGTACCTCGTTTAGCTAATAATAGAGAGTTTATTGACGCTATACTAGAACAAATAAAATAGTAGATTTTCTGCGTTAATCCATTCAATCGAACGATTCTGCATCAACCTATATAAAAGGCCTTGCAAGAATGAATTTGCTAAAAAGATGGGAAATAAATAAACTTCTCAGTTTAGTATTTATAGAATGCTTCCCAGTAAAAGAGTAATTAAGGACGAATAGCTGTTTTATATAAAAACACAAAAAAACCCATTATAAATCTCCAAGTGCTCAAAGGCTTGGTTTCACGTACTTCCATATTAGTCACATTCCTTTCCATAAATTTATTATTAGATCAATATATTTTTATTTTTTCTCACCACTGTTGTCTTAAAGACAACAGTCCTAACCTATCCTAAATTTTCATTTACAAAATGAAGAATAGCTTAACGTATTTCTTAAACCAGAAATAGGTGAGAAAGCATAATACTTTTACCCAAAAAGCAAACACGTATACCAAATATTGTACCGAATCCTGAAATCCATAAAATTTAACACATCCTATCAATAATTTACGCTTAGTGTATAGAAAACGATATACCGAGTTGCCTAGGAAAACAGACATTTCAAATCAGCAACTATTCAAGCTTGATTCATTGGTTTAATAAAGTAAAATGAATTCCTTCAATTATGACTTAAAACTACTCTTGATCTTGATCTAGTTCTCATATTTTACCCACGAATTTCACACATGCTATAAATAATTTTAATTAACTTGCAGCATTTAACATACATTTGATATGAGCGCGACAGAACAAATTTCCATTCGCGTAGAGCCAACACAACAATCAAGACTCTCGCAAGTAGATTTCAACAACTTAAAATTTGGACAAATCATGTCAGACCATATGCTAGTTGCTGAATACAGCAATGGCAAATGGGAAGACATTAGTATTGTACCTTATGGTGATCTAACCATGAGCCCTTCTATGTCTGCTTTGCATTATGGGCAAGCTATTTTTGAAGGAATTAAAGCTTATAAATTTGAAGATGGTACGGTCAGTATTTTTCGTGCCGACAAGAACTGGGAAAGATTTAACAAATCAGCATTTCGTCTGCAAATGCCAGAAGTTCCGCAAGAAATATTTCTTGATGGATTAAAGCAATTGTTAGACATCGATCGTAATTGGATACCTTCTAAAGAAGGAACTTCTTTATACATTCGTCCGTTTATGTTTGCTACAGAATCAGCATTAGGTGTACACCCTTCTATTTCATACAAATTTATCATTATCACTTGTCCGGTAGGTGCTTATTACAGCAAACCTATCAGTTTAAAAGTAGAAACGCATTATACCCGTGCTGCTGAGGGTGGTGTTGGATTCTCTAAAAATGCTGGAAATTATGCTTTGTCATTATATCCAACACAATTGGCCAACGACGAAGGATATGATCAAATTATGTGGACCGATGCTTTGGAACATAAATATATTGAAGAAGCGGGTACTGCCAACTTAATTTTCCGAATTGGAGACAGCATCATCACTCCACATGGTGACACTATTTTACATGGTGTAACTAGAAGAACCATTATGGAATTAGCTGAAAAATGGGGATTCAAAGCAGAACAAAGACGAGTTTCTGTTCAAGAATTAATTGATGGAATAAAAGAAGGTAAAGTGACTGAGGCTTTCGCTGCAGGAACTGCCGCTACCATTACTCATATCGACCGTATTGGATTCGAAGGCCAAGATTATCAACTTCCACCTGTTGAAGGTAGAGAGTTTTCAAATAAAGTATTGGCTTATTTGAATGATTTACGTTACGGAAAAATCGAAGATCCTTTCGGCTGGAATATCCTGGTGAAATAATTTTCTAAATACATACCAAAGAAAAAGGAGCTATTTCAGTAGCTCCTTTTTCTTTGGTATTAGCATTTTATTTTATCAACTACTGAAAGGGAATTTCTAAATGATTAAGGACATTTGGTAAAGCCTCTTTAAACCAATAGGTAAATTCCTCAGGATGTGTTTGAGTTCGTAAATAAACTTCCTTCGGATCTAACCATTTATAAGAAGCGACTTCATCCTTATGAATGTGTGGCTCCTCATCCGTATACCCTAACAACACATGATCAAACTCATGCTCTATTAACCCTTTCTCTACCTTGGCATGATAAAGAAAAGTAAACATCTTCTCTAGTGTGCAGGATAATCCCATCTCGTATTTTAAGCGAGCCTCTGCACTGAATAGGACTTCCTCTCCCCATTGCGGATGCGAACAACATGCATTTGTCCAGAGCCCTCCACCATGATATTTTTCAAAAGCACGTTGGTGAATCAGCATCTCACCCTGGCTATTAAAAATAAATACAGAAAATGCCCGATGAAGTAAACCCAATTGATGAGCCTCCAATTTATCCATTTCGGAAAGCTGCTCATCCTCTTCATTTACTAAAACTACCTTATCCCATGTGTTATTTCCCATAGTTTTCTTTAATTGTGTTCTCTAAATTGTTGATAAACATACAATGCGCGTTTAGCTGCTTGTTGAAGATCTACAATAGGTGTTATAGATTCCGATTTTGGAATCCATTGATGTACATAGAATGAATCTGGATCAAACTTTTTTTCTTGTAAAATAGGGTTAAAAATCCTAAAAAATGGTGCTGCATCACAACCTGTTCCTGCTACCCATTGCCAGTTCCCATTATTCGATGATAGGTCATAATCCAATAGTTTTTCCGCAAAATATGCTTCTCCCCAACGCCAATCTATTAATAAATGTTTACATAAAAAACTGGCTACAATCATTCTTACCCGATTATGCATGAAACCAGTTTCATTCAATTCTCGCATGCCGGCATCCACAATAGGTATGCCTGTCATGCCAGAACACCAACTTACAAATTCTTTCTCATTATTTCTCCAAGGAAATGTGTCAAATCGCTTTTTGAAAGACCGATGTTGAACATAAGGAAAGTGAAAAAGTATTTGTTTAAAAAACTCTCGCCAAATTAATTGATTTAACCAAACCTCACTTAATTCCTTAGCAATTGTCACTGCTTTCCTAATACTAACTGTCCCAAAACGCAAGTGAACACCTATTTTACTACCAGCCTCTCTTGCTGGAATATCTCTCCATAAGCCATACTGTTGGATAAGATCCTCCCTCCATTCAAATTTTTCAAAAACGACTGATGTCTTTACATATCCCAGCTCACCGAGAGTTATAAATTCTTGCCAAGCTGTCTGGTAAAAGTTGGAGTAATTTGTTGGAGATTCAGTAAGCAGGATATTTCTTAATTTTTCTTTCCATCTTTTCGAATAAGGACCGAATACCGTATATGGGCTTCCATCCTTTTTCAAAATTTCATCCTGATCAAAAATGACCTGATCTTTAAAATCAAAAATGGGAATACCATTAAATTGCAAATAATCACGCAACTTATTTAATCGCTGAATAGCTGTAGGTTCATAATCTCGATTGGTATACACTGCTTGTACCTCAAATTGCTTGGTTAGTAGTTGAAAGACTTCCAGTTCATCACCTATAAATCCCTGCAAACGAGATCCAAATTCTCTCAATTCCTCATTAAGACCTTTCAAAACCTGAAGTAAAAAATCCATTGATCGATCTGCTATCAAAGTCCCTTTATTTATATTCGATGAATCAAAAATAAATATAGGAAGCACTGGAATTCCCTGTGCAAGCGCTTGACGCAAACCCACATTATCTTCCAGTCGTAAATCTCGTTGAAACCAGAAAATAAGCACCTTTTCTTTCATTTCTAATCTGTTATCGACGGAAAAAACCTTTGTTTTATCTTTTTGAAAGCAAATATATTCCACAAAAATTGACTATAGCCATATACCGCATCTTCCACAGGTATGGTCCACATTCGTATGCCTAAAAATTTATCTGGATTATAATTTACAATAGGACTTGGAATCCCTGTACCTGTCAACACCCCATTCACTGGAAAAAAACCAAGCATCAGAATCCCGAAAACAAAAGATGCCTGACCTATCCAAGTACATTTAGCAATAAAGTGCAAATAAACTAATGTTCCCAAGGTGACTAAAGCAGTTACAAAGGTGTAGGTCTTATCGGGATGTAATAATGCCATTAACACGCACACAATGGAAGATAAAAACACAATGATGTTGTTAAATGCATTGGCCCAACTCAGATTGAAAAACTTATCTAAACAGAAATAGGTAAAAACACAAGCAAAAGGGATACAATAAAAAAATAAAATTTCCTCTATGGGTAATCCAGCGAGGGTAAAACCTAAGGTATACTGTAAATCAAACCACCAGATTCCATGTTCTGTAAACCAGATATCCCAAAATATAAATGGGATGGCAATCAGTGAACTAGAAATCAAAAAAGTCAAAAAATATCGGTTAAATCGAATTCTTTTATCAAATGATGCAATAAAACAAATGATAACAGTCAAAAAATTGACCAGTAAATATGTAAAAGAATAGAAGGTCATTTCTTTTTAAAATAGAGTTTAAAATATTTTATTGGAACCCAAAGAAAGCCGAAGCATTCTCCTTCCTCTTTACCCAAGTGTTTATGATGTTGTTTATGCGCTCTTCTAATCGCTCTGAAATATGGGTTTTCTGTATTTCTAAAAATACTTAAGCGTTGATGAATAAAAACATCGTGTACTAAAAAATAAGCCATCCCATATAAAGTTATTCCTAGGCCTATATAAAAAGATGGGGAATAGGAATTTTTTACACCAAAAAACAACAATATAATTGCAGGAATAGCGAAAATGACAAAAAATAAATCATTTCGCTCTAAAGGACCTTCCGTACTATGATCATGGTGATCTCTATGTAAAATCCATAAAAACCCATGCATCACATATTTATGTATGAGCCAAGTTGCTCCTTCCATCGCTATAAATGTTGTTAATATGATCAGTATATTCATGTTATTCTACTTTAGTTAATAGACCCTGTACCATTTCCTTAAGTTTTAAAGATGAAATTATAGGCATCTGATCTTCTAAAATTTTTCTATCGCTATCAATATGTTGATTATAACCCAAGAATGCAGGACAATTCATTTGAACTGATAAACGAACAAATCGGATGTCCATGTTATTCGGATCTCTTCGAATACCTTCCTCGATGTTCTTCTTCCCTTTGTTAAAGGTTTTTAATTTTTGAATAGGATTGAAAACATGATTAGCCCAAATAGTCTGAAAACCACCCAAGTATGCTTGCTGAGTGGCAGTCATTTCACTGTCTTCTAATTTTTCAATCATGTTTAAACATATTTCTTTGTGGTCAATTGCCTTAGGATAATTTGACCGCAGTTCATCTATTGTCAATCCAAAATACAAATACAAGCTTATCACCTTAAACAGGAAAAATCCATTGATCATAAATAAGCCATTTTATATTGAACATAACTTCTCATCATCAAAGACATTTTATGGGTATTGGGTATACGTATTCTTTTGTGCATGATTTCATGAGGTGCTGTTTTCTTAATTTTTTTGAACAAGGACATGTAATACCGATAGGCCAGATAAACACCAAACTTTGAATTATTTGGCAGCATTTTTATCCCTCGCAAAGCTTCTTTAAACTCTTGTTCAATTTCATGTTCAATTTTAATCTTTGTTTGTTCATCAAATATCTGCAAATCAATATTCGGGAAATAAGACCTACCTAAATCCTGAAAATCATCCTTCAAATCCCTCAGAAAATTTACCTTCTGAAACGCAGACCCTAATTTCTTTGCATAAGGTTCCAATTTTTCATATAGGTTTTTATTTCCATGCACAAAAACTTGTAAACACATCAATCCTACTACTTCTGCAGAGCCTAAAATATATTCGTCATACAATTTTTTATCATAAGTCAACTGCGTCAAATCCATTTCCATACTGTGCAAGAATTGTTCAATCAAGCTCCTTTCAATGCGAAATTGATTAACCGTATATTGAAAAGATTGCAAAATAGGATTTAAAGAGATCCCTTCGTCCAAGGCATTCCAGGTCTCCTTTTTGAAACGATTCAATAAAGTTGATTTATCATATTCATGGAAACTATCTACAATTTCATCAGCCAAGCGCACATAGCCATAAATGGCATATATGGCGTTACGAATAGATGGACTCAAGGCATAAATTCCTAAAGAAAAACTCGTACTGTATTTCTTCGTGGTCTCCTTACTCACTTTAAAAGATAATTCATCAAATAACTTTTTCATAGGCTTATATTTATAGTTTATGGATTTGCTGAGCAGCGATTTTACCTGATATAATTGCCGGAGGAACTCCCGGACCTGGAACCGTTAATTGTCCAGAATAATAAAGATTTTTAATTTTCTTATTCCGCATTGCTGGTTTCCAAACAGCTGTTTGATTTAATGTATTAGCCAGGCCATACGCATTTCCCGCATAAGCATGGTAGTCTTCTTGAAAATCGCTAACACAATAACTTCGTTTAAAATCTATGTGTTTTTCCAAATCGACCATTCCACAGTGCTTTTCCAAACGGGCCAACATTTGTTGAAAATAGACCTCTATTATTTCCTCCTGATCATCCAATCCGCAAGCGATAGGCATCAGCAAAAAAACATTTTCATGTCCCGCTGGGGCAACCGTTTCATCCGATTTTGAGGGACAACAAACATAAAACAAAGGCTTTTCTGGCCAATTTTTATCTTCGTATATAGTGTTTAAATGACTATCAATATCGTGTTCAAAAAATAACGTATGATGATTTAGTTGGTCTATTTTCTTATTAAATCCTAAATAATAAATCAAACATGAAGGAGCAAAAGTACGGGAAGACCAATAACTATCAGGGTAATTACGATCAGTACTTGGCAACAACTGTTCTATATGCTCGTAATCAGCCGAAGCTATAACTTGATCAACATCATAGTCATCTTTAACAGTGTATATACCTTTTATTTGATGATTTTGAATATCAAAGCCCTTAACTTCTTCATTCAGATGAAAAGTTACTCCTAATTCTCGAGCGATGGATTCCATTGCCAATACCAATTGATAAAAACCACCTTTAGGGTACCAAGTCCCTAACGAGTAGCCCGCATAGTTCATTAAACTATACATAGCAGGAATGTTCTTGGGTGATGCACCGAGAAATATGACGGGAAATTCCATCATACTCCGCAAATATGGGTGTTGAAAATACCTATTCACATACTTACGGAAGCCTGTCAATAAATCTAATTTAAAAGCGGATTGAAGCATTTCAATCGAAAAAAACTCGCCCCAATTATGGCAAGGCTTGTATATAAATTTATCCATTGCCACCTGATATTTCACTTTTGCGGCTTCCATAAATTCATCAAATTTTAGAGAAGAGTTAGGCTCTAATTGTTCAAAAAGTGCTCTAATAGCCATATAATCCGCTGGAAACGGGTACTTATCCTGATCAAAAACAATTTCAAATTGCGGATCTAATCGTTCCAGCTCATAATAGGAGGAGCGCTCCTTATTAAAATCTTTAAAAAACGAATCCATCACATCAGGCATCCAATACCAACTAGGTCCCATATCAAAGGTATAACCATTATCCGTCACAAATTGCCTTGCTCTACCCCCTATGCTTGTATTTTTTTCAAATACATGAACCTCATGACCTTCTCTTGCCGCATAACATGCTGCAGATAAACCAGCTATTCCTGAACCTATAATTGCTATTTTACCCATTCCTATTTAACGCGTTTTATCGTATGCTTCTACATAAGCCTGAAGCTCTGTAGGATCCAAATTCTTATTAAAAATATCCAAGTGAAAATGATCCAGCTTATTCAAAATTTTAATCAAATCCATTTTCTCTTTATGAGATAATCTACCCGCAACTATATTACTTGCCTGACGAATTCGATGCATTTGCGCTTCCAAGATCTCTTCTCCATATGCATTAAGCTCAATCAACTTACTTCGTTTGTCGGATGTAGACTCTTGCTGATTTATCCATCCTTGTTTTAAAAGCCGATCAATTATTTTCATGCCCGAAGCCTTATCCTGCACATTTTTTTTAATCAAGTCCATTTTTGACATCGCGCCAAAAGCCCTTAAGTTGATTAAATAAATAAACTCTTCCTGAGTAGAAAATGTGGATCCATGCATAGCTGCTTTCGAATAATTTTTGGCATAACGATTCATGTGAACCAATAAGGTACTAATGACACTCTCAGGAGACCGTCCTTTTACTTTTCCTTCCCAATCTGGAGAATCATCAACTTCCTCCTCCATCTTAGAATCAGAAATCCAATTTTTAAAGCCAGAAATAGACGGTGAATACATTTGGTTTGTTTCCACTGTCCGTTCAAATTCTTCCAATAAACTAATGACTTCTTTTACTAATTCGTATTTCAATTTGATTATATATTTATGAAGCAAATATATATAAAAATCTTATTTAGTGTAATTTTATTCTTTTTAATTGTTAAAATAGTATAAAATTAAACTAATATACCCTGTATTAATGGCATAAGATAAATTGAAAAGTCCAGATGCTATATACTATATACAATTAAATGTAAATCAAGTTTTTACTAATAAAAATTTATCAGTAATAGTGATTAAAAAAATGAATTAAAGGCTTTAAAATGAAAGGTGTGTATTGTATTAATGTGAAATTTGAAGTGTGATATGTTTTAAAATACCTTCAAAATCTTGAGGTTCAAACCAGGAAGTTTGACCATATTTTTTAAACCAAGTGATTTGCCTTTTGGCATATCGCCTGGAATTCTGTTTAATTAAGGAGATAGCTTCTTCTAAGCTATGTTTATGGTCCAAATAATCGAATAATTCAGCATATCCAACCGTCAATAATGCAGGTTTATTTCTAAATACACTCAAAGATTCAACTTCTTGAAGCAAGTCAGAATCCATCATAACATCAACACGTTGATTAATTCGTTCATAAAGTTGAGCACGATCCATGTTTAATCCCACACAAATCACCTGAAAAGGTCTTTGTTGTTGTTGATTCTTAAGGTAATAGGAAATGGGATTTCCAGATACTTCATAAACCTCTAAAGCTCGAATTACACGCTGAGGATTATCTATATCAACCTTTTCATAATAAGCGGGGTCTATACTTTTTAACCGATTTTGCAAGGGTTCTAAACCGAATTCCTTAAACTCATTATTTAAACGATTACGGATTTCATCCGTTGCTTTAGGTAAATCATCGAGACCCTCCATCAAGGCACGAACAAATAAACCAGATCCTCCAACAGCAATGACAACATCATGGTTTTGGAATAATTCCTGAACCTTTGCTAAAGCTTCTCGTTCATAATCACCTGCTGTATATTCTGAAGCGATGGAATGAGAACTTATAAAATAATGAGGAGCTTCTTGCAACTCCATGGTACTAGGCTTCGCCGTACCAATCGACATCTCTCGATAAAACTGCCTGGAATCCGCAGAAATAATGCTGGTCTGAAAATGTTTTGCTAAGCGAATTGCCATCGAAGTTTTTCCTACAGCTGTAGGACCTACAACCATAACCAATGTTTTTTTATTTGATTGGACAGACTTCATGAAGATCGATCATTTATAAAAACAGATGATAAGTAATACTTATCATCTGTTTGAATAATTAGTTTTTATATATAATTAATAATCTTCATCAGACCCACGATTTCCTTCTGATTCATTTTCTTCCCCCTCTTCTTCCTCGTCATCAAAAAGATCAAAATCATCTTCTTCATCAACTCCATATTCTTCCGATGATTCTACCAACTCTTCATCATCGTCATCATCAGCACCCTCCACAAAATTTGCTACGTTCAGAAGCTTTGGAGCCTCTCCTACTTTTTTAAATAAGGCTGGATACTCTTTGCCATCTTCTTCTTTCAATATTTTAATCAATTCCACATGAAAATCGTATGGACGATCAAAATTATAGATGTAATAAAATTTTTGATGCGGATCATCAATAAATTTACTCAAACGAATGGCTTCCATTAATAATATTTCGGCCTGTTTTTTACGTTCAGACGGCAAATAGGTAATCTCCGTTCCTTTTTTCCATTGATCATTACTGACATAGAAAGAAGATGGTTTTTCCGCATCGTAACCAATAAATTGATGAATTGCTGTATGTAAATCTACAAACGTGCTTTTTGAAGGCATATCTATCTCTCTAATTATATCCTCATAGTCTTCAAAAGTCACTCTAAATCTATAAATTGCCATTGTTTATTGTTTAATTTTATGCTATCCCTAATGGTTATAAAGGTACATATTTTCTTAAAATTTTTATTCTTTAATAGTCGCTGATAAACCTAAACTTTTCCCTTTTTCGATCATAAATTGATAGGCTTCCTCGCGGGCATTGGGAATATCGCCTTCCAATATTGCTTCTCGAATGGCATTTTTAATAATTCCAACATATCGCCCAGGACCAATAGAAAAACAACGCATAATATCTTCGCCATCTATTGGAGGTTGCCAATTTCTAAGATGATCACGCTCCTCTACATCTTTCAATTTCTGTTTAACTAACTCAAAATTATCGCGATACTTTTTCTTTTTAAATTCGTTTTTGGTCGTCACATCAGCATGACATAACATCATCAGAGAGTCTATATCATCTCCTGCCTCAAATAATAATCTTCGAACAGCAGAATCCGTCACAATATCTTGAGCTAATACAATTGGACGAAGATGTAGTTGTACTAATTTTTGAACAAATTTCATTTTCTCATTCAGAGGCAATTTCAGATCTGCAAATAGTTTAGGAACCATCTTTGCACCCCGATCTTCATGCCCATGAAAAGTCCATCCAATTTTTTTATCGAAACGTTTCGTAGCTGGTTTAGCGATATCATGCATTATGGCCGCCCATCGCAACCATAAATCGGTAGATAGTTCTGCCACATTGTCCAACACTTCTAAGGTATGGTAGAAATTATCTTTATGCCCTTTTCCATCCACATAATCTACCCCATATAACTGAACCATGGCCGGAAAAATCAACTGAAGTAATCCCGTATCAAACAAATATTTAAAACCTATTGAAGGCTTCTCCGCAAGGATGATTTTATTGAGCTCATCTATGATTCGTTCTCTAGAAATGATTTTTATTCGATCCGCATGACCAGCAATGGCTTCCATGGCCAAGCTATCAATTCTGAAATTTAGTTGTGTAGCAAATCGAATCGCTCGCATCATCCGCAATGGATCATCCGAAAAGGTGATACCTGGATCTAAAGGGGTACGTATCAATTTATTGGCAATATCTCCTACCCCATCAAAGGGATCTACTAAGATTCCATAGTCTGCTTCATTCAAGGAAAATGCCATCGCATTGATGGTAAAATCACGCCGATTCTGATCATCTGTTAAATTACCATCCTCTACTATGGGTTTTCTAGATTCGGAACGATAGGATTCTTTACGGGCACCCACAAATTCAACTTGCAAACCTTCAAACATCAACATTGCTGTACCGAAAGATTTATACACAGCAACTTTCGTATGTAATAAATCTCCTAATTTATTAGCGAAATCAATCCCGCTACCTAACACTAAAATATCGATATCATCTTTCAACGGACGGCCCATAATTCGATCGCGCACATATCCTCCAATCACATAACAAGAAACATCTTCTTGCTTTGCTAAATCTTTGATGATAGAAAAAATGGGATGACTTAAATTCTCACTCATAGCAACAAAGTGCAAAAGTAATGAAATTTATAGAGATCAGGGGCGCTAAGCTTGCTAAATTATCAGGAGATTAGTTAATCTCTATCTTTCGACAACCTTCGAAAAGCTAAAGGATTTACTGTTAATTCTGCTTGTTCTCTTCTTCTGTTAACAATATGTACCGCTTCAAAAATAGCCTCTAAAAACGAGGTATGCGATGCCATGTTTTTACCTGCAATATCATAACCTGTACCATGATCCGGAGATGTTCTTACCACCGGAAGCCCAGCTGTAAAATTTATCCCGGTCCGAGAAGCAATATGTTTGAAAGGTATTAATCCTTGGTCATGATACATTGCCAATACCGCATCAAATTTTTTATACGTATCCGAAGCAAAGAAACCATCTGCAGGATAAGGTCCAAAACAAAAGACACCTTCCTCATTTGCCTTTGCAAGGGCTGGAGCGATGATCTCCTTATCTTCAGAACCAATTAAACCATGATCTCCAGCATGAGGATTTAAGCCCAATACAGCAATTTTAGGTTTGTCAATCCAGTAATCTGTCCGAAGACTTTGGTTCATCAAATGGAGTTTCTTCAAAATAGCCTCTTCTGTAATGGCACTTGCAACATCCTTCACAGGGATATGTCCAGTAACCACACCAACGCGAAGATCCTCACTTACCATAAACATCAACACATCCTCTGCAGCAAATAAGTCTTGTAAGTATTCCGTATGTCCAGGAAAATTAAAACCCTCCTGTTGGATATTATGTTTATTTATTGGGGCAGTTACCAATGCATCAATAAATCCATTTTTTAAATCCTCTGCTGCTCGCTGCAGTGAAATAAAAGCATATTTACCACCTATTTCAGTCTCCTCGCCTAAGGATATTTTCACATCCTCTTGCCAGCAATTGATCATGTTTGGTCTTTTCGCATTTGCCTGATCCGCAGAATTTATTACATTGAAACTAAAATCATTGATACCAATGGCTTTACGATGAAATGAAGCAACCTTGGTATTTCCATATACGATAGGCGTAAAAAAATCAAGTACACGGCTATCTATTAAAGACTTAATAATCACCTCTAGACCGACACCGTTAATATCACCTACCGAAATTCCAATTTTTAATTTTTCACTCATTACATTCGTGCATTAGACAGTCAAAAATAACAAAAAAACCCAAACATAAGGGTTATACTTGCCTATTTCATGGAGAAGCTTCGAATTTCTTAATTGTAGGCCATTCGAAAATAGTATCTTTGCCTAATTTCAAGCTATGAGTGTAGTTCGCGCAAAAAAACATCTAGGGCAGCATTTTTTAAACGATAAAAATGCAGCACAACGTATTGTTGATGCTTTGACACCAACATTAGGATATAAACAGGTTTTAGAAGTAGGCCCAGGTATGGGTGTACTTTCCGATTTTTTACTTCAAAATGATCAATATGAAACTTTCCTAATTGATGTCGATGATGAATCCATTGAATTTCTTAACGAACAATATCCCCAATTAGCACATCGCTTAATTCATGGTGATTTCTTAAATTTAGACTTTAGCCAGCATTTTGATGATAAACTGGCGATTATTGGCAACTTCCCATACAATATTTCCTCCCAAATACTTTTTAAAATATTAGATGAAAGACATCGAGTAGTAGAAATGGTAGGCATGTTTCAAAAAGAAGTGGCTGAACGTTGTGTAGCCAAACCTGGAAGTAAAGAGTATGGTATATTATCTGTCTTTCTTCAAGCGTATTACCATGTCAGCTATTTATTCACGGTAAAAGCAGGAGCGTTTAATCCTCCTCCAAAAGTGCTTTCTGGTGTGATGCGGATGGTTAGAAATGAAAAAACAAACCTGAACTGTGATGAAAAATTGTTTTGGAGAGTCGTAAAAGCATCATTCAATCAACGCAGAAAAACCCTAAGAAATTCATTGTCAGCAGTCATTCCTAAAGATAAAATGAGTGATAATCCTTTATATGAATTACGTGCAGAACGATTGAGTGTAAGCGATTTTGAAACATTAACGAACGAAATCTCTCAAAATCTTTAAGCGCTGTAAACAGTTTTAGTATCCCAAAAATTAATAGGCTTCAGCTATTAATAAAGATAATGGACGCCAATGATTATCGAATACTATTCGATTCAAGACTCCTAATACTTTATCTCTGCCATTGTTAAGTATATTCTGTCCAATAAACAGAAAATTTGCACGACTCTAAACCATTGTGCATGCAACCATGTTTATTAACAAATTCATTTACTACAACCAAAATTACCCTATAAAAAAATTTTATACTTATTTGTTTTTAAAACAATTCATTTACACAGTCAGCAGTTGAATCAACCGCATAAACGACAAGGCATTTTCTTATAATAGCAAATAATATCAAAATAAAATAAAAATAGAATATTATTAGCTAACTTTGCGTCAATTAATAACACTAATTTCTATAAAACAAATAACTTTACTATAATGAAACTTGAAGGGCTGCAAGTGGTACGCGGTATTGCCGCCACGTTAGTTGCTGTTTGTCATATTTACAATGATGGTTGGATTCCAAAAGCCATTGTTGAGATGGGAGATATACGCATTGACCTTTTTTTTGCCATTAGTGGTTTTATTTTGAGTTTAACATTAAAATCTCTAGGCACTTCTAAAATCCAAAATGCTAAAACTTACCTCTTAAAAAAAGCCATCAGGATATTCCCAGTATATTTAATGTGTGCCATTCCATTAATCGTTTATGTTACCGTTAAATCAGGTACACAAAGTCCATTTTACTATATAGGCAATCTTTTATTATTACCTTCTTTTACCAACGATCCAAGCTATAGCCTAGCCTTACCAACTGCATGGTCTTTGGTGTATGAAATGTTGTTCTATGCTGTATTACTAGTAGGAATTTTACTCTTTATCAAGAAGAAATATATATTGATTTTTGTATGCTCCGCACTGTTAATAACCGTGGTTTCAATAAATGCTCTAAATCTACAAGGACCAAGATTATCCTGGGTAAACCTCTCCTTTATATTAGGACATTTGAAAGTATTAAATTTTGCAAGTGGAATTGTTATCTATTACATTTTCATGCGAATTAAAAGGAAAGATTATTTCAATATCAATCAATGGGCTTCTATCGTATTAC
The DNA here is from genome assembly GCA_036781025.1 of Sphingobacterium sp. Classification (GTDB taxonomy): domain Bacteria; phylum Bacteroidota; class Bacteroidia; order Sphingobacteriales; family Sphingobacteriaceae; genus Sphingobacterium. Next base: position 87,380 of record DAIQBS010000001.1, on the reverse strand, counting down.
TTTTTAGTGGACTGATCACTCTTTTACATAGTTTGGACTTGTCCAATGAATACCTTAGATTGACTGTCGTCTTTATCATTATTTTAGTGACCACAATAACAAAAAATGAATTTTCGAATTCTAAAACAGGTCGCTTTCTAATCCGATTAGGAAATGCGTCCTTCAGTATTTATTTAACTCATTTCTACTTCGCTTTCTTCAAACCAAAAGTTTTATTAATCGGAAATCTACTACCTTTAAGTAGGGATATTACCCTAAACATCATTGATTTTATTCTTTTAGCATCTGCCATAACAGCCGGTATTTATTTCTATCAACATATAGAAAAACCCATTACTAAATTTCTAAAATCTAAACTAAGCGTATCTTAATATCATTATATTCGTCATCAGGTTTGATTAAGTCAATAATTGAAAATTATTTACATGTTCTTCTATTATTTCATTTACAAACCATCAAATAAAAATAACAACTATGAACATTTTAATTGTTGACGATTTACACGAAATAATTTTAGAAAAATTTGACCAAGCAAATATTACCTACAACTATTTGCCAGATTGTACACGGACTGAAGCTGAACAACTAATTCCTGCCTATCAGGGATTGATAATCCGTTCAAAGTTTCAAGTCGATCAAGAGTTCATTGATTTATCCCCTAATCTGCAATTCATCGGACGTTCAGGTGCCGGAATGGACAATATTGACGAAGCCTATGCTACTAAAAAAAACATTCAATTATTTTCAGCGAATGAAGGAAATAAGGATGCTGTAGCAGAGCACATGATTGGCATGTTATTGAGTTTGATGAATAATTTAAACCGCGCAAATTTTGAAGTAAAAAATGGCGAATGGAACAGGGAGAAAAATAGAGGTTACGAGCTAAAAGGTAAAACGGTCGCTATCATAGGTTATGGACACAATGGTCAAGCTATGGCCAAAAAACTTTCAGGATTTGATGTTCAAGTGATTGCTTATGATAAATATAAAACGGGTTTTTCGGATCAATATGCTCGAGAGGTCTCAATGGAAGAAATCGTTAAACAGGCCGATGTATTAAGTTTTCACATTCCACTAACCCGAGAAACGAAAAACATGGTCGATAAGGAGTACTTATTTCATTTTCGGAAACCTATCATTTTACTCATGGGAGCTCGTGGGGGAATTGTCGATATCCCTTCAGTAATACATTATTTAAATTCAGGTAAAATATTAGGAGCTGCATTCGATGTCCTCCCTATTGAAAAATTCCCTCTACTGGCCGAACAAGCCTGGTTTGAAGACCTGATAAAACGAGATAATGTGCTATTTAGCCCACATGTTGCAGGATGGACTTTTGAAAGCTATTTCAAACTGTCAGACATCTTAGCCGATAAAATCATCGCCTATTTGCAAACAAAGTAACACAAGTAGCCATTGTACTATCAAGGCTAAATCTAGCAAGTATACATGATGATAATGATTTGTTTGTCGGAAAATTACTGTGCGAAAGAGGATTAGAATCATCATTGTACAGGTTATCATTCCTATTTTTATCAACAAAGTATAAGGAGAAAAGCACAAGAGAATCAAATGAATTAATCCTATTCCATAAGACAATTGCACACTTTTCTTAAAACCTAAAAGCGTAGGAATAGTAACTAAATGATATAATCTATCTTGCTTTTCATCTCGAATATCAAAAGGTAAGGTACACAACAACAGAAAAACCACTTTTACCAAACCCAGATAATTGGCCATATACCAATCAATTTCTTTTCCCTCAGTCCACAACTCCACAACTGGCAATCCAACACTACTTAAAGACCATAATAAAGCGATAAAAAATACTTTAAGACCTGGAATTTTTCTCAATTGTATTGGCTTTCCCGCAATTTTAATCAATGGAAGAGCATAAGCAATACTCAAGAAGCCAATCCCCATTAAGAAAACCAGGGTATAAAAAGAGATATGAAATACAGACCAACAGCAAAGGAGTAATCCCAAAAAACTCAGTAACCAAAAAACAGGCATATGACTAAATACCCATCGGGATCTTAAATAAGGTGATTGCGCCGGATTTTTAGGTTTGGAGAGGTATAAACTTAGGTTATATAATAATAAAGTGCTCCCTGCTTCAATGGCTAAAATATATGGATTAGTTGGTAAGTTTAGGATCAGATAAGTCAAGGCACATTGTGCCATTGCTGCCATCGCAATGAGCAGATTGGTATGTACCAACCAATAATATATTTTACTTATGAATTTCACAAATTTTCAACTAAAGATCCTGTTTATTTATAAGCCAAACCTCAAAAAATTAGTAAAACAATATAAAAAAAATTAAATTAGCTTTAGTGAGGGTAAGATTTACGTCATCAAATAAGTAGTTGACCGAATTAAATAATATTCTCGTATAAAAAGCTAGTAAACCTATAATTTTTTAATAAAAAATGAGTTTTCAAATAAAATCTTTTGAAGAGTATCAAAATGCTTACAAAAAGAGTGTAGAAGAGCCGGAGCAATTCTGGGGAGAAATCGCGGATCATTTCTTTTGGAAAAGAAAATGGACCAATGTCTTAAATTGGAATTTTAAAGAACCCGACATCAAATGGTTCGAGGGTGGCAAACTAAATATAACTGAAAATTGTTTAGACCGTCATATTTATAGCTCAGGCGACAAACCTGCCATTATTTGGGAGCCTAATGATCCAAACGAAGCTCATCGTATATTATCCTATAAACAACTGTTACAAAAGGTAGAGCAATTTGCTACGGTGTTAAAGAACAATAACATCCGCAAAGGGGATCGGGTATGTATTTACCTGCCGATGGTCCCAGAATTGGTGATTGCAGTTTTAGCTTGTGCTCGCATTGGTGCAATTCATTCTGTTGTATTTGGTGGTTTCTCGGCACAATCCATTGCCGACCGCATCAATGATGCCGCTTGTAAACTCGTCGTTACTTCCGATGGCGGATTCCGTGGTAAGAAAATCTTAGAATTAAAATCCATTGTGGATGATGCGCTAATGCAGTGTCATACCGTAGAAAAAGTAATTGTGTTAACCCGTGCTCGCAATCCTGTTTCCATGATCAAAGGACGCGATGTATGGTGGGAAGATGAAATCAAGAAAGTCGAAACACAAGGTAACCCGGCTTGTCCAGCGGAGGAAATGGATGCCGAAGACACCTTATTCATCTTGTACACCTCAGGTTCTACTGGAAAACCTAAAGGGGTAGTTCATACTACTGCAGGTTATATGGTTTATACTGGTTATACTTTTGCCAATACCTTCCAATACCAACCTGGTGAAGTATTTTTCTGTACTGCAGATATTGGCTGGATTACCGGCCACAGTTATATCGTATATGGACCCTTGTCTCAAGGGGCAACTTCTTTAATGTTTGAAGGTATACCGACTTATCCAGATGCTGGACGTTTTTGGGATATCGTAGAAAAATATAAAGTGAATATTCTCTATACTGCTCCAACAGCGATACGTTCATTAATGGCATTTGGAGATGAATTTGTAGATAACAAGGATTTATCGTCTTTACGTGTTTTAGGATCAGTTGGAGAACCTATCAATGAAGAAGCATGGAATTGGTATCATGAAAAAGTTGGAAAAGGAAAATGTCCTATCGCAGATACTTGGTGGCAAACGGAAAATGGTGGTCACCTGATTACTCCTATTGCGGGTATCAGCCCTGAAATACCTGGTTATGCTATGCTTCCTTTACCTGGTGTACAGCCTTGTTTGATGGATGAAAATGGAGAAGAAATACAAGGAAATGATGTATCCGGAAACTTATGCATCAAATTCCCTTGGCCAGGTATGCTTCGTACGACTTGGGGCGACCATGAGCGTTGTAGACAGACCTACTTTTCCACCTATGAAGACAAATACTTTACAGGAGACGGTTGTTACCGTAGTCCAGAAGGTTATTACCGCATTACAGGTCGTGTAGATGATGTATTAAATGTTTCTGGTCACCGTATTGGTACAGCAGAGGTCGAGAATGCGATTAACATGCATGCGGATGTTGTGGAATCTGCAATCGTTGGTTACCCTCATGCTGTGAAAGGACAGGGTATATATGCTTATGTTATTGCAAACCACCATATTGACGCAGAAAAAACCCGTCAAGATATTTTACAAACGGTTACCCGTATCATTGGAGCCATTGCGAAACCGGATATCATTCAATTTGTTACGGAATTGCCAAAAACCAGATCTGGAAAAATTATGCGCCGTATTCTTCGTAAAATTGCTGAAGGCGAATTAAGTAATCTAGGTGATACCTCCACTTTGCAGGATCCTACTGTGGTAGAATCCATCATTGAGGGATCGAAGGAAATGAAGTAATATTTTATCTAAACTTATATGTTTTTAAAGAGCTGTTAACTTGAAAGTTTAACAGCTCTTTGTTTTTACTTTCAATTCATTAACAGGTAGCATTTAAGAGCAAATAATGCACTAAATATTTTATTACTGTTTTGTAGATAAACCAAAATCATTTATTAATCTACAGATATTCTCGGTTGTTAGTTTAGCACGTAAAAATACATCTTATAAAAAGCGATCAGGTCTATTGATATCTCCCAAAAAAAACCATCCCTTAATTCTTGATCCATTAATTGATTGTACAACTTATCGGCAATCAAATTAAACCTCCTTATTGAATTTATCCCAAAAAATTCGCTTATTCTGTGAAAAAGAAATCTAAATTTTAATGTCTTAGTTAGCAAGTAATAATCAACATTCCAAACAAATTGAAGTAGACTATAAATTGAGGTATTTATTAATCAAATAATACTTGTAATAGTATCATTTATTGGCAATCTCCCATGGATCTCTTTCGGATCTTCATCGCATTTTTACGATGAAAATCCCTATCATTTCCGAAGGAGATCCGAAGGAGATTCTCTTAAAAACAAAATAAGTTCAAATAATAACCATTGCTAACTGCGAATTTTCAATTATAAAAACAGCTTAATTAAACTTTCGAATTTAAATTTTAGTAAAAATATAAGTAGTTTTAAGATATAAACTTAAACTAATTATGTTCATGGAAGCTAAATTTCAACCTTATTCTTTTTTTCCAAGTAACCCATTAGTATTTAAATTCTGTTTTCTATTCATCATTCTAATTACATTAATATTCAATAATAATACATTATGGTTTATATCAATCATGACCCCAATTACACATGGCATATTAATCTCCATTATTTATTTTATCACCCAAAGTAAAGAAGGCTTACCTCAATCTAAATTTCAATTAACGAATGGAAGCGGCGACACCTTATACGCTTGGTATGCCCTATTATTCATCTTAATTATAGCTACGCTTGGCGCATTTTTTTGGCATTTTTTAAAGAGTAGAGATAAATCCATACCTCTTTAAGCTATCATTTTAACTACAATAGTTCGATATTATGTTGGTTTAATGCTCTTCAGTTATGGATTAGTTAAACTTTTTGAGCTACAATTCAGCTTCCCAAGTATCACAAGACTTACTGAACCATTACATCAATTTTCACCCATGGGATTAGCGTGGACTTTTATGGGATTTTCAAAAGGTTATAATTTAACCATGGGGATTATTGAATCTTGCGCTATATTACTGTTATTTAAAAAAACAAGTACACTTGGGGCGTGTATAAGCCTGATGGTAAGTGTACAAATCCTTTTAATAAATTATTTTTTTGATGTGCCAGTTAAAATGGTATCTACAGCACTCGTACTGTTCAGCTTACTTTTATTAGCTCCAAATTTTAAGAATTTTTATCAATTATTTTTTTCCTCTGAACCAGTCATATTGACTAAAGCCAAATCCTATCGTTCTACAAGAAATTGGATAAACAAAGTTTTAATGATCGGCAAGTATGTCATCATCATCTCATGCATAAGTATAATTTGTTTTAAGACTTTTAGTACCAAATATTATGTTTCAAGAATGAATTCAGAAAGGAATAGCTTTTATGGTGCCTATTATATTCCCAACGAGGAATCAATGCAGCGTACACAATTGAAAATTCCGTTTGATTGGGATGTATTTATATTCCAACAAAAAGACCAAGTGTTTATCAGAAATCAAGCAGGTGCTTTAATGGCATATAATTTAGTATTAGATACTGTATCTAAAGAATTAACCATTAAGGATAGGAACACTACTATTTTTGAAGCCAACTATCAAAAAAGCTCGGATGGAAATCTACTTTTCATAGCTCAAGAAAGCGACTGTCTAAACCTTACACTAAAGAAATTGAATTTGGACGAAATAGACCTCAAAACTAGAGGGTTTAACTGGATTCAGAACTTTCCATATAACAGATAGATGTCAGGTATTTATTCTGGAATTAGTTAAAAGCATTAAACCCTGTAATATCCTGACCAGTAATTAACAAATGTATATCGTGAGTTCCTTCATAAGTAATCACGGACTCCAGGTTCATCATGTGCCTCATAATGGAATAATCACCGACAATTCCCATCGCGCCAAGCACTTGCCGTGCTTCCCGTGCAACTTGCAATGCCATATGTACATTATTACGTTTCGCCATGGATATTTGAGCAGGTGTTGCCCTATTTTCATTTTTCAACATGGCCAATCGCCATACCAATAATTGAGCTTTGGTTATTTCCGTTATCATTTCAGCGAGTTTCTTTTGCTGCAACTGAAAAGAGGCAATAGGTTTACCAAATTGCTGTCTTTCTTTGGCGTATTGTAAGGCAGTCTGGTAACAATCAACAGCAGCACCTAAGGCTCCCCAAGCGATTCCATAACGTGCAGAATTCAAACAAGATAATGGCCCTTTCATACTTTGAACTTCGGGCAATACTTGTTCTTTAGTCAGATATACCTGATCAAAAACAAGTTCTCCCGTTTTAGAAGCCCTCAAAGACCATTTATTTAAGGTTTCCGGCGTAGAGAAGCCATCCATGCCTCGTTCCACAATAACACCTCTAATTTTATTTTCTTCATCCCTAGCCCATACCACAGCGATATCACAGATTGGGGCATTAGTGATCCACATTTTAGAACCTGATAACCGAAATCCTTCAGCATCTTTCTTTAGACGGGTTTCCATAGCAGCAGGGTCTGAACCATGGTTGGGTTCTGTCAGTCCAAAAGCACCAATTAGATCACCTTTTGCCAGAAGAGGCAAATATTTTCGTTTTTGTTCTTCCGAACCATATTGATAAATCGGAAACATCACCAAAGAAGATTGTACTGATGCAGCAGATCGTATAGCGGAATCTCCAAACTCCAGTTCCTGCATGATGATTCCATAAGCCATCTGATCCAAGCCTCCTCCTCCATATTCCTGCGGAATAAAAGGGCCAAGCGCTCCGATATCCCCTAATTTCTTCATTAAATGAGGAATTTCCTGATGATTTTGTGCATAAAAATCTATATCCGTACGTATCTCTTTTTTTATAAATTCGCGAATGGTATTGCGAATGAGTAATTGCTCTTCGCTCCAAAGTTCTTCCAATTGATAGTAATCCATATGTATTGATATTTGACCAGTACGAGGGTGTTTATTGATTAAAGAATTAAGCATTATTTATTACATAGTTCTTTCTATCAAATTTACAAACTATTAAATTAATATTAACGAACATTAAAAATTTTATTCGAATATCATTTTATTAAAACAAAATATATTCGTTATATTTATCAAAAAATCGAATAATATAAACCATATTATGACATCAAAGGAATTAAAGACGCTTGGAATTGGCCTAGAAAACCTTGGCACATCTACTGGTAGTAAGTGGTTTGCTAAAGGTTCATTGATTTATTCTGGTTCCCCAACAAACGGTAAAGAAATTGCCCAAGTCCAGTGTACGACGAAGAAAGAATACGAAAAGGTTATTCAACAAGCAGAACAAGCTAAACTCATCTGGAGAGATATCCCAGCACCCAAACGTGGTGAAATCATCCGTCAGTTAGGAGATCAATTACGTGAATTGAAGCCTGTATTAGGGAAATTAGTTTCTTATGAAATGGGAAAATCCTATCAAGAAGGCTTAGGTGAAGTTCAAGAGATGATCGACATCTGTGATTTTGCTGTAGGACTTTCCAGACAATTATACGGAAATACCATACATTCGGAACGCCCTGGGCATCGCATGTATGATCAATACCATCCCTTAGGACTGGTTGGAATTATCACAGCGTTCAACTTTCCAGTTGCCGTTTGGGCATGGAATGCGGCTTTAGCATTGGTTTGTGGCGATGTAGTTGTTTGGAAACCTAGCGAAAAGACTCCACTATGTGCTATAGCTTGTCAAAAAATCATAGCCACTATCCTAAAGAAAAACCAATTGCCTGAGGGCATATCATCGCTAGTTACCGGGGATGCTGAAGTTGGAAAATGGATAGCAGAAGATGTACGAATTCCATTGGTTTCAGCAACAGGCTCAACTCGAATGGGTAGGCAAGTTGCTACGACGGTAGCGCAAAGACTTGGCAAGTCCCTATTGGAATTAGGTGGAAATAATGCGATCATCATTACGGAAAGTGCCGATTTAAAGATGACCATTATTGGAGCTGTCTTTGGTGCGGTAGGCACTGCAGGACAACGCTGCACCAGCACAAGGAGGTTAATCATCCATGAAAGTATTTATGATCAAGTAAAGAAGTCACTTGTAGATGCATACAAGCAAATTAAAATCGGCGATCCTTTGGATAGCAAAAACCACATGGGTCCATTGATTGATCAAGATGCGGTTAAGCACTATGAAAAAGCCTTAACTAGAATAAAAGAAGAAGGGGGAATCTTCCTAACTACAGGAAAGGTTTTATCGGGAAAGGGATACGAAAGCGGTTGTTATGTGACTCCAGTCATTGCAGAGGTCGAGAATCATTTCGAAATCGTTCAAGAAGAAACCTTCGCTCCTATCTTGTATTTAATCAAATATCAGGGAGATGTACAACAAGCCATTGCCTTACAAAACGATGTGAAACAAGGCCTTTCTTCCGCTATTATGACCAACAATTTAAGGGAGGCAGAGACATTCTTAAGTCATAACGGATCAGACTGTGGGATTGCCAATGTTAACATCGGCACATCGGGTGCAGAAATTGGCGGAGCATTTGGAGGAGAAAAAGAAACTGGTGGAGGTCGGGAATCCGGATCTGATGCTTGGAAAGTCTACATGCGTAGGCAAACCAATACGATAAATTATACAGCCAATTTACCATTGGCACAAGGGATAACATTTGATTTATAAGCAACATGAACAAAATACATCAACGATTAGCAAAACACCTATTGGCAGACGGTCTACCAATGGTGATTGACCTGGAAAAATCACATGGTTCCTACATTGTCGATACCGAAGGTCAGCAATATTTGGACATGTTCAGCATGTTTGCTTCCTCTCCAATTGGTTACAACCATCCCTATGTTCTAAATCATGCGGATGATTTAACAAAAGTTGCCATCAACAAATTGGCCTTATCCGATATTTATGCCGATGCGTATGCAGATTTTTTAGAGACTTTTGAACGCGTTGCCATTCCTTCCGAATTAAGTTATTGTTTCTTTATAGATGGAGGAGGCTTAGCGATAGAAAATGCGTTGAAAGCAGCATTCGATTGGAAAACCCGATTAAATCATGCCCGAGGAATTCAGAAAGAAGCTAGCCAAGTCATTCATTTTAAACAGGCCTTTCATGGTAGAACAGGATATACCTTGTCCCTTACCAATACCTCTGATCCGAGGAAATACATGTATTTTCCGAAATTTAACTGGCCAAGAATCAGCAACCCAAAATTAAGTTTCCCTTTAACAGAAGATTCCATTACTGCAACCATCGCTTTGGAGGAACAGGCCATTCAAGAAATTGAAGCTGCTATTTCCTTGAACCCAAATGATATCGCCTGTTTAATTTTGGAACCTATTCAAGCAGAGGGTGGTGATAATCATTTCCGTAAAGAGTTTTTTCAAAAATTAAGAGCCATCTGTGATGAACATGATATCCTTCTCATTATGGATGAAGTACAAACAGGTATAGCGATGACAGGTAAGATGTGGTGCTATGAGCATTTTGACATCGTACCTGATTTAGTAGCTTTTGGAAAAAAGACGCAGGTTTGTGGCATCTTAGCCAATCGTGAAAAATTTGATCGCGTAGAGCAGCATGTTTTTAAAGAATCCAGTCGAATCAATTCCACTTTTGGAGGTAATTTAGTCGATATGGTTCGCTTCAAATTAATTCTTGAAGTTATTGAGCAAGAACAGTTGGTAGAAAAAGCGGCTACCCTTGGAGATTACCTGTTGGCTAAATTAAGTGATTTGTCTGAAAAACACCCTGTTATTCAACAAGTTCGCGGAAGAGGTTTGCTATGTGCTTTTGATTTCTCGACAACGGAAGAACGAGATCAATTTGTTCAGCATGCATTAAAGGAAAAATTAGTTATTCTAGGTTGTGGAGATCGAAGCATTCGTTTCCGTCCTCACCTCACCATTACGAAAGAAGAATTAGACCAAGCACTAGCTATCATAGACCGCATTTTAACAAAATAATTTAACTCATGCCAGCCGAAAAAAGCTGGCATTTTATTTTTACCTCAAATAAGGATTTAAGCAAACAAATCAAGGTAAAAGTCGTTTAATCATGCGGGTATATTTCTGTAAAAGAATTGCGAAAGAGTTCAGGAGATTTTCCAATCGATTACAGGCAAATTTGTACCTTTGTAGATTATGTCGGATATTATTCAGTTGCTTCCCGATTCAGTTGCAAATCAAATAGCGGCGGGTGAAGTAGTTCAACGACCAGCATCTGCGGTTAAGGAACTTATGGAAAACGCTATAGATGCGGGAGCAGATCATATAAAACTTATTATTAAAGACGCGGGCAAATCATTAATACAAATTATTGATAATGGCTGTGGCATGAGCGTTACCGATGCAAGACTTTGTTTTGAGCGGCATGCAACCTCCAAAATCCGTAAGGCGGAAGATCTTTTTGCGATCCGTACGATGGGTTTTCGTGGAGAAGCGATGGCATCCATTGCCGCAATAGCTCATGTGGAGTTGAGAACTAAACGAGTAGAGGATGAGTTAGGTACCGTCATCGAAATTGAAGGATCCGAAGTGATCCAACAATATCCGGATCAAGTTCCATCGGGCACCAGTATTTCTGTCAAAAACTTATTTTATAATATCCCTGCTAGACGGAATTTTCTAAAAAGTAATTCGGTTGAATTAAGGCATATTATCGATGAGTTTCAACGAATAACACTTGCACATCCACAAATCTTCTTTTCGTTGCATAGTGATGGAAATGAGCTCTTTCATTTACCGAAAGAGACCTTAAAACAACGCATCGTTCATTTATTTGGAAACAATTACAATCAACGTTTAGTTCCTGTAGAAGAAACGACTTCCATTATCAGCATCAAAGGATTTATTGGAAAACCCGAGTTTGCTAAAAAAACTCGTGGGGAGCAATTCTTTTTCGTCAATAACCGATTTATAAAAGATCCCTATTTAAATCACGCGGTCATGAACGCGTATGAGGATATCCTTTCGGCAGAGACTTTTCCGTTGTATGTGTTGTTTATTGATATTGATCCGGCAAAGATTGATATCAATGTTCATCCTACAAAAACAGAAATTAAGTACGAAGATGAAAAATCCATTTATGCAATCCTTCGTTCGGCAATCAAACGGAGTATTGGTAGGTTTAACATAGCTCCAACCTTAGATTTCGAACAAGAAACTGGTTTTGACAACCTGATTACACCAAAACCATTGGATGAAATACAAATTCCTACGATTAATTTTAATCCGAATTTCAATCCTTTTGACGATGGTACAAAGCCAAAAAACAATCGTAGTTATACTTACCCGGAGCAATTAGAGCGAAAATCGAGTATTCCACAAAATTGGGACAGCTTGTATCAAATTACCGAAACCTTAGAAGATGAACAACTGAGTTTACATCCACAGGTTGAACAACAGGAAGTCAGTATCATTCAACCTTCGGACCAACCGAAGAAACAATTCTTTCAATTGCACAATAGGTATATCGTGTCTCAAATCCATTCAGGATTTATGTTGATTGATCAGCAAGCGGCGCATGAGCGAATTTTGTTTGAACAATTTCAGCAACAATTAACACAACATCAAGGAGTCAGTCAACAAAGTTTATTTCCGCAGACCGTGGAATTGAATCCTTCGGATTTCGCTTTAGTGGAAGAAATGCTACCAGAGATAATTTCTTTAGGCTTTCAGTTAAGACCATTTGGGAAATCTACGTATATTGTAGATGGAATTCCGGCTGACTTAGAAAACATCAATGAAAGTCAAATCATTGAGAAATTATTGGAAGATTTTAAACATCAAAGTGACCTTCGTCTGAGTAAGCGTGAAAAGTTAGCGAAGAGCTTAGCTAAAAACGCTGCAATCAAAGCTGGCACGAAGTTGGAAAATGAAGGTATGGCCGATTTAATCGATCGTCTGTTTGCTTGCGAATCGCCAAATATTTCGTTGCATGGAAAACCCGTAATTATCACATACACATTACAAGAACTAGCAGAACGATTCGGTAAAAATGTTTAACAACTTAATCAACAATGAATAATATATTAGGAAACCTCCCCCCTGTTGTAAAAAACTTACTCATTATCAATATCATTGTATTTATTGGCACATCGCTATTCGAGTCTTTTTTCATCAGTAATTTTGCTGTATTTTACCCAGATTCACCATTATTCAAAACCTGGCAAATTATCAGCTATATGTTTATGCATGGAGGTATAGGGCACATATTCTTCAATATGTTTGCTTTAGTGATGTTTGGTGCCATTATCGAACGTGTATTAGGTTCAAAGCGTTTTTTAAATTTTTACCTCATTTGTGGGCTTGGTGCTTTGGTACTGCAATTTGGAGTACAAGCTTTTGAGGTTTACCAATTGACTGGCTCCATAAGACCATATCATGAATATGGAGAATCCTTAAGTTCGATACCCCAGGTTACTGACTTTGCCACAGTTCAAAATATTTATAGTACCCCATTAGTTGGTGCATCAGGAGCAATATATGGTTTATTACTCGCCTTTGCTTATTTGTTTCCTAACATGGAAATGATGTTGATATTTTTACCTGTACCTATTAAAGCCAAGTATTTTATACCGGTTTTGATCGTTATTGAAATATTTTTAGGTTTCTCCAATAGTGGATCATCGATTGCTCACTTGGCTCATGTGGGTGGTGCTCTGTTTGGATATATTTTATTAAAAGTCTGGAACATCAGACGGACAAATTTTTATTAATCGATGAACATGAAAAAGGATAATGGCCTAAAGGAATTTTTCAGAACCACGTATCAAACGGGTTCTCCTATTCCTTACATTCTTTCCATTCAAATTGGATTATTTATCCTCATTCATATTGCCGATTTATTGGTAGAATTAAATGTTATCCATTTTCCTTTATACGATTGGTTTATCAGTAATTTAACCTTACCAAACTCTTTTAGTCAATTTATTAAGCAACCCTGGTCAATAGTAACCTTTCCATTTGTTTATATTGGTTTATTTAACATCGTTTTTGACTGTCTATGGCTCTATTGGATAGGAAACAGCTTTTTAAATTTTTTGAATAAACGACAATTTCTAACGGTTTATTTTAGTGCATTTATTATAGGAGGAATATCCTTTTTAGGACTAGGACAATTTGAATTTCTAACACGAGGGCCTCAACCTTATTTATACTCCAATGCCTTAGGATTAGCAGCGCTCATGGCATCGTTAATTATTCTGCTGCCGAAAATGGAAGTTTCCTTATTTCTATTTGGACGTGTTAAATTCATTTACATCGCTGCTGTTTTTCTCAGTATTCAATTTTTATTTTATGTAATCGCCAATAAAGCAGCTGCTATAAGTTTTGTCATCAGTATTATTTGGGGTATACTATTCATGAAACAATTGCAATCTGGGCACGATTGGAGTTTGTTTTTCAAAAGAAACAAACGTAAAAACCTGCGTATTATTCATAAGACACCTAAAATACCAACTTACAAAAGTCATCGAAGTGATTTACCCAATCAGGAAGTCATTGATGAAATATTAGATAAAATTTCCCAGAATGGCTATGAAAGTCTATCTTCACGGGAAAAAGAAATACTATTTAAAGTCAGTAGAGAAGAAAAAGAATAATGTTCATCAATAAGAAGAATTTAGGTTTCTTTAGTAAGACCATCATGTTAGCAAATATGTTAGCGGTATTGGTTCTCCTGTTGAGTTATTCAGCTTCATTTATTAATCCTAAGTCTTTCTGGGTTATTTCCTTTTTAGGATTAGCCTATCTGCCAATATTAATCATCAATATCGGATTCATTGCCTATTGGCTTTTACGAAAACCTAAGTATGCTTTATTTTCATTATTAGGAATATTATCAGGTTGGAATTTATTGACCAAACACATTACCTTTAATAGTGCAGGTTCCTCTTCCGATTCTAGTCTACGAGTGATGACCTATAATGTGCACATGCTTGAACCCGTAGAAAAGTTAAACAAATCGGCTAAAGATGAATTTGTAGACATCATCAACAGCGCTAAACCGGATATCCTTTGTGTACAAGAATTCAGCAGTACCATACGAGGAAAGAAAAAATTTAGTGAAACGGTAAAAACAAAAGCGGAGTTTGACGGGTATTATTTCGCTCCTTCCGAACAAAATGATTATAATGCCTATGGTCAAATCATATTTTCCAAATTTCCGATTATCAATTCCGGATTAATTACTAAAAATGAATATGGAATAAATCGGGTAATCTATGTAGACATCGTCAAAGAACAAGATACTATACGGGTTTATAATGTTCATTTACGTTCTTTTGGATTACAAAATGAGGACAAGGAGTTTATTCAAAACCCACGAAAGAATGAAGGGGATGAGGAAGTTAAATCTAAGCGAGTAGGCCGTAAGTTAAAGGGAGCTTTTGAACAACGCAGTAATCAAGCCCAATCTTTAGCGAATCACATGAAGGATACACCATATCCTAAAATTGTGATGGGTGATTTTAATGATACGCCAATGTCTTATAGCGTCAATATCATCAGCAAGAATATGTTGAATGCTTTTCAGGAAAAAGGAAACGGTTGGGGTGTAACCCATTTTGAAATGCTTCCTATATTACAAATTGATTATGTGTTTTGTGATAAGAAATTTGAAGTTAATAATTACCAGGTCATTCACAATAAACTATCCGATCATTATCCTGTTTACGCTGATTTAAGTTTAATGAATTAATTTTTTGTTAGGACGAGGTAGTGTCTATCTTTAATTCTAACAAAGCTTGATTAACAAATTGGTCATATCGATTCTTCACTTTAAAATAGGCTTCCCGACCAAAATAGTACCTACCTAATAAAGCCTCTATATCACTTTGAATCAAATCGTGTAAATCTTTTTGTTTTTGTGCTGGAATAGTTAATCCTTGGCTGTTTAAGAATTCAATAAAACTAGCATATTCAGCATCAGGCAAAGTGTATCCTTGAAGGAAATTTTCAATAGAATATGCCGGTAACTTCTTCGCAAATCTGGAATAGACAAACTGTTCAATTAAACTAGATTTTGTTAATTCCTGATAGATTAAACTGATTTGATTGGAATCTACTTCTACACTAATATCCGGAACAATTCCTCCTCCACCATAGAGTTTTTTTCCTAAACCCGTTTGATAAAATTGCTGATGATGATAAGTCGTGTCTAAATTCCATAGTCCATTGTACATGGTGACATAATCTTTCATGTTTGACCAATTTGGGCTGTATTTTCGTTGTATGCTCCGTCCTAGTGGGGTATAATATCGAGCGATGCTTAAGTTGATTGTAGAACCATCAGCGAAATTGAATAGTTCCTGAACTGTTGCCTTTCCATAGGTTCTACGACCTATAATTAATCCTCTGTCCCAATCCTGAACCGCTCCAGCCACCACTTCAGAAGCCGATGCCGTACGTTCATTGACTAATACAATCAACTTTCCTTGGGAATAATTTCCAGAAGCAAAAGAGTGATAATCCCTTCTTAATTCATGCGCGCCTTCGGTGTAGACCAATAATCGTTTATCTTCAAAAAATTCACTAGCCATTTTAATAGCGATATGAAAATAACCACCTCCGTTATCTCTAAGGTCTAGGACTAAGTTTCTTGCTCCCTGTTTTTTCAAATCGATAATGGCATCTTTAAATTCTTCGGCGGTTTTAATACCAAATCTTCGAATCCTAATCAGTCCAACACCAGGTTTCAACATGTAAGCAACATCCAAGGAACTGACATTAATCTGATCACGTACGGCTTTCAGCAAAAGAGGCTCTTGATTTTCATCTCTTTCCACGGCAATTTCGACTGTAGTCCCCCGTTTTCCACGCATGAGTTTCTCTACCTCCTCTTTAGATACTAAAGCACCAGAAATCTTCCTTTTGCCTATACTGATGATTTTATCGCCTACTTTAAAGCCACCCTTATCAGCAGGACCATTGCTAATGACACCTACCACCATAAGCGTATCGTTGAGATTGAAATATTCCATTCCAATACCTTCAAATGTACCTTCTAAAATTTCAGATTGTGCTTGGGATTCATTCGGCATCAAAAATGCGGAGTAAGGATCAAGATGAGAAATTAAATGATTGATTGCCCCATTTTGGGCAGAATCAATATTGATGCTATCGACGTAACGAGAGGAAATAAGATCAACTACCTGTTGAATTTTATAGGAGTTATCAGACAAACCAATAGGGACAAGAGAAGCTCCAGAATTAAACCCTTGCTGATCAGAATAATTCTGACCGAGGATCAATCCTAATAATAACGTTGCAGCATAAGTAGCTGCCACAAAAATATTCCTTTTTCTCTCTTTTTGCATGAATGACTTGGAAGGGCAAAAATAAGCACTTAACAAATTGTTTAAAAGAATTTTAAAACAAATAGTTACCAACAATTCCCAGTCCAAAATATGGAATAACTATACATTCTACGCATTTTTCAATAAATTTACGTTATAATGCATGAAATTGAACCTTTTTACAATTGGATAGACTATTACTCGGCATCAGAAGATGAGCGTAGTCCTTTCTATGGCACTGTTTATAGTGAATTTGAATACGATAAGCAGATCTATAATTTCCTGCTGCATCCGCAGTGGGATCAGTTCGGCTCACTAACCCTATATTTAAAAGTTTTGTTTGCAGATTACGATAAGGGATATGCCATTATTGAACTTATTGGCGAATGGAACGATGCGATTTACAACGACATCATGCTATTAAAACGTGAATTGATAGACCTGATGATTGGGGAAGGAATTACTAAATTTATATTAATTGGTGAAAATATTTTAAATTTTCATTCCTCCGATGATTCTTACTATGAGGAATGGTTTCAAGATATTGAGGATGGCTGGATTGTAGGTTTAAATTTCAGGGAACATGTTATCGCTGAATTTGCAGCAAATCACATCGACTATTTTATCAATTTTGGGGAGTATCTAAATCATTTTTCTTGGCGTACCCTGAAGCCGGAACAATTGTATTATCACATGAAAGAACATATCCAACGACGCCTAAATTAACTGTCATTGGAAGATACAACTGTCTAAATTTAGCTTAATTATCATATTTTACTTAAATTTGCCTATCAAAATTTGTTATTTATGTCATTCAGAATAGAAAAAGATACGATGGGGGAAGTTCAAGTACCTGCAGACAAGTACTGGGGTGCACAAACGGAACGTTCTCGCAACAATTTTAAGATTGGTCCTGCCGGTTCTATGCCGCAAGAAATCATCGAAGGTTTTGCTTATTTGAAGAAAGCAGCAGCTTATGCCAACCATGAATTGGGTGTATTAGCTATAGAAAAACGCGATGCCATCGCTGCTGTATGTGATGAAATATTAGCTTGTCAATTAAACGATGAGTTTCCATTAGTCATATGGCAAACAGGTTCCGGTACACAATCCAACATGAATGTGAATGAGGTTGTTGCCAATCGCGCTCAAGTTTTAGCTGGTGGAAAAATCGGAGAAGGTGAGCCCGTATTAAAAGCTAATGACGACGTAAATAAATCGCAATCTTCTAACGACACCTACCCTACGGGTATGCACATCGCTGCTTACAAAGCAGTAGTGGAAGTAACCATTCCGGGAGTAGAAAAATTGCGCGATACTTTGAAAAGAAAATCGGAAGAATTCATGAATGTGGTTAAAATTGGTAGAACTCACTTGATGGATGCTACCCCACTTACCTTAGGTCAGGAATTGTCTGGTTATGTTGCTCAATTAAACCACGGTATTAAAGCCGTAAAAAATACCTTAAGTCACTTATCAGAATTAGCATTAGGAGGAACTGCGGTAGGTACAGGTTTAAATACGCCTGCTGGTTATGACGTAGTTGTTGCTAAATACATTGCTGAATTTACGGGTCATCCTTTTGTAACTGCAGAGAATAAATTTGAAGCCTTAGCCGCACACGATGCAATCGTAGAAACTCATGGCGCCTTAAAACAATTGGCGGTTGCGTTAAATAAAATTGCGAATGACATCCGCATGTTAGCTTCAGGACCTCGTTCCGGAATTGGAGAAATCTTAATTCCTGAAAACGAACCTGGATCATCTATCATGCCAGGAAAAGTAAATCCTACACAATGTGAAGCTTTGACCATGGTTGCAGCTCAAGTTATGGGAAATGACGTAGCGATCACAATTGGTGGTACCCAGGGTCATTATGAATTGAATGTATTCAAACCTTTAATGGCAGCTAATTTCCTTCAATCTGCACGTTTACTTGGTGATGCTTGTGTATCTTTTGAAGAACACTGTGCAAGCGGCATTGAGCCTAATTATGCGCGCATCAAGGAATTGGTTGATAACTCATTGATGTTAGTTACCGCATTAAACACAAAAATTGGCTATTATAAAGCTGCAGAGATTGCTCAAACTGCGCACAAAAACAATTCTACGTTAAAAGAAACCGCTATCGCTTTAGGGTATGTTACTGCAGAAGAATTTGATGAGTGGGTAAAACCTGAGGATATGGTTGGCAGTTTAAAAAAATAAAGTGAATAACAATAAAAAATATTTTATCCTAAAAAAAGTACAGCTTGCAGCCTTGCTTGCTGTACTTTTTAGCTTTTATAATTGCGTTCGACATTCGGATATGCAAGATCATGGTGCCGACTTTCTTCAGGGTGTCTGGGTACAGGATAGCATCGCTAATCAAGACCAAATGATTGGTTATACGATTCATGAATTTAAAGTGACTTGCGATTCTATTTATGCTATTATGAAAGTTCATAGCAAAACACAATCCATACCTGATTCTTGTTATGGAGATGGAAATTGGACAGAATATGCCAAAGCAGTTTACGCCGTACGAGGGGATAGTATTATCGTGGATGGAGTTTATACCAAAGAAAATGGGAAACAAAAAATCTCTGGATGTTATAAAACAGGACAATATACACCAAGATTTAAGGTTGCCTATATTGGAAAAGATTCTGTCGTTCTGGAAAATAGATTCGATGCTAGACCGATCATCCTAAGAAAAACGAAAGATATCGTGTGTGTTCCTAAAAAACGTTGGGAACTGTAAAAAGCCTTTCCAATTTAAGCAACCTGTTTAAGGGTTAAAATCTTTTAATAATTCCTACAGGATGCTTAATTGATTAATTTGGTATCATCCGAGGTTTTTAAAATATGTGCTTTTAAATCGGACTCGGCTTGCAATAATTCCTGTTCAGCTACTTTCCGTTTCTCACGTCCATCTTTCTGAATCCTTAACACTTCTTCAATGGTCGTAATGATATCGGTATTCGCTTTTTTAATGGTTTCCATATCAATAATTCCACGCTCAGTTTCTTTAGCAACATTGATGGTTGATTCCTTCAGCATTTCAGAATTCTTTTTCAGCAATTCATTCGTCGCATCCGTAACCGCACGCTGAGCTTCTAATGCAGATTGAGCATGCGCTATTCCAAGCGTTAATACCATTTGATTCTTCCATAAAGGAAGGGTATTCACAATGGATGATTGAATTTTCTCCATTAAAGAACTGCTATTACTTTGAATCATCCGGATTTGAGGTGCTGTTTGTAACACCACCATTCTCGTTAATTTGAGGTCGTGAATTTTTCTTTCAAACCGAACAACATGCTGTTCAAGATCTTTGTATTCCTGGATTTTATGTTGATCACCTGTGCTTTCCGCTTCTTGTCTTAAGGCAGGAAGCGTGACATTCATTACTTCCTGTAATTTCTCCTCTCCAGCTTGAATATGAAGGGATAAATCTTTAAAGTATTGTTGATTTTGAACGAAAAGCTTGTCAAATATATTCACATCTTTTGCCAAACTTTTATAGTGACCTTCTAACTTCACTTCTATACTGTGGATGTTTTTTTCTACCGAAGCATATTCAGTACGCATTCTTCCGATCTTCTTTTTAATTGTATCGAAGAAAGGTATTAAAGGTTTTTTATTTACTTTTTCATCAAATTCACGAATTTCTGAACGTAGATTCACGAGAATATCTTCCGCTCCACCCATATCTTTGGTGCGAACTTGTTTCAGAATTTCATTGGAAAAATTACTGACATTACTTTGGCTACCAACTCCAAATTGGATGATATCCATCGTTGATGTTAAATTAATTTTTTCCTTATACTTTTGAATTAATGCTTTTTCTTCCTCTGTAAAATTCACTTGAACATCTGCTTGATTTTTAGCAGGTTGATTGTCTTCCAAATTTGTCAAATCTAAATTTGCCATAATATCTTTAGTCTTTTAAAAGGTTTCTACTTTTTAAGGTTTGAATGTAGACATCTGTCTCAGCAGATACATCTAACATTCCCATTTTGAATTGATTGGTCACTTCTTCTTCCACGGCTATTGCAGCTTGTTGAATAACCTTCTCTAATTTTTGTTGTGATTCAAAAGTGACTTGATTGTTTAACTTGGCGTTTTCCAATTCATCATACTGCATCAATACATTTACAATAGTGGAATGCCTCATTAGGAACTTCTCTGCTTCTCTCGCATCTTTTTTCTCCAATAATTGAAATAACCGTAAAATCTTATCTATATCTTTTTGAATCTTCGGATTTTCTATTTCTTTCCTCCAATGCAATAATCGCTCAACAAAAAACTGAGGGGTATCAATACTTGGAGCCGATATTTCTATTCTCTTTTGGGAGTTTGGTGAAGAAATCCAATATAATTCACGATGTTCTTTTAATTCCAGGCGTCTTAGATAAGGCTTCACTTGGTTAAGCAATAAGCTATTGCCGACAATATAAGACAGTACAGATCCACCCAGGGTCAATAACATACCCTGACTCAATGCACCAAAGAAAATAATAAAAGAAACAAATAGACCAATTTCAATGAGCAATAAAGTCCAAGCAGTGAGCATCCAGGAGCGCACTTTGGATTGGCTTGCTTGCTTCATCATGACGAGGGGATGTACATGTATAGGTAATGGTAAGACAAGAAGTATAGACAAAAATGTCCATATTAACTGCCTAATCTCCCATCGTTTACTTTTTTTCGTTGCCCAGCCCATTCTTTAAATTTAAATATTTTTTATAAAAATACAGCAATTCTAATTCCAATGCTAATATTGTACTTTAATATTAGGTAATTAGCCTTTTTTGAACTGTAATCGGGCGTTTTTTATCGGTAAAAATGAATAGATGACATTGTGATGATAGATGTAAATCACTAAACACCAACATTGCACTCGTCTAATTTCAATCCCAACTCCTAATTACGATTATATGTATCAGGTTTAATATTTGCAATAAGTTCCAGTGTAATTTGGTAGGAGGTTTTATTTTGCCATCTGGACATGACCCAAGCGATGAAACTTAAATTGAATATGTCTTGATTTTCTTCTACCTGTAACATCTGCAAAACTTTTAATTGATTTTCTTTTTTCAAAATAAAACCTGGATGAAGGCTATAGCTTTCTATAAATCTCAAAAAATCCATGACTCTGTGCTCATGGGTACTTTTAAGGTATTTTTGATACCTACGTTTAAAGGATTGAATCCTGGAATTGGCCAGATCCGTATACTCAAATTGAAGGTATATTAATATTTGCATCAGGTTTTTCCTGATCGTCCATAACATCCCGTATTTCTTTTCGTACCATGCATCGGTATGTGTGAATTTGGCCAGTTGTTTTAATGCCTTCTCCTGATTATTCTGTGCATAAAACAAGGTAAGACTTAACTGCAAATCATCCATATCCTGCATGTTTTTTACTAAAGGACTAGACAAAGCTTTTGAAATTGTGGAAATCGCCCCTTCGTATTCACCTGAGAAGTATAAATTTAAGGAAAGCAAAAGCTCATAACGCATTTGGAATTGCACTTTGTAAGAAGAATGATCGGCTAAAAGTTCCTGCATATGCTGTAGATACCGTAAACTATTTTGAAAATCTTTGCTACGGAATAAAAAGTTTGCTAAATAATATAAGATATACAGATGTTGGTAAATATGTACTTCCTTATGGTCTGTGTTTGACTGGATGTATTTGTAGGTTTTCCTTACATAAGGAGCTATTAAATTATAATTTTGATAGATAGCAGCGTACTCATTGGCTATAAATAAAATCTGATACAAAGATTTGTAATTCATAAAATCGACCGTCGCGACTTTAAATTTGCGTATGGTTTGGGATATAAGATCGGTCAGATTAATTATTTTCCCTTGCAAATTGATTTCATTGATTTCCTTACGAATGGAGGCATAAGCCAGATTCATTTTTGCCTCTCGCTGCAAATTGTTTAGATTAATCTGAAATTCTTCTGTAAGCTGTTCTAAATCAAGTTGTGGATGTAGGTGCGCATATTGAAGCTTTGTTAACAACAGTTCATTCAAAAGGCTGTACTGTTCCAATTTAACTGCTAATTTCTCTGCTTTTTCCAAACATTTAAAAGCCATCTTTTCGAGGTTATTTTCAAAAAGAAAGTGACTCACCACCAAAAATCTTAATAGTTCATAAGTCTCGTTATGCTTACTTTCAAAGGTCTTTTGAGAAATAAATAACAGGATATTTTCTGTCAAACGCTTTCTCAAAGCATGGTAAGCATCTAAATTATTAGTATAGGAAACAAACTTTTTAAGTTTATTTATATCGTCAGTTTCTAATAAATCTAGCAATTTGATGTTCTTCACATCATGACGTTTGTTTTTCTTGTTCAAAAATTGTTTAAACTCTAACTTTTCAGTATCATTTAAACATGCTATTAAGGCTTTCAATTGATCCATACAGGGTAAATATAGGGTTAAATATTAATTATTTAATCATTATATATCGTCAGTTTTATTTAATAATTGAATTGTAGGGATTCACAATTAGCCGGACATTTGAATCATAATTTAACTTTAAAAACAAAAAAAATGGAACCGCTAAATAACACACACGAAGAAACAACACAAGTTGTAAAACAAAACGAATGGATTAAACAACCCTTAAAGCCTACCTCTGCTTTTGTTGGAGCATCCTGGTTCGCCCTATTACTTGGAACTGTAGCTTATTGCATAGGGTTATGGAATGCAGATATGATGCTGAATGAAAAAGGGTATTATTTTACCTTATTACTTTTCGGATTATTCTCTGTAATCTCTGTTCAGAAATCCGTAAGAGATAAAGCGGAAGGATTGCCCGTAACGGAAATGTACTATGGATTAAGTTGGTTTGCCATCATAGCTTCGCTCGTTTTGATGACCATTGGATTATGGAATGCTGATTTATTATTGAGTGAAAAAGGATTTTATGCTATGTCATTCACCCTCAGTCTCTTCGCTGCCATCGCAGTACAAAAAAACACGAGGGATGCTAAGTTATTTGATCAAGAAGACAAATAACTTAGCGGTTGCCCTGCAGTCTTAGGAAGTTTCCTAGGCTGTGGGGTTTTTATGACATGAAAACCTTAACTTTTATTATGATGAAAAAAATCAGTAATAAAGATTTTCAAATCTTAGCAAAACATAGCGACATCAAGGAGGCAGAATTGGAGGAGCTTTTGAAAACCCATTGCTACCCAGATAAAAATTCCTGGATAAAGACTCTGCAATTAAGCAGTTTGATTCTTGCGCTAGGATTTATGATTTTGGGCATTATATTTTTCTTCGCTTTCAATTGGGATTATCTACACAAATTCGTTAAACTAGGTATAATAGAGACTCTTATTCTCGGTAGCATTGGTATTATCTATTTCAGCAAATTGCCAGTGTTGTATAAGAAATTAACGCTGCTTTTATGCGCTGTATTAGTTGGGGTATTATTTGCAGTATTTGGTCAAATTTACCAAACGGGGGCGAATGCCTATGATTTCTTTCTAGCTTGGACTATTTTGATAAGTCTTTGGGTGTTCAGTTCATCTTTTAAACCTACATGGATTTTATATTTTGGATTAATTGACATCAGTATTATCCTTTTCCGAAACCAGGTGATGCAAGAATGGGATATTCCTTCTTTATTAAGCCTATTATTTTTAATCAATATTTTACCTGTATTTATTTGTATCTATTTAAATGATTTTAAAAAGTGCTTCAAAATCCCTCTTTACTTTATACAAATACTCAGCTTAGCAGCATTTTCATTTTCAACCTTTGGCATAGCATATGGTATTCTTATCTCTGAAAACAATGGTCTGATTTTTTTAATCGGCTCGGCGGCTATCATTTATACCCTTTTAATGTGGTATGGCATTAAATTTAAACGAAGTTTCTTTCTAACTATTGTCCCTTTTAGCCTTATCATTATTGGAAGTAGTTTATTAATTAACATTTCGGAAGATTGGGGCATGATGTTGATTATTGCAGGTTTTATAAGTGTGAGCACCATCATACTCATTCGTTTTATATTAAAATTTATCGAAAAACCCCATGAACAATCCATATAACAAATACCCCGTTTTAGAAGCTTTGGAAAGGTCTAAAATTGAGGACATAACTTTAGATGCAGAAAATTTTGAGAAGGAATATGCTTTTAAGAGACATACACAACCCTTTATTATCAAATTTATTTCCATATTAGGAGGTATACTTGCCAGCTTATCATTTGCCGGATTCGTCTTTTTATTTAATTTCACCAATAATTCAAACAGTATATTAATTATAAGTCTTGTTGCCATTATTCTTACCATTTGGCTTAATAACAAATCTGAAAAAATAATATTGAGTAGCTTTTCTGTTAGTTGTTATATCATTGGGTTCTATTTTTTGAACTTCAGTTTAAGCAGCTATGACCTACCATTTAATAGTTCTCAAATCATATTAATGATAATTAGCATTTTGGTATTAATATTTTCAAAAGGTTATTTGTTAGCATTTCTATCGATACTATTTTTCAATATCTCTTTTCAACTATTTTATCATCATTTCATCTTTGGACCTGGTAATAAACTTTTAGAAGACAATATTATTCTGATTACTAACTTATCGGATGTCTTACATAAATGTATTTTACTTTTACTTATTCTTTTCGCTTACGAAAAAGAGGCAAAATTTTTAACTTATAAAGCTTCGACGAATAGGATATTGTACCCGGTAAGGTTGGCCATGGTTATATTCTATATATACCTCTTATATAGCCATTCTTCAGGTCTAGGTTCACGTGAAGTTTTCCCCTTTCCAGTCATAGTAAGTATT
Organism: Sphingobacterium sp.; assembly: GCA_036781025.1. Taxonomy (GTDB): domain Bacteria; phylum Bacteroidota; class Bacteroidia; order Sphingobacteriales; family Sphingobacteriaceae; genus Sphingobacterium. The sequence goes on along the minus strand of DAIQBS010000001.1, from coordinate 61,715 downwards.
ATTCAGCTGTTAGCGGCACTTTTCCTGATTAACAAAATAATAGTTGAACACAACTTCTTTATAGGTACAAAAAAATGGATAATAATAGCTTGCTTGGCAATAGGCTTATCCTGTAGTATTTATGCTCCTGGAATTTCAGGAGCCATCCTATTAATGGTTTTAGCCTTTAAAAAATCAGATAAAACCACGTTGATAATCAGTGCAGTTGCGTTTCTTTTTTTCCTTAGTAAATACTACTACGACCTGGAATTAACCTTACTAACGAAATCTATTATGCTGTTTTGTTCTGGTGTATTGTTTTTTATCATTCAGTATTTATTAACCTCTAAAAAGATTGAAAATGAAAAAATATAGTTTAATAATCATTGGGATCAATCTCACTATCCTGCTACTATACTTCAACTATTCGGTTTTTAAAAAAGAAGAAATATTGAAGACAGGAGAAACCATATTTCTTAAACTCGCTCCTGTAGACCCTAGATCCTTAATGCAAGGTGATTATATGAACTTGAGGTATGAATTAAGTAATGATATTAACATAACTAGCTTATCAAGTAGAGGATATTGTGTGGTGAAAATTGATGAGAAAGGAATTGCCCATTTAATTCGTTTCCAAAAAGAAAAGCAACCTTTAAAAAAAGATGAACAATTAATTGCCTACACTTCACCTGATAAATTTCAATTGAATATAGGCGCTGAATCATACTTCTTCCAAGAAGGCAAAGCGGAGACTTATGAACAAGCCATATTTGGAGGGCTTAAAGTTGATAAGCAAGGAAACAGTCTTTTGATAGGTTTATATGATAAAAATTTGAAAAAACTATAATCAACTGTTCAATTGGGCATAAAAAAAGCTGTTTTTAATAAAACAGCTTTTTTTATATTTTTTATCGACTAGAACGGTAAATCGTCATCATCAGATGATGATGCTGAGATATCTACTGGAGGCATATCTGCATATCCAGGAGTAGGAGCTGCAGCAGCCGTATTTGCTAATTTAGTTACTCGCCATGCAACTAACGAGTTGAAATAAGTTGTTACCCCTTCTTTATTAGTCCAAGGGCGTCCACGAAGGTTAAATGACACTTCGATATCATCGCCAATGGCAAGGTTGTCAAATATATTAACACGGTCTTGTGTAGACTCAAAACGAATATATTCTACGAATTGTGGATTTTCTGCATAGGCAACAATCAAATCTCTCTTTTTGAAAGACTCTGTTACTTGTTGAGTTGCACCTACTTCATGTACTTTTCCTCTAATTTCCATATCTTAACTATTAAAGCGTAAAATTAAACATTTTTTGCTAAGAGATTAAGTAACTTTGCAGAAATATGGCAGAAGTTTTCAACAAACAAAGCAAGGTTATCATTACTTGCAATAGACGCTTGTCTCCTTTTTTAGAACAAGAGGTTCGTGAATTGGGATATGAAATTAAACGTAGTTTCAATACTGGACTGGAGTTATATGCTTCAGTAAATGAATGTATTAAGCTAAATCTAAACCTACGCACCGCTAGTCAGGTATTATATGAATTAAAATCTTTTAAAGCCAGCAATGCTAATGAACTTTATAAACAATTATTAGGCATTGCATGGGAAGATTTAATCGCTATCGACGGTTATTTTACCGTAACATCGAATGTGCATAATGAAACAATAACTACGCCTCTATTTGCTAATGTGAAAGTTAAGGATGCTATTGTAGATCGCATCAAAGATAAAAAAGGCTTAAGACCAAACTCTGGACCGGACTTAAATCGCGCTGTCATCCATTTGCATTGGATGGATGAGCGTGCAGAAATATTTTTGGATACTTCCGGAGAAACCTTAGCGAAACACGGCTACCGTAAGCACCCTGGAAAAGCGCCAATGCTGGAAGCTTTAGCGACTTCTACCATTATGGCTACGCAATGGGATGGAAAATCCCCTTTCATCAATCCCATGTGTGGTTCTGGTACTTTAGCTATTGAAGCTGCTTTAATGGCTCAAAATCGCAAACCAGGATTACAACGTATGAACTATTCATTTATGCATTTCATTGGGTATGATGAGGAGGTTTTCTTTAATGAGCGAAGAATTTTAAAAGATATCACCGATAAAACTAATTTACCGGATATCATTGCTTCGGATATTTCTGCTGATGCCATAGAAATAGCTAAACTAAATGCTCGAACAGCCGGTGTAGAACACCTAATAGAGTTTGAAGTGGGTGATTTTGCCAAAACTACCATTCCTACTGAACCTGGAGTAATCATGTTTAACCCGGAATATGGTGAGCGTTTAGGGGTACATAGCAAATTGGAAATGACATATGCGAGAATTGGAGATTTCCTGAAAAACGATTGCAAAGGATATCGCGGATATATATTCACTGGAAACCCAGATCTTGCAAAGAAAATAGGCTTAAGAGCTTCTCGAAGATTTGAATTTTTTAATGGTAAACTGGATTGTAGGTTACTACAATACGAACTATATGAGGGATCTAAAGATAGATAAGCAAGGTATTATCAAGAAAACGGCATCTTTCGTTCAAGAGAAACTGAAAGATGCTGAATCTGGACACGATTGGTGGCATATATTACGGGTTTGGAATAATTGTAAATTAATTCTTAAAACAGAAGAAGCCGATAGTTTCGTTTGCGAATTGACGGCATTGCTGCACGATATCGCAGACAGTAAGTTTCATGATGGTGACGAAGAAATAGGTCCTCGAATAGCAGGAGAATTTTTAAGCAGTTTGGAGGTAGATCAGGACAGCATTCATCATGTGCAGCAAATCATTAGAAATATGTCCTACAAAGCTTCTTTAGGGAAAGTGGAATTTCATTCCAAAGAATTGGAAGTGGTGCAGGATGCAGATCGTTTAGATGCTATTGGAGCCATTGGAATTGCAAGAGCATTTAATTATGGTGGATATAAAAACAGGGAAATGCATAATCCCAACATCCCTCCTGTTCGAAATCAAAACAAAGAAGTTTATAAAAACAGTTCAGCACCTACACTTAACCATTTTTACGAAAAACTTTTATTATTAAAGGATAAAATGAATACGCCCACTGCAAAGGCTATTGCTACTGAAAGACACCTCTATATGGAGAGTTTTTTGCAACAATTTTATGCAGAATGGAGAGGAGACAAGTAACTTTAATAATTTGTTAATATAAATTGGGTAACTTCGTTAAAGTTGTATAAAAAGTATGCTTCGAAGAGTTACCTTAACCTTAAACCTTATCCTGGTTCTTTGTACTTGGATAAATTTACCTAGTGCTATTGCACAAGATGCAGATTCCTTACAAATTGTAACGAGTAAGTGGAATAAGAAAACCATACGAAAGGGTGTTGTTTGGAATCAAGGCCATTTCGAGAACTTATTTAATTCCGTGCAAGAAATAAATTGGGTAGAAATAGATCTCAAAAAAAATAAAAAGAAAGTTGCCATTGCTGCTGACGCCAAACAATTAAAAACAACCTCCACTTTCGCTACTGAAAATAACGCACTAGTAGCTATCAATGGTGGTTTCTTTGACATGAAAAATGGTGGTTCAGTAGACTATATTAAAGTGAATGGCACTGTCGTCAATGAAACCAGCAGCCCATCTGCAAGAGCCAATGCGGTATTTAGTATTGACAAAAATAAGGTTCAAATTTCCGATGCCAATCCAGATAATACGGAAAAATCTTCTGCACAAGATGTGATGCTTTCCGGACCTTTACTAGTGAGTAATGGCCAACGTATTGCTTTAGACTCCAATCCTTTTAACACGAATCGTCATCCTAGAACAGCCATTGGAATTACGAAAAAGAACAAATTAATTCTAATTGTTGTTGATGGAAGAAATAGTCAAGCAAATGGCATGTCTTTGGATGAATTGGCTAAAGTTTTGAAATGGATTGGCTCTCAAGACGCCATGAATCTCGATGGAGGTGGAAGCAGTACGCTATATATCAAAAATGCTAGCGACAATTCCATTGTCAACTACCCTTCTGACAATAAAAAGTTCGATCACGATGGCCAACGAAAGGTGGCTAATATCATCTATTTAAAATAAACCTATCAATAAAATAAAAATGAAAAATTTAATTCTTTTAACATTTATGACCATTGCATTTCAGTCAGCATCTCTTGCGCAAACTTCAGTAATTGCGCATCGTGGTTCTTGGAAGCAATCAAATAATCCGCAGAATTCCATTGCCTCTTTTAAAGAAGCAATTGCTCAAAAGACCTATGGTAGCGAATTTGATGTGCATTTAACAAAAGACAACATTCTTGTTTTAAACCATGACCATGACTACTACGGCTTAGATGTAGAAAAATCAACATATCAAGAACTTCTTGCTAAAAAATTACCTAATGGTGAACCTATTCCTACAGCGGAAGAATTCATTAAAGAAGGTTTGAAGCAAAAAGGTACGAAAATGGTTTTTGAATTAAAGACAAGCAGAATAAGCAAAGAAAGAACCCTAGAAGCGGTAAAACAATCCATTGAGTTAGTTAAAAAATTGAAAGCTCAAAAGATGGTAGAATACATCGCGTTTGATTGGGATGCTTGTTTAAAATTCAGAGAATTAGATAAAAAAGCAAAAGTCTTCTATTTGACTGGAAATAAAACCCCTGCAGAAATTAAAGCCGCTAAATTAACTGGTCCTGATTATCATTTTACAATCTTCAAGAAGAACCCTACTTGGATAAAAGAATGTAAAGACTTGAAATTAAAGACCAATGTTTGGACGGTTAATAGTGAAGAGGATATGAAGTTTTTCATTAACGAAAAAGTTGATTTCATTACTACAGATGAAACTGAATTATTAAACAAAATATTGAATAAATAACATGAAAAAACTTATTCTAAGTTTAGTATTAATTGGTTTTATCGGCGTTGCATTTGCTCAAAAAAAACTAACGGTTGCTACTTTCAATATCCGATTGAAAACTCAGGCTGATGAAGGTAATTTATGGGACGATCGCAAAAAAGCAGTTACAGACCTGATTAAATTTCACGAATTTGATATTTTCGGCGTTCAGGAAGCTTTTAAAGTGCAATTAGATGACATGAGTGCGAATCTTCCAGATTTCCAATACATCGGTGTAGGACGCGATGATGGTGCACAAAAAGGAGAACATTCGGCTATATACTTCAACACGAAACGTTTTAAGGTGTTGGAGAATGGAACTTTTTGGTTGTCAGCTACCGATACTGAAAAACCGAATAAAGGATGGGACGCTGCATTACCTAGAATTTGTACCTGGGGGATATTTAAAGATCAACAAAGTGGAAAAAAGTTCATCTTGATGAATACACATTTCGACCATGTAGGTAAAGAAGCACGAAAAGAAAGTGCAAAGCTTATTCTTGCTAAAGCAAAAGAGCTTGCTAAAAATCTTCCTCTTATATTGACTGGCGACTTCAATATCGACGAGAAAAATGAAGCGTATTTTACCTTAGCGAATAGTGGTATCGTAAAAGACACCTATGATTTAGCCAAGATGGTGTACGAACCTAACTCCACTTTCAATAGTTGGGGAAAAAGTATTGCTCCGAAAGGCAGAATAGATCATATTTTCATTACTAGTCCTTTTAAAGTTCATAAATATGGTATCCTTACTGATACTTATCTAGGCAAATTCCCTTCTGACCATTTTCCGGTTGTTGCGGAATTAGAATGGCCTAAATAAGCTGATAATATCATTTTAAAACATTTGAAAAAAAAATCTAAGGGGCATGAGCTCCTTAGATTTTTTTTAAAGGCTTACTTTATACATCTTACAGCAACCTAATCTACATTTATCGAGCAGCTTTTATGAAGAAAATCATTGCATTTTTTTTAATGTTTATATCAAGTGCTACCCTATTTGCACAACAAAAATTAATTGTCGGAAGCTTTAATATCCCTCTTCGCTCAGCAACTGGAAATCTATGGGAAGATAGAAAACAACCCATTATTGATTTTCTAAACTATTATGGCTGGGAGATATTTGGCGTTCAAGAAGCACAATACAATCAATTGCTTGACATCTGTCACCTACTTCCCAACTATGCCTACGTAGGTGTAAGTCGGGATGATGGCAGCAACAAAGGCGAACATTCGGCAATTATTTACAATCAACAATTATTTAAACTGATAGATAGTGGTACCTTTTGGTTATCAGAAACTGATTTACATCAAGCTAATAAAGGTTGGGATGCTGCCTATCCTAGAATTTGTACCTGGGGAATCTTTGAAGATCTTAGAAAAGGAAAAAAAATCTTATTTATGAACACGCATTTGGATCATCTAGGTGAAGTATCACGTTTAGAAAGTATTAAATTAATTTTGCACAAGTCGAAAGAAATAGGAAAAAATCTGCCTACCATCCTTACCGGGGATTTCAATTTTGATGAACATTCTGCTGCTTATGCATCTTTATCGAAAGACGGATCATTAAAGGACAGTTATCAAATGTCCAAAATAGTTTACGAACCCAATTCGACCTTTCACGGGTGGGGACAAGCGTTCAAAGAGAAAAGTCGAATAGATCATATCTTTCTAAGTAAACATTTCCGCACTCATAAGTATGGTATATTGACTTCAACCTTTATGGGACATTATTTATCCGACCATTTCCCAATTATGGCAGAAATTTATTGGTAATAAAATAAAGATATAATTCAAAGACTGACATAAATAATTAATTTTGCTAAAATGACATCCCATGAAATATAGTAAGTTAATGTGTATTGCCGGGGCCGCTGCTATGTTAAGTAGCTGCGAGACCCTCAATCAGGCAGGAATAACACTTCCAAACACTGGAACAAGCACTGGAGCACAAACAGGTGCCAATAATTCTGGAACAATAACTCAGGCAGAAGCAACAACAGGTATTAAACAAGCATTAAATAATGGTCTACAGCAAAGTATTCAAACCTTATCTGCTAAAGATGGCTTTTTAGGTGATGCAGTAGTAAAAATTATGATGCCGCAAGAAGCTCAAAAGGTAGAATCAGCTTTGCGTGCTGTGGGAATGGGTAAATTATGCGATCAATTCATCACGAGCATGAACCGAGCCGCAGAAACTGCTGTTAAAGAAGCTTCCACAGTATTTGTAAATTCCTTAACAAAAATGACGGTTACCGACGCTTTTAATATTTTATTGAGCGGTCAACAAGATGCTGCTACATCCTTCTTCAAAAGAACAACCTCTCAAGAATTAACTGGCAAATTTAACCCGATTATACAGTCTGCCATGGGAAGAAATAATGTAACAACCTATTGGACTCAATTAACATCAGCTTATAATCAATTGCCTCTTGGTAAGAAAATAGAAACTGACTTAACTTCTTATGTAACTCAAAAAGCGATAGACGGCTTATTTGTCAAAGTAGCTGATCAAGAGTTAAAAATCCGTCAAAACCTTGGTGGTTCTCGTAATTCGGGGATATTGCAAAAGGTATTCGGATGGGCAGATAAGCAATAAGACATTTCGAATAGTATCAATTTTTATAGGCTGAGTAAATCATTTTACTCAGCCTTTTTTAGTTAATCTCCTTAATTTAATTAGTAGTTTTGTAGCTATGGAAATTAATGAAATTAAAGATTTTCAGGTTGCTGATAATTTTATTCGATACGTTCAAATAGATACACAATCTGATGCTAGTTCCAATACAGTGCCTTCTACGGAAAAGCAAAAAGACTTAAGTCGAATCCTAGTACAAGAATTGTTAGCAATGGGTATTAAAGATGCCCATTTGGACGATTTAGGATATGTTTATGCCAGTATCCCATCAAATACGAACAAAGAAGTTCCAGTCATTTGTTTTTGTTCCCATGTAGACACTTCTCCTGATAGCTCCGGTACAGCCGTGAAACCTATTATACATAAAAACTACCAAGGTGAGGATCTTGTATTGCCAGATGATAATTCCATCATCATAAAAATGACAGAACATCCTGATCTTAAAGAACAAATGGGTAATGATGTCATTACTGCAAGTGGAAAAACCTTATTAGGTGCTGACGATAAAGCAGGAGTTGCCGAAATCATGGATGCTGCTCGAATTTTGATGAGCACTCCGGAAATTAAGCATGGAACCATTAAAATCTTATTTACCCCCGATGAGGAAATAGGCCGCGGAGTTGACCATGTAGACCTGGCTAAACTTGCTGCGCAATATGCCTATACTATGGACGGAGAACGTGCTGGAACTATAGAAGATGAAACATTTTCAGCTGACGGAGTCCTAGTCCAAATTGATGGTGTATCCATTCATCCTGGATATGCTAAAAACAAAATGGTCAATGCACTGAAAATTGCAAGTGCTATTATTGATCAATTACCAAAGGATAGATTGTCTCCCGAAACAACTTATGGTAAAGAAGGATTCATACACCCAACACATATTCAGGGCACTGTTGAAGAGGCTCAAATTGGTTTTATTGTCCGTGATCATGATACCAGTAAACTAGCTTTACATGAACAAGAGTTAGAACTAATCGTAAAAAATGTATTGAGTAACTATCCAGCAGCAAACTATAGCTTCAAAGTGTCCGAACAATACCGCAACATGAAGGAAGTATTAGATCATCATCCTAGAGTGGTGGATATTGCTCTTATGGGAATAGAACGTGCAGGAATGAAAGCTGAAAAAAGAAGTATTCGTGGAGGTACAGATGGCTCTAGGTTATCTTTTATGGGATTGCCTTGCCCTAATATATTTGCTGGAGGACATGCTTTCCATGGAAAGCAAGAATGGGTATCTGTTCAAGATATGCAAAAAGCAGTCTTAACGATACTTCACATCTCTGCCCTTTGGGAAGAAGTTTCCTAATTTAAATTCACAGTTTTAATCATCATATTTGAAATCTAAAAACAGTTATATGTCTAAGAACGAAGTTTTAAATGCCATAAAATACCGTAGATCTGTATTCCAGGTAAACTACACGGAACAAGAAATAAGCAAAGAAGATTTATTGACTATTTTAGAAGCAGCAAATGCTGCTCCTACACACAAAAGAACCCAACCTTGGCGATTTGTCATCTTTAGAAATGAAGGGCTCCAACGTCTAGGAAAAGAATTGGGAAGAATTTACAAAGAAGTAACCCCATCCGAAAAGTACTCCGAGGTCAATGAACAAAACATGGTAAAAAAAGCAACCATGTCTAAAGCTGCCATGGCAATCATTGTGAATTATACTGGAGAGCTTCCAGAATGGGAAGAATTGGCTGCTACAGCTTGCGCAGTACAGAATATGTGGTTAGCAGCTTATTCCCTAAATATTGGTGCATATTGGGCAACTCCAGGCTTAATAAATCACTTAGGATCTTTCCTGCAATTAGCGGATAATCAAAAATGTATAGGCTTGTTTTATTTAGGACATCATAGCACAGAAGAACGTGAACCTGTTCGTTCTTCCATCGAAGAAAAAATCAGATGGGAAGAATAAAGTAAATCATTCATAACAAAAAAGCGGCCATATAGCCGCTTTTTTTGTTATTTCAAATCTCTCTAAATTACTTCCCTACTTCAATAGTGATTTCAAGGGAATCACCTTGCCATCTAACTTTCTGCTCTATAAACTGAGACACTAAAGAACTCAATTTATCATCTGTGGAATGCAAAACCTGAATATCTTCTGCGATTCCGTCTTTTATAGAAAAAGTAAGGTTAATAGTTCCATGTAGATTCACGTCTCTCAATTCAGAATTTAATTCCTCGTTAAACTGTTCCCATCCACCTATAGGATTCGCAATGTTATGGGAATTCACGTCCGTTTTAACTCGCATATGCTCTTCCATTAATATGACCTCAGTATTTTTATCAGTAATCCGAAGATTCAAATAATTAAATAAGATGAGGGAGCATGCTACTAAAAACAAGACTGCTGCAGCTAATGCAACTGTTAAACGTTGCCAACTATAAAAACGTTGTTTCTTTTCCTGCTCTTTTTGCTGTAGCTTGGCCGCCAATCGTTGTTGAAGCAAGCTTAGCTTATTCGTATCGACACCATTTTGTAAACGATATCCATCAATAGCATCTTGCAAAAATGGATCATTTAATGCTTCACGCTCCATGTCATGCATCTCTTCTTTCGACATTAGACCCATCACATAATTATGAATTCTCGATAATTGATAATTACTTTCCATTACTTTTTCTCCATACAAATTTTAAGGTTACGGCGACCGTTTTGAATATAGCTCTTCACTTTTGCCAATTCAAACCCTGTGATATCTGCAATATCTTTATAGCATTTATGCTCTAAATAAAACATGCGAACACAATTTCCTTGTTCTTCACTTAAGCTTGCCATACAGGAAGTCAATTTTTCAAAATCTTGCTCTTTCCATTTATGCTCTACATCAGTCTGAAGTTGATTTTCTGATTCTACCAAATAATCTTCTATCGAAACATGCTTGACGTTTTTTTTCTTCCGCAAAGCCATCAAACAAAAATTGCGCGTATAAATATAGAGCCAGCTTTTAAAGTTCTCTACCTCATGAATTCTTAATTTGCCAATCAACTCATCAAATATCTGCATGACCGCATCTTGACTTTCTTCAGAATCTTGTAAGTACTTATAGCAGACTCCATACATTAACGACATATATGGAGCATAAAGTTTACCTAATGCATCTAAGTTTCCTGTTTGCTTATAATATTGAAGTAATTCCTTTTCTTCCATATATGTTACTCTTCTTTATAAAGATGTAAAATGCAGCATTTTTCCATAAATAACTTCTAACACTAAATCCATCCTTCCACTAATGCCTTTTTCACAACCTCATTCATGTTATTACAGGATAATTTTTTGAGAATATTCTTTCGATGTGTCCTTACGGTATGTTCACTTATAAACAACTTGTCTGCAATCAATCTACTATCCATACCCTCAGCGATTAACTCCAACACACGCAATTCACCTTTTGAAATTGTTAGAACCGTACAATCCGTATAGTCCTTTTTATCAAATAGAGAAATCTTTTTCGGATGATCTATATCACTGTTATCAATAATGTAATGTGCATATTGTCGATTAAACTGCATATCACTGATATCAGAATAGATATTTAAAATATAAATTGGCTCCATATTCTCGTTAAATAGAACTGGAATACTCTGAGCTAAAACAAACAATATCCGTCCATCTTTGCATTTCATTTCCAAGGTTCTATTTACTTTGATATAAGGCCTTTTTTCTGCAGGTTGATCATACAGGTATTTAAAATACTTGGTACCGCCACGTGTAGCTCGTATAGTATCTCGTAGATGATGTATCTCCAACATCAATCGGTAACCCTTTTTTATTACCTCCTCTTTGGTATATCCAGTAAATTGTTCTATTGGACCTCCAGCATCTATAATACTTAAAGTACTTATATCAGCAAGTGAATAGAAGTAAGTATCAAAGGCATGAAAAACCCGTAAGTAATGATTGAGATCAAAATCTTTCTTTCTATTCAGGGTATCAGAATTTCCTAAAGATCGTTGAGAATAGCGGCTAAATTCTTGAAAAGATTCGGATATTTTGCGAAAAAGAAAGTGATCTAATTTCATAAAGTTCTAAAAAAATATAATCGAAGTAACAGCTAACTAACAATGGATAATAGTTACTCATCACCATAATATAAATGATATTTTAAGCCCATTCCGCAGTTTTTCATATGTGCATACACTTCTTCATGTTCTTTCGAAGCTCTTAACGCATTTTCTTCTACTTCAAATGAATCCGTAATCTCTATGATATCCCATTTTTCTTTTGAGACATAATAGATTGCCAATTGATGTGCACCCTCCTCATCTTTAAAGTCGATTAGTACAGTCACATATGCTCCTTCTATCTCTGTAAAATACAGGTTTTCCTGTTGAGGTTTACAATGAATTTGAAAATAAAACATAGAAGTTTCAATTGTTTTTAAAATTGGTTAATTCAGTTAGTTCAATAACGCTAAGCAGTATAAATATAATCAAACAATGCAACAAATTCCTTATTTGTTAAAATTACTTACTTCAAACAATCAACCAAGGCTCAAACTTCCCTAACAAAAAATTACCTATAATAATAGCTTTTGCTATAAAAAATTAAAAATACCTCAAATTGGGTATTTTTTAAAAACAAAACCATTAAAGTTGTCAGCTTGTTATCCTATTACTAAATTTGTTTTACCAAATCCAATTAAGTAATACAACTTTTTTGTTAAAATAAAAAAGTATGAAAACCAAGCTACAATCACTATCTACCATTTGGAATTCTTATCCTCAATTGTACAACGATAAAAGTACATTTTGCAAACAATTTGAGATTCAATCATTTATTACAGATTTATTAAGACTAGGCCCATTTTATGCATCCGTAATTGATATGAACACCTGTCAAGTCCATCAAATATTCAATTCTGCTAAAAAAGTACACGGATTAGTTCATGCTCCATCTACGTATTGGGATCTAATAGATCTTATTCATCATGAAGACATTGATCATGTACTATGTGCGGAAAAGGCTAAATTTCATTTTATGAAAAACATACCCAGGAATGAACTTGGCAATTATAAATATAATTACTCCTTCCGAATGAAAGTAAATGGAGGATCCTATCATCTTTTTCACCATCAGTCTATAAACTTAAGTTACGACCATCAAAATAACCTAACTAAATCATTAATCATCAATACAGATATCAATCATTTAACTACTCATAGGAACAATCAACTTCAAGTAGAACATATACATGCTAATAAATTAATCACCAAAATTCCTTTAGATCAAGAAGAAAAAATTATTAACCAACAACTATTTAGTAAAAGAGAATTAGAAGTTCTAGTACAAATGGCTCAAGGCTTTCCAAGCCGCATTATTGCCGAAAATTTATTTATTTCTGAAGCAACTGTTCGAGTTCATCGAAAAAATTTACTTAAAAAATCACAAACCCATAACAGCAACATCCTAATAAAGCAATGTATTGAAGCGGGATTAATTTAAGGATTTATCGTTCCAAAATACCGCTATTGAGGTATTTAAGAATAATAAAATTATCCCTAAAATTGACCTAATAAATAAGTCAAATCAAGTAATAGCCTAAAATAAAAATGGAATACAATTATGAGAACCTAAGTAAAATTTGGGAAAGCCTACCCACCGTATTTTCAAATGAACCAATCGAAATAGATAGTACGAAATTAATCAAAATTCTATCTGGCATCATGTTATTAGGGGACTATTATCATTATATTTTGAATCTTAGTCAACAAACCCTCAGTCATCAACATCCTAATTTATTACAGATACATAATATTCAAGAACAGCCAGAGCATCTACAAGGCATCATTGATCTGATACATCCTGACGATATCCCATTTATAGTAAAAGCCGAAGAAGTTTGTTATAAACACATTTCAAATTGTGGTCCAAATAGCTTCCAACAATATAAATCCAGTTACTGCTTCAGAATGATTACTGCTTCTGGAGAATACCAACTATTTCATCACCAAGCCATTCCTATTGCTATAGATAATCACGGAAGGTTATCTATCTGCCTCAATATACACACCAATATCCATCACATCACACAAACCAATAACTTCATTGCTACCGTGATGGGAATCAATGGAAACCACGATTTTTTCCAGTTTGATTTATCAAACAAGATTATCTCCAAACAAATCTCTAATAAAAACCCACTTACTAATCGAGAAAACGACATTTTAAGATATATAGCAGAAGGGCTATCCAGCGTAAAAATTGGAACCCTTTTAGGTATATCTGAACAAACTGTACGTGTTCATCGTAAAAATATTCTAAAAAAAACCAGTACCTATAATAGCAGCAGTTTAATAAAAAAATCCATCGAAATGGGATGGTTGTAAGACCTGCCTATTTAAATAAAGTCATTGCTATAATTAGGGTCACAATAATATTAAATGTTTGTGCTATTAAGAAAGCATATAAAGGTTTTTTATTATTCTGTGAAAATAAGTCCTTGAAATTTGTTTCTAAACCAATAGATACAAATGCTAATGCAAACCATAATCCCTGCAGATTTTTTAAACTGTCTTTAATGGATAAGTTTACTTCTGCAGGTATGACAAATGAAAACAATAAAGAAACAACCACAAAACCAACAACAAATTTCGGAAACCTTTCCCAAATCAACTTCAAACTAGGTTTGTCCTTTTTAGTTTCCTCGTCCACGGATTTGGAGTATGACCAGTAAATGCTAATAAAAAATGCCGCAATTCCTAATAAGACATTTTGAGAGAATTTAACAATTGTACTTATTTTTAAAGCTTCTTCACCAACCAAGGATCCAGAAGCCACTACAGCACCTGTAGTATCAATACTTCCTCCTAACCAGGCACCAGTTACTTCCTGTGAAAGTTTAAGCCATTGGGCTAAATAAGGCATAAAAATCATCATAGGGATCGCAGTAATCAATACTAAAGAAATTACATAAGACAATTTCTTCGTATCCCCTTTAATTGCTCCTGAAGTAGCAATAGCAGCAGATACGCCACAAATAGAAACAGCACTGGATAACATCAAAGACATTTCCTTGTCTATTTTTAATTTCCTACAAACCCAGAAAGAAAAGTACCATACCGAGACTACCACCAAAAGCGCTTGGATTAATCCTAATGAACCGGCTTTTAAAATATCTCCAAAGATGACCGTAGTTCCTAAAAGCACTAAACCAATTTTCACATAAAGTTCCGTGCTTAATGCTTCTTTGAACCAACTTGGAAGATTAAAAAAATTACTTATCAACAAACCAATTCCTAAACTAAAAATGACAGCTTCCAAATTATAATCCTTCACCAAACTATTGCCTGCAAATAGCATCGCGAATACTGCCAATAAGTAGATAAAAGGAAATACAATTAGTAAGGGTTTTAATGCTTTCTTCAACAGCAAAGCTCCCAATATGGCAATGGCATATACCAATAAAAATTGTTTTAGAAGGATAATCAAATTTGGAGTTGCTAAAACCTTAGCAGTTAATTCTTCCGAATTGGACCAACTAAATGATGGTTTAGGAATTACAAGGCCAAAGATAGCTAACGCAATAATTAGAAATCCCAAAATAACAACCACCCAATCTTCTGAGATTGCAAACGTTTTTTCTGACTTCATTGATTTATTTTGATTTATTGATGATCTGTGCAAATGCTTGCTCAATATAGGGAAATTTAAAACTAAAGCCGTTTTCAGTAGTTAATTTTGTTGTTACAGGAACAGAATCAAGCAATAGCCCTGAATCTACTCCTTGTAAATAGGAACCTACTTTAGCTAAGATACTTGGTAACGGCAATCCGATAGATGATCCAGCGGCATTTCTAAGTTTGCGCATGAACTCCTCATTTGTAACCGGAAAAGGACTTGTTGCATGGCAAATATTAATTTCATAATCTGTATGAATTATCCAATCCAACATTGCTACAAAATCTTCTTCATGAATCCAACTGACTATTTGTTTGCCTGTTCCTACGGTGCCTGCTAATCCCCATTTCGTTAATGGAAGAAGTTTTTCCATCATTCCAAACTTTGCAGATAATACCGGACTTATTCTTAAAACAACTTTTCTTGTTTTCATGAGCACAAACTGCTTAAACGCGGCCTCCCATTCCTGTACAAGTTCGGCAAGAAATCCTTCCCCTACTAAATTACTTCGCTCATCCTGTATATTTTCCAACCTTTGAAATAACGAAACTCCAGACGCATTGACCCAAACTTTTGGCGGATTTGCTAATGTCTGCATGGCATTGCCTAAAATTACCGTAGAATTTATCCTAGATAAGCGTAAAAGCTCTTTATTTTTCTTCGTAAACCGCCTATTTATAGATACACCACTTAAATTAATCAAAGCCTCTGCTCCTTCCAACTGCCTTACCCAATCGCCCATTTCTTCGCCATCCCATAAAACATAGTGTAAATTCGTTGAATTTCCCTTCTTCAAGCTTCTGCTAAATACGACAACTTCATATCCTTTCTTCAAAAAATGCAAACTTAATAATTTACCTAAATTTCCAGTGCCTCCTGCTATGACTATCTTTTTCATACTATTATGTTAAATGAATTTGATAATGATCCTTTAATGCGACCTTAGCCGCAAAATAACCACACAAACCGTGCACCCCTCCTCCTGGAGGAGTAGAAGAGGAACCTATATAAACTTTCGGATCCGATGTTCTATAAGGAACTATTTTTTTTGTTGGTCTGGTAAACAATTGAGATAAATCCATAGCTCCTCCACTGATATCACCCAATATATAATTGGGATTATAATTTTGCAGATCCAGCGTATTCATGGTTGACCTTGCTAATATACGATCTTTAAATCCTGGACAGAATCGCTCCATTTGATTTTCTATTTGTTCCGTGAAATCTACTTGACATCCTAAGGGCACATGACAATAAGCCCAACCCGTATGCTTTCCTTGAGGAGCTCTACTGGAATCAAATTGACTTGGTTGCGAAAAAAGCACAAATGGTGGATCACTAATTTTCCCTTGGCTAGTTAACTTCTCGTAGGCTGCTATATCTTTAAAAGTATTCCCCAAATGTACGGTTGCCGCTTGTTGACATCGTTTATCGGTAAATTCGACTGCTGAAGATAATGCCCAGTCGATCTTGAACACTCCCATACTATGCCGAAAATTCATTAATTCCTTTTTATACCTAATAGATAAATCCAAACCCTTTAAATTCAGCAATTGCTGAGGGCTTAAATCCAAAATCAGCACCTGATGTTTGGGTAGCTCCCGCACATCTTCCAACCAATAGCCTAATTGAATTTCTCCAGCAATAGATTCATAATAGTGTACTAATGCATTAGCGATGGATTGTGATCCTCCAATTGGTATTGGCCAACCTCCTTGATGTGCTGCGGTAGCTAAAACAAGACCTATTGCTCCCGTACCTAATTGATTTAACGGTTGAACTCCATGGGCAGACAAGCCAGCCCATAACCCTTTAGCCTTTTCCGTTTTAAAAATTTTACTTATGCTTTCTGCTGATCGAAGAGCCTTTAGTCCAAATTTTGCCATCAATAATGGATCCTTAGGCAAACGCAAAGGTCCTAACACATCGTTTGATAGCACTTCCCATTTGTTTAAAAAAGGTTGTATCAATTGCAGATAGACCTGTCCATCTTCACCTAGTTCTTTAACAGTCTGTTGTAGATCTCGATGTAAAATTGCTGCCTCACCACGATGGAATGGATGAGCAACTTCGTATGGCGCATGAGTGAATGATAAACCAAACTTCTCAAGAGGTAATTGCTTGAAAAAAGAGGAACTAAAAAAAAGGGGGTGTATCGCTGAACAAACATCATGAGTAAATCCAGGTAAAGTAAGTTCTTTACTACGCATTCCTCCACCAACGGTATTTGAACCTTCAATCAACAAGGTCTGCAAACCCTGCTGTTGTAAAGTGATTGCTGCAGCCAAACCATTTGGACCTGAACCTATAATTATCGCATCGTAGCTTTTCAATGGAACATGTAATTTTGCTTATCAATCTACGAAAATTATGAAGGATAAACTTCATAATTTGTGAATCAAAAAAAATGCCCCGCTAAAGCGAGGCAAATTTTTCATAATCAACATCAATACTTAAAAACAGTATTTATTCTCTTCAATCAGCTTTTTAGCTATTCGCTGACGTGCATCTTTCACATTGAATGGCTGTGCTTTAGTAAATCGACGTAATCCTACTAACATCATATTCAATTCATCACCTTCAGCAAATGAATATAAAGCCTCTTTACCAGCGGCATTCACTTTATCAATTGCTCCATATAAATATACTTTTGCCATATCTGCAGCATAATCAGCATGAGCTCCCGCTTGCGTATGCTGTAATTTTTCTGCCCTCAATAAAACAGATTCAGCCACATAGACGTATCCGATAATATCCGCGATATTCATCAATACTTCTTGTTCTTTTGCTAGAGACATCATGAGTTTTTGAACTGCAGCACCCGCTATCATTAAGCCAGCTTTTTTCAAGTTCGCCACAATCTTCTTTTCAGCAGCAAATGCTGTTTCATCTTCATCACCAAAATCAGGAATAGACATTAATTCCGCAGCAACGGCTTGTGCAGGACCCATTAAATCCAGTTCACCTTTCATCGCACGTTTCAACAACATATCCACGACCAATAATCGGTTTACTTCATTTGTTCCTTCAAAAATACGGTTGATTCTCGAATCACGATAAGCTCTTTCCATAGGAGCATCAGCCGAATAACCCATACCTCCATAGATTTGAACACCTTCATCTACCACATAATCCAACATCTCTGAACACCAAACTTTAATGATAGCACATTCTATCGCGAATAACTCTACCGATTTCAACTTTGCTTTCGCCTCATCCATACCCGAAGCAATTAAAGAATCGTAAGCATCATCGATATTCTGACCTGCTCGATAAGCAGCTGATTCTGTAGCAAATAGCCGAGTAGCCATTTCTGCAAGTTTATAGCGAATGGCCCCGAACTTGGAAATTGGCAAATTAAATTGTACCCGCTCATTCGCATAGTTAATCGCCATAGAAGTCACTGATCGCGCAGATCCAATTGTTGCTGCTCCAAGTTTAATACGACCGATATTTAAAATATTAACCGCAATTTTGAACCCATTCTCACGTTCCGAAAGCATATTCTCAACAGGTACTGCACAATCATTAAAAAATATCTGACGAGTAGATGATCCTTTAATACCCAATTTATGCTCTTCAGGGTTCATCGTAATCCCACCAAAATCCTTTTCTACGATGAAAGCTGTTAAGTTTTTATCATCATCAATTTTCGCAAATACAATATAAACATCCGCAAAGCCACCATTGGTAATCCACATCTTCTGACCGTTAATCAGATAATGTGTTCCTTCTGCACTTAACTTCGCAGAAGTACGTCCTGAGTTTGCATCAGATCCAGAATTGGGCTCTGTCAAACAATAGGCTGCTTTCCACTCTCCTGAAGCTAATTTTGGAATGTATTTATCTTTTTGTGCGTCATTTCCATAGTACAAAATAGGCAATGTTCCAATTCCTGTATGTGCAGACAAGGCCACGGCAAATGAAAATCCTCCTCCTACTGCATCAGCAACAAGCATAGAGGTATTAAAATTTTTACCAAAACCTCCATATTGCTCAGGAATGGAAACACTCAGCATACCCAATTCGCCAGATTTATCCATTAAGCTTTGCATCAAGCCTTCTTCCTGCGCATCGATTCGGTCAAGCTTATTCAACACCTCCGAATCTAAAAAATCCAAGCAGGTCTGACGAATCATCTGTGCTTCTTCATCAAATTCTTCTGGAATGAAAACCTCTGAATATGGAGTTTCGCGAATCACAAATTCTCCTCCTTTTATCGCTTTAGTCTTTAATTCTTCACTCATGATTTTTATATTTTTACAATAGCCTGAATGCCATCACCTTTAATTCAAATTTTACGTTTAATCGAAGTCCTTGTTATAATAATTCAAAAATTCCTGCAGCCCCTTGTCCTGTTCCCACACACATAGTCACCATACCGTATTTCTTACCGCGTCGCTTAAGTTCATTCAATACTTGAACAGTCAATTTTGCGCCAGTACAACCTAAAGGATGTCCTAAAGCAATGGCACCTCCATTCACATTCACTTTCTCTTCATCCAATCCTAGTTCACGAATGACCGCTAGTGATTGGGACGCAAAGGCCTCATTTAACTCAAATAAGTCAATATCATCCTTACTTAAGCCCGCCATTTTTAATGCTTTTGGAATCGCTGCAACAGGTCCAATACCCATAATTCTTGGGGGAACCCCAGCAACAGCATAGCTTCTCAATTTTGCAACAGGTGTTAAATTCAATTCCTTCAGCTTCTTCTCCGATACCACCAAAACAAAAGCAGCCCCATCCGAAGTCTGGGAAGAATTTCCTGCTGTAACACTTCCATGAGCATCGAATACAGGTCTTAAATTAGCTAATGCCTCTAATGAAGTATCTGCTCTAGGACCTTCATCCGTATCTACCACATATTCTCGAGTCGCCATTTTTCCATCCTTCACATAATTCTCTTTAATAGTAATGGGAACAATGCCATCTTTCAAATGACCATTTTGAATTGCCGCAACAGCCTTTTGATTGGATTTTAAGGCAAAAGCATCCTGATCCTCACGAGATACATTAAAATCCTTAGCTACTGCTTCCGCAGTTAATCCCATCCCCCAGTACCAGTCTGGATTTTCCTTCGCTACCACTGGATTAGGAACGATTTTCCAACCACCAAACGGCATTCCCGACATCACCTCCACACCCCCGGCAATAATCACATCCGCCATTCCAGATTTTATTTTGGCAACTGCCGTAGCTATAGTGTCCAAACCCGATGCACAGTATCGATTTACCGTCACTCCCGGCACCTTATCTGTACCCAATCCCATTAAGGATATCAATCGCCCCACATTCAAGCCTTGCTCCGCCTCCGGCATCGCATTTCCCACTATGACATCATCAATTTCTTCTTTATTTAAATTAGGCACCGACGCCACCAAATGCTTGATGACCAAAGATGCCAAATCATCCGCACGCATAAACCGGAAACCACCCCTCGGGGCTTTCCCTACTGCTGTACGATATCCTGCTACAATGTATGCTTCCATCTTTTTATAGATTTGAGATAGGAGATATGAGACATTAGAGTCTGCATACCTGCTACCTTTTTATTATAGATTTGAGATATGAGATATGAGACATTAGAGTCTGCATAGCTGCCACCTTTTTATTATAGATTTGAGATATCAGACATTAGAGTCTGCATAGCTTCTACCTTTTTATTATAGATTTGAGATATCAGACATTAGAGTCTGCATACCTGTTATCTTCTTGTTAAATGTTAGATATGAGACATTAGATTTTGAATTACTTATGTCTGTATATCAATCCTTTCTCAACTTTTTAGTAAAACCATAGATCATTTTTTGAACCTCCTCAATTTGAGTTATTAGAAATTCCGTCTGAATTGAATCAACCAAATT
Organism: Sphingobacterium sp.; assembly: GCA_036781025.1. Lineage (GTDB taxonomy): Bacteria > Bacteroidota > Bacteroidia > Sphingobacteriales > Sphingobacteriaceae > Sphingobacterium. Next base: position 40,716 of record DAIQBS010000001.1, on the reverse strand, counting down.
CAGATTTTTTGCAATCATAATTTGGGTAAGAAGTTCGTATGATGAACCATTTGCAATACCTAAAAATTGAATAAATTCCTTATTTGAGTTTCTTCCTGCGCCCTCTGCAATATTAGAAGCAATGGATACAACCGATCGCTTAATTTGTGAGGATAATCCATATTTTTCTTCAGAAGGAAAGTTGGAAACAACTTGATATACAACTGTAGATAGTTCTATCGCCTTTCTCCAAACTTTTATCTCCCTTAAATTATGCATTATTTTAATTCCCAGTTAGAAACAATACTCTCAAATCTTATGTCTATTATCTTATATCTAAGAACTAATTTCTTAAAGGCTTACCCTTTGTCAACATATGCTGAATGCGTTCCAGAGTTTTACGTTCGGCGCAAAGTTCTAAGAAGGCTTTACGTTCAAGATCCAGTAAATATTGTTCCGAAACTTCGGTTGGTGCAGAAAGATCTCCTCCAGACATAACCCATCCTAATTTCTCTGATATTTTACGATCATGAGCGGAGATATAATGTCCCGCTTCCATCGATGACGCACCGACATAGACGATACCTAAACCTTGATTTCCGAGAACACGAATATCCTTACGTGGAATAGGCTGTACATAACCCGCATCAGCTAATTCCAAAGCTTTTGCTTTCGCATCTGCTAACAGTCTTGCTCTATTCATGCTAATGGCATATTTGCCAGCTTGCAAATAGCCTAACTCAAAAGCTTCAACAGCTGAGGTGGATACTTTTGCCTGACCTATAGTTAAGAAACGTTCTTTTAAGAAATTTTGATCAATTTGATCGGCTTTATAATCATCCGAAGCACGAAGAGCAAATTCTTTTGAACCACCTCCACCAGGGATAACACCAACACCAAATTCGACCAGACCCATATACGTTTCTGCATGTAATTGAACGAAATCAGCATGCATAGAAAATTCACATCCACCCCCTAAGGTCAGTTGAAATGGTGCTGCAACCACAGGAATTGCTGAATAACGAAGACGCATAGCTGTATTTTGGAATAAGCGAACAGCCATGTTTAATTCATCATAGTCCTGCTCCACTGCCATCATAAAGATCATTCCTATATTCGCTCCAGCAGAAAAGTTTTTGCCATCATTCGAAATCACCAAACCTTTATATTCTTTTTCCGCTAAATCAATCGCCTTATTTATTCCTTGGATTACATCTGCTCCAATGGTATTCATTTTCGTATGGAATTCACAGTTAATGATTCCATCTCCCAAATCGATAATCGAAACGCCCGAATTCTTCCAAATTGTTTTTTGTTCTCGGATATGATCCAATACAATTAAATCCTCTGTTCCTGGAATTGGTTTATAACTTTTGGAAGCGATATCATAGAAATGACGAACTCCATTTTCTACTTTATAAAAACTTTCGAATCCAGCATCAAGCATTTCATGTACCCAAGTCGCAACCTCACCAGATTGCCCTGGCAACCTTTTTTCTTCAGCTTTTATTTTTGCTAAAGTCTCACGAACTCCTAATGCATCCCAAACTTCAAAAGGACCTATCTCCCATCCAAATCCGGCACGCATGGCATCATCTATACGAAAGAAATCATCCGTTATTTCAGGAACACGATTGGACACATACTCAAACAATGGGTAATGCATGGCTCGGAATAATACCCCTGCCTCATCTGTCCCTTGTTCATACACTTTCATTCGCTTACGAATATCCTCTACTAATTTTGTTGCTTCCAGTGTACTCGACTTTACTTTAGCTTGTGGCCCAAATTCTAATGTTTTTAGATTTAACGATAATATTTCGGAACCTCCTTTTTCATCTTTTACTTTTTGGTAGAAGCCTTTTTTGGTCTTTTCTCCTAACCATTTATTTTCCACCATTTTCGTAATAAATGACGGCAACAGAAATACGCCTTTCGCCTCATCATTCGGTGCATTTTGTTCAAGTCCTTTAGCAACATTCACTAAAGTATCTAAACCAACAACATCTGCTGTACGGAAAGTCGCCGACTTTGGATGCCCCATGGCAGGACCTGTATATTTATCAACTTCTTCTACACTAAGACCTAATTTTTCCACTAAATGGGTTAAAGCTAGCATAGAATAAACACCTATTCTATTACCTATAAATGCTGGAGTATCCTTACATAATACAACAGTTTTTCCCAGCATTTTATCACCATAATGCATTAAGAAATCCAAGACCTCCTTCTTCGTTTCGGAAGTAGGAATGATTTCTAATAATTGCAAATATCGTGGTGGATTGAAAAAGTGAGTTCCGCAAAAATGGGCTTTAAAATCCTCCGAGCGTCCTTCGTTCATTAAATGAATAGGTATTCCCGAAGTATTCGAGGTTATAAGTGTACCTCCCTTACGAAATTGTTCAACTCGATCAAATACCGATTTCTTAATATCTAAACGCTCTACTACCACTTCAATAATCCAATCGACATGAGCAATTTTGTCCATATCGTCATCAAAATTCCCTGTACTGATGCGTTTTGCATAGGATTTACTAAATAAAGGCGCAGGATTTGATTTGATCGCTGTTTCCAGCGATTGGTTCACTATTCTATTGCGAACCAACGGATGAGCCAATGTTAATCCTTTGGCTTCTTCTGCGGGCAATAAATCTTTTGGAACAATATCCAAAAGTAAAACCTCCACTCCTATATTAGCAAAGTGGCAGGCAATGCGAGATCCCATAACTCCAGATCCCAGTACTGCAACTTTTTTAATATTTCTATTCATATCTTCCATGTTATCACGATTTCATTATGCTGTTTCTTCAGCAACCACTGGCATATATTGACTTGCCAGTTCATTTACCTTGATTAATATTTTAAGTAAGGAAGCTCTCTCCTTCTCTGTGAGTGAGGAACTTAAATACTCATTAAACTCCCGAACGACGTCTTTTGCAATTTTTCGCTTTTCCCTTCCCAATTCTGTTAGGTACACCTTCACCGAACGCTTGTCTGTCGCACTGGTTTCGCGATAAATAAATCCTAAACTCTCTAGATTATTTAACACCCTAGATAATGATGTAGTTTTTACTCCTGTAGAATTGGCAATTTGGGAGACCGGAGTCCCATCCTTATGGATATTAATTAATATATACCCCGCAGCTTGCGTAAACCCATGTTGGGAAGCAATAAAGTTGTATTTGTTGGCAACAGTCTGCCATGCAGTTTTCAAAAAATAGTCTATGGTATTTTCTTGGCTCATATTTCGGTTACTTAAGCTATTTATTATGCAAGCATAACAAATTTAATAGTTAGATTTGATAAATCAAACAAATATGTGATTTTTTAATAAATTAGTGTCTAAATTGAATTATTGTCGAAAATTACTAAATAATTTTAGTTAATAATTTAAAATGTGGATAACTTTTAAATTCTGATTCACAATAGATTACCGATTTTTACCAATATGTTATAAACAGTTTATTCCTCCCTCCGTTAATATTCCATTAACTTTGCAAAAAACAAAATAGCTATGGCATTAGTAAATATACCAAGACTCGATTTATTACACTATACCGCTGGCAATGAAGCACAACGCCAACAATTTGTTCAAGACATTGGAAAAGCTTTCAACGAAACCGGATTTGTAACAATAGCAAATCATGGTCTTTCTCCAGAACTTATAGATGAACTTTATCAAGTGGTTAAATCATTCTTTGAACAACCTGAAGAAATCAAAAGAAACTATGAATTTCCTGAGTTAGCTGGTCAACGTGGATATACTGGTAAAGGTAAAGAGAAAGCAAAAGACTCGAACACCCCGGATTTGAAAGAATTTTGGCAACGTGGTCAAACCATCGTTGGTGAGGAATATAGCAAAACAGATTTCCCTGATAACCCTATTGTCCATGAGTTACCTAGATTTAATGATGTGACTGCAGAAATTTACAAGAAATTAGAAGATGCTGGCCGCAATTTATTGAAAGCAATCGCTACTTACTTGGAATTACCAGTTGATTACTTTGAGCCTTATGTGGTTAATGGCAATTCTATTTTAAGAGCCATTCATTATTTCCCTATCGAAAATCCTGATGCCATTTCTCCAGATGCTGTACGTGCTGGAGCACATGAAGATATTAATTTAATTACCTTACTTATTGGTGCTAGTGCCGATGGTCTTGAAGTACTAACGAAAGACGGAGAATGGTTTGCTATCAAAGCTAAGGGAGAGGATATCGTGGTCAATGTTGGAGATATGTTACAACGTTTGACCAATAATAAATTAAAATCTACTACACACCGAGTGGTAAACCCTCCACGTGAATTAATGAAAAACTCACGTTATTCTGTACCTTTCTTCTTACATCCCAAAGCAAGCATGAGCTTAGCTAGTTTGGATTCTTGCATCTCTGATGAATATCCAAAAGTGTACGAAGACTATACCGCCGGTCAGTACTTAGATGAAAGACTTAGAGAGATTGGTTTGAAAATGTAAGAAGCAAAATTATCTTTCTAAAAAAGGTTATGCTAAACAATTGGCATAACCTTTTTTTATACATTAATAATTCTCGTAGGCAATCGAGCGTCAACATGAACAAATTCATCATTTTTTATCTATCATTCATCCCTTTTTACTCAACAAAATTCTTGTTCTGATTTAATATTGAATATCAAAACAATTACGCTATTAAAATATCGAGATATGTTGATTTATTATTTAATAAAATTATTATTGCCATCAATGTGTGAAGAAGGTTTGAATTGGATCAAAATAGATGAAAAATCCATTAAAATGGAATATTTCAAACCGAATAACTCACTTTTCAAACCCGATCAAAATCAAAACTTATTATGGCAAGAAGCTCAACTAGAGTTTAAAGACCCTATGAATATTTTGAATAATTGCGTAAATAAAAAACCCATTTTATAAAAAAATCTTATTTAATTTAAAGAATTATTTAAAAATGAACAGATCTGTATCGAATTTTGGCTTTTGGTTCAAAAAAATAGTGTTAGAAACGCTAGTCATCGTATTAATTTGCTTTATTATTGTTCATTTTGCCAAACAGTTTGATCGAAGTATCGCTTTATTTTTGGTTGTTATCCCCTATGGATATTTTTTATATAGTTCTCATTACTATTTCCTACTTGAAAAACGATATCAAGGAAAATTCAATTCTATAACTTACTATACTGCTAGTGCCTTTATTGCTCTGACTGGATATGTTTTTATCGCTTTAACGATACAAATGCTTGTAACGTCCACACGGTATAATGGAGATTTATTGGTTTATTGCAGTATATATTACCTCCTAATCATTCCCTTAACTATCCAGCAATTTGATCGAAAGAAAAAAAATTTAGTACAATTATCCAATCTTCAAAAAGATCTAGGTAAATCTGAGGCTGATTTAAAATTAATCCAATCGCAAATCAATCCACATTTTCTTTTCAATGTCATGAACTCCATTTATGGGCTTGCTATTCAAGAGAACGCCTCCAAAACTGCGGATAGTGTTCAACGTCTTAGCTCCATGATGCGATTTATGCTATTTGAAAATCAAAAAGAACAAATCCTACTTTCCAGAGATCTCAATTATCTTCGAGAATACATAGAAATTCAAAGCTTAAGGATAGATCAATCAAACCAAATTAAACTGGAATACGATATTGCAGAAATAATCGATGAATATTATATAGGTCCAATGTTACTTATCCCATTTGTTGAAAATGCCTTTAAGCATGGTATTAGCATGGTCAGTCCATCCTGGATAAAAATCAATGCAGAAGTAATCGATCATCAACTCAAATTCTCTGTATACAACAGCATCCATAAGTTACAAGAAACTGATTTAGAAAGAACCAAATCTGGAATAGGACTAGAAAATGTTAAAAGCCGATTAAATCTTTTATACCCCAACAATCATATGCTGATTATCGAACAAAATCAACAGGAATTTTTCGTTTTCTTAACCATTGATCTAGAGTCGAAACCAAAACAAGATTCAGAGAATTAATATATAGGAATTATGATTAAAGCCATCGCCATAGATGACGAGCCATTAGCATTAGAAGTAATAAAACACCACGCAAAAGATGTTTCATTTCTCCATATCCAACATTATTTTACCAATGCTTTCGAAGCCATCAAATACCTGCAATACCATGAAATCAACCTCCTGTTCTTAGATATCCATATGCCTGACATCAATGGCATCGATTTATTTAAAAACCTTAAAGAAAAACCGCTGTTAATTTTTACTACCGCCTACAGCGAATATGCTTTATCTGGCTTCGAATTAGATGCCATAGATTATTTATTGAAGCCCTATTCCAAAGGAAGATTTTTAAAAGCTTGTCAAAAAGCAAAAGAATTATTAGAACTGAAAGGAATATTAGGCAATGATGCTCATTTATACGTCAAAGACGGGTATCAATTGGTAAAAATTAATCTGAATGAAGTGTATTATTTAGAAGCAGACGGAAATTACATTCGTTTTGTCATGGTTGACAAAGAAATTCTAGCGCGATTAACAATCAAAGAATTTTTAGAAAGTTCTACTGGGGAGCAATTTTTACAAATCCATCGCTCCTATGTCATTAATAGCGATTTTATCCAGAAAATTGGAAAATCAAGTATATTTATTCAGCAATTTGAAATTCCTATTGGGGTTAGCTATCAGAAATCTATTAATGAGAAATTAGCGCATCTGATTAATCCAAACTCTTTTTAAAAGTTGATTTCAATTTAGCAGGCAAACCATTGACCACTAGCTCATAGCTATGATCAATCAATTTGTATAACAAAGCATCATCTACCTGCCTATTTGCAAACACGGTATTCCAATGTTTTTTATTCATATGATAACCAGGGAATATGGAATATTCATATTGTTGACGCAATTCAACAGCATAGTCGGGATCACATTTTACATTAAAAGACAATTGATCTATCTGATCTAAGCCCACCAACAAAAAGACTTTTCCAAATACTTTAAAAACCAAGGTGTCAGGTCCAAAAGGTGTTTCTTCAGTGACTGCATCTTTTCCTAAACTATAGTCTCTTAATTCTTCGATATTCATAATACAAGATGCAGAATTTGTTTGTTATATCCAAAATTGGTTTGGAAAGCAGCAATTTCAATACCATGACCTTAAGGATAGTTTTCGAAACTTAATTTTGCTAAGGAAAATGGTAATTATTTTTTCTATTTCTCCATGTGAATTTATGCTAGAACTAGACAAAGTTTCTTAAAAAGCATATTCACCACAACAGCCAACTAATTAAAAGCATTTTTGAAATTAAATTACCCGAAAATTATAATATTTTTTCTTTTCCAAGCATCTTCTTCGGATCTCCTTCGAATCTTCAAGGGAAATAACTCGAAAAACACCGAATGAAATGCATTACAGATCCGTTTCATCTTCAAATGAAAACAACATAATTAATGCATAAAATCAAGAACACTATAAATATAGAAGGAGGTTAAAAGTAATTTTAATTTTATATATTAAGAATGTAACTGAAACTAATCATGCAAATTCTGCAAAATTTAACACAACAGTTCCAATAAAAAAGAAGTTAATTTCAATTATAAATCATAAAAAATGTTTGACGATAACAAAAATTTAAAAATTACAAATGATCTACTTCCTTTGTAATTACAATGATAATTTAACAAAAAAAAAGCTGTTCCAATAAATGTTACAGCTTCTGTTTAAAAGAATAAAAGTATTTATCTATTCTCCATTTAACAATGCAATAAGTTCCTTTTGAATCTCATCCCCTTTATCCTCATTATACCATTTTTGAAGAACTTCCTTAAGCACATCAAAGGGTTGACCTTGGGCTTTTAGATCTTCAAATATTTGCTGCAAGGCTAAAGGTCTAGGACCCCATACTAATTTATCATGTCCCACCTCATTGCGAATGATTAGCTTAGGAATTGATTTGCCTCCATTTGTTAAGTATTCATCTATTAAAAAGGGTTCGGAATCGCGCAATTGAATATCAAAATCAATCAATGGATTATTTTTAACTAGGATATATAACTGAGCCACCGAATGTGCAGCATCACCACACCAAGGTTCTGTAATTATTATCCAATGCTGAGGATCCTTGATTTGTTGAATACAATCTTTCATTTCTTCAGAGGGCTCAAATTTCTTAAGCCATCGATTCATTCTAGACCAGTTGAGTTTGGTGTAATTTAAATAATCGGGATTATTGGCGTAAAGTTCGTGTGCTGATGTATTTGTTAAGATATCTTCAAAGTAACTCTGGTATTCGTCGAAAGTCATGTTTGTTTATTTTTCCCAAAAATAAGGAATAATACACTAATAAAAAAAAATGACAGAATGTCACAACGCTATGACAAAGAACAGCCTAATTAACAGCAAAAATGGAAAATTCAAATAAAAAAACCATTTGGCACAAGCGTTGTTGAGTTAATATAAATTGAATTATAAAATAAGATAACAAAACAAGATATGTCAAAAATTATAGGAATCGACTTAGGAACTACCAACTCATGTGTAGCCGTAATGGAAGGAAATGAACCGGTAGTTATTGCCAACAACGAAGGTAAACGTACCACTCCATCTATTGTTGCATTTGTAGAAGGTGGAGAACGTAAAGTTGGAGACCCTGCGAAACGTCAAGCAATCACCAATCCGCATAAAACGGTATATTCCATTAAACGATTTATGGGTGTTTCATTTGACGAAGCAAAAAATGAAATAAATCATATTCCCTACAATGTAGTTAAAGGGGATAACAACACACCTCGTGTGGAAATTGATGACCGTAAATATACTCCACAAGAAATTTCAGCTATGATTCTTCAAAAAATGAAGAAAACTGCTGAAGATTACTTGAATCAAGAAGTGACTAGAGCGGTTATTACAGTTCCTGCATATTTTAACGATGCGCAACGTCAAGCGACTAAAGAAGCTGGTGAAATCGCAGGATTGAAAGTAGAGCGTATCATCAACGAACCTACTGCTGCTGCCTTAGCTTATGGTCTTGATAAAGCGGATAAGGACATGAAAATTGTCGTTTTTGACTGTGGTGGTGGTACTCATGACGTTTCAGTATTGGAATTGGGTGATGGCGTATTTGAAGTGAAAGCAACTGATGGAGATACTCATTTAGGTGGAGATGACTTCGATAATGCTGTCATCACTTGGTTAGCAGAAGAATTCGCAAATGAAAACAATGGTTTTGATTTGAAGAAAGATGCTATGGCTTTGCAACGTTTGAAAGATGCTGCTGAGAAAGCGAAAATTGAATTATCAAGCACCAATTCTACAGAGATCAATTTACCATATATTACTGCTGATGCAACTGGCCCTAAACACTTAGTTCGTACATTATCACGTGCTAAATTTGAAAGTTTAGTTGCTGACTTAGTAAAACGTACTATAGAGCCTTGCCGTACCGCATTGAAAAATGCAGGTTACAGCACTTCTGATATTGATGAAATCATCTTAGTAGGTGGTTCTACACGTATCCCTGCTATTCAAGAAGCTGTAAAAAGTTTCTTCGGTAAAGAGCCTTCAAAAGGTGTAAACCCGGATGAAGTTGTTGCTTTAGGAGCAGCTATTCAAGGTGGTGTATTAACTGGTGAGGTTAAAGATGTATTATTATTAGATGTTACTCCACTTTCTTTAGGTATTGAGACTATGGGTGGTGTCATGACGAAATTAATCGAAGCGAATACAACTATTCCTACTCGTAAATCGGAAGTATTCTCTACAGCATCTGATAATCAACCATCTGTAGAAATTCATGTATTGCAAGGAGAGCGTCCAATGGCAGCACAAAATCGTACATTAGGTCGTTTCCAATTGACTGATATCCCTCCTGCTCCACGTGGAATCCCTCAAATTGAAGTGGTATTCGACATTGATGCGAATGGTATCATCAAAGTATCTGCAATAGATAAAGCTACTGGAAAAGAACAAAATATTCGTATCGAAGCATCTTCTGGTCTTTCTGATGAGGAAGTAAAAAGAATGAAGCAAGAAGCTGAAGCAAATGCTGAAGCAGATAAGAAAATTAAAGAAGAAGTAGATAAATTAAATGCTGCTGATGCTTTGGTATTCTCTACAGAAAAACAATTGAAAGAATACGGCGATAAGATTTCTGCTGATAAAAAAGCACCTATCGAAGCTGGATTAGAGAAATTGAAAGCTGCCCACGCTGTGAAAAACTTTGCGGATATTGACACAGCTTCTGCTGAATTGCAAAATGCTTGGAATGCAGCTTCAGAAGAAATGTATGCTGCTTCTCAACAAGGTGCACAAGGACAACAAGCTCAAGGTGATGCTGGTCAAGCTAATAACGGAGCCAACCAAGCTGGAGCTGATGATGTTCAAGATGTAGATTTTGAAGAAGTAAAATAAATAGTATAAATTACTCCCTTGTATATATTAAAGCTCGGTTTTTTCGGAAACCGAGCTTTTTTATTACTTATAATGCCTCAATATACCTTTATCAAATACAGTCCAATAGGCGCTTGGTAGATTGGCTTCTTTTAATGCAATATTGGTCCAGGTATTGCATGAATAGAATAGGCTATAACTGCCCTGAGCTTCATAGAAAGCATCATTATCACCATATTGTGCATCAGTTTCTATTACTATAGCTTGATCGTCTAAATCACGCTCCAATGCGGTAACCACATAGGTTATAAGTTTTTGATATTGTATGGAATCTATATGAACCTGGTAACATAATTCATTTTCTTGAATATGCTCATGGTATGTGATATGTAAAGCAGTCTCTCCTAATCCCAATCCTGCAATAAGCGCAGTTTTTATAGTTAGGTCCTTCCATTCTGGTGTGTTGAGGTAAAAACCTTTATCTCCCCAGCCTATAGCCACGAAATCATAATTTTTGTCACTTCCTTTATTGTTTTCCAAAGGAAATAAAGTTTTCCAATCCATTTGTGTATTCATCACTGGAAATACTAAATCTGTATGCACTCCATTAGACATCACATAAATAATAATATTTTTCTCCAGCTTTTGCTCTATTGAGTTATATCCCTTCACTCGGGAGAATATATAGTCTGCCGCCAAATAAATCAATAAAAAAGCGATTATTCCCCCGAATAGATAAAGCAAAAATATCATCATCTTCTTTAAAGTAACAACCATGTGTAAGCTATAAATTTAGATAAATAAAAATGGCAAGTAAATAATACTTGCCATCCACTTTTTGTTTGATAAAACTCTTAAAATAATTTTTCTGGATACGCGCCACTTGCGATCAATTTAGAAATACTTTCTTGAACGATTGGCTTATCTTCTACATAGGTTACCCCAAACCATTTACTACTCGTAGGAATGACTTTGAAATTTGCTAAATGTTGTTTTACCATATAATCTGGTACACTTGGAATGAAGAATTCTGCTTTCGGATTGTCGGCATTCTCTTCTACAAAACTCGGAAACATCTGTTGAGCAATCTCAAATACCTTTGGAGTGAAACCCCAAAAATTCATGGATACTCGGGTGTCTGCATCTAAATCATGTTGAACTCCGTTCTCCTCGTATACGATACTTCTACTCCCTTGATCATCTGTTACATAATATATATTCGTTCTTTCTGTTACCGAAGCCATATTTCCGTCTTCTGTAACTTCACAGACTCCTCTAGAAACATAACCGTAGTCTGACATGGTATTCCCTACAGCAAAACCCATTAAAGACATGTATTGATCAGAAACTTCTTCAGTTAAGAATTTTGCCATCTTTTCAAATGAATCACTTCCATAAAAATCGTCAGCATTAATAACACAAAAAGCTTCGTGAACAACGTCTTTTGCACTCATTACTGCATGTGCCGTACCCCAAGGTTTTAAACGTTCTATTTCGCGATCAACACCAAATTTTCTAAGGTTAAAATCTTGAAAGGCATAAGCAACTTCAATTTTGCCTTCTAATTTGGAGTCAAATTTCTCGCGCATAACTTGCTCAAACTCTTCACGAATAATAAAAACTACTTTTCCAAAACCTGCACGAATAGCATCGTAAATAGAGTAATCTATAATAGTCTCACCATGTGGTCCAAAAGCGTCTACCTGTTTTAAAGAACCGTAACGGCTCGCCATGCCTGCAGCTAAAACTACTAAAGTAGGTTTTCCCATAATGTAATATTTAATTTAGTCCCTGTAATTGTGTGCGCAAATATACTATTTTCTAATTATCTCTTTTTGAAAATGGAATTTAAGATTCCTGTCGCTATTTTACCTAATAATTTAGCGCCTTCTCTAGCTAATGTTCTACTAGCTTGATTTTTGGCAGCTTCAAAAGGTGTTTGTCTACTAGAACGTGAAGAGGTACTGGATTTGGATGCTTTCTCAGCCTCTTTTGCAGCCTGCTCTTTCGCTTCTTCTTGTTCATGTTGAACTAATCGTTCTTCTAAGATTTCCGAAGCTGTACGTCTTTCAATACGTTCTTGGTATTTATTTTGGAAGGAAGATTCGTTCAATAATCGTTGATATTCTTCTGGTTGACAAGGTCCCATTACTGCTCTTGCAGGGACTAAATGTGTTGCAACGACTTCAGTCGGAATTCCTTTGTCATTTAATACGGTAATCAATGCTTGTCCAGTACCTAAAGATGTTAATACTTTATCTATCTCATAGAATTCGGATGTTGGATAAGTCTTAACTGTCTTTCGAAGGTTTTCCGCATCATTAGGGGTAAACGCTCTTAGGGCATGCTGCACTCGATTACCTAATTGACCGAGTACAGATTCAGGAATATCGGATGCTGCTTGCGTACAGAAAAATACACCAACTCCTTTAGAACGAATCAATCTGACTATTTGTTCAATTTGTGTGAGGAAAGCTTTACTGGCTCCATTGAATAATAAATGTGCTTCATCAAAGAAGAATACTAATTTAGGTTTGTCCAAATCGCCTACCTCAGGCATTTTTTTGAAAAGCTGAGCTAATAAACTCAACAAGAACGTTGAAAATAATAAAGGTTGATCTTGTATATCTGAAATGTTTAGTAAAGAAATAACGCCATTACCATCTACTTTTCCGAACAAATCTTGTATATCGAATTCCTTTTCGCCAAAAATATGGGCTAAACCTTGTTGCTCAATTGCCACAATTTTTCGAAGTATAGTACTCGCGCTTGCTGCACTAATTTTTCCATAATCTGCTTTAATCTCTTCAGCTCCTGGCCCTTCAGACAAATAGCTTAGCAGTCTTTTTAAATCCGCAAAATCAACTATGGGTAATTGGTTATCATCAGCATATTTAAAAATAGCACTAAGAACTCCGGATTGTGTGTCGTTCAAGTCTAATATTCTTGACAATAAAACAGGGCCAAAATCTTCTACGGTAACGCGCATGGGAGCTCCAAGCTTACCACTTAGGGAGAATATTTCTAATGGAAATGAAGACGGGACAAATGGAATCCCAACTGCATTTCCACGTTCTATTAATGCGTCATTGGTTTTTCCAGGTTCAGCTAGCCCCGATAAATCACCTTTCACATCCAACATGAATACAGGTACACCTGCATCAGAAAGTTGTTCTGCCATTAATTGCAAGGTTCTGGTCTTTCCTGTTCCAGTGGCTCCTGCAATAAGGCCATGGCGATTCATCATTTTCAATGCTAAATTAACTTTCGCATCAGTTACAATTTCACCATTTAATATTCCTGAACCCAATTGAATATAAGGTCCTTTTGGGTTATAAGAATGAATTACTTTCTCTATAAATTGTTCTTTCATAATATTATAGAACTGAATATCTAAATTTCAAAATATAAATAAAGATAATACAATAGATTTTAAGAATTAAACAGATTTAATATTAATAAAATGTTAACTATTCAATAGAAAAGCAATCCTTTTGTAAAATAATCACAACAAAATTTCAAAAAACATGATTATTTAAAATTAAATTTTATTTTTGTTAAAGTTTATGATTGCAAAAACACGTTTGATAACTAAATCCTATAGAATAATAGCAGCAAAAGTTTGCTTTTTAGTCTTCTTTACGAAGATGCTAATATCTATTACTCCAATGTTTGTCGATGTATTGGATAAAGGGACTGTACTTCAAATTGTGATGCAATTGGAAATTGAAAACACCGCCAAAGGAGCAAATAGTAATAACGAAGATATTCATGAAACAGGGATAAAAATATTTAAACCTGATCATATAGATTATTTGAGCTTTAATCCAACCATCGAAAACTCAGGTCGTATAAAACATTACTTACGTAATGAAAAAACTATCTGTGCTTTTCATCCAGCAGTACCAACACCGCCTCCTAACTGCTAATTCAACACTTATTTTATTGTAAGACCATTTTCTGATTGTTATTGAACGTCTTAATGGGTTTACTGATTATTTATTATAAAAAGTTGAATTAAAAAATAACGTAATTTTTATGTTTGGTACTCGTACGTCTGCTTTTCTAAAACTATCGAAAAGAGACTTAAAATATGACTTTCCTGCAAGTATAGTAGTGTTTTTAGTAGCTCTACCGCTATGTTTAGGAATTGCAATGGCTTCTGGTGCTCCACTTTTTGCAGGAGTATTAACCGGAGTCATAGGCGGAATTGTTGTCGCCTCTTTATCTGGATCTCCGCTTAGTGTGAGTGGTCCTGCTGCAGGTTTAACAGTAATCGTTCTTGGCGCTATCGAGAAATTAGGTGCCTATGATACCTTTATTCTTGCTGTCTTATTAGCAGGAGCTATACAATTGGTTCTTGGATTCTTAAAAGCTGGGATGATTGGTAATTATTTCCCTTCCTCAGTTATCTTGGGAATGTTAGCTGCTATTGGTATAACCATTATCTTAAAACAAATTCCCTTAGCGTTTGGAATGACAGAAACTAATGCTTTTGATGTGGAAAATGGTGGTGGTATATCTGCATTTACGAATACTATATTGTCTAGCGTTAATTGGGGAGCAACAATCATCTGTTTACTTTCATTAGCTATCTTAATTGTATGGCCTAACCTCAAAAAACTAAATAAAGTACCGGCCCCTTTAATGGTCGTTTTAGTAGGTGTTGGTTTAGGTTATGCATTTCAAGGCACATCAATGGCTTTAAATCCAGATCACTTTGTTTCTATACCAGTAGTTTCCTCTTTTTCAGAATTTCAAGGCTTATTTATATTTCCTGATTTCACACAAATTTTAAATAAAGAAGTTTGGATTGTAGCAATAACTATTGCTATTATAGCGAGTTTGGAAACACTTTTAAGCATTGAAGCTGTTGATAAGCTTGATCCTTTTAAACGTAATTCACCTACAAATAAAGAGTTAATTGCTCAAGGTGTGGGTAACATTACAAGTGGGTTATTAGGTGGTTTACCAATGACTTCTGTTATTGTTCGTTCATCAGCAAATGCCAATGCAGGAGGTAGAACAAGACAGTCGGCAATATTGCATGGTATTTGGTTGCTATTAGCTTTATTAGCGATTCCTAGCCTTATCAATTTAATACCATTGGCAGGATTGGCAGCAATTCTATTACATACAGGATACAAATTAGCTAAGCCGGCATTATTTAAACAAATGCTTAAAAAAGGATTAGATCAATTTATTCCTTTTACAATAACTGTGATTGCGATTGTTTTCACCGATCTATTGACAGGTGTTGGAGTGGGTATATTAGTCGCTACGTTCTACATCCTTCGTGCAAACATGCACAACGCTTATCAATTTAACATTCATCCTACGGATCAAGAGGATAAATCGGTTGCTGTATTAACATTAGCTGAAGAGGTAACTTTTTTGAATAAAGCGCCGATTCAACAGAAATTATACAGCTTACCTAAAAACGTAAAATCAGTATTAATTGATGGACACAAAAGTACGTTTATTGATAAGGATGTGATTGATGTTATTAAGGATTTCGAACAAAACGCGATTAGTAAGGGCATCGAAATTGAACTTAATGAAGTAACTTACAAGAAGAAAGTGTTGAGAAAAAAACAAAAACTTCAAAAAGTGGTTTAATAAACCAAAATAATATTGAAATTGTAAATTAATTTAAAAAAT
Organism: Sphingobacterium sp.; assembly: GCA_036781025.1. GTDB lineage: Bacteria > Bacteroidota > Bacteroidia > Sphingobacteriales > Sphingobacteriaceae > Sphingobacterium. The sequence continues at coordinate 24,708 of DAIQBS010000001.1, read as the reverse complement.
AAAAAAACTTAAACGACATATATAAAATGGGCATACAAGAATTAGAAACTGGACTGAATAATATTATTGAAGGAAACAAAGGTTGGATGGAATTTGTTAAAAACGACGCTTCAGGTCGATTCCAACAATTAGCGAAAGGTCAAAACCCAGAAATTCTATGGATAGGTTGTGCTGATAGTCGCGTACCTGCAAACGAGCTTACAGGAACAAAACCAGGTGAGGTGTTTGTACATCGTAATATAGCAAATATGTGTGTTCATTCGGATATGAGCATGTTATCTGTATTAGACTATGCAGTAAACGTTTTGAAAGTTAAACATATCATTGTTGCAGGTCACTATGGCTGTGGCGGTGTTGCAGCTTCTTTAAGCAGAAAACAATACGGTATCATTGATAATTGGTTAAGCCATATCAAAGATGTTTATCGTCTTCACGCAAATGAAATAGATGAAATTACAGATCAAGAAAAGAAAACTGATAGATTAGTCGAGCTGAATGTAAAAGAACAGGTTCTAAATTTATGCACTACATCTATTGTTCAAAATGCTTGGAGTAATGGAGCTGATTTAGCAATACATGGTATGGTAATCAATATAGGTACTGGAGAATTAATTAATCAAGATTGTACTTTTACGAGTAACGAATCATTGGGAAAAGTTTTCCAATATATAAAATAGATGTATTGCATGTATAAAAAAATAGAGACCACTGAATTGTGCGTCTCTATTTTTTTTATATTATGTTTTTTATTTTTTGAATTTCCCTTCTTCCGTTACACCTTTGGCGAAAGAATCTGAATATAAATCAGTCATCACAGCAAACTGAACTTTACTTACAGGTAAATCTGGATTAAATTCACCATTAAACTTACGCTTTGTAGACCAATCTTTGGAGATTTGCTTCTCCACTTCATCTCCTTTAAAGAAGATAAACTTGATTAAACTCAATAATTCTTTCCATTGCACCTCACCTTCTCTATAGTTATCTAAAAACCATAATTGACTTCTAGTATACATTTCATTCATAACTGGTTTGATATCTGCGAAACTTACCTGATCATCAATACCTAGTATATATTTCCCATCCTTAGATTCTCCAAGGAAGAAGCCTGTTAAATATAGTTTTTGTATTGAGGCATAATGGGGATTTGAAATCATCACATCTTGATAAGGCATCATTCTCATCTTGTAGGTCATCAGTTCTGCTTGAAGTTTTCTTACATCAATTTGCTTGCTATCTGTCTTAAAGAAAGCAACATAACCGGCTGTAGCTCCTAAAACCTGTCCATATGCAGATTGAAAAGCCAAAGACCCTTCGTTTTTACCGACTTTACGTAATAGTCCAAGATCAAAAAGATTATCTTGCTCGAAAGAGAGAATGTCTTTTAATAGAATCATTCGTAAATCACTTTCAAGTTCAGCTAACCCAAGTGTGGTTCTACTTAATGCTAATGTTAATTCATCAGGTTTTGAAAAAGAAACAGAAGGATTTGTTTTCTCTTTCCAGGAAATTTGCTTCGTTAAGTCCGCATCGCTACTGGCATCAATCAATGCATGAACAACATATTGTTCCTTATTTGATAGTTGAACCTCCCAATTTCTTTTATTTCGAGACACTTTAATGGCTTGCTGATTTTTAACAATACGCAAAGCTGGGTAATCTGAAAGCAATTTTTCTACTGCATTCAAAGCAAGTTGATTATTAAAATCTTTCTTCACAATGTACGCTAATGAATCACTAGGCTTATTACTGATAGCCATTTTCATTAACAACTCCATCCAAATTCCTGAATCCAAATGCTCATTGTTATTGACTTTTAATGCCCCCTTGCGAAATTCGGGAAGCATTTCTACTTCATTAATTACCCAAACAGTCGGAACATTGGATTTTGCAGCTTGTAATGCTGCTGAGAAAGCGGTGATATCTGACCCATAGACTAAAAGCCTTGGTTTCTGTTTTTTCTGAGCCAATAGTGTTATTGGAAAAAACAAACAAATTAATACGAAAATTCTAAAATTCATAATTGCATAAATATAAATCGAAAATACATAAAATAGCGTTAAGTATTCGTTAATGTCCTATCCAATATATCGTTGAAATAGCTAACTTTGCTACATGTTAGAAGAAGAAAAATCATTAAATTTTATTGAAGAAATTATCGAAGAGGATCTTCGAGATGGAAAGCATGATGGTCGAGTTTTGACTCGTTTTCCCCCTGAACCAAATGGTTATCTTCATATTGGTCATGCAAAATCAATTTGTTTAAACTTTGGTTTAGCACAGAAATATAATGGAAAAACTAATCTACGTTTTGATGATACCAATCCGGTTACGGAGGATACTGAATATGTAGAAAGCATTAAAAAAGATATACAGTGGCTAGGTTTTCAATGGTCTGAAGAATTATACACCTCAGATTATTTTGAAACATTATATGAATATGCCGTAGCATTAATCAATAAGGGTCTTGCCTATGTTGATGATAGTACGGCCGAGGAAATTGCGGCAGCAAAAGGCTCTCCTACAACTCCAGGAACTCCCACCAACGACCGCAGTCGTTCCATCGAAGAAAACCTTCGGTTATTTGCGGATATGCGTGCTGGGAAATATCAAGATGGAGAAAAAGTGTTGCGTGCAAAAGTGGATTTAGAAAGTCCAAATATGCATATGCGCGATCCTATTATTTATCGAATTAAACATGCACATCATCACCGCACAGGAGATAAATGGTGTATTTATCCGATGTATGACTTTGCTCATGGTCAATCAGATTCTATCGAAAAAATCACTCATTCAGTCTGTACATTAGAGTTTATCCCTCATCGTCCTTTATACGATTGGCTTATTGACAAATTGGAAATATTTCCATCTAAACAATATGAATTTGCTCGTTTGAATTTGAATTACACCGTAATGAGCAAAAGAAAACTATTGCAATTAGTGAATGAAAACTTTGTTGAAGGTTGGGATGACCCTCGAATGCCTACAATATCGGGATTGCGGAGAAGAGGATACACTCCGGAAAGTATTCGTAACTTCTGTGAAAGAATAGGAATTCAAAAAAGAGAAAACATGATTGATGTCAGTCTTTTAGAATTCTGTATTCGTGAGGATTTGAATAAAACAGCTTGGCGAAGAATGGCAGTTTTAGACCCAATTAAACTGATCATTACCAACTATCCTGAAGGACAACTGGAAGAATTACATGGTGAAAATAATCCAGAAGTAGAAGGTGGAGAAGGCAGTAGAATAATTCCATTTTCTAAAGAATTATGGATTGAACGTGATGATTTCATGGAAGATGCTCCTAAGAAATTCTTTCGTTTAGGACCTGGTCTTTCGGTTCGTTTAAAACATGGATATATCGTCACTTGTACTGACTTCAAAAAGGATGATCAAGGTAATGTTACTGAAGTTTATTGTACCTATGCTCCAAACTCCAAATCTGGAGAAGATACGTCAGGACTGAAAGTAAAAGGAACTATACATTGGGTCTCTGTACCACATGCTAAGGTAGCAGAGGTTCGATTATATGAACGTCTATTTTCGGATGAAAATCCAGCGGCGGCAGAAGATTTTAAATCGTCTATCAATCCTGATAGCTTAAACATTATTGAAAAAGCTTACATAGAGCCTGATTTGGTTAATGCCATTCCAGGAAAAGGATATCAGTTTATTAGATTAGGTTATTTTACCTTAGATAGTAAAAATAACAGTTCTGAAAAATTGGTATTCAACAGAACAGTAACTTTAAAAGACTCTTGGGCTAAAGAAGTTAAAAAAGGATAATAGAAAAATAAGGAGGCTTTTTCATGAGCCTCCTTATTTTTTTTGATTACATCCACGCCTCTTCATATTTCTTTTGCATCATCAGCAAGCTAGCAAGCATCTGTTTATCATCTGCTTCATTTGCTATCTGCAAATACCTTTCTATAGCAGCCATTCCCAATTGTATATCGTATGGATCAAATCCCGTCTTACTTATCTTCGTTATAGTCAATTGTTGATTCAAGTACTCGTCTAAGGCTTTTATATTTTTATTTCCCATCAACTGAGCTTTTTCCACTTCTTTTACTTTAAACAAGGTATCAACAACTGTACTGTTTAAATACGTTTGTCTAACTGATTTAACATCCTTCGGCTGGAGTGCATAGGCCTGAAGTGCTAGATCTTTAGCTTTATTCACCTCTCCCTTTTCCATTAATGTGGCAATACCCTGTTCGTAAACTTTTGGAAATACCCATTGTTCGTAATAGAAATTTGAATCTGTATCGAAATGTTCAATCTTCGATAAATCATTCCAAGCATACGTTTTTTGAACATGTTGATGTATTTTATCCGTATTTACCAATGTTGATTCTTTCGCAGGCTGTCCTAAATCAACAGGCATTAACTGATAAACTAATCCTTCGGATGCTAAATATTTATCCATTCCCATGAATATGCTATTAGGACTTAAAGTTGTAAAGTAAATAGGACGTTCCCATTGATTATTAACAAGAATACTCATCAAGCTCAATTCTGCTCTCGACACATAATTCTGTTTAAATTCCCATTGCATATACTCAGGTATGGCAGCTTGCCATTCCTTTGGAATATTCAAATGCTTTTGAACCTCTTCCTTATTGATTTTTAACTGCCATTTTTGATTGGCAAGTATATTTTCAGAATTACCATCAGCCATCTGTACCTGATCTTTTGGATTATCAGACAACATAACAGCTAACAATTTGTCAATATCCGAATAACCCTCAATTCCCATATCCAAGACCCTAATTCCATCTCTCACTCCTTTCTTTACTTGATCATAAGTAAAACCTATAGGTAGTGCTTTAGAAGTATTCATATCACGCATCATTTGCTTCACATACCAATCTGATTGCAGATATCCGTAATTGATGACGCGAACATCCGTTCTAATCCCTTCTACTTCTTGCAAATACCACAACGGAAAAGTATCGTTATCCATATACGTAAACAAGATGGCATTTGGATCACAGGACATTAACGTGTTATATGCAACATCTCTACTCATGGAGCGCTCAGATCGGTCATGATCATCCCAATTCTCTTTTACCAACAAAATAGGTCCCATCAATAATGCTAACGCTAATGATCCGTAAGCGATAGGTTTGCTCCATGAAACAGTATATTTCTGTAAAAACTCCGTCAAACCAATCATGCCTAACCCTATCCAAATAGCAAAAACATAAAATGATCCCGCATACGCATAATCCCGCTCTCTAGGTTGCATTGGAGTCTGATTCAGATACAGCACAATCGCTATCCCTGTAAAGAAAAACAACAACCCGACAATAGCCGTATCCCTTTTACTTTTTTTCCATTGCCAAATAAGCCCTATTATTCCTAAAATTAACGGCAGGAAGAAATAGGTATTTCTAGTAGGGTTATTTTGGAAAAAATCACTTAACTCTCCCTGTCCAGGAAGCCTAAGATCATCTATGAAAGCAATACCAGACAACCAATTTCCAGATGTATATCCGAATTGGGCAGGCTGGTCATTCTGACGACCAACAAAGTTCCAAAGGAAGTAGCGAGTATACATATGGTTAAGCTGATAATCAAAAAAGAACCTCATATTATCTGCAAAAGATGGCTCCTCTCCTTCCTTTAACCCTAAATAGTGCTGATAAAATGAGCTATGTTTTTCACTATAGACTCGAGGAAAAAACACTTCTTTATCGTATTGATATCCCGAAGTCGCTGGAATAGCCTCGTATTGATCCGAATCCTTACGATAATCTAATTTTGTATTAATCCCTGTTATTCGTGAACTAAAGTTAGGACCTGTCAATAGAGGTTCACTTTGGTATTGTTCCCTACTCAAATAACCCAAGAAAGAAAATACATTATCCGGAATATTATTATTTAAGGAAATATCTGTATGAGATCTAACCGCTAGCAAGGAATATGAACTAAAACCTACATAAACAAATGCTAAAGATAAAAGCATAAGTTGAAGCATGGGTTTTCTTTTCTTATTAGCATACCATAAACCAAACACTAAACCAGAAACTAATAAGAGGACAAAAAATAAAATACCTGATCCAAAAGATAAGTTCAACGAGTTGACAAAGAATAGATCAAACTGAGCAGCAATCCTAACGGAGTATTGAATAATTCCCCATAAAATGAAGCCTAATATAAGGACTCCCCAAGATAAAGACTTTAATATACCTTTCCAATTGATTTTATTAGATTTTCTAAAATAGATCAACAGCATCAAAGCAGGAATTGTCAACAAATTTAACAAATGCACTCCGATGGAAAGCCCCATAACATAAGCGATAACCAACAGCCAACGATTAGCATCTTCCTCATCAGCTCTACGCTCCCATTTCATGGCTAACCAAAAAACTATTGCCGTACATAAGGAGGACATCGCATAAACTTCCGATTCCACAGCAGAATACCAAAATGTATCCGAAAAACTATAGGCCAAGGCACCGACCAATCCTGCACCAAATATTTTTATAGAATTCAGGTGTGGTTCATCTTCACTTTTCGACAATATTTTTCTAGCGAGGGCGGTGATGGTCCAAAACAAGAAGACAATCGTCAAGCCACTGCAAACTGCCGATCCTACATTCATCATATAGGCAATGTTTGCTTCATTACCCAAAGCTAAATTGGAAAATAAATTCTGAATTAATAGAAACAACGGAGCACCTGGTTGATGAACAATCTGCAATTTATACGCTGAAGCTATAAATTCCCCATTATCCCACCAGCTTGTTGTCTTTTCCGCACATAAAATATAAACCACCGTTGCAATTAGGCCACAACTCCAACCCAATAGGTTGTTCCATTGATTATACTTCTTCATAGTTTAGTCGTTAATACCAAATAAAAGTAAAGAAGAATTTCTTAAGACTTTTAAGCATTAACAGTATTTAACAATGGAAGTTTTATCGCTCTAAAAAATTGATAAAAGAAAATATAATGCTATAGGCAGAAAGGAGCAGATTTGGGAAACAATAGCCTGTTTTATTTTTTAAAAATCATCTTCAATGATTTCAGCCACTCGTCCAACTTGGCCATCCGTCAATTTCACCTTGATCCCCCTGCTATGATAGGTAGCAGATGTTAAGATAGCCTTTACAATCCCTTCGGTCAGTTCACCAGTCCGCTGATCTTTTTTAAGAATGATATTCACTAACATTCCTACTTTAATATCGGCTCTATTGTTTGGATTTGGCATCTTGTTTTATTTTCTCAAAAATAAGTTTAATATCCTGGGTTCTCAAGAAAAAAATATCTAAAAAAGAAAAAGGTAGATTTTTGGTCTACCTTTCTTATAAATTACATTAGTACAAACTATACTAACTTCTCGACGATTTTCTTCGTTGGACCAGGATTACTCATGGTATAGAAATGCAAAACCGGAGCGCCAAATTCAATCAATTCCTTACATTGTTGAACCAGCCATTCCTCACCGACTTGCCTTACATCAGCATTTGTTTTACAATCAGACACCGCATCACTTAAATCCTCCGGGATATCTAGATGAAATATACGAGGTAAGGTGATCAATTGATTTTTACTGGTTAACGGTTTTAAACCTGGAATAATCGGCACATGAATATCATTCTCACGGCATTTAATGACAAACTCTTTATATTTTTCAACATTAAAAAACATTTGAGTCACAATAAACTCTGCTCCCATCTCCACTTTCTTTTTCAACCATTTGAAATCGGTATTAAAATTTGGAGCTTCAAAATGTTTCTCAGGATAACCAGCTACGCCAATACAAAAATTAGTTTTCTCAGCGATAGTGATATCCTCATGCAGATAACGACCATTGTTCATATCCACCACCTGTTCCAACAATTCTGTGGCATAAGCATGACCTCCAGGTGTAGGGATAAAATCTGCATCTCCCTTTCTAGCATCACCACGCAACACTAGCACATTATCGATACCTAAGAAGTTCAAATCGATCAATGCATTTTCAGTTTCTTCTTTAGTAAAACCCCCGCAGATCAAATGCGGCACAGCATCCACTTTGTACTTACTCATAATTGCTGCACAAATCGCCACAGTACCAGGACGCTTACGATAAGAAACACGCTCTAACAAACCACTGGAATGTTGCTTATATAAATAATCCTCTCTATGGTAGGTAACATCAATGAATGGAGGTTTAAATTCCATCAATTCATCCATTGTTTTAAAAATACTTTGGATACCCTGACCTTTAGCTGGAGGAAGTAACTCGAATGAATATAACGTTTTACCTTTTGCGTTTTTAATATGATCTACTATTTTCATAAAAATATATTAAGGCTTAGAGAAAACGCAGGATGGGTCTGGTTTGCAGCTTATCTTTCCCTTTCGGGGTAGAATGTAGCACCTTGAATGTATCAGGTTGCTAAGGCTTCAGCGGGTCTATTCCCTCTACCTTTCTCTAT
>DAIQBS010000001.1:8613-16263 GCA_036781025.1 Sphingobacterium sp. | reverse complement strand
GGTAACAATTCAAAGGAAAACAAAGTATTGCCCTGCGCATTTTTAATGTGATCTACTATCTTCATCTTTTTTTTGGATATTTTAGGCTTAGAGAAAATGCACAATAGCTGTGTTCCTTCACTTATCATTCTCAACTTAATGTGAGTAGAATGTAGCACCTTGACATGAGTCAGGTTGCTAAGGTTTCACCGGGTCTATTCCCTCTACCTTTCTCTATAAGCGATGGCTAATATCGTTAATCCTAAAGGAATACCAAAATATTATCCTAAAAAAGATACTAAGAATTATTTTATTGCTCCAGATACATATCGATTAATCCTTCCGGAAGCTTAACCACAATCACTTCCTCCTCTTGGTCTATCCCCACAATTAAATCCTCATTTAGTGGAAACAGAACTTCCCGCTCCTCCATAGCAACTGTAGCAATAAACTGTTGAGGCATCTCCTGCACTTCTGTAATTTCTCCCAATTCTCCCGCTACTTCATCAATGACTAAATAACCCACCAAATCGGTATACCTAAAATCATTAGGATCACGTTCAGGCATTTTGTCCAATGGTAAATACATTTTTCTCCGTACAAGTGGTTGGGCTTTATCGATGTGATCTACATCTTCAAAATGAACATATGCCGTACTATTGTTCTGTATTTTAATTTCATCGACAAAAAATGGCACTAGTTTTTTATCTATTTCTACAAAGATGATATCTAAATCCAATGCATCATATTCTTCAAATTCAAAGAATAATTGCAATTCCCCTTTCAATCCTCTCGTCTTACTGATATAACCTATATAAAAACTTTGATCTATTGTCATGTTGTCGATTAAAACGCAAAAATAAGCATTTATCTAAGAATACCTCCAAGTAAAATATTCCTTCATGCTAAATGATAAACCATAACCATTATTTCTAAAAATAATTGAGTTAGGTGAATAAATAAATTCAATTATTTAACTAAAGACATGTATAAAACATAATTATTGAAATTAATAATAATAATAAATAAATGTCATTATTAAATAAACTATTGCTAATTAATTCAATTATTCGTTACAATATCAATCGTTTGCACAATTTGAGCAATCGTTTGATATCACTTTACTAAATATTTTAACTAACAATTCTTATATCATTGTACCTAAACAAACCCTAATTATGGTTCCCCAGAACCTTAAAAACTTTAATTGAATTAATATGTATAAAAAAAGATTACTCAATTTTTTTTTAGCTAGTACATTATGCCCGTTTTCAGCAGCTTTTATACTAGCATCCTTCAGTCATCTTGAGGCGAAGGCAATGCCAAACCATTGGCCGAATCCGCTCAAGGAGACTAATTTCCAACAAACTATTCGAGGAAAGGTCATGAATAGTTCAGGACCTATTGGAGGAGCAACGATATCCATCAAGGAAAACCCTAGCAAAGCTACTTCTTCTGATAATGCTGGTGAATTCTCAATTGATGCAACTATTGGACAAACTCTAGTGATATCCGCTATTGGACATGAGAAAAAAGAAGTTACCATTACAGCATCTACTATATCCATTAACCTAACGGAATCTTCAGACAGCATCGATGAGGTAATTGTGGTTGGTTATGGTTCTACCCAAAAGAAAGAAAGCTTAACGGGTTCCCTATCTACTGTCACAGGTTCTAAATTGAGAGATATTACCACACCTTCTGTTGAAAACATGTTGAATGGAAAAGCACCTGGTGTTTATGTCGCACCTGGAGTGGGTCGTCCAGGAGCTCGCGGTGGTGTTGTCATTCGTGGACAAGCAACATTAAGTGGCTCTACCAGTCCTCTATGGGTAATCAACGGGGTTATTTTTGGAAATAATCCAGGCGATTTAAATCCGGATGACATCGAGAACATGACGGTGTTGAAAGATGCTGCTTCGACTTCTGTTTATGGTTCACAAGGAGCCAATGGTGTTATTGTGGTCACTACCAAATCACCTTCTTCTAAGGACTTAAGTGTCTCCTATTCGACTAAACTAGGATTCAATGAACTAACAAACGGCAACCTTCAAATGATGAATGGTTCCGAATTATACGATTATTATGCTTCATTTTCCAATGCCGATGTTATTAAATTTCCTCGTTGGAAAGAAAATCTTAAAAACAGCAACTTTGATTGGTGGGATTTAGCAACCCGCAACGGTTTCACTCAAAATCACAATGTCTCTTTAAACGGAGGTACAGAAAAAGTACAATCCTATTTATCATTAGGTTATTACAACGAAAAAGGAGCTGTAAAAGGTTACGATTATGGCCGATACAATGTACGCTTAAATACCGTTTTCAAACCTACCAACTGGTTAACCATTAAACCAAGTTTAGTTGGAGCAAGACGTGGGGTAGACGATAAACAATATTCCACTACAGCCATGTATTCAAACCTTCCTTGGGACAGCCCTTATGACGAAAACGGAGCTTTAGTACCTCACCGTTCCAGTACATGGGTGAATAATGCCAGTACCAATTACCTGTACGACTTACAATGGAATAAATATGGAAATACCAATTACGAGTTAATGGGTAATCTAGATTTCGATGTGAAATTAACAGATTGGTTAACATTCTCTTCGGTAAACAACTATATTTTCAACAACTATTCTTCATTTGGGTACGAAGATCCTCGTTCCAATGCAGCAATTGGGGTAACTGGTCGTTTAACCAATTACCGTTCAGAATACAGCAAAAGATATACGAACCAAATCCTTCGTTTCAATAAAACTTGGGAACAACATAACTTGAATGGATTTTTAACCTACGAATTCAACGATTATACAACAAAAAGTTTAGATGTTGCAGGCACAGGTTTTATTCCAGGATTTGAGGTCTTAGATGTAGTCGCTAAACCAGAAAAAACCAAAGGTGGCATTAGTGAATGGGCTAAACAATCCGTTCTTGCTTCTGCAAGTTATGCTTTTGCAAATAAATACTTAGGTCAAGCAACTTTCCGTAGAGACGGTGCTTCTTATTTTGGAGATAATAATAAATACGGAAATTTCTTCTCTATTAGTGCAGGATGGAATATTCATAATGAAGAATGGTTTAATGCCGATTGGATTAACAACCTGAAGGTAAGATCTGCTTACGGTACTGCAGGTAATATTCCTAATTCACTATACCCGCAATACAGTCTTTATTCTGTTTCCGCTTCATCGAGTTACAACGAAAAACCAGGAGCATTAATTAGCCAAATTGGTAATCCTGATTTAACTTGGGAAAACACCTACACTTCTGGTGCAGGTCTTGAAGCAGCATTTCTACAAAATAGAATCCAATTAACAGTAGATTATTACAATAAGGATACAAAAAACATCCTATATGCGGTACCTATTTCAGGATTAGTTGGAGTAACATCCTTATGGAAAAATATTGGTGAAATGAACAACAAAGGGATCGAAGTTTCCTTAGGTGGAGATATCATTCGCAAAGAAGACTTCGTATGGAACTTAAACATCAATGTTGGTCATAACGTCAATAAATTAACCAAGTTATACCCTACTCGCGATGCTCAAGGTAATTATGTTGTAAGACCTGTCATCATTGGCGATGGTTCAAACATTGCTGGTTCCGCTCAACGTATGCTTGAACTAGGCTTACCTGTAGACACGTATTACATGAAAGAATGGGCAGGAGTAAATCCTGATGATGGTTTACCATTATGGTACAAAGTAGAAAAAGACGCGGACGGAAATGAAACCTCCAGAACAACAACTTCGAATTACTCTGCTGCTACCTTTCAAAAACTAGGCAATTCAGCACCAAAATTATTTGGTGGATTTAGCACCTTCTTGAGTTACAAAGATTTTGATTTAAATGCCAATTTCGGCTATTCTATTGGTGGAATGACCTACAATTACTTCCGTCAAGAATACGATTCAGACGGTACATATACCGATAGAAACCAAGTGAAATTACAAGACGGTTGGGTACGTTGGGAAAAACCAGGCGACCAAGCAACTCACCCTGTGGCTAAATACAACAACCAAGACAAAGGAAACTCTGCATCATCTAGATATTTAGAAGATAACGACTTTTTGAGACTTCGTACCTTAACTTTAGGCTATAACCTGAATTTATCGAAATACCATCTAAAAAATGTTCGTTTATTCTTAACAGGAGAAAACTTATTTACCATCACCAACTATTCAGGCGTTGATCCGGAAATGTCAATAAACGAAAGCACAGGAGCAATTTTAGGTACTGCGGGACCTTCCATTTATCCAGCGACTCGCAAATTCATGTTTGGCTTCAATGTTACATTTTAATTTTTTGATTACAACTTATGAAAAAGATATATTTAGTTTTAATGTCCGCAGCACTGTTTAGTTCCTGCGAAATAGAACGATTACCTTACGGATCCTTAGATTCCGATAAAGCAAGTCAAAGTCCTGATGCGCTAATCACAGGTGCTTATGCCCAATTAAAAGCTTGGTCAGACCCCATGCACAGAGCTGGAGAATATGCAGGTGATAATATGATGATCCGCGGCTCATCTACCGATGCTTTTTATGAATTTATATCATTTGCGCGTACTCCAAATAATGGACGACTTACCACCTTTTGGAATTCCAGCTATAAAGCAATTGCTCAAGCATCCAATGCTATTAAATTATTGGAAGAAGGGAAAAGTGCCGAAATTGATCAAAGTATCGGAGAATGTTATTATATCCGCGGATTAATGTACTTCTATTTAGTTCGTGCATATGGCAAACCTTATTACCAAAATCCTACAACAAACTTAGGAGTTCCTATTGTAAATGGCACCCCTGATGATGTATTCGGAGATTTAAATTTACCGGATCGCTCTACAGTAAAGGAGACTTATGATCAAGTAATTGCCGATTTAAAAAAGGCAGAGTCATTAATGACATTAAGTAAGACTTCTATTTATGGAACCAAAGAAGCTGCTCAAGCTTTATTATCCAGGGTATATTTATACATGAGTGGTACTTATTCAGCTCCCAATGCAGAATTTGCGAAACTTGCTGTAGAATATGCGGATAAAGTGATTGGGTCCAATAAATATAGTTTACTATCACGTGAACAATCGATGAAATACAACACCCTTAAACCAGAGGATAATGAGGAAACCATATTCGCTATTAAACGCGTTGCTTCTGAATTTTCAGGTTACGATCACTATTATGGTATCGGAGGTATGTATGCCAATATCGGTGGAATGGGTTGGGGAGAGATGTATGCTAGCGCAAAATACATCGATCTATTAAACGAAACTGGCAGAAACGACTGGAGACCTGACAGCTATAAAATTGTAGATGCCAGAGCTTCATTTATTGAACCTACCTATGCGGTAGATGAAACCACCGGTAAGTATACGGAAGTGTTCCGTTTTATTAAAGATGATACCGGTAATACCTTAAATTATGTACAGGCTCCGACGACGAGGAGTGGCAGCACAATTACTTGTAAAGATGGAGAAGAAACCTATACGTTAACAGCTGTAGATGCCGCTCAGGGACTTTACAGTATTAACTATAAAGGCAAGACCTATCAAGGATTCATTGATAATTACATTTCTTTAAATCGTGTATATCCGCAGTTTTACATCACTAAATGTTCTAAAGAAGGAGAAAACTCCCACCTACATTCACCAATCATCAGCAGATTAAGTGAAGTGTATTTAAATCGTGCAGAGGCATTAGCTAAACAAGGTAAATATGCGGAAGCACTTAGTGATTTGAATTTAATCAGAACTCGTTCCATTATTGGTGGTGGATATGTCACATTAAATGCGAGTAACGCTAGTAAATTAATTGATAAAGAAAGACAATTGGAATTAGCCTACCAAGCAGAGCGCAGCTATGATGTGTTCCGTAACGGTGAGCCTTTGGTAAGAAGATACCCTGGTCCGCATAAACAAACAGAAGATGTAGCAGCTACCGATTTTAGAGTAACTTATTACATCCCACAAGATGCAATCAACTCTTATCCAGGAACTTTAACACAGAACCCAACACAATAAATTTTCATAAGTTTGATTAATTCTAGGGGCTTGTCCATAAGGACAGGCCCTTTTTATGTTTATAACTTTCGAATGGACATGGTTATACTTAATACAAAAAAATAGAAATTACGATAACAAAAAAAGCCGATCTCTTATGAAATCGGCTTCTTCGAATAATTGAAAAGGACTAGCCTTCTGTTTCTTCAGTGTTTTCAGTAGCTTCTTCAGTAGCTTCCTCTGCTGCTTCTTCAGCAACTGGAGCATTTTTAGCGGCGATAGCTGCTGCTTTTTCTTCTTTTTTCTTAGCTTCAGCCGCTAAAGCTGCTTGCTTAGCATCATCTTTAGTTTTAGCTAAACCTGATTTTTTACCTTCGATTTGAGCAGTTTTTCCTTCTGACCAATTAGCGAAAAGCTCTTCAGCTTTTGCCTCATCGAAAGCACCTTTTTTCACACCACCTTGTAAGTGTTTTTTGTATAAAACACCTTTGTAAGAAAGGATAGCACGAACAGTGTCAGTAGGTTGAGCACCTTTGTTTATCCAGTCTAATGATTTTTCAAAATCCAAAACGATAGTTGCTGGATTAGTGTTTGGGTTGTAAGAACCTAAACGCTCGATGAATTTACCATCACGTGGAGCACGTGCATCTGCTACTACTACATGGAAAAAAGGTTTTCCTTTTTTACCGTGTCTTTGCAATCTGATTTTAGTTGCCATTTTTTATTTTTTTTATGTATTCAACATATCCCCCGAACTTCATGCTAGAGGGGACGCAAAGATAAGAATTTTTTTTTATTTGAAAAACAACACTTTATCTTTCATTATAATTCTCTTAATACGATTAACATCTTCTCCATGAAGGCATTAACTCATATTCACTTAGATTCACCATCCTTTGCTAGTATCTTCCAATATTGCATTTACTTTCTTACCTTCATAACATGAAAAATGTAGCTCCTTTAACGATTCTAAAGGCTTCCGCAGGATCTGGTAAAACCTTCAGTCTAACCATTCACTATATTGCTCTTTTATTAGAAAAAGAAACGAATTACCGTGAAATATTAGCAGTCACATTTACCAATAAGGCGACTGCAGAAATGAAAGAACGTATACTTTCCGTCTTGCAGGGATTAGCTGTAGGAAGTGATAGCAACTTCATCGATCAATACCGTTCTCAAATTCTGAATCAAAATCCGCAATGGAATAAAACTACTATTCAAGAAAAATCATTTAAAATTTATCGAAAGATATTACATGATTACAGCCATTTTTCTGTTAGCACCATCGATGGTTTTTCACAAAAAGTAATACGCAGTTTTACGTATGAACTCAATTTAGATGCGGGCTACCGCATTGAAATGAATACAAGCAAAGTAAAACAGGACTTAACCATCATGTTAAATCAATTATTGGATGAAAAACCTGAATTACTGGATTGGATTATTGGATTTGCGGAACAGAAGATTAACAACAATGAAAATTGGAACTATCGTCAGCAATTGACTTCTTTGGCGGGCTTAATATTTTCAGAAAATTTTCAAGAATTTGACAGCTATATCCAAGCTGCAGATAGCCATCAAATATTCAATCTCCTTCATACAGAAATATCCAACAAAAGCGATGAATTCCTAGCTGCTTTATCTAGTTCCATTCAAGCATTTCAAGAAGA
>DAIQBS010000001.1:0-8598 GCA_036781025.1 Sphingobacterium sp. | reverse complement strand
CGAAAGTTAGGAATCGATGAATCCGAAATGAAAGGAAAATCTAGGAATAAGCTCGTCACTGCCAGTAAAATATCCTCACAAATTCACAAACTTTCCAATACCGAAATTCAAGAAAAGATATTCGATAAATTCGTCGCCTTAGCGAAGAATGAAGCCGAATTTACCGATCAATCCAAAGAAATCCGCTACGATCTTATTTTTGCCCTTCAACCCTATTTGGATAGCATCATAGCTTTACAAAAACACTTTGCACGCTACATCGCATTTCAAGCTGTTCAGTCTAACTTATATTATTTAAGGTTACTTAAAGAAATGAGCGAATTATTAAGTGTGTGGAGAAAGGAAAACAGTGCGCAACTAATTTCAGATGCCCAAATCTTATTAAATAAACTTGGATTGGACGAGCATAATGATCCAACTTTTATATGGGAGAAAATTGGAAATAGATACCGTTATTTCTTATTTGATGAATTTCAAGACACATCAAGAATCCAATGGAAAAACTACAGTCCTTTATTATTAAATGCCCTAAGTACAAGCAACGGAAAATGGAATGAGCACCTCATAGTAGGAGATGTAAAACAAAGTATTTACCGTTGGAGAAATGGAGACTGGCGAATATTATTAAGTCAGGTAGAACAACAAGTCATCAACAATTTTCATTTAACAGATTCAGACCAAAATCGTTTTTTAACTATCTCCAGTCTGGACAATAATCACCGAAGTTTAGCCAACATCATTAAACTAAACAATTACTTGTTTACAAGTATCCCTACCTTACTTCAACAAGTATTGAATGATAAGGTTAATGAAGTATTAAATGAGGAAGGTAAAGGTTGGTGGAATACTTCAGGAAATGCTGAATTATTAATTAAAGCTTATGCAGGAAGCGAACAACAGATACCTGCAAAAAAATTAGACACAAAAGAACCTCAAGGATCTTTAGAAATTAATTTTTTTCCAGTAACCGACAATAGGTATCGTAACAACCAAATCATGGATCTAGCCACGACGACCTTATGTCAAAAAATAGGCGAATGGATCCAATCTGGACGATACGAACCAACTCAAATAGGTATCCTTGTGCGCAGCAATAAACAAGCACAAACTGTTATACACGCATTAATGCGCTATAAGCAGGAGCATCACCTGAGTTTTGATGTCGTATCCGGAGATGCGCTTACTTTAACTTCCAATCATGGCATAGCACTAATCCTGGAAACCTTAAAGGCATTAGTTTTTCAATCCGATCAACATGTCATTATTCATGCGAACCTCTGCTATTACTATCAATTAATCAAAGGAGAATCATCCTTTGATCCCAAGATCTGGCTCACTTTTAAAGATAATAGTTTAGCTAAGCTCACTGAAATTCTACCCAAGCAACTCATCGAACAATGGTCCGTATTGCAAAAAATGCCTTTAGTTCATCTAATTGAAAAATTAATTGAAATTTACGAATTAGGCATTTCTGGAAGCATACATTTACCCTACTTATTAGCATTCAAAGATATCATCACGCAGTTTTCCAGTCGTGGCGATCGAGGAATTATTCAGTTTTTAGAATACTGGGAAGAAGATGGGCAGCGCGCAGTGTTACCTACAAATGATGAAATAAATGCCATTGAAGTTACCACCATCCACAAATCAAAAGGCCTAGCCTATGATGTGGTTATGATCCCCTATTCATCCTGGTCTATTGACGGAATGATTAATTCAGATTTTTGGATTTCTGTAGCAGACACGGAATTCGAAACCTTGGGTAAAATTCCAGTAAAATATACCCAAGCCTTAGGCCGATCCATTTTCTATAAGCAATACTATGAAGAAATGTTATTTAATTATATGGATGCCTTAAACACATTCTATGTAGCAAATACGCGTGCTAAGCAACATCTATATATCACAGCTCCATTATTTAAAGAAATTAGGGATAAAAAGAAAGAGGACGAAGTTGTAGGATACGATATTAAAAACGAATACATCTCAGACCTTCTATATCAAGCGCTTGCAGCAGAGCAATCTCCATTTCAATTGAAAAACCAACAATTGGATATTCAGGAAATTATTCCTTTGGAAAAAGATGATAAAATATCAACCTCAACTAGACCTACTGCTATTGTGACATACCCCCTATCAACAGAATTAGATAAGGTTTTTAGTAAAACGGTCAAAGAGAACATCAACCAAATTTTACTATTGGAGAAAGCTGCTCAATATGGTGAGCTGGCCCATGAAATTATTGCGCAAGTCTATGAGGAAAATGATATCGATAGGTTAGTAAATCAATATATTCAAGAAGGTGTTATTGCCAGTACAGAACGGGAAATTTTACTTGACGAAATCAACCAAATTTGGAAGCATCCCATCATTAAACAATGGCTTTCTGGTGACTATAAAATTTGGAACGAGGCAAGTATTCTCATCGATGGAGGAGTAACCAAAAGGCCGGACAAAGTATTCAGTAGTCCAAGCGAAACGATTGTGCTCGATTTCAAATTTACACAAAGTAATTACAGCAAGCATAAAGAACAAGTAGACATGTACATAGACGCTTTACAAAGCATTGGTTATCAAAATGTAAAAGGTTATTTATATTATGCCAAGACACGCGAATTAGTTCAAGTTAGTTAAAAAATTATGATACAGCCATTTCTTCGCATTATTGCACAAGATATACAACAACTATTTGGATCTGACTTAGCAGATGTTGCTATTGTATTCAATAACAAAAGACCAATTACCTATTTGAAAAAACACCTCGTTGATGTTTACCAACAAGCTTTGTGGTCTCCACAATTTTTTACAATTCAAGAGTTTCTTGCTAAATCAACGAGCAAAACCTTAGCAAGTTCACTCAGCCAATTCTTCTACCTGTTTGAGCTTCACAACGAATTATTATTTCAAGAAGGATTAGAACCTGAATCATTGGAGGAATTCTATCCAATTGCCGAAATTATTTTAAGTGATTTCAACCAGTTGGATTATGACCTAGTTCCTATAGATCAGGTTTTTATGGAACTTCATGATCAAACGGAAATTGATGTCGTCTTTCAACATTTTACCGAAGAACAAATCCATTTTATAAAGCAATTTTGGCAAACCTTTAGTCAACAGGGCCATACGGCTGTCCAACAGCGATTCTTAAAATTATGGCGAAGACTTCCAAGATTATATCAAGCGTTTAAGGCAAAATTAATCTCCGAAGAACAAATCAATCATGCCAGTATTTACCGTGAATTGGCGGAAGATCGTGCTGAAAAGCCAGACTTTATTAACGAATATAAGAAAGTATTGTTTATTGGTTTTAACGCCTTAAATAAAGCTGAGGCTACCTTATTCAAAAAGTGGCAAGAACAAGGAAAAGCTCTTTTCTATTTTGATGCAGATCAACATTATATGAATGACCCCATTCAGGAAGCGGGTTTATTTATTCGAAAAAACTGCCTGCAAACTGGCTTAGTTAATGCATTAGGCGACTTTCAAGATCATATTAATAATAATCCGGCAGATGTTCATATTTACAAATGCTTAGGAAAAAACAGTGAAACTAAACTGCTTCATGACGTTCTGTTGGCTAACCATCAAAAAATTACAGATCCAACAAAAACTACAGCAATTTTATTAGCGGATGAAAGTCTATTGGTACCTTTATTACAAAGTCTACCAGCTTATGAGGTCAATATTACCACCGGTTATCCCCTAATACAATCTCCAATTTATGGATTTATCGATTTATGGATGGATATTCAACTGCAAATTTCTCAACATAAGAAAGATAAAATTCCTTATACTTTATTAGAGACTTTTATTGCTCATCCTTTAGCTCGAGTAAGCCTCTTACAACAAAAAAACATACAAAAAGAAATTTCAGAAAAACAATTATTCGAAGTTCCTATTCATGAGATTGCTATCGATAGCTCGGCTATTCCTTACTATTTTCAACCCATTAGACAGGATGAACAGGTAACAAACGTACTCCTTCGCATGGTTTCAGATCTACTACAAGCCATTCAACAACAGGAGCGTATTAATCGAATCGAAGTTGATTTATTAATCGAACTCAAGAAAGTAATCCTTCAATTGCAGTTGGGTTTTGACCGTTTACAACAATTAAGCATCGGTTTTCAAATTGGATTGATTCGAAAAGCCATCGTATCCATCAACTCTGCCATTCAAGGAGATCCATTGGTTGGTATTCAAATCATGGGTTTATTAGAAAGTCGATGTTTAAATTTTGACCAAGTATTTATATTAGGTGCCAATGAAGGTATATTACCAAAAATTGCTGGTTCACCTACATTTCTCCCGAATAACCTACGAAAAGCCTATCAGTTACCAGTTTTAGAAAATCAGGATGCACTTTCCGCTTATCTTTTTTATAGACATTTTCAATATAGCCAGGATATTTACCTCTTTTACAATGGTATTATCGACGAAAACAGTACTGGTGAAGAAAGCCGATTTATAAAACAATTGGAATTTGAAACAAATTTCAATTTTATCCATCATATTCAACAGCAACCGCTATTATTTCCAGCACAACCTCAGGAATTAATCATTGAGAAGAAAGAAGAAATCTGGAATGCCTTAATTACGAAATACGTAGTCCAAGGAAAACCATTATCCGCATCAGCTTTCACGACTTACCTCCATTCCCCAATTCAGTTTTTTATCAAATATATTGCTGAAATCAAAGAACCTCCTACTGTATCCCAAGAATTTGAAATGAATAAATTGGGAACCATTATCCATGAATGTATGGAGCATTTATTAACGCCATTGGTAGGATTGGAAGATTTTACAAACACTTCCATATTCAAAGATAAACTCGAAATTGTAGATCAGTTGGTATTGCAGGAAATGGGAAAAGTGTATGCCTCTGAGCTGCCTAGCATGGATGATTTAAACAGTTTACAAAGGATCATGCATAAAATTGCCAGTGAATATGTAAAACTATACCTCAGCTATGACATGGAGGAATACCAAGCCATCCGAGTCATTGAGTTAGAAAATAGTAAAGATTATTTCCTGGATTTCGAAATCAATATAGCAGGTAAATTGGAAAAAATAAAACTTTTTGGAATCATCGATCGAGTGGATGAAGTCATTACAAAAGATGGGGAACGTAAAATGAGAATTGTAGACTATAAAACTGGAGCAGATGAAGTCCTGTTTTCTAATCTAGATACTGTATTCAGTGAAAACACAACCAACAAAGCCTTACTTCAAACTTTATTCTATGCGTATGTATATGAACAGGTCAAAGGCATATCGGGTCTTGAACCTCATTTATATGTAGCCAGAAGAA
Source organism: Sphingobacterium sp. (assembly GCA_036781025.1). Taxonomy (GTDB): domain Bacteria; phylum Bacteroidota; class Bacteroidia; order Sphingobacteriales; family Sphingobacteriaceae; genus Sphingobacterium. The sequence continues at coordinate 3,287 of DAIQBS010000001.1, read as the reverse complement.
TGCGAGAAGATGGAACGAATTTTAGAAATAAATCTGGCCAATTGATTTTTATAGATTCCTATCTGGAAGAACAGAAAGACCGATTTGTAGAATTTCTAAGAACGCAACTGGAAGATTTATTCAATCCTAATATACCTTTCAAACACCATCCGGAAGCTAAAACATATCCTTCAGATCCCTACCAGCTATTTTATAAGTATAGTTTGGAAAATAAAGTAAACGAAGAAATAGATCAGGAATAATAATAAAACAAATAAGAGGTCTCTTGGAAGACCTCTTATTTGTTTTATTATTTAAGATTTTTAAATTTCTTCATCGCTCTATTTGCACGACTTTTTGCTGTTTTAATTTTATAATCCAGCCATTTATCCTTAAATATCTTACGCATAGTATCATCAAAATGACGCGTGATAAAAAGATTTCTTGCCCCTTTCAATTTCTCACTTAGGGAATTTGCTAAGGCACGAACCGAAATGGAATAACCTTCGGTTTCGTACTGAATATAATGCCACCAACCAGCAGGCATATACAGTGTTTCTCCAGGATTGATTACCGCTTCATATCCCTCTAAATATTCAATACCGGGATAATCTTCCACCTTACTGAATTTTGGATTCGCAATACTATGGAAGTTATAAGGTAATTTATACATTAAATCCGACTGATTATTCGGAAACAACCAAATCCGCTTTGCCCCTTGAAATTGCGAAATGAATACATGAGACATATCGATATCAAAATGATTTCTTGTTGCAGAACCCTCTCCTCCGAAAAACATATATGGAAGCCATTGCAATACTTTTCCTCCTGTGAGATCATTATAAATGACATCTTTTTTCAGTTCGGGCCTGATTTTCATTAAATTAAACAAGAATAAACGAAGTTCAGTAGGTTCCTTACTGATCAAATCCAGGTATTCTCCAAAACTCATTTTCCCTACCGGAGGACTCGCTGCATGATTCTGTGATTCTTCCTCACGACCATATACATCAATCCGTTCGTTACCCGCTATTTCTTTGAAATAGTCGTAACTCCATTTGCTCCAACAATGACTATCTTTACTGATAAAATCCTTAATAATAACCGGTTGACTTTTATTTAAATATTCTTTTATAAAGTCTTTCGGTTCAAGGCCAGAGATACTATTAACAGGTTTTAATTTCACAAGTTTACCTTTTTTGTAATTATACAAACATAAAAAAAATATTCCTACAATATATGCTTTGAATATTACCTTAACAGTAATTATTGCATTTCTAAAGCAAATTATGTAGAAATATTTTCTAAAAAAATGACTAAAGTCAATTTTCTAATAGGACCACAAATCTTGTTCGTAATCCATGAGTGATTTTTTAATGCGTTCCGATTCGAATAATCGCTCTAAATCATCGGAAATATAATCTTTTATTCGTAAGTCTTCAGGGTTTGATTGTTTCACAATATAACTGGAGAACATTCTTTTGATAAACACATCATCGTAGCTTAATCCAGTAGCATCACTATTTCTATTCATCACTTCCTTATTCACTAAGATATGCCTAGCTTCAGGGAAATATACCCAAAATGCTGGCGTAGCATCTATTTGGGGAGCGAATGTATCTGTTGGTAATACTGGAGCCGGCACATTAGTATCTCCTACTGTCGTTTCGTTAGTTTCAGCAGTTTCTTCCGATTGCACCGCAAAAGGATCAAAAGGATCGGCCGCCGTATTTTCGGTATTATCAGCTGCATTTCCGACCGGAAGGTCACTCATCCCAGGTATTTGAGGAGTAATTAACGGTGCAATACCCACTATCCTCGCCTCAAAAACGGAACGTTGCTTATCAAAAATCCAATCTTCTTTTATTCGAAACTTAACCACTTGAGTAGGGTCAAAATCTCGTTGTTGATAACTTGATCCAATGACCTCATTATTTTCATTAAACTCTTCTACTAAAATAGAGTCCCCACCAAAACGAGCCATCACCTGATCTGGCGCTAATAAAGTCTTAAAAGAATCTCCATTAGGATCATTTTTAGTAGGGGTAGGATCATAAGCCCTAAGTTCTCCTGCTTGAATTGCCTCCAATAAGATGCTGATTAAACTTGATTTAGGCGAAGCAAAGGCTTGATTAAATTTCTCTCGAAGATCGATCTCCCGCCATACTCGTTTACTAAAGGCGATATCCGTTTGTCGAATATTTGCATAGGGAACCACCTTACGATTCTCCACATCCGATTTCATCACATATCCATCAATTGGAGGTAAAGTATCTATGGGGTCTACGCTATTTGTTAAATTCTCTTGCTGAGCCAAAGCCTGCAATGAAATTAACATAGCGACCGAAAACACCAACTTTTTCATATTTGCAATCATCTTACACTCATTAATTAGTCACTTGAAAAGTTATAGGATCCAAGTTCTGAGCTACCCCATCTGGACCTACACCAACTATATCGTAAATCATGACAACGGAACCACTAGTGACTCCACTAAGCCCTGATTTCATTTGTGCACTAAAATTTGAACCACTTGTTGAGTATGGCCCCACAGGGTCTACTCTAGGTTTAGCGATGTACATGTTGAATTTGGAAATGCTGAACTTTGCATCAAATTCAAAATTGTCTAAGGAGGCAGCAACAACATTCTGACCTCTCAGTTGGGCTGCTGAAATACGACCTCCGGTTTTACCTGCTACTCTCGCTGTAGGTTTAGGAATTCGTTTTACCCTAAATTTGGTGCTGCTTAATTGCTGTGTTTTATCTCCAATTTTAGCCGACACATTTACTGTAGCCTCTCCAGTCGCGGATACACGAGCATTATATTTACCTCCTGAACCAGCTATAGAAACGCCAGATCCTGAAACCAACAGGTTTTCTTTGGGTATACCAGGTGCAGAAACGGAAATCGGGTTATCCACTCCAATATATAATACGTTCATTTTATCTGCAGATACCACACCGGAAGGTCGTGCTACCTGATAAGACATTGGTTCTGTTTCATAAGTTTTCACAGTTCCATCTGTCTGTTGCACTTGAATAGTACCTTTCCAATTAAATACCCCTTCTGCGGAAGTATTCACTGAATAAGTACCCTGACCATCTATAACTTGCAATGCGGAACCATTTACAGCAATTTGAGGGGTAGATTTTGAATCATAAGCTGTAAGAAATACTTTTGCTGTATAAGGCTGACCTTGAATCAAATATGATGTAGGAGCAACAGCTACTGCAGCAAAACGATCTAAGTTCACTACCGCTTGATCCATTTTACCAAAGATATGTTTTACTACTGCAGACTCTGCATT